>CP128407.1:0-856140 GCA_046846435.1 Candidatus Saccharibacteria bacterium oral taxon 488 | reverse complement strand
TCCCTGCCAAATAGCTTGACTATTCACAATACCTTCCCCCTCGGAACTAGCTTAATGACTTTACTATAGCAAAAAATCAGACTTTTCCACAAGCACAGGCGCCATCATAAAATCCAGGGCCTCTCGAGGTGACTTTTCCACAGCGATGAGCCACCCCTGATAAATATGTGGAAAAAGCAGCGGAAACGGTGGAAAGTTTATCCATGGCTTGCAAAAAATGTCAAAAAAGGCTACACTAAATGACGATATGCCAAAGCGAACATTTCAACCACACAAGCGACATCGCGCAAAGACGCACGGTTTTCGAGCTCGTGTTTCGACCAAGGCTGGTCGCGCTGTTCTGAAGCGCCGTCGCCTCAAGGGTCGCGCCAAAATCGCTATCTAACTGTGAACTCCCGCCTCGCCTAACAGGGCGGGATTTTGCTATACTGGACCTATGTTACGTCACGTCAACCGATTTCATGGTCATGGTAGCCTGCGCTACGTCTATATGCGCGGGCAGGCAATTCGCTCGTCGCAGCTCACCATGAAATATATTGCCAATCCACGCCGCCGTCATGGCCGCTTTTCGGTAGTGATTAGCAAAAAGGTGCTCAAGTCTGCCGTTAAGCGCAATCGTGTTCGCCGCCGAATTTACGAAATTGTCCGACTAGAATTGCCACATATTCGGGGCGGGTTTGATGTTGTCATTATGGTGTTTTCGCCGGAGGTGCTACTGATGCCGCATGACGATTTAAGAACGGCAGTAAAACAACTCTTTTCGCAAGCCGGGCTGTATAAATAGCGCCACCTCTGGTATAATGAGGACATGAATATGTTTGATGTGGTTATTGTGCAGCCAATTTTTAACTTGCTGATGGCGATTTACGCGCTGATCCCGGGCGGCGATTTTGGAGTTAGCGTTGTACTATTTACAATAATTGTGCGGTTACTCTTGTGGCCACTAGTTAAGAAGCAACTCCACCAGGCTAAAGCGATGCGCAAGATACAGCCCGAGCTTGCCAAGCTGAACAAAAAATATAAGAGCAATCCACAGATGCGAGCGATGGCGATGATGGATGTGTATAAAAAGCATAACATCAAGCCGATGAGCTCTATCCTAGTACTCCTTATCCAGCTGCCAGTACTGATCGCGATTTACCGCGTGGTGCAGATATTC
Organism: Candidatus Saccharibacteria bacterium oral taxon 488; assembly: GCA_046846435.1. GTDB lineage: Bacteria > Patescibacteriota > Saccharimonadia > Saccharimonadales > Saccharimonadaceae > Nanosynbacter. The sequence goes on along the minus strand of CP128407.1, from coordinate 854,981 downwards.
GTATTGCAGCGCTCAGAGCTCGCCAAGTACACCTACGACGTAATGGAGCAGTGGGGGCCGGTCAAGCACTTGATCGCCAATCCAGATCACTTTAACCAGAATTTCTTGGGGCTGATGGACTTGACGAAGCAAGCGTTATCATCAAACGGCGTATCAATCGGGTTACTCATCCTCGCTCTGGTAGCTGCCGTTTTACAGTATTTATTATCAAAGCAAATGTCGCCAAGCTCGGACAATAAGAAGCGACTACGTGATGTGCTGATGGAGGCCGGTGAAGGCAAGAACGCCGATCAAACCGAAGTTAACGCCATTGTCACGCGCAAAATGATGAAGGTTATGCCGGTGTTTATGTTCCTTATTATGATCAGTCTGCCAGGGGCGTTGGCACTCTATATGGCAACCTCAAACATCGCCGCTTATATCCAAAACGCCATTATTCTCAAGCAAGACGGGACAGAGATGCAGCAAATTGCCGGCGAAAAGCGAGCGTCGAAATCTACGAGTAAGTCAGCGACAACGTCAGTGAAAAAATCAAAAGCCGCTTCGCAACGAGCGGCCACGGCGACTGAGGCGAACATTACGCGGATAAAAGCGAAAGACTAAGGAGGCTATATGGATCAAATCGCGACCATTGAATTTGTCAAGAAATACCTAGAGGACTTTTTGGCGTTCTTTGATCTCAATCTGGATGTCGATGTTAGTGTTGAAGACGATGTTATCAAGGCTGTTGTGCCGTCGAGTGAACGTAATAGTTTGCTGATTGGGCGGAATGCCGAGACGTTACGGAGTCTACAGACGGTGGTGTCAGCGATTTTGCGCAACCGTCAGGCAGCGCTGGTGCGAGTGAATGTTGATATTGCTGATTATAAGAAGCAGCATGCTGAAAAGATTGCTGACAAGGCGCGCGGCTGGATCGAAGAGGTGCGGCGGACGGGCGAGACGAAGATTGTTGAATTGAATTCGGCTGATCGCTGGGTGGTGCACCACGTGGCGAGTGATTATAGTGATATTGAGACTCACTCCGAGGGCGAAGGCCGTGCGCGACATTTGGTGATTTCACAGAAGAGTTCTTAATCTTTGAAGACAACGTTGGTGTAGAGCAGGTAGTTCCAGATGAGGCTGGCGACGGTGGCGATGAGCTTACTGGCGAATAGTGCTACCGGCTGACTGAGGTTAAAGCCAATGAAAATTGGCGCAAGTAGCGCAATAATGATAGTCTGGATTACCCAGAGACCAAACAAGGTGACGAGGGTAAAGAGGAGTAGCTGACGGCGAATATTGCCGGTGCGTGAGCGAAAGGTGAATGATCGATTGGCGACGAAGCTGAAACTAAAGGCGATGGTTGTCGAGATAATATTGGCTAATTCTTTCGGCGTGCTGATAAACCAGGTCAACATAAACAACACACTAAAATCAATGGCGGTGTTGATGGTGCCGATGAGGATGAAGCGGAGCTTAGTGGCGTGGTTGGTGATGTAGTGTTTGAAGCGAGCCATAATGATAAGTATAACCCATAAACCCTAGTTGGTGCGATGTTTTTTGGCGGCAATGGCCTCCTTGAAAGCAGCGATGAGGCGCTCGGTATTATTCTGCCAGGAAATAGTATTGAGATGAGCTTGAACCGCAGTTTTCATATCAAGGCGTGCTTTTTGCGGGTCAGCGATGATAGAGAGCATTTTTTTCATGAAGTCGTCGGGATTCTTAGGCTGAGCGTAAAGAACCGCATTTCCACCAGCCTCGCGGAGCACAGGAATATCGGAGGCAACGACCGGCGTACCGCTAGTCAGTGCCTCAACAATCGGCATGCCGAATCCTTCGTAAATGGAGCTCATGCAAAAAAGGTCTGCTTGCTGATAAAATGCAGGTACGTCTTCCTGGGGAATGTATCCCGGGCGGATAATATGTTCACCTGCAGCTTGAGCCTCAGCGATAGCATGTTCAGTAGTCTCGGTCTTCCAGCCCTTACCGCCAGCTAGCACTAATGAATACTGTTTGCGGATTTTGCTTGGTAGAGCGCGAAAGGCGGCAATCATTGTCGGTAAATCTTTGCGTGGCTCGAGATTGCCGATTGAAAAGATATACCGCTTGGTTGGTAAGTTATATTTGGCGGCAACGTCGATTGTACCCGGTTGAGAATAAATTGGGTCAGCTGGTATTGGTGTGACGATAATTTTCGAAGCTGGTACGCCGTATTCGGCGATAATTTCTGATTTGACTGACTCCGAGACGGTAATGATGAGGTCGGCTACTCGGGTTGCATGGGCGACACGGCGGCGTAAATGGGCTAAATTACGCTGTTCAATCGTTTCAGGAAAATAAAGATAGCCAAGGTCGTGAATGACAACGGCAGTAATAGCTGCCTTACTGGTTGTCCAGCGGTCGAAATTCGGAAAAATCGCGACATCAACAGGCGAAGACAGCAGGTCGTACGGTAACGGTAGACCGTAACTCTGGAGCTTAGCAAATAGCCGCTGCGGCATGAGCGTGTGTTTTTCATGCTTGATTGAGTTGTTTAGAATAGGATCCCGATGCTTGCTCAAAAAATTAAAATAAAACGCTGAAACTTCAGTTCCTGGCGGTGAATAAAGGGCTAAACTATTGGTTAACATACGGGTGTAATGACCAACCCCGGATATATTGGGAGCGGTGAGGGCAGCGGTTTCAATACGAATCTTCATAGGTATATTATAAACCGTTTTCATACAAAGGAATAAATTGTGTTTCAACGATGGTATGAAAAACAAACGAGGCGAGATATTGACGGCGGGCAGCGGTGGCTAGATGTGCGCGAAGCCTGGGGTTAGAATATAGCTGCTCCATGGCGTGATGCAGTGCTGTCGAATCTTTAGCGGGGACGAGGAGGCCGGTTTTATTATGATGAATAATCTCTGGATTGCCGCCAACGTCAGTGGCGATAATTGGTAGCTGGAGCATACTGGCCTCAACGAGTGAAACACTAAACCCCTCGTGGTATGTTGGATGAAGATATACGTCAGCGGTGGCAACTTCAGGGAGGGGGTCTGTTTGGTGGCCACGAAAGGTGACCGGTAATCCCGTGGCCTGTTTTTCAAATTGTGAGCGATCTGGTCCATCGCCGATCAGAATGAGGCGCGTGTCGTGATGTGTAGCGTGAAGTCGTTTGAATGCAGCGATCGCTTCGCTAACTCCCTTATCAACAACCAGGCGACCGGCGATACAGAACGTGAACGGGTGGCTTTTGATGGGTGTGTGTGGTGTTTTCTGGTCGTTGACACCATTATAGATAACGGTTAATTTACGATGAATTGGTGAGGTTGACGGCAGATTATCAGAAACGAGACGGCATTCACTCTGGCTAACGAGGGTAATTGCGTCGGCAAAGCGTGCCGCCCAAGCAACCAGCTTACCAGTCGGGTTTTTATACCATACGCTGAGCTGTTTCCAGACATGTTTGAGGTCGGCGTGGTCGGTCCAGATCACACGGGCTCCAATAATTTTACCAGCGATTGACCCGGCAATAAAATCATCCTTACTTTGTACATGAACAACATCAGCCTTATAGCGACGAAATTGGACAATATAATACAAAGTGAGTAGCAGCTGCCAGAGTACATATAGTGGTATTAATACAACTCGCCAGCCACTCCAGTTTTGTCGAGACCACCACCAAGAGCGGTGGTAAATCAACCGTTCGTGCTTGGCGTAGTCACAGAGCGTCGTGTGGTGACTAAAAATAACCGGCAAATGGCCCAGCTCTCGTAGCTCCTGAGCTAAGAACACTGGAAATCGCTCACCACCCCCAAAATCATGAGATGCAGCATTGCGTATGATAACAACCCGTAACCGGTCCTGATTCATTTTACAAGTATATATCTTTTTGGTGTAATTTGGTATAATCGGGGGGTGAAACATCTCTTTGGTAATGAAAAAAATCGGGCAATTTTGCGCGCAATGGTTAGTACGGACTTTAAGGTTCGTTATCAAAACTCTGCCCTCGGGTATGTATGGTCGCTTCTGAAGCCGCTCTTCATATTTGGTATCTTGTATGTACTTTTTACCTATGCATTCCCGCAAGGTAGCAGGGGGATTGAATATTTTGGTGTCTGGTTATTGATTGGCGTTGTGCTGTGGAACTTTTTCTCCGAGGCAACCATGGTAGGTACTCGTTCGGTGGTAGAAAATGGACAATTAATTCGTAAGGTGGCAATCCCGAGACACCTCCTGGTGATCGCTAGCTCTGTCTCAGCACTAATCAATCTTGGCCTCGGGATGGTTGTGGTGGTAATTTTTGCGCTACTGAGCGGTTTGATGCCAACCTTGTTATGGTTGTTGTTAATCCCAATAATTGCCCAGTTATTTTTGCTATCAATTGGCCTATCTCTGCTACTCTCGGCACTCTACGTAACGTTTCGTGATATCGCGTATATCTGGGAGATTTTGTTGCAGGCTGGGTTCTATGCTAGTGGTATCATCTTTGCCATCATCTATATGCCTGCAGTTATCCAGAAGGTGGCGTTTTTCAACCCAGTCACACAAATTATTCAGGATGCTCGGTACGCATTAATGCCTAATAACCCAGCGTCTCAGACAATTTGGCAGACATTTCACAACCCACTACTATGGTTCATCCCGATTGCGACAACTATCGGGTTATTTGGGCTGGGGTGGTGGCATTTCCAGCGTAAGCAACGTTCATTTGCGGAGGATATTTAGATGACAAGACCGGCTATTGTAGTCAAGGATATACACAAAGAGTTTGTACTGCCGCAGACTAAAAACTCAAGCATTAAACATGCCTTCGTTAACATTATCAAGCGAAACAAAAAGACCGTCCAGAAAGTACTAGACGGGGTTAGTTTTACTGTTAATCAGGGCGATTTTTTCGGCGTTGTTGGTCGGAATGGCTCGGGAAAAAGTACCATGCTTAAAATTCTCGCCGGTGTATATCAACCGACGAGCGGTAGTATTCAGCTACATGGTAAGCTGACACCATTTATTGAACTGGGTGTTGGCTTCAACCCGGAGCTGTCTGGCCGAGATAATGTTTTTTTGAATGGAGCGCTACTTGGGTTCACTCGTAAAGAGATGGAGGCGATGTATGATGAGATCGTTGCCTTTGCTGAACTTGAACCGTTTATGGATCAGAAGTTGAAAAATTATTCGTCGGGTATGCAGGTACGATTGGCGTTTTCGGTAGCAATTAAGGCGCGTAATGATATTATGATTTTTGATGAAGTGTTGGCTGTCGGTGATGAGGCGTTTCAGCGCAAGTGTATTGATATATTTGAGCAGTACAAGGCAAGTGGCCAGACGGTTGTTCTGGTTACCCATGATATGGAAACAGTCAAGAAGTTTTGTAATCGTGCCGTACTAATCCAAGACGGCACAATTATCAAAGAGGGAGACCCAGTGCAGGTGGCTGACGAGTATAGTCGGCTGAACCAGGCAGTGATTGACGCGAGTATTGATAAGAACCGGCAGTATACTGGCGGAAATGTTGATGTTACACTCCGCGACGCGACAGGTAAAAAGCAGCGTAGCTTTAAGGTTGGCGAAACCATCTCGTTTGATATCGCTTGGCATCATGATAAGACGCGAGCAATCATGGTTGATTTGTATCGCAAGGACAGTGATTTGGTATCGAATTTTATTACTAATCGTGAGGGTTTTGCTGAGCTACCGAAAGACAAAAAACTGACACTTGATATTGAGGCAAACTTGGGCCCGGGGTCGTATTATGTTGATGTTAATCTTCTCAATCACGATGGGTCAGTAAAGTATGACGTTGCTTATCGTGCCGAGGAATTTACTATCACGAAAGACTTTTCAGTAGTTGGGCAGTCGTTTGGGGGATTAACATTGATTCCGCGGCAGTGGCGCCACGATCACAGATAGAAAAGGATAGCCCGTCCAATAGTTTGGTGATATTCTGTCTTCGTACTACTGCTAAGCTGCTGTTTTTGTTTTTCGACGTGATGGTCGAAGCTTAATCTTGATGATATCAAGCCCCCACTTAACAACGATCTTGGAGGCAGTGCGCCCGGTTGATGCCACGTTCCAAAGCTGATGGAGTCCCTTGCCAACCTGTCCCTTTTGAAGCATACGATAACCAATGCGCATTAGTACAAAAGTGTAGGCGTGCTTGTGGCTAATTCCAAAATCATGGTTAATTGGATTTTTGATATAATAGGCGAAAGCACGTTTGATGTCGGCACGACTAGTGACCGTCGGCTGAACGATATCCCAGTTGCGAAACGAAAACTTTTTAGCGAGACGATTTTGCTCATCGCGGCGTTTAGCCGAGATACTGCCGTCACTAATGCGATAGCGAAAAACGGGGTAAGGTACGTTAGCAAGTTCACCATGTTCGGCAAATTTACTAAACAGGTCATAATCCTCGGCTGGACAGGTGTCAGGGTAAAGACCAGCATCAAGTGCTGCCTGGCGGCGATAAATGACCGATGAATGGCAGAATTGATTAAAAATGCAAAGACCAAGTCTGATATCTTCATTACGAGCAACGTTAAAAATAAAACCAGTCGGCACGCTATTTTGGTTCATGATTTCTGCGCCTCCGCCAACCAGAACTAGGTTTTTATTTGCTTCAAGCATAGCAACCTGAGTTTTCAATTTGTGCGGCAACCACTCGTCGTCGCCATCAATACGGGCAATGTAAGTACCGCGCGCTTCGGTAATGCCGCGGTTGAGTGAGGCTACTAGGCCGCTATTTTTTTGATTAATGAGGCGAATGCGGCTATCTTCTTTTTGAAGGCGCTGAACGATTTTTTTTGTATTATCGGTTGAGCCATCATTAATAATAAGGTACTCGAAATCAGTAAAATCTTGTAACAGCACGGAGCGGATTGAGGACTCAATGTATGTTTCGTCATTATAGGTGGCGGTAATAATTGACACCAATGGTGGTTTAACTTGGGATTTCTGTGCATTCATACGGGATATTATAGCATCTTTATTGGCAAAATATTGAAAACCCAACGATTAACTGTTATGCTTAAGCTGATAGGATAAAACAGGGGAAACAACACTATGCGAGTTAAACAAACATCGCCAAAGAGGACCAAGATTGTAATAATTAGTTTAGTAAGTGCGGTCATCGTGATTGCCATTGCGGCGGTTGTTTATGCGATAACGCGGCCACAACAAACAGAGCGGGCCAAAGATGATGCTAATTCGTCCCGAGCAAAGGAAAATAACAGCAACAAAGATGGCAATAAGAAAGTTGACGACAGTAAGACGAAGCCAGAAGAGCGCGATGGTCGAAGCCCCGATAAGCCAGCTGGTCCTGGTGAGCAACGCGGCTCAAAACGAGCAGTGACGCCAATCGTAAGTGGCTACGGTCTGAGTGGTGATCGCCAGCGTCTACAGATTGATGGCGGCGTTAACGCTATTGTCGAAAATGGTGGCAGCTGTACCTTCACAGTCTACTGGTCTGGTGGTCAAGTTTCGCGCCAAACTGGCGCATACGCTGGTCCGAGCTCGACGAATTGTCGGATGGCCGAGATTCCACTGTCAGAATTACCATCGGGCACTGACATGTCGATCAAGGTTGCTTACTCGTCGGGCGTATACGCCGGGGAGTCTACGAACGGGCCGTCGTTCCGTAAGGAGGGGCTACGATGATTCGGTTGCAGCGTGTGAAGTTATCTTGGCTAAAGCGTGTCGGGTATACACTGATCGTCGTTGGTGTTGTTGGTCTAGGGGTTGTCTTCTGGCCAAAAACAGGAGCGTTGTCACCATGGAGTCCTGGACGAATTATTGATGACAATGTTTTTTATGATACCAATACATTTTCAAGTGTTCAAGACATCCAAAACTTTATCAACAGTCATACGCCAGCCTGCGATACGTGGGGAACTGGGCCGTCTGAGTATGGCGGAGGTACGCGAGCGCAATATGCAGCTAAACGCGGTTGGCACGGCCCACCGTATGCCTGCCTGCGTGATTATCATGAAAATCCAAGCACGAAAGAAACCTCATTTGAAAAAGGAGGCGGCTGGTTTGCTGGCGGCCTGTCGGTGGCCAATATTATTTGGAATGTATCAAAAGAATTTGGCATTAATCCACAAGTAATGCTGGTGACACTAAAGAAAGAACAGGGGTCGTTATTTACTGATGTCTGGCCGCTCAAGAGCCAGTACAAGTACGCCATGGGCTTTGCTTGTCCTGATAGCGGGCCGGGTAATACAGCGAATTGTTCAAACGAGTATGCTGGTATGTATAATCAGCTACGGATGGCGGCGCGCCAATTCCGGCTATATACTAATCGACCGGGTGAATATCGCTATAAGGCTGGCCGATCAAACTACATCCAGTATAACACAAGCGCAGCCTGCGGCGGCTCATGGGTATATATCGAGAATCAAGCAACAGCTAATTTATACAACTACACCCCATATCAGCCAAATCAAGGCGCCCTTGACGCCTATCCAGGGACGGCACATTGTGGGGCGTATGGTAATCGTAATTTCTGGCGCTTCTTTAATGAATGGTTTGGTTCGCCGCTGAAATCTGTGCGAATTGAATCGCCGTTGTCAGTGAGAACGGCGGGGACCGGGTCAAAACTATTTACGGACATGACAATAACCGCATCGTTTACTATCCGTAACGCCACAAATCAGCGCCGCGACTTGGGGACCATGGCGATAGCCGCCCGTGATAGCAAGTGGAATAACTATGACTTTGGTAGCCAACGGGTTATTCTTGAGCCATGGCAGACATATACCTACCGAGTGACAACTAAGTTAACGAAAGAGGAGAATTATAAATTCTGGATCACAAATTACCGTGAGGGCAACGGTTGGAGTAATAATTATCCAGAATCAGCTCCGGGCCATAGCCGCGAAGTGTCGACGTTTGTGCAGACGGCGCCAACAGTAACTTCCCCAGTAACTATTCAGAACCAACGAACTCACGTTGGGCAATCAACGCGGATCCGCTTCACGGTTAAAAACAATAGTCCGAAGCCAATCGACCTCGGTTATTTTGGCGCGGCAATTACTAGTCCGAGCGGACGAAATGCCGACGCTCGCTTTGATACGGTTAATAGCCTTGCGCCGGGTGCAACCTATGCCTATGACCAAGAGTTTATTCCACGAGAAAGTGGTATATACAAGGTGCGAATTAGTGGTACTCTCGACAAGGGGACAACCTGGACCGAGGCGCAGTATCCGGTGCCAACGCCGGCTAGTGCTGGTAACCGGGCGCAGTTCACCATCCTCCCTAACCCCACCCTCACTCAGGGCATCACTTTCTCTAATTCCACTCCACGTGCCGGTGAGCCAGTCACTACCACCTTTAAGATCAAGAACTTTGCCAGCCAACCCATCACTACCACTAACCGCACCTGTCTCATTATGCGCAACCAACATGGAGCAAACTATGATCTCGGCTGTCTCCAACCAACTACCATTCAACCTGGTCAAGAACAAGAATTCAAGACCACTCGTTCCTTCCCAGTTGGTGTCTACCGCGCCTACTTCTCCACCTTTGACGGCCGTACTTGGCACGAATATGCTGCTCCACCGCTTGAGACTGGTAACGAGGCGGTGAAGGGTGAGATGAGAGTGCTGCAAGATGTCGTCATGTCACAGGGATTATCAATAACGCCAGCGCCGGCGCGTGCTGGTGACAAGCTGACCGGCTCATTCACTCTGCGTAATCTTAGTTCGGCGGTGTCGCAGACTGATCAGCGCCTGTGCTACATTATTCGGGGTTCACGTGGCGAGAACCATGACCTCGGCTGTCAATCGACAAAGGGAATTGCTCCAAATGGTAGTGTGCAGTTTTCGCTAAGTCGTCCTTTTGACAAACCGGGCACGTATAGAGCCTTCTTTGCGCTATACGATGGTAGTCGCTGGAACGAAGGGGTGGCGCTACCGGGGTTGACTGGTAAGGAAGTAACCAGCTTATCATTCACCATCCTCCCTAACCCCACCCTCACTCAGGGCATCACTTTCTCTAATTCCACTCCACGTGCCGGTGAGCCAGTCACTACCACCTTTAAGATCAAGAACTTTGCCAGCCAACCCATCACTACCACTAACCGCACCTGTCTCATTATGCGCAACCAACATGGAGCAAACTATGATCTCGGCTGTCTCCAACCAACTACCATTCAACCTGGTCAAGAACAAGAATTCAAGACCACTCGTTCCTTCCCAGTTGGTGTCTACCGCGCCTACTTCTCCACCTTTGACGGCCGTACTTGGCACGAATATGCTGCTCCACCGCTTGAGACTGGTAACGAGGCGGTGAAGGGTGAGATGAGGGTGCGCGAGTAGAGCGGACAATTATCGCTTAAGCATACGCCTAACTTCTGTCAAAAACCTTTTTTGTGAAAAATCACGTAGCGCCTGCTTTCGTAGAGATTGAGCGTTAGCAAACGCTGTCTTAGGATTGTCCAGAACAACAGTTAACGCATCAGCGTAGGCTTTTGGATTGGTGATATCATCAACAATCTGTCCATATGTACCAACAAAGTCTGCTACTCCACCAACGCGTGCTGCTACTAGGGGCAAGCCGCACAGGGCTATCTCAATTGGCGTATTTGGCATGCCGTCAAAGAGCGATGTATAGAGAAAGACGTCATAGTTATCAACAGGTAGTGACGGTATACCGTTAAAGCCGCCGCGGTAATGAACCCGTGGATGTGACGGTAGTTTATGAGTGGGAAACTCGCTCGATGCGTCACCGTACATATCAACGTGGACATCACCCGGCAACAAATCAGCAATGGCTGCGACTAATTGAGGTAATTTCTCTGGTGATAGGCGGGACGCCCAAAGAATACGCCTTTGACCAGCCAACTTTGCTATTGGTGTATACATACTGCTATCAAGTGGTTGATGGTGAACGGTAATTGCATCCGTGTCATAAGCATATTCGTTAACCCACATTGACTTGACGGCTTCATTGTCGGTGGTTATCTCGGCCAGCAGGTGATAGACTTGCGGTAGGTGACTGTGCGAAAAACCAAACACTCGTCCAGTTTCATCAGTGCTTTGGCTATAGGACGTAGCAATAACTTTTTTACCAGTGGCCTTGATATATACTGCGTGATCTCGCACAAAATCATAGGCTAGCTCTGAATTGAGGATATGGAGCACCGGCACGTGGATATTTTCGATCAGTTGCTCTAGTAACCTATATTTTTGTTCCATTGGGAAAAATCGAGTAATTGTCCCAAACGGCACGAAATCTACGTCGATGTTAAGTCGTGGTCGCCACTCTGAGTAATTAGCGTCAACCTCATTTGTAGCAATGACCAGAACTTTCTTGCCGAGTGACGCAGCGGTGTTGGCGTAGTTAAGAGCAAATAGATCAGCACCGCCACGCTTGAGCCACGGTACGAACAACACATAATCATACCTATCGTTTCGTGAATCACGACACATTTGCCAGTAGGCTAAACCAACACGATAATGATCATCGGTAATTGTGTGGTACACTGTCGGTAATGGATGTGGTGGAAAAATTAGTTTCTCAATATGATGTAATGCTCGCCATTCAGCATCAAGCCATGCTGGCAGCACCTCGGTCGCCGGTGTCGATTTCTTCTTTTTGAACGCATTGCGTCCGCGTCGGATGATTGCCAGCGGCCGCTTGACTAACCCTAGTGGAATGCGAGAACGAATCAGCAGTTCTTTGATGGTATTTTTTGTTTGGCGCCGCTGCTCTGAGGCAGGCGTGGCAACCGAGTCAAGCTTGATGGTACGAAAGTGCGATGGACTAAAGAGGGGGTGGGCGTGGAGCACTGAGCGGCTAGTTTTTTGGCGTGCCCATTCCGAGCCAGTGGCCTTACGGCGAACAAAGATAGCGGTTTCCGGAATGAGGACATTTTTCACACCATGCTGGATGAACTGACAGCTCATAAACCAATCCTCGTAGCCATATCCGGGGCTATTTGGTGTATACGGAAATTGGCGAAGTAAAGTGCTTGGCGCAATAATGACCGAGTTCCATCGTCCCGAGAGTACACTCAGCAGGGTGTCGCGGTCTTTATTAGTATGGCCGACTTTTTCGACAATGGCGCTCGCCCCCTCAAATTCAATAGTATATGCGCTATGAGCAACATACTTACCATAGGAGTGAGCTGTTAAAAATTGCACACTATCGCGTAACCAGTTGGCACTCATCAAATCATCGGCGTCGATAAACGCAGTAAAACGGCCACGTACTTTGGTGATGGCACTATTGCGAGACTGTGCGAGGTCGCCATGATCCCATTGGTGTATAGCGATCGGCAGAGCGGTATAATTACTGAAGTAGCGAATTGTTTCTTCATCGCCACGGTCAATTGATATGATTATTTCGTAAGAAATATCGCTATCCCGAAGAAGACTAACAGCGCGCTCAATAGAGCGCATGGTTTTATGGGCAATAAGGCCTTCGTGATGGGCGGTAACGATGATAGATAAAAGTGGTTTCATGACGTTATTATAGTTTAGGTGGTTACTTTAGTCTATCGTTAAGTTATGATACTATATGATAAGTATTATGGAGCGAAAAAAGAGCATACTGTTTTTTGGAGTTGTCTGGGGGGTTTTGTTTTTATCTTTCTTTGGTAATATTTTTGGAGTCGGTTTGTGGCGCGAATGGTTTGATGGCTTTCAGCGCGACTCATCGGCTATAGTAGAAAAGACGGCTCGTTGTAAGGAAAAATCTGGTTATAGCGGGCCGCTAATCGTTGCTAAAAATGAATATTATAATTCAGTCATGATGGCTGAAGATTGTGATGCCAGCCTGCTCAAACCGTATGCTTCGCAATACGGTCTACAGGCGAGAATAATTACCGCACTAGCACCAAACGATAGTGCGAAATTGCCGGTATATTTTAAGAAAGTTAATGTAGTTCTATCTGCAGCCATGGCGGCCCTTATGGCACTTGTAACCCTTAGAGTCAGGAAGTTGTTTGGCCTTCTTGCCGCAGCAGTATTCGCGACACTGGTTGCATTTAGTCCGTGGGTTGTCGGCTATGCGCAAAATATGTATTGGATAGAGCCGCTGATGTTTGCTCCGTTTGCCTTTGCCTTTCTGAGTTACTCATACTGTAAGTCATCAAAGAGAATGTGGCTATTCTACCTCGGTGAAACCATATTGCTATTCTTAAAACTTCTGGGCGGCTATGAGTATATATCAACAATTGCTATATCTGTATTTGTACCAATCATATTCTTTGAACTCGTCAATAATAAACAAAAAGTTATCAGCCCCTGGAAGCACGCCGTCATGACATGTATCGTGGTTGTTGTGGCCTTTGTTGGTGCGTACGCAACCAACTTTATGGCACTCTCTGATTACTACCACTCCTCAGACACCGCTCTCAAGATGATTAATGAGCGGGCATCGGAGAGAGGGCTTTCGGGAATTAGAAAGATGCGAGCTCATGCTATTGGTAACTTAAAGACGCTGCTACCTGAGTCATATACATTTGCCGATCGATTTATTAATATGGAGGAGCTGGCAAAAGATAAAGGATCAACATATCAGTATCTGGCGATAAACGCCGGTAACTATGTACTATTGCCGGCACTGAGCTTGCCGCTATCGATCAAGGGGGTGTTTGGTGAGATTGTTCAGTCGATACTCGTTTGGGTACTTGTGGGGTATTTAGTGTTATTCTATCTTAAGAGGCGACACCCGTCCTTCAAGTATTATCGTTCATTCCTATGGTCGTTACACATTTCATTAGCTGGGGCACTGAGTTGGTTAATTCTTATGCCTGGACACGCCTTGCCGCATGCTCACATTAACGGTATCGTATTTTATATGCCGCTACTTCTGTTTGTCTATATGGTAGTTGGTTTGTATATTGGTAACATAGTTAAAAAACGGAGAAAACGTGCGTAATAAAACGGTGATAATTGGCGGCGGTTTTTATGGATTGAGTGTAGCGCTGTACCTGTACGACACCCTGGACGTCAAGAATATTGATATTTTAGAGAAAGAAAAGCAGACGATGACTCGGGCGTCATATGTTAACCAGGCCAGGGTACACAATGGCTATCACTACCCGAGAAGTATTCTAACGGGATATCGTTCGGCGGTTAATTTTCCACGCTTTACGAAACAGTTTGGAGCGGCAATTCATTCAGATTTTAATAAATACTATGCTGTTGCCAAGCATCTATCCAAGGTTAATGCACATCAATTCAAGAATTTTGCGGATAAGATTGAGGCAGATATAGCGGTAGCTCCGCCAAACATTCAAAAAATGTTTAATAAAAATCTCATTGAAGAAGTCTTTAAGGTTAAAGAATATGCCTTTAATGCCCACGCCCTGAGAGACGACTTACTGCGGCAAATTAACGATCGTCCGGGGATAACGCTTCACACGGGCTGTCGCGTTACGGTGATTGATGAAACGCCAGATGGACTGTGCGTTATTACTGATGGTGGCAAATTCAGGGGCGACTTCGTATTAAATTGCACGTATGCTAACATTAACACGCTCCATCGTGCATCAAATATACCGCTTGTTGGCTTGAAGCATGAAGTTACAGAAATGTGCTTAGTAAGTTTGCCGGAGCACCTAAAGGACTTTAGTATTACGGTGATGGACGGTCCGTTTTTCTCGATTATGCCGTTTCCTTCTAGGGGATTATACACACTTTCTCATGTCAGGTATACGCCGCACGAGTCATGGGTTGACAACGAGGATACGCCGGCTGAAAAAATTGACACGCACGCCTATCTCGACAAAAGTTCTTTCCAGAGTAATTACAAACAAATGTATAACGATGTGGTGCGTTTTATCCCAGCCCTCAAGGATATGAAATATGAGGAGTCTATCGTTGAGGTAAAGACAGTACTCGTTAAGAGTGAAGATGATGATAGCCGTCCTATTTTGTTTAAGGCCAATTTGGGCTATGATGGGTATGTTTGTATAATGGGCGGTAAGCTAGATAATATTTACGATGTGTACGAGGAGTTAGACAAGCTATATGGCAAAAAATAGTTCAACTAAGACAAATAAAAAATCGAGTAAACAAGATATCTTTGTGTCGGTTATTGTCGTAACGCGCGACTTTGATGGTTTTCCCGACTATTGTCGCAGGCTCTCACAGAGATTAATGGGTAGCTACACAAATTATGAGATTATAATTGTCGATAATGATTTGAGTCAAAATAGTGTGATTGCTGTCAGTGGGCTTCTCGATGAACTGCCATGTATGCGGCTTATCCGCCTCTCTCGACAATACACATATGATATCGCCATTATCGCTGGTCTTGAAGGGGCAATTGGCGACTATGCGGTAGTAACTAATCCCGCTATTGACGGTATAGAGGATGTAATGAACATTGTTGAGGCGAATAAAAAACACGATATCGTGCAGGGTGTTGCCGACATAACCACAAAGCGCCTTCTGTCAAAATCTGGTATCGGTCGCAGGTTGTTTTATTGGTATAATCGCAAATACATCAATATAGATATTCCACTACAAGCAACATATCTTATATCTCTCAATCGTCGTGCCATACGAGCGATAACTCTATCAACTCGACATGATAGCCACATTCGGCACATGATCAGGACTATCGGCTATTCGTATACCGAGTATACCTATTCACCTCTGGTTGATCCTGTAAAAAAACATGGCTTCGGGCGAGGGACACTAGAGGCGCTCGATATCATTACCAGCCACTCGACACACCCGCTCCGCTTTATGTCGTGGGTTGGGTTCTTTGCTAGTGTTGTAAATATGATGTATGCGCTTTATGTTGTGGTCATAGCTCTCACCAAAAAGAATGTTGCAGAGGGCTGGGTGTCGACGTCGCTTGAGCTATCAGGAATGTTTTTCATCCTATTTTTATTTATGGTAATTCTGTCTGAATACATTGGTAAAATACTAGTAGAATCGCGACGAGATGCCAGGTATTATGTGCTTGACGAGCTGAGCAGTACAACGTCACTAGCGAACGCAGAAAGGAAGAATATTACATCATGACAAAAGCTCCGACCAACAAGCAAGATCGTATCCGCCGAGATCATCCAGGGTGGGAGTTTCCAGACTTTGAAGTAAATGAAATAAACAAAAAAAAGCACAAGTATTGCGTGTGCGTTTTCGTAATCAATGAAGGAGAGCGGATTCAGAAGCAGCTACAAAAAATGAAGTCGCTAGCAAAACAAATTGACATTGTGGTAGCCGATGGCGGCAGTACTGATAGTTCGCTTGAAACTGACTTTTTGAAATCTCAAGACGTGCGCGCTTTATTAACGAAAAAAGGCAAGGGCAAATTAAGCGCACAGATGAGAATGGCGTTTGCTTGGGCTCTTTCTGAGGGTTATGAAGGTGTTGTGGTTGTTGATGGCAACGGGAAGGATAGCATAGAGAGAATTCCTGACTTTATTAAGCTGCTTGACCAAGGATATGACCACATTCAGGGCTCGCGATTTATACCAGGTGGTAAGGCGGTAAATACGCCGCTTTCGAGAGAGATAGGCCTTCACCTAATCCATGCGCCGCTGATAAGCCTGGCGGCCGGCCAGAAGCATACCGATACCACAAATGGCTTTCGTGCTTATAGCGCAAAGCTGCTCAAAGACCCGGATATTGCTGTATTCCGTGATATATTTCAAACCTATGAACTTCATTACTACCTCGCTATCGAGAGTAGTCGCCGCAAACAATATAAAACGGCCGAAACGCCAGTGGTACGAACCTATCCGAAGAAGGGCAAGACGCCAACAAAGATTAGCCCGATTAAGGGAAACATGCACGTTCTAAAGGTGTTATTCTATGCGGTGGCCGGTAAATATCGCAAGCATAAAAAATAGCCTCTCAAAATTTCACATCCAGTCTGCGTTAGTAGCAGTGTGTACGCTAGTGCTGCTTGTTATTGTTTTCTACCCTGGATATATGTCGCCCGACTCCATTAGCCACCTTGAGCAAGCCACGGGCGTAGCTCACCTCACTGACTGGCATCCGCCAGTGATGACGCGACTATGGGGGCTTCTGATTGGGGTAACTGGCCACATTTCATCGATGCTGATTTTTCAGCTGGTGCTGCTTGTCGCGGCTATGTTTGTGCTATCAATTCTCGTGTATCGGCACACTCGTAACCGCGCATGGGCTCTTTCCGTCTACATAATTATACTACTGCCTAATATAGTGAATATTGCTGGCGTGATATGGAAAGATGTTCAGATGGCATTCAGTTTAACATTGGCGGTACTCCTCATATGGTTCATCATAAGTAGTAAAAAATCACTAGGACGCGTTGCTGTGTATGGTATCGTCGGACTGGCGCTGCTATTGATTCTCTATGCTGGTATCTTACGATATAATGCATTGTTTGCGGTGCTGCCCATTCTGTTTGTATTGCCGAGCTTGTTAACCAAGCGACCTCCTATGTGGAGCGGTCTTGCCAGTGTAATAATTGGTTTAGTGGTAACGATTGGTGTTACCATTGTCATTAATCAGCCCGGTGAGAAAACCCATCCGATTACCGCTGTACAGCTTGATGATATAGTCCATGTCACTAATTTTGATGGAGAAGAATATCACGGCAGGTGGTCTATGTACAAAAAAATTCATGACACCTGTCGCGATAAAACAAAAGATATTATGAATTCTTATATCATATGTACAACGGCCGCCCAGCGAGAAGCACTCAAAAATGAACATCAAGGTGTATTTAATGATTGGCTATTGACGATCGTAAGACATCCAATAAAATATGCATCATATCGGTTGGCAACTTTTTCGATATTTCTCTTTCCGCAACCAGAGCGTATGTATATTTTTCAGCCTGGAATTGAGCAAAATCAGGTCGGTGCCGCGGTAAAGAATGAATATGCCATCAGTGGTCTAGCGGCATATGTTAAAGGCGGCGCTCAGGCGAATATCCCTCTGATTTTCCAGCCATGGCTATATCTTGCTGTCCTTGTCTTCATTTACTATAAGAGCGGGAGAATACGAGAACAGGTACAGCGACGCTTTACACGCGCAGTGGCTTTGTCGGGTCTCATATATATCGTGGCATACTTTCCTATGGCTGTGGCGGTTGATTATCGGTATATTTACTGGTCGGTCTTTGCAACGATATTGTCCGGACTATTCACGATAATATTAAGCCGACCAAAGAAAGAAGGCCGCCGCTTGTAGCTAGCGTTTATTAATCCCTTCGCATTTATTAGCGTTATGTAGGCAAAAGTTACTTTGATAGATGTATAGGTTGTTTTGGGCAGTGACCTCGCGGTAAGATACGTCTTGTATTTCCAGAGAAGCTCCCGGTATCAAACTATAAACTTTTGGCGAAATTCGTATGGATGAATCATTTGGTGCCAGTGCCACAGGGAAGCTCCAGCTCGTGTCGTATTGTGGTAGCGACACAGGATGTTTTTGTAGTGATGATCCAGATAATTCTAGGAGGTATCTCGGTAATTTAGCGGTCATGGGTAGAATGCTTCTAGCATTGTAGCGAACCGACACTTCAAACACGCGTATATTGTTTGCGGCACCAGCAGTAATGACATAATCTCCGTTTGCGTCTTTTTGTATGTGGTGTTTCGGGTGATTCGTCTTTTCTTGGACTACAGTACTCGCCTGACGTTTCCACAAAACATGAGAATCATTTGTTGCAATGATAGTGTAGTTATCCTGAAGCTCCTTATAAAATGCCCAGTGACGAGTCCACAGCCACTCCTCATACTTAAAATATGAGGGATTTAGGGTTATGACGTAATCAGGCTTTTGGGTTATAAAATCTTGAGTGTAGTGATTTCTTCTGGCGGGGCCTAGGGCGTGTATAATATAGTCTTCACCCCCCGAAGACCCATTCTTCTGTTGGCGAGTCGAGTCATAAACACTGGTGTAGGTAGACCAGACACGTGCCCCCTTTTCAATATGTGGAGCAAAGGCCTCGAGGCGCTTCCTCCAGGCGGTGCTGACATATTCAGCATCATCAGTAGAATGCCTGGCCTTTCTTGACTCAGTAATAGTGTGTCCTAGCGGCATCCAGTCAATTTTTTGTAGAAATACCGCGGTGTTATATCCTAGGACGGTGATGCTACCAAGCAACAACCCGAATGCTAAGACCGAGAAGCCCTTACTTTTAGCGTTAGGAGTCGATTTTTTTGCTCGGATCAGGTTATATATTACACGAGTTACTATCGCCACAAGAATAACTCCTGCTGCTCGCTCCAGTGGTATGAGCTGCGCACTAGGTGCCCAGTAACCAGTGGCAGAAACAGCAAACACCACCAGGCCATATAGTAGCAAGATAGAGAAAACGGACGTTTCTTTTTTGGACAGTAGAGCTTTCTTTACACCAATTATATAGGCAACAACACCGCCGATAATGATGGGCAACATGTAGAATAGCATCCTGTTGGTGAATAACTGATCAAGATTGCTTAATTGCAAAAAACTGTTCGGCGGAGTGCCAAAGTACCATCCTTGGTCGCCTGAAACCTCAACGAGTGCATAGTAAAGTGCCTCATACGCATGGCCAAGCGTCATAATTGAAAGCACGACATACGTAGCCAGTGCTACACCACATAACTCGCCAATAAATGCCAGCACTCGCTTTTTTATCATCTCTTTGGAACGAATATATTGAACCCCTCTGATGAGTACATAAGCAAGAATGAATGCGAGACCCTGTTCGGTTCCGCAGGCGACGGAAATCCCCATGAGGATGTATAGGGTAGGATAATAAAGGTTAATCTTTGTTTTATTTTTACCAACATTGATATGCCAGTCCGGGTGCCATAGCATAAAGGCTGTTGCGATGAATGGAAACGCCGTCCTGAGGCCTAGAAGGGAATTACCCGCCCAAATTGCATCGATGCACAGTAGGGAAATGACGGTAAATATACTTGTTGTAAAGACCGCTTTCTTTACATTTTTGAAGTAAGCCCAAAATAGCAAGAAAGACGAGATGAGGAATAGGAGCGGCGACACGAGTAACTTTGCAACCTCTACAGCAAATAAGTTGTGCCCCATGATGTAAAACAAGGGGAAATGAAGCAGGGGAACTCCTACCCCGTGAAAGAATGGAAAGTCTCGTGCTAAAACTTCACCATCAAGTAATCGACGGAGGGGGTTGTATAGCTGGAACGTCCCATTGGCCGCATAGGAATCCATCGCCAGGCCATTCCCGAGAGCTGCGAACACAGCGTAGCCTACGAAAACCAACAAGTGGGCAATACTTACAAATACCGCGGTAAAAAGCAGTGCTTGTTTAAGAGTTATCTGGCCTAAAATTTTAGGTTTCTTCATAGTGCCTAAACCATTCTATAATTGATATCGCTCCATGTCCATACTGGCCATCGTTGTGTTTTATCTGGAATTTGACATAATGAGACATAGGAGGAATATATTATGAGAACCGCATTAATTGGGTACACCGGGTTTGTCGGTGGAAATATAAAGAGTCAACACGAGTTTGACGACTATTATAATAGTAAAAATATAGCTGACATTGAAGGTCAAGAGTACGACCTGGTGGTGAGTGCCGCAAACCGTGCTGAAATGTGGCGGATTAACCAGGAGCCAGAGGTTGACCGCGCGGAGATTGAGGATTTTATTTCGCATATCAAAAAGACAAAGATTAAGAAGCTCGTATTAATCTCGACGGTTGGTGTTTATAAAAATCCAAATGGCGCTGATGAAGATACGCCTATTGAAACCGAAGGGCTTTTGCCATACGGAGTTAATAGGTATTACCTTGAGCAATTCTGTCGTGAGAACTTTGACACAACAATTGTTCGCTTGCCGGGGCTATTTGGCGACGGGCTGAAGAAGAATGTTATTTATGATCTGATGAACAATAATATGGTTGAGAAAATACATGCTGACGGTATGTATCAGTACTACAATCTCGCCAATATTTGGCGCGACATAACCATTGCCTTAGAGAATAATCTGCCGCTGGTTAATTTTGCGACGCCACCAGTCAGCACGCGGGAAGTCGCCAAGGTTGCCTTTGGTATAGAGTTTACCAACACACCGGAAGGAGTAACACCGGCCTACTGGGATATGCACAGTAAACATGCTGAGGTGTATGGCGGTGAGGGCAATTATCTATATACAAAGGCAGATGAGCTGGCTGGCATCAAGGAATTTGTTGCAAAAAATAAGTAACCATGGTATAATACGGGTATGAATTCGAAGGAGTCAATGAAGCTTGCCGTCTCGAACATTGCCTTTGGTGAAGATCAACAAGCAGCGCTGAAGTGCGTGTCGCAGAGTGGTGTTGAAGGTCTTGTGGTTGCGCCGACGATTATTTGGCCAAGCTTACCAGAGATTGCCAATCTCTCTGGACAGGAGCTTAAAGATCGACTTGGGACTTTGAAGTGGAAAGCTGGAGAATATCGCAAAAAGCTTGGGGATTTCGGTCTAGCGTGTGTTGGGCTGCAATCTTTGACATACGGGGTTGGAGAGAATGCGAAGATTTTCGGTACTGAAGAAGAGGGTAAAAATCTGGCAGAACACCTAAAGAGACTAACCGACCTTGCCGGGTCACTCGGTGCAGATTCGATGTCATTTGGTTCACCGGGGTTACGCAACCCGGGAGAGCTTAGTGGCGAGCAGGCTGTGGAAATGGTAGCTAAGTTGTTTGGTAGGGTTGCTGTTGCAGCCCATGACAATAATACCCAGATAGCAATCGAGCCGCTATCAGGCTATGGCAACAAGTTCGTGGAAAGCTTAGAACAGGCCAGGGAACTGACTGATCGTATCAATCATCCGGGATTTGGAATTCATCCTGATACGGCAGCGATGCATGGTGCTGGGGATATGCCAGAGGATTTGGCTTCGCTGATTCATAACCGTAGAGACAGTGTGCGGGGTATTGATGCCAGTGCCCCGGAGCTGAAGCGGCTTTCAGTTGCACCGGAGGTTACCCAGGGAGGCTATATGGATGCTCTCAGGGGGGTCAATTACGATGGCTGGGTATCGATCGAAATGAGAGGTCCTTTGAACCCAAAGGTTCTTAAGGAGGAGATCGAAATCTTCAAAAAGCAGTGTGGTCTCACTGCATAGCCCATAGGATAAATAGTGGTATAATTACCATATGAAACTAGCTATATCAAACATCGCATGGACAAATGAAGAAGAAGCGGACGTCGCCGCGAGACTGCGGGAGCTTGGCGTGCGCTATGTCGAGATCGCGCCGACGAAGCGTTGGGATGATCCGACCAAGGCAACTCCCGAGCAAATTAACGAATATGTCGAGTGGTGGCGGGGGTATGGTATTGAGATTGTAGCCTTTCAGTCGATGCTGTTTGCGCGCCCTGACCTAAAGCTGTTTGAATCAAGCGAACTTCGCAACGAGATGCAGCAATATATGGCTGACTTTTTGCGATTAGCTGGGGATATGGGTGCTGGTCGGCTGGTATTTGGTTCACCAAAGAATCGACAGCGCGGTGCGATGTCAGTAGAAGAGGCGGACGGTATAGCAAGCCGTTTCTTTGCCGAGCTCGGTGATGTCGCCAAGGAGCATAACACCATGCTCTGCATCGAACCGAATGCACCTCAATATAATTGTGACTACGTGACAACAGCAGATGAAGGTGTGCGGCTTGTTCGTATGGTTAACTCAGAGGGAATCGGCCTGCATCTTGATACGGCATGTATGGCGTTAGCTGGTGATGATATTGGCGAATCGATACGAAATAATGGCGATATCTTGAAGCATTTTCATGTCAGCGCTCCGATGCTTGATCGAGTTTATGATCGAGACGATGTTGACTATCGCGCTGCAGCTGATGCGCTAAAGTCCATTGGCTATGAGGGTGTTGTGTCAATCGAAATGCGTCCGGGTGAACAGGGAGAGAACGTGAAGCGTGTAGAGGACGCAGTATCGTTTGTGCAAAGCGTTTTTGAAGTGTAAGAGGACTGATCTGTCATTGACAAATTAAACTTATATGTTAAAATGATAGTATGAGTAAAGTTAAGAGCCCTCCTATAGAGGGAGCACCAGTTGTTATGGTGACGGGAACAAAGTATAATTATAATGATCTCCGTCACGGCCTCGCACGCATGACTGTAAAGAGATGTGTCAAAGACCATGAGCTGCCATGCGTTGTGGTTGATGCGTCGCCTGATCCGCGTATTGCAAAGGGGCTCGGTCAGCTTGGGGCTACCGTAGTATGTGTTAAACCAGAAGAAGGAGGAATTCCCAGGCAGCGACAGATTGGTGCGAGGTATGTGCTAGATCAAGGTGGAAATAAAATTATTACCTTTGAGCCAGAGAAGCCGTCGATGCCAGGGGCTGCAGAAGAGATTAGTAGGATGCTGGGGGATGGTGACTCACAGGATGATAATTCAGGGGATGGCCACTCAGTTGTCATTATCGGACGGACGGAGCGTTCGAAAGAATCAATGCCACCATTCCAGCGGCGTACAGAAGAATTAGCTGGCTGGGTGCTTGAGCGTACGCTAGGTTTGCCACCGGATGCGCTCGCTGGCCCACGAGGTTATAGTCGTCAAGGAATACAACATCTGCTGAGATACCCATCAGATAGACCGGGGATGAATAACTGGATTTATATGTATGATAATCCCCTAGCAGCAAGGGCTAATGGAGAGCGTGTTGGCGCAATTGAGGTTGACCTGATATATCCAGAATCGCAGGTTGAGCAGGAAACTGACAACCCTACTTTCGATAGGAAGCGGTATGAACAGTTTGCACTCCAGCTTGACTATTTGCTGAGAAGGCCTGAGGTCAAACAGCCAGCTTATGACTTGCGCAATATGGTGCTAGGGAGGCTTGCGCTGATGTCAGAACAGCCAACGGATAAGGAAATAAAAGAATTCTTTAACACACTAGAAGCCGAAGCGAGGGGCTTTGGCTATAAGAGTAATAAGGATACACAGTACCTCAGTTTATAAATATTATTGGGTGAGTACGGAGTTCTCTAAAGAATAGATGGCGTTTGTGCGCCTAACTCGGTATACTATATAGTATGATAGCTGTAATTATCGCCGGTGGTTCAGGCACGCGCCTCTGGCCACTCTCAACCTCAACTCAACCAAAACAACTTTTGGCGTTAACTAGTGAACGCACCATGGTCCAACAAGCCTATGACCGGGCCAGAAAGCTCGGTGATACCATTTATGTGGTGACCGAGGCCAGCCACGCCGGGGCGCTGCGGGCACAGCTACCGGAATTGCCGGACGAGGCCTTTCTGATCGAGCCGGGACGGCGGGGGACGGCACACTGTATCGTATTGGCCCTGGATTATATCAATCGTCACCATGACCGGACTGAGCCGATTGCCTTTATTCACTCTGATCATAATGTGCGTGACACCCAAGGGTTTGCTCGTTCGTTTGCTACGGCGGGCCGGGTATCGACCGAGCAGCAGTGTATTACACTGATCGGCATCGAGCCGACCTTCCCGTCGACTGGCTTTGGCTATATTCAGCGCGACGGGGTGATTGATGCTCGGGCGGGTGTTTATAATGTTGAGTCGTTCAAGGAAAAGCCTGATTACGAGACGGCGAAGCAGTACGTTGAGTCGGGAAATTATTTATGGAACTGCGGCTATTTTGTTGGCTCGGTCGAGGTGTTTATGCGGGAAATGCAGCGGAGTGCTCCGGATCTGTGGTCGAATTATCAGACACTGGCGTCAATTGCTGACTTTGGTAGCGATGCCTATAATCACGCGTACCTAGCGCTAGATAATCAAGTCATCGACATCGCCTTGATCGAAAAAGCTCATCAGCTGGCTATGGTATCAGCCAGCTTTGACTGGATGGACATCGGTAATTTCAAGGATCTACACGACGCGGTTACCAAGGACGAGGCGGGTAATTACGCATATGGTGACAACATTCATACCATCGACGTCGCCAATACCTATATTCGCAATGAGCAGCCGGACAAGCCGGTGGCGGTGATCGGCCTTGATAATGTGGTGGTGGTCAACACGCCAGACGGTGTGTTGGTGGCGCGGCGAGATGTGGCCGCCAAGTGTGGTGACATCGCAAAGCAGTTGCAAAGATAGCCCAGCAGCCGAGCCACGACCTAAAAAGTTACGGCTACAGACGTAAGTGCCTCGTGTGGATGAGCAGGATCGTCCTCTATGAGTTGGCGCTCTGGCGGCCGTACTGCTCATACACCGCCAGCGTCTGCTCGGCCATTCGCTGCCACGAGAAGGTTTTGACGTGCTGTTTACCCTTCTTGATGAGGTCACGGCGTCGTTTCTCGTCAGTCAGAAGCTCGTCAATTGCCCGCGCCATGTCCTCGACGCTATACGGATCAAAGTAGTGAGCCGCCTCGCCATGCGTTTCCGGCAGGCAAGTGGCGGTGCTCGAGGCGACCGGTGCGCCGTGCAGCATGGCTTCGAGGCCGGGTAGGCCAAAGCCCTCGCTTAGTGACGGGAAGCAGTACACAGCTGTATGCTCGTACATCCAGCGCAGTTGCTTGTCCGACACAAAACCGGTGAAGACGACATTTGTCATGCCGCGTTCATCGACGTATGCCTGGTGGCGAGCGTAGTTGCCATCCTTCTTGCCAGCCAATGCCAGTATCAGCTCGGGGTGTTTTTGTTGCAATAATTCAAATGCGTCAATTAGTCGCCGCAAATTTTTATGCGGCGTCGGCCGGCCGATATACATGATGAACTTTTTGCCAACCAGCTCTTTGACCGGATCATTGCCCTTTGGTAGCTCGTCAGCGGATTCAAGTGTCACGGTAATCTTGTCTGGACTGACCCCGGTAAAGTCCACCAAGTCACGCTTGACGAATTCAGAGATGGTGATGATATGAGCTGACTTTCGGGCAACTTTTTTGTTGACCCATTTATAAATTTGCTGCTTCACCCAAAAGACTACCGGGTTCTTGTCGGGGTTGCTGAACCGAACGGTGGTCAGGTCTTGCATAGTGGTGACGACTGGGCTGGCCCGGTACCACACGGGCTGCTGAACCATTGCAAAATGCACGAGATCTGGGCGCAGCTCCTCCAGCTGTTTCTTAAAACCTCGTTGCTCGGCAAATGAAAATTCAGCAAATGGACAGGCGACTTTCTGAAAGCGCGGGTTATCGGCCTGCCAGCTATCCATGTCCTTTGGCTTGAGTAAGATAATATAGTCATTCCTGTTATCAATTTTTTGTAGGTAGTGAATCAGTCGTTCGACGTAACGGCCGGTGCTCGTCCGCAATGTACGAGCATCAATGGCGATGCGCATGAGCGCCCCTCCTTTCGTTGGTTACAATTTTCTTTATGGCAGTCGTAAAGGCAGGTTCAGCAAATGGTTTAGCGGAGGTGGCGATGGCTCGCGGCGAGACTCGCTGGTCGGGCAGTGTTTGGAGCGTTGCCACCAAGCTCTCAACGGTTTGTTCAGCGAAAAACCAGCCGTTCTTACCAGGGTTGATATAGTCCAGTGCGCCACCAGCTTGATATGCTACCACTGGCAGTCCAGCGGCCAAGGCTTCAACTGGTGCTACACCAAAATCTTCGTGGGCGGTAAATAGGAATAGGTCAGCTTGTTGAATGGCGGCAGCCCGGGCCTCGTCACTGACGTAGCCAAGAAAGCGCGTCGAGTCACCCGCCAGCTTCTCCAGCCGCTCACGGTCAGGCCCATTACCCATGATGTCGAGCGGCCAACCAAGCTGTTGGCAGGCCTGAATTACCAAGTCCAGCCGCTTCATCGGCACCAGGCGTCCCCACACTACGCAGCGTGGTCGGGCAGGTAGCGTCACGGAGCGCGGTCGGGTTTTTGCGAGTGCCATAAAGCTGGTTGTTTGCACCGGCGGAAAGACGACGATGCTGTCCCTGTCGTAAAACTGCTTGATATCAGCTTGAATGGCGGTGGAATTAGCCAAGAAAACATCAACGCGCTGCGCCGCCTGATGGTCACGCCGCCTGAGGGGCCGGACTAGTAGCCGCAGGCCCAGTCGCGCCAGCCACCGCGGCCGGAAGCTCGGTCGACGCAGATATTCTTGATAGTGCCGCCAATAAAAATGTGTCGGCGTATGACAATAGCAGATATGTCGTTGATCGGGACGGGTGGTTCGGATAAACTTGGCCTCGCCGTTACCAGAGCTGGAAATGATAATATCAAATTGCCCTAAATCTAGCCGCGCGAACCACCGCTGCCTGAGCACCGGCAGTAGTCGCCTGAGCTGGGCAAATGGCCAATGCTGTAAATAACCAGTTACCACCTTGTTATCAAGTTTTTTTCGCCACGTTTGGGAGCAGTACGAGGTATAAATTGGGGCGTCAGGATAGAGCCGGTGTAGCGCCAGGACAACCTGCTCGGCGCCGCCGCCATACAACCAGTCATGAACGATCGCGATGGTCGGCTGGGTGCGCATCACGACTCCTTCTTAAAGATGACCAAGCAGGTCTTGAGAAGAATGGTGATATCCAGCCATAAACTCCAGTTTTGTACATAATAAAGATCCAGTCGCCGCCGCTCTTCAAAGCCGATGCTGCGCCGCCCCGACACAACCGCTAGGCCAGTCAGGCCAGATTTGACCGTCAGCAGCGTGTGCTTTTTCTCATAATTACTCAGCTCGTGCGGCACCAACGCCCGCGGCCCAACGAGGCTGATATCACCCTTGATAACATTAAATAACTGCGGCAGCTCGTCGAGGCTAAACCGGCGAATGAAACGACCGACCGGTGTGACGCGAAAGTCGTGATTGAGCCGATCGCCGTTCTGGCGATATTCGTCGATCAGCTCTGGCCGGCCGATCATCGCGAACACCTCCTCGTCAGTTTTGCCGTCAAACTTGGCGTAGTGTGAACGAAATTTATACACCTTGAACGGGCGATTAAACTGGGTCAAGCGTCGCCGCTGCTGCCCATGCATCAGCACGGGGCCGCGCGGGTCGCCGAGCTTAACGGCGATTGCCACCAGCAGCATAATCGGCGAGGTAATGATAATGCCAATGGTTGCACCGATGAGATCCATCAGTCGTTTGACCACGCGTCCGTAGCCGGTAGCCAGTGGTGTTGGGTGAATGTATGCCAGCGGCACGGAATTGATAATCTCGACCGTATGGCGTGCGGTCATCAGGCCGTCGAGGGCTGGTGCTTGATAAAAATCGAGATAGTGCTGCTCCGCCAAGTTATAATGTGCTTCGCTGCGGGCGGTGTCGGTTTGGATAATGGCGTCAATCTTATCACGAGTCAAGGCCGATGCCAGCGTCGAGCGCCGCAAACCCTTGAGTCGCGGCGGGATGAGTTCGTCTTTAGAAATAATAGCACTGAGGTGAAAGCCGGTTGAGGGATGGGCGCTGATAAACTCGGCCAGCGTCCGCGTCGATTCGGCATTGCCGACCAGCGCCACGCGCTTGATGCCGATGTTTTTGCGCAGCAGATGCAGCCGGACGATATTGGCAGCGCTACGCAGGATGAGCAAGATGACAAAGCTGATGATCAGCGCATAAATCACCACCATCTTGGCCGGAAAGAGCGGTGTGTTGCTAAAGAAGCTAAAGGAAATCATCATCATGATGCCGCAAACCGCCGCCATACCAAGTCGCCAAAATTCACGCAGCGGATGAATGTAGTGCTCACGGTCGTATAGCCCAAAAAACGAGAACAAGACAACCCATAGCGGCAGCATCAGCACAATCGACGTGATAAACTCCAGTGCCCCGATTTGTACATGGAAAGGCCGCGTGTCGAGTGATACGCGCATGATGTATGCCGCCGTGAACGCACCAACTAGCGCCAGTACGTCCAGCCCGATCAACACCAATTTGAAGTAAAAATCAGAGTTCTTCTTCATGACCTTTGGGGTGATTATACAAGAAAATACCAATCCATGCAAGGCAATGTACCGAGTTGATCAAGCTGCCAAAAAACCAAAAGTGGATAGCGATAGCCGTCGTTAGCAGTAAGGCAAATCGCCCCCACGGCTTTAGTAGCCATTGGCCGCTGCGCCATAGCGTAACGGCGAGCAGTACCAATAGTGGCAGCACACCGACAACGCCGATATTACTCAGCAGCAAAACGTAGAAAATATACACCGTATGATCGGTCGACACCGGCTGATGCAGCCGATGTTGGATAAAACTGCCGAGATTGCCAAGGCCAGTCCCAAAGAGTATGGTGCGCGGACTTGACGCCCAGGCTCGGAGCGCCAGTTGAGCGGCGTTGAGTCGGTCATTAGCTGAGGCGGCGACGAAACCCGATGGCTGGAAATTGGCTGATGGTGCGAGCGGGTTTGGCTGGGTGACGGGTGGTGACGGTGATGATTTCGGTGCCGTGGTCTCGTTGGTCGGTGGCGCTTGTGGTGAGGGTGCGCCACCCGGTGTTGGGATGGTATTTTTTTGTGGTAATTTGATGCGGCCGAGCGACAATTGGTCGAGCATACTCACCGCGGTATTATAGGCAATGTGCGGCGTGTCGTGATAGCGAACCACCGCTGATACCAGCAGTAGAGTGCATCCAATCACAAACCCGGCCGTGATGATGCCGAGTTGACGCCACGCGTCACGACGAATAGGCTCCACGGTGTCAATAGAACGGGCCTCGCTTCTGCATCGCTGCCAGTAGCGGACGATACCATATACGATGCCCGCACCGATGATCGCGATAAACGCACCGCGCGAGAATGTCAGGCTGATCGCCACGCTGCTACCAAAAACGCTCCAGCCTGCTAGTCGCCGCCTTTCTCGCCAGCACAGTCCAACGAACAGGGCCGGTAGCAAGCTGCTTGCTAAAAATTGTGGCTCAGCGGCAAATAGATTGATTCTGACAAAGCCAAACACGCCGGCGTGACAACCTGAGCAGAGCGTACCGAATGCTGTTGGTTCAACGTGAGCAAAGATGAGCTGCAGCACCGCTAACACACCGAACACAATGCCGCTCCACAGGCCAATTGTCATGAGACGGCGCCGATCACTCGTCGATAATGACCGGTACATCAGGGCAGCGCATACTGCGGTTATCAGCAGCAATAAAAGCGATGCCGTGTATAATGCGGTACGCGCTCGGACATAGGATACTAACAGCCCAACAATACTAGTGATAGCCAGCATGCTAATTCCGAGCCACCACGATGGCCCTCGAGGTCGCAGTCGTTGGCGCACCATTATACCGAGACCACAGCCAACCACGCCGATCACCGCCACTTGATATAGTCCAATGCGAAACGACGGAAAATCGAGCATCGCCAGACTAATGCTCGGCTGTAGTGACAGTGCGCCGCCAAACAGCACGGCGGCCAGCAGCCATACATGTATCGTCGATGATATTCGCTTCACCTCTTTAGTATAGCGCAAATAGTGCGGGCAGGTTATACTAAAAGCATGCAGCCAACAAAAAAGCAAAAAATACTGCTGGATTTCATCGATGGATTTATCAAGGGCAACGGCTATAGCCCGACGCTGCGGGAAATTATGCGGGCGCTGGGGTATAAGTCGGTCTCAACGGTGGCGAAGCATGTTGATAATTTGGTGGCGGCCGGGATGTTAGACAAGCGCGACGGCGAGGTGCGGTCATTGGCGCTATGCCAGGCGGAAAAAGAGGCGTGGTGGCAAAATTTAGTGAAGGAGATTAAGCAGCGGGAAGCGGTAGATAATGAGAAATCGCGCCTGGAGGCAGAAATCTTGAAAAAAGCCCTGGAAATCGTCCGCCGGTAACTTTACAATCGCCGTAAAACTCGCTATAATACGACACATATTCCGGGGTAGCTCAGCGGTAGAGCGGTTGGCTGTTAACCAATAGGCCGCGGGTTCGAACCCCGCCCCCGGAGCCAAGAAACTGGCTGAAGACTGTCCCGTGCGGGCAGTTTTATATAGCTTGTAAATTATATAATTATGCAAAAATCTTTCAAATATTACGATATTATTCTGGCGGTGTTCGCGGCGGTGCTGCTGATTTCTAATTTGGCAGGCACTAAGCTGATCGCTTTCGGTCCGATCACTACCGATGGCGGCGCGGTGCTGTTTCCGCTTGCTTATATTTTGGGCGATATTCTGACGGAGATTTACGGCTATAAATACGCGCGGCGGGCGATTTGGACGGCATTTGGTATTATGCTGTTGGCGGTGGCGGCGTTTACAATTGTGCGCTATATGCCGCCAGCCCCAGAATATACCGCTCAGGCGTCGTACGAAGCGGTCCTGGGATTTTTCCCGAGGATTGTTGCAGCCAGCTTGGCAGCGTTTTTGACCGGCTCGTTCCTGAACTCGTTTGTATTGGCGAAGTTGAAAGTTAAAACGAAGGGTGAGAAGCTGTGGCTGCGGCTGATCGGCTCGACGTTTGTCGGCGAATTTTTCGACACTGTGGTATTTGCCCTGGTGGCTTTCGGCGGTATTCTTCAGGGTACAGGTATGCTGGTTTATATTCTGATCGGCTGGTTGTTTAAGACCGGGGTGGAAGTCGTGTGCTTACCAATTACCTACCGCGTAATTGCCAAAATGAAACAGATTGAAAAAGTCGACACCTATGACGATAAGACTGACTTTACGATTTTTCGGGTTGATGTGAGGTAAGTAAGTAAACCAGTCTCTTAGACACCATGAGGAGGGCTAGAGTCAAACAATTCTTACTAAGTCAACAAGAAGGGTTCAAAGGGTACGAACACAGACTTCTTTGAGCTATCAATGGATAGATTTGCGCCACTAATAATAAGACCATACTTCGCATCTATGCGCTTTAGTGTAGTGTGCGTTTGTTGTGCTGTGCGTTTTTTTACACCTACCTCAATTGCAATTGAGTTACCTTTTTGACCTGTTCTAGAAACTATAAAATCTGCACCACCCGAACCATAGTCATACTCAACTATAGCTGGCGTTTCTGACGGGTTGAATATTCTTTTCAAGTACATACCCACTACATCCTCGAGGAGCCTACCCCTTAGATGTGAGGCACGCTCTTCTCCTAAAATACCTCCACTAGTGCAGATTGCTGTACGAATGGCTGGTGAAGTGAACAGATATTTTATAGGCTGACTTACCTGCTTGTATGCAGAACCCCGTGGCAATATAGGATGTATTATTTCTGTCTTGACTAGCGTATCAAGCATACTAATTAATGTGCGAACGTTTATATTCAACGTTGATGCTATATTTGCATGACTGATAACATCGGAGCTGGCTAAAAGAAACAGTAGTCTAGGAAACATGCTTCTTGTTGCTGAGTCAAATTTTTCTGTAGAGTCGACATCGCGAGCAAGAGACTCAGTCAATAGGGCATTTATTTTTTGCCAACGAATAGTTTCTGCGGTGTCATGTAAAGTAAAGGGTAGAGTCCCAAACTTTACATAATCATTGACATACGATTGTCTGTCGTCAAGTCTTCTCCAATAGTTTGAAATGCGTAAGCGTAGGTTTTGAATACCTATGTAAACTTCTTGCTCATTAGCCGAATCAAATAGAATTTTCTTTAATTCCTTGGCTAGTCCAGTGTCTGGGAATGTAATATTTCTGAGTCCCTCAGTGCTCTGTCTAATCATTACGTATTCCGTAAAGCAAAGTGGGTGAATGGGTATTTTTAAAGATCGTCTGGCGATATCGGGATTGGTCTGTAATGCAATCGCGGATGAACCTGTACATGCAATGAAAATCTTCCTAGTTCTGTCGAATACAGTTTTTAGTGACAGCGACCAATTATCCAGATACTGTACCTCATCTAAGTATATATAAATAGGTTCATCTATTGAATCTAGCTTTTCGCCTGCAACTTCCTCTATGACATCAATCACGTCTTCCATAGAGCCGCCGATTAGACTCACTCTCTCTAGCGAGATAAAGAACTTGCGATTGTTGGGTGAAGGAGTTTGGTTGTATAGCTGAGTAAGGATTGTTGTTTTTCCTATACCTCTTAATCCTGGCATGATAAGCCAGTTGTTATTGGATGGTGTTTTTATGAAATTATCGAGATGCATCTTTGCTTTCATAAAAGCACGTCTCTGGATTCCACTATTTTGCGTATTTGCCTCTATCCAGTTGCTTCTATCCGCTGGGGCGGAAGTGATTATTTCTAAAATTCTATCCTTTAAGTCAGTATTCATATTAACATTGTACCATAGTGCAACGTAAAATAAAAAATCGTTGTATCATAGTACAATGCGTATTGATTTCCACAACCTGTACTCTGTAATATGGATAGGCTCGTCAGTTATCCACAGTACAACTTTAGAGCTTGTGTTTGAATTGCTTTAAGCACTTTTACAGAACATCTAGCTATAGTTGCTTGCATGAATATGAAAGCAGCAACTATACCCCAACCACTGGCTCGGCCGCGACACCTCGCCACTACCGAGAGCCAGCCGGCGTTTCGGGCGATTACCCGTCCATTCATTGACATTGTCGTCCCGGTGCTCAATGAGGAGAAGATCCTTCAAAAAAGCATCACGACACTTGATGAGTATATGGCAAAACATTTGCCGTATCGTTACCAAATCACCATCGCGGACAACGGTAGTCAGGACAAGACGCTGGAAATTGCCGAGAACTTAGCGGAAAAGCACCAGTCAGTGCGGGTGGTGATCCTGGCGGAGCGCGGTCGCGGACGAGCGCTCAAACGGGTCTGGCAGAATAGCCCGGCGGACATTTTGACCTATATGGATGTCGATCTGTCGACTAGTCTGGGTGATTTTCTGCCGATGATTCAGCCGTTATTGGCGGGCGAAGCTGGCGTGGCGATCGGTTCGCGGCTGGCCAAAGGTGCCAAAACGACGCGCGGGCTGAAGCGGGAGTTTATCTCGCGTTGCTATAACAACATTATCAAATGGACGTCGCGTACCAAATTTAGCGACGCGCAGTGTGGTTTCAAGGCGATCCGCCGGGATGTCGCTGCAAAATTCTTGCCGAAAATCAAAGACAATGAGTGGTTTTTTGACACTGAGCTGTTGATCAAGACTGAGCGAGCTGGCGTGCCGATTTATGAACAGCCAGTGACTTGGATTGAGGATACGGATAGCCGCGTGAAAATTGTGAAAACGGCTGTCGATGATCTGAAAGGACTGTACCGCGTCAATAAGGAACTGGACAAGCGGTCGTGGTTTGAAAAGCGGACGCTACCAGTGTTGTTGGTTCTGACGGGTGCGTTGTATTTGTTTGGCGCGCTGCATAACGGCATGGCCAATAGCTACTATGCGGCGGCGGTGCAAGCGGCCAGCCAGGATTGGACGGCGTGGCTGTTTGGCAGTTTGGATGCGGCCAATTACGTGTCGGTCGATAAGCCACCACTAGCGACGATGCTGATGGGGTTAAGCGCTCGGTTGTTTGGCTTTTCGAGTTTCTCGATGTTACTGCCAAGCGTGCTGGCGGGAGTTGGTTCGGTGTGGCTGGTGTACGGGGCGGTGAAACGGCAGTTTGGTTTTACTAGTGCTGTGATCGCTGGAGCGACACTGATGCTGACACCGGTGGCGGCACTGATGTTTGGCTTTAATAATCCTGATGCTATTTTGACACTGATGTTGACGGTTAGTGGCTATGCGTTTTTACGCTCGCTGGAAGGTAAACGGCCACTGCTGTGGCTGGGTTTGGCGGGGCTATTCACGGGGCTAGCATTTAACACCAAAATGCTCCAAGGGCTGATGGTGCTACCAGCGATGGCGATGGTCTATCTGGTGTTTGCCAAGCCGCCGATTGTAACGCGATTTTTACACGTGATGTTTGCGGGCGTGATCATGACGATGTCAACGCTGTGGTGGAGTGTGCTGGTCTGGCTGACGCCAGCTGGTAGCCGGCCGTGGGTAGGCAGTACTAACGATAACAATATCTGGAGTTTGATTTTTGGCTATAACGGTTTTGGTCGACTGCTCGGCGGACGCGCTGGCGGTGGTGGCCTGGGTGGTAGTACGCCACCAAGTGGTGGAATGGGCGGTACTACAACACTTCAAACTGCTGTTAGCACCACGCAGACTATGGCAGATGGAGCCGGTATGATGCCGGGTGGTATGGGCGGTGGTCCTGGTGGCGGACATGGGCCGGGTGGTACTGGTTTTGGTGGGCAAACGGGAATTTTCAGGATCTTTAACAATGATTTTGGACCGAATATTGCTTGGTTGCTGGTCTTAGCGCTGGCGGGTGGTGGATTGATGTTATGGATTTTGCGAAAAACGCCACGGACGAATCGCGGGCGGGCAGCGGTGATTTTCTGGATGCTGTGGCTACTGATTCACGTCATGATTTTCAGTATGACCAGCGGCGTGATTCACCCGTACTACGTGGTGGTCATGGCGCCGGCGGTGGCGGCCCTCGTTGGCATCAGTCTGCCGTTCCTATGGGGTGCGTATACCAGACGTAAACCATATGCGTGGCTACTGCCAGTGCTGGTCGGCGTGACGGCGGTGATAGCGGTGATTATCCTCGGTTACGCCGGCACGATGACGTGGCTGATGTGGACGGTTGGCTTGCTGGGTTTTGCGGGGATGATTGGGCTGCTGGTCAATCTCTATGCGCCGCGGCGGTTGCTCCAAAACTTGGCAATCATCGCTGCTATAGCTGCATGTACACTCGCCCCGACGGTTTATACATTGGCGACAGTCAACGTCGCGCACACTGGTAGCATTCCGACAGCTGGGCCGAATTCCACAGCGATGCGGGGGAGTAATAATGAAGCCTCGCAGGCCAATAGCCAGTTGGTGCAGTATCTCGTAGAGCATCAAAACGGCGCAACCTGGCTGGTGGCAGTAGCCAGCGCCAATGAATCAGCGGCGATTCAGCT
This sequence comes from Candidatus Saccharibacteria bacterium oral taxon 488, assembly GCA_046846435.1. GTDB lineage: Bacteria > Patescibacteriota > Saccharimonadia > Saccharimonadales > Saccharimonadaceae > Nanosynbacter. The sequence goes on along the minus strand of CP128407.1, from coordinate 819,391 downwards.
GACCAGTGGCCAGCCGGTGATGGCGGTCGGTGGATTTAACGGTAGCGATACGCCTTTGACGCTGGAGCAATTTAAGCAACTAGTGAAGGCCGGCAAAGTTAAATATTACGCCATCAGCTCACATGGCCGTGGTGGCGGCGGGCCAGGCGGCGGTAACAATGAAATCACGGCGTGGGTCAAACAGACTGGCACCGTCGTTAATTATGGAGGTAACGATGTAACACTGTACGAATTATCGAGAGAGTAACGTAACGAAAGGAGAAATTATGGCAATTTCACAAACCAAACAAGCACAGCTCACCACACCAGAAGCGGTTTATGATCAGCCGCCCGCGCCACGTCCGAATGGCACGAATTCTGGCAAGAATGGGTTAAGTGCCGGGGCAATCACCGGCCTAGCGGTTGGCGGCGTAGTGGCCTGTGTGCTCAGCTTTGTCGTCGGTATGCAAGTCGGCGGTTCGCAAAATGGTGGCATGAATAGCCAAGCTGGTGGCCCGCCGGGTATGAGCCGAAGCCAGAACGGCCAACTAGGCGGGTCAGGTGGACAGGCGGGTGGTGCACCGGGTGGTAGCCAGAACCAGACTGGTCAAAATTCACAAACGCCAGCGCCGCAGAGTAGTAACGGCGCAGCGCAAAATAGCCAAACTGCGCCGTCGTCATAGACCGGCTCAGCACAGCCGTCAACTACCAACACTGCGCCGTAGTCCAATTGACCAGCGGCGAATCATCACAAAAGCAGCGTCTGCCTCCTCGGGCGCTGCTTTTTCGTGCGGTAATTTTCCTCGCGCCAAATAACCAGTACTCATCCCAAAAAATCTTACAGCGAAATTACAGATTGTTTGGCTATCATATACTCATCACTAACAGAAAGGATGATCATGAACAAAGTGCAAGCAAACGAAATTAACTTAACCACCAACGAGGCGCTGGTGTTGCAGCAAGTCTACGAAGACGGCAGTGACGATGCGGCCATGCTGGCAGCACAAATGGGCATGCCGCGCCGAACGGCGATGAACGTGCTGGCGGATTTGCGGCGTAAAGGATTGATGGCAATCGACCAAGCCTATGGCGATGCTTGGGTGGGTCTAACCACGTGCGGCAAACAGCTGGTGCAGCGTATTTGGCCAGAGGTGCAGGCGATGGCCGTTTAAGATTTGCCTAATCTGAAGATTTTTGACTACACTTCATAATCAAAGTAGAATTTATCATATAAATGCCCTATATACACAGCTAGCCTGGTCGGCGCGGTATATGCGTTAGTGGATATATCGTGAAAAGTAAAGCAGGAGACACCCCTTGTATTATTCTGTATAAGCATCGTAAACTAATTTTATTGTAGTTTGGTAGGCATGTGGAGTTGGATGGAATGTCGTGGCAAGCGGTTTTGCGTGAAATAGCCAAAGAGTCTGGCTACAACAAGAGTCAGCTAAAGTTGCTACAGCCACACTGCAGTAGGCTTGTTTCGTTGCCTGGAGTGAACTACGCTCTCAGCCGATTGCAATTCATACATATCCTGATGGCAGCAAGTATTATTATACGGATATAAGCTATGTATTTATTACACCATAGAATCCAATGCATGAAGTATCTGGCGATGAGTCTAGAGATTTTAATCTTTTTAGCTTGAGAGGTCTCAAGAGGCTTATGTCAAAACAGATATACGACAATGCTAAAATTGTAGTTATAGCTATATACTTTGACTACGGTGATTAAGGAATGGGAGAAGACGGATTTAGTACTTTATAAAATCTAGGGCACCTATATCTAGAAGATATCGTCAATTAAATTATCTGAGTATGGTTTGTAGTAGGTATCTGTCCTAAACATTGGTGCCTTTTGGCGTAGGAAATCATAAACAATTTTAGCTACCTTTCACGTAAGAGATATCTGATGTTATCACGGGCAACACATTGCCATCTTAGAGGTTTTAGCTTATGGAGGGCTATATTCATAAAATATACCCTAATATATCCTTGTAGGCATGACTAGTAGAAACACTTTTATAGGCTGTGCTATAATTCTATGGCATCGCTGTTGGCAAGAAGTTAAGAAAAACTATAAAAAAGATACAACACTGTAGGAATTATGAAAATCTGGCACTCGGGACGAGAATCAAAATTACTCGACGATATTATCGCCGGGCGGAAGACGGTTGAAGGTCGGTTGAATCGTGGAAAGTTTGCCGAGTATCGAGTCGGCGATAAGATTCGCCTGCGCCGCGATGTTCGCGATGCCGAAGGAATACTACACGACGGCGAACCAGATCAAGCACGCGTGGAGATTATCGCCATCCGCCACTACAATTCCTTTTTAGAAATGGTGCAGGCCGAGGGTTACCACCGTGTTATCCCGCACGCCACCAGTGCCGAAGCTGCCGCTGCCGAATACAACAAATATTATTCCGTTGCTGACCAAAAACATTATGGCGTGCTAGCAGTGGAAGTTCGTTCGTTGCTTTAATCTTTCAGTATGGCTATGATGTACTGAAGCCATGACGAATTTACTCTCAATTTGTTACCATCTCCACGTGTAAGCAGGAGGTGTCTTGTTGTTGTGGTATGCCTCCTGCGGGAGGTTTTTTGATTGATTAATTTTAGGAAGGGAAATATATGATACCAGAGAAATTACAGCCAGGCGATGAAGTCAGGGTATTTGCGCCGGCGCGTTCGGCGAGCGATATTGACGAAAGAGTTTTAGATAGGGCGAAAGCGGCGTTAGAATCACTGGGACTAAAAGTTACGTTTAGCAACAATGCTTTTTCCCAGAATCAGCGAGGTTGTCCGACGGATGACGAGAAGATTGAAGATTTACACGAAGCGTTTATGGACGAAAACGTGAAGTGTGTTTTGGCGGCGATTGGCGGATTTAATTCAAATCAGATGCTGGGTAAAATTGACTGGCAAATTATTAAAGACAATCCGAAGATCTTTGGTGGCTTTTCTGATATTACCGTTCTTAATCACGCGATTTTGGCAAAAACTGGGCTGGTGACCTATGCGATGCCAAATTTCTATTGTTTTGGTTTGCCGCCAGAAGCTAATTATTCGTTGGAGTATTTTCGGCGGTGTTTGTTTACCAATCAGCCAACAGAACTTGTCGTTCAGCAATCGGAAACATTTTACGATTTCCCGTGGAATTATGACGAAGCTTCGCCGCGCCAAGCTTTGAAAAATAATGGACCGCGAGTTGTGCAGAGCGGATCGGCTGAAGGAGTAATGATTGGCGGCAATTTGTGCAGTCTAAATCTGTTGAATGGTACGGAATATTTTCCGAAAGTTGAAGGCGATATTATTTTGTGTATTGAAGACGATAGCTATGATTCAATTCCTGAAACGTTTGAGCGTCACGTGCAGGCGTTGATGCAGCAGTCATTTTTTCGTCAGGTGAAAGCAATTTTGGTTGGGCGTTTTCAGGGCGAATCTCGGGCGACTGACGATATGATTAGCGACATCATCCTTTCGAAAAATATCGATCCCACGATTCCAGTGGTGGTCAATCTGGATTTTGGTCACACTGACCCGAAGTTTACGTATCCGGTTGGCGGTAAATGTAAGGTCGTAGCGGGAGATGGTACTAAAATTGTCATTCGTTGCGGCGACTAATTTCTTTTTGAGAGGGGTGCTTTCAGCAGTTTTTCAGATGCCTGTGCTAAAGTAAAAAAGAGGATAGTTAGCTGATGAGAATTTTACTAGTAGAAGATGACACGGCAATCGCCCGGTCGCTGAAGGAAGGCTTGGAAGATGAAGCCTACGCGGTTGACGTGGCGCATGACGGCGATGAGGGGTACCGAACGGCGACGGCGGATGACTATGACGTGATTATTCTTGACGTGATGCTGCCGGAAATGAATGGCTATGAGGTTTGCCGGGTGCTACGTCAAGATGGTAATCAGACGCCGATTTTGATGTTGACGGCGCGTGATGCTGAGCGGGATATTGTCGAAGGCTTGGATATGGGCGCTGATGATTATCTGGCGAAGCCGTTTAGTTTTGAGGTGTTATTGGCGCGTCTTCGTGCCCTATTGCGCCGCCCGAATGAGAAGCTGGAAGAAGTCTTGCGGGTTGGTGATTTGACGCTTGATCCGAGTTTGAAAAAAGTGACGCGCGCCGCACAGGAAATTAGCCTGACTGCCAAAGAATACGCTGTCTTGGAATATCTGATGCGTAACGCCGGCAAGGTCCTGTCCAAAGAGCAAATCATCTCGCACGTGTGGGATTTTGATGCCGATGTCTTGCCGAACAATGTTGAATTATTCATCATGTTTTTGCGCCGCAAAATTGATAAACCATTTGACGCAAAATTGATTCACACCGTCCCGGGCTTTGGCTACAAGCTGGAGGATAAATCATGAAACAGCAGCGCGTCAGACGCCTGGCACTGAGCTATCTGGCGGTGATCATGACGTTATCACTGGTGTTTAGCGTGATTATTTATGCTATCACTTCCGTACAATTAGATCGTCCGTTGCCGCCGAGTGAACATGCTCAGCAGCCACCAGAGCTCGTCGAACGTCAGTTCAATCGCCGCCTGGAACGGCGCAACCGCGAGACGCGCGGGTCGGTGGTTATGTCACTGGCGGTACTGAACGGGGTGATGCTACTGGTTGGCTATTGGCTCAGTCTGCTATTAGCGCGGAAGACACTGGTGCCAATTGAGCGGTCAATTGAGCAGCAAGCGCAGTTTGTGTCGGATGCCAGCCATGAGCTACGAACACCGTTGGCGGCGTTGTTGCTTGTGAACGAAGTGGCACTCAGAAAATCGACGCTGACCGAGAAGAAAGCCCGCCGGGTTTTGAATCAAAACGTGGCAGAAATTAAGAAATTGACCGAGCTCAGTAATTCATTGTTGGATCTGGCGAAATCGGAGCAGACCATGACCGAGCCAGAATTGGTCAATCCAGCTACGCTTATTGAAGACGTGGTGACGCGGTTTACACCAGTCGCGCAGGCAAAGCGGGTAAAGCTCGTGTGTGATGATCAATCCTTGGCCTGCGACGTGCCGCTTCAGACAAATGCGGTTCGTCAAATTCTAGCAATCTTTGTAGATAACGCCATCAAATACGCGCCGCCAAAAAACGGCGAAGTGAATGTGATTGCGTGGGTGAATCGTAAAAAACATGCGCTGGAATTCACAGTGAGAGATAACGGCCCAGGCATCGCGCCGGGCGACCAAAAGCATATCTTTGAGCGATTTTACCGGGCAGACCCGGCGCGGACGCGGACCGATGTGTCGGGTCATGGTTTGGGGCTGGCGATCGCCAAGTCGCTGGCGGATCGCTGTGGCTACACAATTCGGGTTAAAAGTCAGCCGCCAAGTGGCGCGGAATTTACGTTGGTTGTTTCGCACGTCGACTCGCGGTAAACTCGAGGTCAATGCTATAATTTCCATATGAAAACTTCGCTCAGTCCCAACAAATTGCTGACCAATAGAGCGCTGCAGTGTGCGGCAGTGGAACTCGGTGTTGACTCTTCCGACCTGCGAGTTACTTCGGTGAGCGGCGGCTTTTCGCGTAATCGCCGGGCTTTGGTGTCGGCCGGCGATCGGACAATTTTTGTCAAAGAAGTTGATATTGATGTGTTGCCTGATGATGGTGAGACCGAGTTAGCTTGGCTGAAAAAAGATTATGAAGTGATGCGGATGTTGCAGAAAGTTCACCCAAAATTTGTTGCTGACTGGATAAAACTGGACGGCGACGGGCACGTGCTGATGACGACTAGCTATGCATCAGCCGACGGCTGGTTGTGGCGGCCGCCAGCGGAAAAATCTGTGGCCAAGCGGTATATCTCAGCGGTGGTAGCTACAACTCGCGAGTTGGAAAGAACGGAGTTACCGCATAAGGTGATTGAGGAGCTACAATTACAGCCGTTTACGACGGCGGAGCTTGGCTTGGATGACGGCATTGATCGAGTTATTGCCGAGGCTGATATTCGCCGTCAGCTGATTGATAACTACCAAACATTATTACCGGAGCAATCAGAAGCCAACCAGCGGCGCTGCCAGAAGATGATGGAATTATTGAGTAGGAGTGATGAATTAGCTGATATTTCGGCACATGCCAAGCAATTCGCCAAGCAGCCAGAAAACTGTTTTGATCACAGTGATGTTCGCAGTGATAATTTGGCGTTTCAGCCGCAAACTGGTCAGTTGAAATTGGTTGATTGGAACTGGGCTTCCTATGCGCCTCGGGGGTCTGGTGCGACGGAGTTTTTGATTGATATGGTGCGACATGGTCATGAAGTAACGCCATGGTTGGATGAACTCAATGCGGAGATGTTAGCGGCATTTGTTGGCTTTTATCTTATCCGCAGCCTCAAACCGCCGCTCCAGCCAGGTGATAATCTTCGCCAAATGCAGGCATTATCGGCTGCCACCGCTTATGATTTGCTGGAGCGCACGTGACGGCCTCTCATCCGCTGATCATTCTCCGCGGTAATTCTGGTTGCGGTAAAACCAGCACGGCGCGCTTGCTCCAGCGTCAACTAGGCTACGGCACGATGCTGGTGTCACAGGATGTGGTGCGGCGGGAAATACTGCGCGTGAAAGATAGTGAAAGCAATCCGGCGATTCAGCTGATGTACGATCTGTGTATGTACGGCAATAGAGTTGGTTATACGGTGATTCTGGAGGGTGTTTTGAGCAATAAAAAATACGGCGCGATGATACATCGGCTGCTGGATGATTTTCAGGGCGAAAAGTTGATTTATTATTTTGATATATCGTTTGAGGAAACGGTGCGCCGCCACGCCACTAAGCCAAACGCTCATGAATTTGGCGAATCGGAGATGCGCCAGTGGTGGAAAGATCAAGACGTTTTGAATGTACCGGGCGAGCAGCGAATTGGCGAACAGCTGGCTCAAGCAGAAGTTGTTGATATGATTTGGGGCGATGTTTTGGGGTTATCAGAGGGAACAAATACTTCCGCACTTCATATGTAAATAATACAATGTATTTTCGTTGACAAACGCTATATATCGCGTGTATATTCTATATTAAGCACTAGATATGGTGTTTTAGAAAATAAATAACGTTTTTTGCAACACGCGCCCCTCGGGGAGGTTGGGGCCGGTTTGCTGTTGCCAGAATAAGGAGGGGTATGTATAAATCAATCAAAAAACGCGACGGTCGAACTGTTAAATTTGACCGTAAAAAAATCGAGAAGGCCATCGAGAAGGCGGGTCTGGAGACTGGCGAATTTGATGCTAAGCAGGCTGTTAAATTGACCGATAAGGTACTGGCGGTACTAGAAACCCGCAACCCAAAACGCTTGCCGGGTGTCGAGGATATCCAGGATGTCGTCGAGGATATCTTGATTGATTCCAAGTTCAAGAAAACTGCCAAAGCCTACATTATCTACCGCGACCAGCATAAAAAACTGCGTGAAATTACTTCCAATGCGCACGTCGATTTGATCGATAAATACGTCAACAACTTGGACTGGAAAGTCAAAGAAAACTCCAACATGGGCTATAGTTTGCAGGGCCTGAATAATTACGTTTCGGCGGAAATTACCAAGACCTACTGGTTGGATAAAATCTATTCGCCGAAAATCGGCCGGGCGCATAAAGAGGGCGATCTACATATTCACGACCTCAATTTGCTGAGTGTTTACTGTGTTGGTTGGGATCTGATGGATTTGCTGCGCCAAGGTTTTACTGGCGTTAAAAACAAGGTTGCCTCCAAGCCGGCCAAGCATTTCCGTTCAGCTCTTGGGCAAGTGGTCAATTTCTTCTACACTTTGCAGGGCGAAGCGGCTGGCGCTCAGGCGTTCTCTGATTTTGACACGCTCTTAGCGCCATTTATTCGCGCTGATAAATTAAGCTATGACGAAGTTAAGCAAGCACTGCAGGAATTCGTATTCAATGTCAATGTGCCAACGCGGGTTGGTTTCCAGACGCCGTTTACCAACATTACGCTTGATCTGGAATGTCCAAAGCACATGGCTGGCAACCCGGTGATCATCGGCGGCGAGATGCAGGACACCAACTACGGCGATTATCAAGAAGAGATGAATATGCTTAATAAGGCGCTTCTGGAGGTGTTGTCTGAGGGCGACGCCAATGGCCGAGTCTTCACCTTCCCGATTCCGACGGTCAATATCACCAAGGATTTCAACTGGGATAATCCGGTCATTGAAAATCTTTGGGAAGCCAGCGCCAAATACGGCATTCCGTACTTCTCAAACTTCATCAATTCCGACATGGATCCAGAAGATGCGCGCTCGATGTGCTGTCGCTTGCGGATTGACAATCGTCAGCTGGAGTATCGCGGCGGCGGTTTGTTTGGCAGTAATCCAATGACCGGCTCGATTGGCGTAGTGACGATTAACCTGCCGCGCTTGGCACTGAAATCGAAGAATGAGAAAGAATTTTTCAAGGGTCTGGGCGAATTGATGGATATGGCGCGCGACAGCCTAGAAACCAAACGCAAGGTGCTGGAGCAGCTGACCGATTCGGATATCAGCCTATATCCGTACACTAAGTTTTATCTGCGCGATATTAAAAAGCGCTTCAACGAGTACTGGAAGAATCACTTTTCGACCATCGGTTTGATCGGCACCAACGAGGCAGCATTGAATTTGCTGGGCGTTGACATTGGTATCGAAAAGGGCAAGGCGTTTGCCGAGAAAACGCTTGACTTTATGCGCGACCGCTTGGTGGAATACCAGAAAGAAACGGGCAATAATTACAATTTGGAGGCGACGCCGGCTGAGGGTACGACCTACCGCTTGGCGCGGCTCGACAAGGCCAGCTTCCCTGACCGAGCGCACTTTGCCAATGGTTTGGGTGCAGCGGTTAAGCATCCGTTCTACACCAACTCCAGCCACTTGCCAGTCAACTACACTGATGATTTGTTTGAGCTGATGGATTTGCAGGATAATTTGCAGACTAAATACACGGGCGGCACGGTGATTCACTTCTTCCTGGGTGAGCGCATGGACGATCCGCAGACGCTGAAGAAGCTGGTCAAGACGATTTGCGAAAATTACAAATTGCCGTACTTTACCTTTACGCCAAGCTTTTCAATTTGTGCTAACCACGGCTATATCGTCGGCGAGCACCCGGCTTGCCCGAATTGCGGCGAGAGTACTGAGGTCTACTCGCGGGTGGTTGGTTTCTTGCGTCCAGTTTCCCAGTGGAATAATGGTAAGCAGGCTGAATTTGACATGAGGGAGCATTATGACGATGCCGCCGAACACCAGCGAGCTTGCGCCGTCGCCGTCCCAGCTTAGGGTGGCGATTGGCGGGATTCAGAAGCTGTCGCTGGTGGACTATCCAGGGCACGTGGCGGCAGCACTGTTTCTCTCGGGCTGCAACATGCGCTGCGGCTATTGCCATAATCCGGAGTTGGTACTGCCCGAACGCTTAGCGCCGAGCATCCCAGTCGAGGAGGCGATGATTTTCCTGAAATCGCGCATTGGTCGGCTAGACGGCGTGGTGATTTCTGGCGGTGAGCCGACGGTCAACGAAGATTTACCGGTGCTGTGCCGGATGATCAAGGGCCTCGGCTTTGATGTCAAGCTAGATACTAACGGCACGCATCCTGACATGGTGCGCAGTATGGTCGAGGAGGGGACGATTGATTTTATCGCCATGGATGTCAAGGGGCCGCTGGAAAAGTATGTGGAGATTGCAGCCCGGCCGATTGATCTGGAGGCAATCAAAGATAATGTGCGGCTGATGATTGACTCAGGGATTGGCCATGAGTTTCGGACGACGATCGTCCGCGAGCAGCTGGAGGTGGCGGATTTTGAAAAGATCGGCGAGCTCGTCAAAGGTGCCAAGCGATTTGCTTTGCAGCATTTTCGCACCGGTACAACCATTAGCCCGAAATTTGCCAACTACCACACCTTTACTGATGAGGAATTCAGAGCTGCCAAAAAAATAATGGAAAGGTATGTCGAGGAATGCGTGATTCACTAACCGTTGAAATTGTGCGGGTACGTCAGGAAAATCCTGAGGTGACGACGCTGTATTTTGAGCGGCCGTTTGACTTTATGGCGGGGCAATACATCACGGTGTTCATCGAGGGTAGCCAGGTGCGCGAAGGCAAGGCCTATAGTATTTCTTCGCGCCCAGATGAGAAATTGATGTCGATTACCGTGAAAAATGTTGGCGGTGAATTCTCGAGCTATTTATGTTCGTGCCAAGTTGGCGATACGCTGCATATTAGCCGGGCGTACGGCGATTTCAATCCGCAGACTAAGCAGCCGCTGGTTGGCATTGCGGCGGGGTGCGGGCTCAGTCCGATTTGGAGTATTTTGGCGGACGCCAAGCAGCCAACTTTTCTCTATTTGAGTCAAAAATCACCGGAATATATGGTGTTTTCTGAGGAGTTGGCGGCCTCATCCATCCAGGTCAATAAGTTTAGCACCCGCCAGCAGGTTGAGGAAAAGAACGGCTGGCGGAATGGGCGGTTTGAGGTGGCGAACATTGTAAGTGAAGTGCCGAGTAATGCGCACTTTCTGGTCTGCGGCAGCTTGCCGTTTGTGCGCGATGTTTGGCAAAAAATAACCGCCGCTGGCGTTGATGAATCACATATTTCAACGGAGGCGTTTTTTGAACAATGATTGGGGAGGCGACTACAGGAGAATTATCACCGACAGGAATTGATGGTGATGGTTTTGATGTGTTTTCGTCGCCGCGAGGTGGCGCTGTTGGCGAGGATTTTTCGTCTGGCATTGACGATATCGGTGAAGAAGCAACTGCTGGTGTAGACGAAGCGGCTGGTAAGCTTAACTTGGTAGCGGTGGCTGGCGGCAAAGAAAAGCTTGACACCGCGATGAGCGATGCGAGCAGCCAAGGTAATTCAGAAGTGCTGACGCCGGTTGACGCGTTATCGCTTGCCGGCAAAAGCGAGATTAATTCGTCGGAAAACCGGATGAGTGATGAGCGAAGGGCAGCAATATGTCAAGGTGTGGCGAGCGCCGCCTGTGCTAGTTGCGCGGCACGCGACGACTGTCCGATTTTACGTATGCGCAATTTTGCTAATGAAAATTTGCAGCCAGCGCCAGAGCGCGAATCATATTTAAGAGATTTGCTGAGTGACGACGATGACGGTATTGTCGTGGCGGGTTACGCTAATCCTGATAGCGGGGCGGATTTAACAAATGCAGACATCACTGAAATAAGTGATGATAAGACGGATAAACTAATTGAGCAGGTTGCGCCGCCGAATCAAGGCAATGAAATCCCGACTAGTGAAACAACAGAATCTCCAGACGAACCTGCGGATATTAAGGAGGCGGAACAATCGTTTTTGGAACCAGCAATTGTTACGGAAGATGCCGCTGATGATGTTGATGAGATTAGAGAAGCCCAGCCAGAAAATGTCAGCGAAGCGTCCGTCAATACATCTGGCGAGGAGTATTTTACCGAACCAACAGAGGAAAATCGTCCGTCGATAGAAATAAAACAGCAGACTTTTGATGTTGTTTCTGGTGCAGCAGATAAAGAAAACCAGCAGCCAGCATTCGAATCTTCAGACATACCGACGCGAACGAAAACGAGAACTGTGCTGTCATCGCCAGCGGTAAGCGAGGACACTCAAATTGCTAACGAGAATAATACTTTGCCAAAAAATGAAACTGCCAACTTCTTGTCTGGCGAAAATAAACTCGTCGATAGTGTTGTGGAAAATACATACGATGGCAATGATGCTGCTGCGGTGTCTGATATAAAACCATCATCAATTGAACACCCAAAAGAAAATGACGTTGTTATAACAACGTCAAAATCGTCTAATCCTGAACCAAGGCAAGCGGCAGAAGGCAATTTTACGCCAATTTTTGAACAGCACTTGGCAGCGCAATTTGATGCAACAGAGATGGATAAGCTGGCGTCAGAATCAATTGATGGTTCTAATGTGAAGCCGCTACAAAATACGCAGCCTCGCGAAGCTGAACTAGGCATGGCGGCAGGTTATGATGGCTCTATCCAAGCTCTTGACGGCGCTGATAATGAACAGCCCGGGAGCTTGACGCCGGACGTAGATGATGTGCTGCTATCCCAGGAGCGAACAGTCGCGGCTAGCGTGCCGGCGGAATACGATAAAAACGAGACGTATCAATCGTCAGGCAGTTATTCTATTGGTCAATCTGGCGGAACACCGCAAGCTATATTGTCACAGGAGCAGATGCTTGTCGAAAGTAGCGAGAACTCTTTGATTATCGGCGACCGTGCCAACTTTGACAGTAATTTGGTACAGCCGAAGATTGATGATGTAGAAACAGATGTATTCGTAGCGAATGATGTGGTAAATACAACAGATAAAACTGATATGGCGGCATCTGTAGAAATGATAGACATTGCGCCGAATCTACCAGATAAACACACAGCAGTTGATAGAAATGGCGCTCAACTTGCCGTTGATCTGTCGCAGGAATTGGGTGATGAATTAGCGGTTGATACGGATGCGAGCGAGCCGCAAATTCCTGTCTTTAGGCAACTTGATTACTATGACACCACCGCGGACATCGGTCGCAGTGAAGATAAGATTTGGGTTGAGGAAGAGGTGTTTTTTGTGAAGCAGGATTTGCCGGGAGTGGAATCAGAATTAACCTTAACTGAAGTAGCCGCGGTGATATCGCCGGCAGAAGTCGTTACGGTGTGTGAAGAACCTGGTGATTTGAAACTCTCTGTAGACGACGAGATTGGTGTTGATATGGATTCCGTGGGGCAATTGGATAATCTCAAGGCAGCATCAGCTCCTGAAATCACCAGTGATTATGAGCCAGAGGAGCAGATAGCTATCCCTGTCTCGCCGGCTATTGAACCAATACGTGATGTTGAGCTGGATGAGCCAGCAGTGGAAATTTTAGAGGAGCGCATCATGCCTCGCGAGGAACATGACAGTATAGTTATGGAAACATCGGAAAAAAGTGATTTACCGCCCTTGGATGATGAAGTTGAGGCTATAATTACGGATACCAGCGATGTAGAGCCAGCTATTGATTTACCTGAAGCGCAAGAAGAACTTGCTGCTACTGAAGTATCTGAAGTGGACGAACAGAATGATTTGGCGGTTGCCAGCGCGGTTGACAGTTACGGTTATAATAGCGAAACGAGTGCCGTGAGTGATAATGTTTTGGTTGTAAAAAGCTGTCAATCCCCTGGCATATGGCCGGACGACAGCCAGCTCAATCCAGAAGAAGAGTCTGCGTCAACGGCTCAATCAAGCGCAGACGACGCCTCATTAGTATCGCGGTTGGTTGGTATGTTTGTAGTGGCGATATGCGTGGTGCGCGGCCGGCAACCGGTGAAGGTTTAAGCAATACAGCGCTCCGAAGAGGTGTCAATAGAGTAGTATAATTAACATATGAAAGCGCTGCAAACTAACATTAAATTATTCTTATATACGCCAAACAAATTCTTTGAGATACCTAATTTTCAACGCCCTTATTCTTGGACAGCCGATAATGTCCAAATGTTTTTAGACGACCTTGAAGAGGTGAAGCGTGGAGATAAAAAGCATTATTTCGGCAGTATCGTGTATATCAACGACGGCGACCGAAGTATCATTATCGACGGTCAGCAGCGTGCAACGACAGTTTTGCTGATGATTACCGCAATTTACCATTTGGCGCTGGAATCTCCTGAAAAGATTGAACTGGTAGCCGAGCAAATTAAGGATGAGTATTTATACAATAGATATGCAAAACAATATGGATCAGAGGAAAACCGTATCAAACTTCGGGCGGTAACTACTGACAATAAAATATTTGAGAAAATATTTAGCCAGGCGGAATTGACCGAGTATGAAAAGAAAAGTAATTTATGTAAGTCTTATCTTCAATTTTATGAATATTTTAGAGATCGTGATCATTTAGAACAGTACATTAACACGCTTGATGATTTTGAAATTGTCACAATCGTGCTAGATAAAGATGACGATAATCCACAAAAAGTTTTTGAAAGTATTAACTCAACTGGCAAGCCATTGACAGATGGCGATAAAATTCGGAATTTTTCATTGATGTTGTACACCTCAGAAAAACAAGATTATGTTTTGACTAACTATTGGCAGCATATTGAAACATACTTAACCGATCCGCAGCGTGACGATATTACCGACTTTTTCCGTGTTTATTTGATTGCTAAAAACCAATCGGTCGTAAATACTGATAAGGTGTATCCAGAGTTTAAAAAAGCTTTTTCTAATAATATTTCTGATGATCAGTCGTATGAATCGCTTGACACATTTTATGGTGAGATTTTGAGAATATTAAAATACTATCGCTTTTTGAAGTTTGGTATAGATGTCAATAATGAATTTACCAAGCTGAACTCGGCAGCGTTCATTATGCGCTATTTGAGAATCGAAGCATTCTTCCCGTATGTTGTATCAGTTATGAAATATTGGCAAGATGGACATTTGTCTGATGATGAAATTGCTGAGGTATTTGATGTGCTACGTGTCTACTTTTCGCGGCGTATCGTCGTTAACCTATCGACAGCAAGTCTAGATAACTATTTTGCGGGATTGCATAGAAATATATTATCGAGTGTCGAACAGAACAATGCAGTATATATTGAAGTGCTAAAATACACTATGCTTTCGAGAAGTGGACAAACTCGCCTACCAAGAAATAATGAAATAGAAACAGCGATAAAAGCAAACTTTACCTATAATCAGCGCTCTTCCAATGTTATGTATTTGTTAACTGCGGTTGACGATGAGTCTAAGGACGTGTCATTGCTGAAACAAATTAATAACAAAGAGCTACACCTAACGATTGAACATATTATGCCGCAAACCATGACCAATGCTTGGCGGGATGAGCTCGGTGACTATGCCGACGAAATTCATGGCACATATTTGCATGGGCTAGCGAATTTGACATTGACGGGATATAACTCTGAATATTCAAACAAGAGTTTCCGGGAAAAGCGCGATATGCCAGACGGGTTTGCTGATAGCCCGCTTAAGATTAATAAGACTGTTGCTAAATATGATACATGGAATGAAGCGGCAATATTGGAGCGCCAGCGGTGGTGGATTGATAAAATAATTAAAATTTGGCCGCTGCCAACAAGTACGTTTGAACCGCCAGTGCTTGATACGAAAGTTAATATTTTTGATGATGTTGATTTCAAGGGCACAATGGTAAAGATGTTCTATATCGGTGATGATTCATATCCAGTAACGAGCTGGTCGCAAATTCTTGGCGTCTATTGCGAGTATTTGTATGACGAGAACCCTGATTTTACTGATCAGATTATGAATAGCGAAAAGACGAAAAATTGGATTAGTAATGATTCTAAAAGATTTTTTAATTCCGTAAAGATTCACGACACAGGGCTTGTGGTTGACGTAGCAACAAATACGAATCAAAAAATACGACTCATGCGCGAACTAGTGGAGATGTTTAATGTTGATAAAATCTCTATCAATGTTGAATTGACAAGGCCGATTGAACAGTAGGTATGCGTGCAGCCTGACAACTTTAGTTTAGTTAGGGTGCTTGCTATACTGTCTATATGAGAATCTCTGACCGCCACCCTAACGACCGTCCCCGCGAGAAATTGGCGCGTTACGGTACGGCGCGGCTGAGCGATTTGGAGCTGTTGATGGCGATTATTGGCAGCGGCAATGCTCGGGCCGATGTTGGTAAAATTGCACGCGAAGTGCTGAAAATTTTGCGTCAAAAAGGCGGTGATGTTTCGTATGATGATTTACGGAGCGTGATTGGTTTGGGCGAAGCGAAAATCCCGGTGATTTTGGCAAGTTTGGAACTGGCGCGGCGGTACTTGCTGGATAGCGATCAGCCAATTATTGACAGTCCAGAGAAAGCGGTTGAGCTGCTGACCGATATTCGCGACAAAAAGCAAGAATATTTTGTCTGTCTGACGCTGGATGGTGCGAATCGTTTGATCGCCAAACGGGTAGTGACCATTGGCACACTGACCGCCAGCCTGGTGCACCCGCGCGAAGTTTTCGCCGATGCCATCGCCGATCGCGCTGCCTCGATTATCGTGGCACATAATCATCCGAGCGGGGGTTTGGAGGCGAGTCAGGCTGACAAGGACGTCACCGCCAGACTCGCCGAGTCTGGAAATCTTCTCGGTATTACGCTTAATGACCATATTATCGTTACTAAAAATAGTCATAGGAGAGTGCTATGATGAACGAGCCCATTCTGACCGAATCCGAAAAAATTGAGATAATTCTTCGTAATTACGATGAAATGGATAACGAAATAATGGCTCTAAATACGATATTTTATCTTCATGCGAGTAAAAACAGTATGAAAGTAAATTTTCTACTAGCTCAGGCTTATGATCGCCTAAATAAACCATTTATGACAGCTGGAGACACTAGGAGAGGTTTAGCTCAAAAATCAGCAATATGTTATGAATTAGCATTTTTAGATGCAGAAAGAGTCAAACTACCTCTATCGGATATAGATAGCAGTAATTTTTTCTGTCAAGTAGATATAGCATTAAGCCTAGGGAGAGTACTTGTAGAAAACCCATCTATAAGAGATCTAGAAAAGGCAGAAGTATTCTTAAACTTTGCTTTTAACAATATTGTCTACTATACTCATGATTTGTATTTTTTAGCTGATCTGTATTATAAACAATCAAGATATTTGAAATCAATTGATATCATATCACAGTTAGAAAAAAGATTGATAGAATATAAAATAGAAGACTGGAGACCAAAGTGGGAGTTAGAGAAACTTTTAGTAAAAAATTATCGCAAACTAGTGTCTGAAAGTAAGAAATATAAAAATCTGGAAGAAGCCCTGATGTATTCTGAAAAGCTCATCCATTGTAAATACCACTCTGCAAATGACGAGGTTGTTTACAATAAATTACAAAAAGCGGTCAACACTTAGATACATCTAATTGATAGCGCCTGTAGTATAATAAGTTGTGATATGGATAATAGGGATGATAGTCGGGTTAGTGTATATAATGATGATATACAAATCAGCCAAATTAACAAACTCAAAGAGCTTTTCCCCGAGGTAGTTACCGAAGGCAAAATTGACTGGCAGAAGCTCCAGGCGACTCTGGGTGAGGCGGTTGATTTGGGTGAGCGCTACGGGCTTAGCTGGAAGGGCAAGAGTGATGTCTTCGCTACCATCCAAGAGAAGACCGTCCAGACGCTCTACCCCGACCAGGCGAACTCTGTCGATTGGGATACGACGGGCAATATGTTTATCGAGGGTGACAACCTGGCGGCGCTAAAGATCTTACATAAGGCGTATTATGGCAAGGTCAAGATGATCTATATTGATCCACCCTACAACACTGGCAATGATTTTATCTACAATGACGATTTCAAGCAGACACGACGCAGTTATGAGGCGGAGACGGGAATTACTGATGACGAGGGTAATGTTGTGCGGGATGACGGCTTGCGTACCAATACCGGCGGGCATAAGCACAGCAACTGGCTGAACATGATGTATCCACGTCTCTTCCTGGCACGCAACCTGCTCAGCCAAGACGGTGTCATCTTCGTCTCTATCGACGACAACGAAGTCCACAACCTCCGTCTGATGATGAACGAGATATTTGGGGAGGAGAATTTTGTAGCGCAGTTAGTTTGGAATTCGGCTACTGGCGGTGGTATTAGATCGAAGTTTGTAAACTATGCGCACCAATATATATTATGTTATGGCAGGTCGCTTGATAATATAGATAGCTTTTGGGCACCACTATCAAATGAGGCTGTCTCTCAGTATAAATGCAAGGATGAAAAAGGTCTTTATAGAGAAAAAGATTTTGCATGGCGGAATCCATCCGAAGGAGTCAATCAAAAGTACTTTATTGAGTGTCCTGACGGTGAAAAAGTTCAACCAAAACAAGGTTATATATTTCGTTTTATTAGGCAGCGCTTTGAAAAAGCATTGAAAGATGATCTGGTAGTCTTTAAGAAGACTAAAACAAGTCCGCTTGTCACTGAGAATGGAGATCGTGCGTCATGGAATATTTATATCAAGAAGTATCTTGGAGCGGCAAAGGGTGCGCCTATATCAGTTCTCCCAAAGAGCCTGGTCGGCATGAATGACAGCGGAACCAAGGAAGTTATGCAACTTCTGGACGGCGCTTTCTTTAACAACCCAAAGTCAGTGCGGCTTATGAAATACTTATTAGAGTTTGGGTGTACTGGCGACGATATCGTTCTTGATTTCTTCTCTGGCTCTGGCACGACAGCTCATGCTGTCGACGAACTTAACGCTGAAGACGGCGGCAATCGCCGCTGGATTTGCGTGCAGCTACCTGAGCTGACTGATGAGAAGTCGGAGGCGTATAAAGTCGGCTATCATACTATTGCTGACATTGCTCGTGAGCGTATCCGTCGAGCGGGCG
Source organism: Candidatus Saccharibacteria bacterium oral taxon 488 (assembly GCA_046846435.1). GTDB lineage: Bacteria > Patescibacteriota > Saccharimonadia > Saccharimonadales > Saccharimonadaceae > Nanosynbacter. The sequence continues at coordinate 801,071 of CP128407.1, read as the reverse complement.
CCAAAATCCGGGCAGACCAGGCGGACAAGCTAGCATCTCGCAATGTCCCGCTTGACCTTGGTTTTCGGGCGTATCGGGTGGGTGATAGTAATTTTAAGCAGTGGAACGAGCTGGTTTCCGACCCGGAGGAGATTCGCCAGCAGGCGCTCGCTAACCTTGACCCGCTTGAGGAGGGTACGACTGACGACGACCTGCTAATCGAACTCCTGCTCAAGCGTGGTATCTCGCCGCTGGTGCAGATAGATCAGTATGACGACTTCTGCTTCATCCCGTCCGAGAAGCTCGTCATTTGCCTGGCGCACTCCATGACAGAGGAGTTATTTACAGCCATCCTCGCCACCAAACCATCATCCATCATCCTCCTCGATCGAGCTTTTGGTGACGACATAAATCTAAAAGTAAACCTGCTTCTGCAAGCTGAACGCCAAGGTGTAGAAGTGGAGGTGGTGTGATGTTTATTCGTGAACTAGAGATAGAGAATTATCGAGGTTTTGACAATTTTAGTCTTAAAAATATCGCTGTACCAGATAATACTAATTTGGGGAGTGGACTAAATGTTATTTTAGGAGAAAATGGATGCGGTAAGACATCAATTCTTGATGCTATAGCACTTGTCCTAGGAAGCTATAAAGTTGATAGCTTTTCGTTGCATGATATGCACAAAGCAAACTCAAGGGCTGTTATTACTGCTAAAGCCAATGCTGACTTTACGGCTAAAAAGTTATATAGTGGCGAGTTTCGAGCAAATGGATTGTGTTTCAAAGGACATTTACGAGAAAGATCAAGCGGTTCACTTGACAGGATGGTTGTTACACAGAATTTACTATTGTCTGATGAAATTGAAGAAGGTAAACCTGACTTGCGTGCCGATCTAAAAGGCACTTACGGGGAAGCACGATATAATCAAGAATACCAGATAATAGATGTGGACTTTCGGATTGGTTCTATAGTTTCGGGGATGTCTAATAAAACTGAGTTTGACCGCACTCTGGAACACTTGAATTATCATTACGTCAGAGATGTAGATGATAAGTCGGACGTTAATGGCACGGTAAATGGTGAGTTAGCTAAAGTTAATAAGAGTACAGTGTTAAGTAGTTCTGTAAAAAAATTTAATGAGTTGACGAATCTAAAGATAGAATTAAGACACGTTGATAACAGCGAGCTTTTTTCAAGGTCCTTCCTGGCACAGAAAATCGATGAGAATAATTATGTTTCTATAGATAGGATGGGAAAAGGGTATCAATTATTGTTAGCGCTTTTGGTTAAGAAAGAAGTAGCTAAAACGAAAAGGCATGATTTAATTGTTATGATTGACGAAGCAGAAATGCACCTGCATCCTTCTTTGCAGCAGATACTCGTGCAGGAAATAATGGAGTTGTCGAAGTCTGTCCAGGTATTTATAACCTCTCATTCACCAATTTTCGTGCATGAGCTTTTTCTCGCTGATGCCAGTGGCAACACTAAGAAGCATCTGCTAAAGAAAGATACTGATGGTGGTGTCGTAAACGTAGAGATCGAAGAAGCGCTTCTCCCTAGAGCTACTCCTGCTGAAATAAATTATCTCGCCTTCAACTATCCTACTCTTGAGTATCATAACGAGCTATATGGCCAGTTGTCCTATCTTAGAGGTGAGTCTAGCCCAAGTGCGTTAGATAGAACATTTGATGTTACTGATGCTGAGAAATATAATTGGAAGAGAGACAACGGTAGAATAGATAGATTAACTATACATTCCGTCTTGCGCAATGCATTTCACCATAAAGAAAATAAAGAAAATGAATATTGTACAGATCAATTTATAATGGATAATTTACAGGAATCCATTGAGTTTTTAAGAGGACGTATAATAGGAGAATATCAAAGTGAATCAGGCTCTGGTAACGTCTAATTATCTGTTATACAAAATCGCTAATGATAGACAGCCGCTGTCTAGAAGGGGTAAGTTTAATATGAATCCAGCTATCCAGAAAAACCAGGTAGCTTGCACTATAGTGGGTTGTCTGGGGGGCTTGGGCATATATATAGAAAATCCGGGATTTCCGAATTTTGTGGAGACGGTACAGTGAAAGATATAGCAGACTTTTGTCAAATCGTAATTTCAATATGTGCGTTTTTTTCATTACTATTAACCATAAAAGGTTGGGATAAAGCACGTAAAGATACCATAGAGCAAGTAAAACTATCTACCATTATGTCGACTAACTATACAATATACGAAAAGGTCCTTCGTTCTATTAATGAGATATCATCAAAAAACTCATCATTTATTAGTGCTATAAGAGAACATGTAAGGATAATTGCAAATATCTTAAATAAATGGCATGGACAAGCAGGTTATAACGAACCGACTATAGAAGAGAGAATAAAATTACTTGATGGTTGGCTTGAGCCGACACAGAAGATAGTAGATGAGGCGTATAAACTTCAGTACAGTATTTTAGAGCTTACTAGGATTTTAGATATGAGCGGAGCTGATTTTGGGGACAACTCAAAAATATATAACGCTCTCTGGCTAGTCTATCATGACTTAAATGATAGAATACAAAAAATAATAAATAAATGGACTACTTTGGATATTGAGCATACAACAATACATCAATATGAGTGGCTATTGAACGATACCAACGAAATGATAGATGAAATTGGGGCGTTTGGTTATTGTGTAGAAGACGTACTTAAGCATGTTTATAATAAATTAGTCGCAGAACCGATGGATAAAACCAAAAAAGTTATAGACTTGGACGAGAGAAGGCGAATTATTACAGAAGATGGTTTGAAAGATAATAGGATTAAAAATGCATCATAAGACTATATTAATATGAGATTTGTTAATTAAAAGGACGATGCTTTAATGAAACTAAAATTTGACCCTAACCAACAATATCAACTCGATGCCATCAACGCGGTGGTGGATGTATTTGCTGGGCAACCAGCGGATAGTGACGGTGCAACTCGTCATATGGATCGGGGTAGACAGTTAAGCTTGGAGGCGACAATCGCCAAGGGAAATAGCTTGACGCTAGATGCGGCACAGATAATTAAAAACACGCATAAAATTCAAGAGAAAAATGGTATCGAGAAAAGCGAGACGAAAGAAGGTGGCTTTAGTATTCCGATGACTTTTCCGCTCGAAATTAACGAAAAATCTCTGAAGTACGGCATGAACTTCTCCATCGAGATGGAGACCGGTACCGGAAAAACGTACGTATATCTGCGGACGATTTATGAGTTACATCAGTGCTATGGCTGGAAGAAGTTTATCATCGTGGTGCCGAGCGTGGCGATTCGTGAAGGCGTGCTGAAGAACTTGGCGATCACCAGGGAGCACTTCGCCGATCTATATAACAAGCCAGAGATGGACTACTACATCTGGGATAGTAAGAAAACAGGTCAGGCTCGTGAGTTTGCCACGAATGATACCTTGCAGATCATGGTGATTACCATTGATAGCTTCGCCAAGGCACAGAATGTGATGAATCGGCAGAGCGACTATGGGCGGCCGCTCGACTTTATCAAAGCCACCCACCCAGTGGTTATTCTCGATGAACCGCAGAATATGGAGACCGACATACGGCGGAATGCTATCGCTAGCCTTAGCCCGCTGTGCACGCTGCGCTATAGCGCCACGCATAAGCACTTATACAATTTGCTTTATCGGCTGACTCCAGTCGATGCCTATGATAAAGGCTTGGTCAAAAAGATAGAGGTGCATAGTGTCCAGAGTGAGGATAATTATAATGATGCGTATATCAATGTATTGTCGCTAGAGCGCCAGTCGAAAACTCGCTCATTCGCCAAGATAGAAGTGGATGCAAGTGATGAGTATGGCTTGCAGCGTAAAACTATCAAGGCGTTTCCGGGCGACGATTTGGAGGCGAAGACGGGACGTTCGGTCTATGCCGGCTACTATGTCGAGTCGATTAATCACGGTGATGATTGCGTCGAGTTTAGTAATAGTAAAGTAGTCTACGTTGGTCAATGTGATGAAAGTCTGCATGATGACATCATCAAGCGACAGATTGAACTGACGATTGACGATCACTTTGATAAACAGCGCCGACTGGGGAGTAGCGTCAAGGTGCTGAGCCTATTCTTTATTGATAAAGTCATGAACTATCGTGAATATACGGCGAATGGCGCCAGTAAGGGTAAGTTTGCTAAGTGGTTTGAGGAAGCCTACGTCAAGGTATCGTCTAAGCCAAAATATACCGGTGTGATGAATGGCTTGTCGGCGGGTGAGGTGCACGATGGCTACTTTGCGGCAGACAAGAGTGGTCAGTGGAAAGATTCTCGTGACACTAAGGGTGAGGGTGGTCGCACCAAGGATGATGATACGGCGTATAACTTGATCATGAAGGATAAGGAAAGGCTACTGGATACCGGCGAGCCGTTACGGTTTATCTTTAGTCACTCGGCACTGCGTGAAGGCTGGGATAACCCCAACGTTTTTCAAATTTGTACGCTTAACGAGACGTCGAGTCAGATGAAAAAACGCCAAGAGATCGGTCGAGGACTGCGTCTGCCGGTTAATGTTGATGGGCAGAGAGTTCATGATGATAGCGTCAACGTGCTAACGGTAGTGGCCAATGAAAGTTACGCAGAGTTTAGCCGCAAGCTTCAGACGGAGATTGAGGAAGAGACCGGCATCCACTTCGGCGGACGAATCAAGAATCGTGATGATCGGCGACCTGTCAGGTTTCAGAAATCACGGGCGCTTGACCCGGCCTTTAAGGAATTATGGGATAAAATTAAGCATAAGACGACCTACCGGGTGGCAATTGATACAGAGAAGTTAGTAGCGGAGGCGGCTAATGAATTAGCGCAGGTCGCTATTAGGAGACCGAATATCGCTGATACTAAAACACTGATTGATTCTATGAATAATGATAGAGGCTTTATGGTGCGCGAGACCGGTTTCAACGCCTATGCAGCGCGCCAAACCGAGATAAAGATACCGAATTTATTAGCGGATATTCAGCTCCGGACGCAGATGACCCGCCGGGTGATATTTGATGTACTTGATCGGGCGGGGATGTTTGAGCAGATGGCTATTAATCCACAACAGGTGATTGATGAAACAGCCCAGGCGATTAATCGTGTCAAGCAGCGCCTGGCAGTTGATGGTATTAAATATCACAGGACAGGCGAGTATTATGACATGACATTGTTTGAGAATAGTGAATTACAAGCATATCTATATGATGCAGCAATGAAAAGTGGGGCAATTGCAGTGGTCGACCAGGCAAAAACCATCTACGATTACGTGGCGGTTGATTCAGAAGTTGAGCGTGAATTCATGCGGTCGCTGGAGGATAATGCTGACGTTAAGTTTTATATTAAGCTACCGGGTTGGTTTAAGATTGATACACCGGTTGGCAAGTATAATCCGGATTGGGCGGTGGCATTTGATGGCGATAGGCGGATTTACTTTGTGGCGGAGACGAAAGGCTCGGATGATATTAACGATAATCACTTGAGCGCCAATGAGCGAAGTAAAATTACTGCGGCCCGCCAGCATTTTGCAGAAATTAATGTACCATATGCGGCGCCGGTGCGGAGTTTGCGGCAGGCGTTGACTATGGTCGGAGATGGTAATTGTGACACCTGATACACACGCACATTATTTTGTTCGCCCGTTATTGGTTACTGGGTGCTCACAAGTTTTTTCCGAGTGGTGTAAAAATATCCAGGAGAATGCATGAACAAGCCAAACAAGACCGTTACTATTGCTCGCGCCATCATCCGTATCGGTGATGCTGCCAGAAATGTGAATGATTATAGTTTGCTGGGCGCGCTGCATGAAATGGTGGAGCAATTGTCGCAGCATGGCGTTAAAGACGCTGACGTCGATATGGATTTGCTGCTGGAATATGTCGAGGCGGCAGATGGTTGTGACTATTGCCGAGCGGGCGACGGTAAGCCAAGTGTTGAAGAATTGACAACGAAAATCAATCAGCAGCTGGCGCGTCGCGGTCAGGCACAGGTGGAAGCGAGCGACCAGTCAGTATTGAAGTTTGAGCCGCTGGTTCATTTGGTGACGGCGGCGTATGCCAAAAACGATAATGGCACGACGTCGGGCTTGTCGATAGCACTGGTTGTCAATCAGGACGGTTCGGTAGATTTGCCGCGCGACCATTTTTTGAATGCCGAATTGCTTGATTATTTTGACGAGAACCACCCGATCAACTGGCGCCGTGCCGAGAGTGACTTGCCGCGACAGTTGCAGGGTTACCACTTGGTGGCGGGCTCGGTCGAGGTGCAGGAGATTTTGCCGCGCGAGTTGGAGGCGATGTCGTTCTAGGATTATTATGATAAATTAAGTAGAGAAATGACTGCGGAAAATATTGCACCAATATTCATAGCTATAGCAGGAGGACTTCTTATTGAGGCATTTTTTCAGTTGGTGAAATATAAAGACTCTCTTAATAGCAATAACCCAATATCGTATGTATCTTTCGTATCTAACTATCTATCGGTTCGGCAATTTGTTAGCTACGGGCGCAGGAAATGGGTCAATTATTTTCTATTTCGAACGCTTCCGGTGGCTGTTATAGTTCTTTTGGTAGTATCTATAGAACAGCGTTATTTTAAGGTTAATCAACCTTGGTCTTATGCATTTTGGGCAGCAATAGTCTCATTATTATTTAGGGACATTTGGGGGATATTTAAAAAGAGAAAGTTTATTAGCGAGAGACTAATCCATATTACCAACGTTTTATTGGTAATATGCACTGGGACTTTTATAGGACTTATGGGCAATTGGTTCAATTTGTCAATTATTGCACCAAGTAGCATTGCTAATTTGTTAGATAATTTATGGTCAAGTATGATTGTAGCTATGCTGGTTCTTTTTTATTTTCGTGTAACCAATATGGGCAGTAGTCATAATGTTGCAGAAGATGAAAATAATACAGCCTTTACTAACTATGTTGTCAGAGCACTTGGCGACATCTATGATAATTACCATGAATCTATAGATTTATTTTGCAGAGATGAGTCATGTAATAAGCTTCTTTTGTATTCTATATTAGTATACGAGGACATGAATAGGCCGCTAGTAATTCGGAAAATAGAGAACGCTATAGTTACATTTCTCAAGTGTGAACTCACGGTTGGTATTGCACAAGTTAAATCAAAAAAACCACTCACTGATGTTGAGAGTATTAAGATTGCTGCTAGAATATTAAGAAATACCAATAGTTATGATATGTATGATGCTGCGGAAATAAAAAGGGTTGTTGGGGTTTATAATTCAGGAAAAGTATATGCTCAGACTATAGTTGAAATTATGAATATTATTCGTCAAGATTCTAGGATAGAAGACGTTAATAAGCTATATCAATAAATGGTGAAAATTAATCAATAGTACTAACCTTAAGCAGGGTTTATTGAATCATGAAAATCTCCGTCCACCTCAAACCCAATTCCCGCCATCGCGAAGAAGTCGTAATGAACGATGACGGCTCGCTGATGATTTATACCAAGGCGCCAGCCATTGAGGGGCGGGCGAATGTGGCGGCGGTGAAGCTATTGGCGAAACATTTTGGCGTGGCACCGTCAACGGTGAAGCTGGTGCGCGGCGCGGCTTCAAAGCACAAGGTTTTTGAGGTGAATAAAGCAGAGTAGCTGTCTAGACTAATATCACTGCAAGTCGGCAAATATTCCTGCTATGATTCTACGGATAGCCAACCCCTGGCGTCATTGTTCCTAGTATCGTCTGTACCGTCACGAACGAATACCCTTGCTGCTTGAGCGCCGATAATATGCAAGGTACGGCTTCGACGGAGGTTTGGTGAATGTCGTGCATCAGGATGATGGCTCCAGGATGGGCGCCAGCGACGGCGCGCGAGCAGACGATTTCGCTATTACGGTCAGCCCAGTCGCGGGTGTCGACCGACCATAATATTGACGACATGCCGCGCAGGCGAAGCTGCTCCAAGACAGCGCTGTTGACCGCGCCATAAGGCGGGCGCATAACAGTTGGTGTGACGCCGGTGGCTTGTTTGATAGCATCGTTAGTACGGTCAATTTCGCCAGCAATTTGGCCAACCGGCAATTTAGGCAGTTCTGGGTGCGACCACGAATGATTGCCTAGTTGATGGCCGCGCGCGTGCATGCGTCGCAATACGTCGGCTTGCGCGGATACTTTGCTGCCAATCAGGAAAAATGTGGCCTTAGCGCCATGTTGATCCAAAATATCCAGTAGCTGCGCAGTGTACGGTCCTGGCCCGTCGTCAAACGTCAAGGCGATCACTTTACCTGGGTTTGCGGGTGTCGGCGCCGTAGGCGCTGGCTTTGGCTCTGGTTTTGGTTCGGGCGGCTTGGGAAAGTTAGCTAGCTTTTGGGCCGTCGGATTTTGTAGGTATTTGGCAACGGCGGTAGTCGGCACTTTGATGGTCAATTCACCGTAGGCTGACGGCAAGAGCGACGCCTGTCCAATTGGCCAAGCTAAGGTGTTACCATCATCGGTGATGGTGAAGTTCGATAACGCCTCCTTGGTGATCATCTCATCAAGATTCGCTTCTGGTTGCTGGCGCTGCCTGATGGTTTGCGCGACGTCGTGCCGGGCAGCTGTCACGATTGCCTTGATGGCTTCCTCCGATTTCTCGGTCAAATTATCCAAGCTGATCACCTCACCAGACTTCTTGTCAAACGTCCAAAAATGCGTTAGTGACACCGGATGCGCGCCGTGCATATCTTGTTTAATATTGACAATCATCGACAGGGCGGTCGAATTATTATGCGTAACTTGATAACTAATCGTTTCTGTCATTGGCCGGTCGAATGTCGGGGCGTTAGTGGCGGTGTGGCGGAAATCACCGTCAGCACGGTCGATTGCTCGGGCGATGAGTTTGTTGATTTTGGAATTGCTGGTGATTGGGTATTCGATCGAGACTTTTTCGTGTCTGGTGTCGCGCGTTACGAACTTGGAGCGGATGCCAGCATAGCGTGAGTCGGTGAAGTAATATTTTTCATCTTCCGAGATTGTCGGGCGCTGCGCTGGTGGTTGTGTGGAGTGGAAGTAAAATAATACACCTATCGCGGTTACCACCAGTAAAAGCAGCGTAGTGAATAAAATACTGATCAGCCCGGGTCGATTCGCAGGAGCTGTATTAGTTTTTGACCCGCGACTGGGCCGAGCTGATTGTCGTTTTGCCGATGATTTTTGAGGCTTACTTTGTATTTTTTTGGTGGGCATCAGTCCGCTCCGCCGGCTTTCAAAATTGCCTTCAGCCCATTTTCGCCACCCATAAATCCACTGGCGACATAGTCATTGACTACCATGTATGGCAGGCCGCTCACACCAAGCGAGAGGGCTTTCTTGGTATTATTCTCAATCTCGTTTTGGTGCGGTTTCTTAGTCATACAATCAGCAAATTTTGCCTCGTCCATACCGACACTCTTGGCAGAAGTCAGGAAATATGCCAATGGCAGAGGCGGAATTTTTTGCGGTGTGGCGACGTTTTTTACGCCAATTCCCTTATCAAAATAATCACGTTTGATGCGCGGCACGATGTCGTGGGTATATTGCCAATATTTGTCTTGGTCGGCGGCACAGAACGCAGCGTGGGCGCCAGATTCGGTGTTGTTAGTGACCTCCTTGAGCAGCGTGACTACGCGGTGTTCATAACGAACTTTGCCTGATTTGATGTAGTCATTCTTGAAAAAATTGGTGTTGGTGGCTGCTTCGACTTCGGCACAAAACGAACAAAAATAATCAGTGTAATCGACGAACACGTGCTTGGCGCTCGCGGAGCCTTGCGACATTTTTTCATTCCACGGCTTGCCGTCACCGATATGTTGATTTGGTTGGCGATTAATAATGCCATAGATAAATAGCGCTACAATGCCTGCGATCATAATTCCTAAAATGACCCAAATGAGCGCTATGCCGGCTGTTTTTTGTCGATTCATACGTCCCCCTGTTTTGCTAATTCTGTATACATAAAGGCGACTTGTCCAGATTTGTAGAGTGAAAAGAGGCTCAGAAGTAGCGCTAAGATCAGAACGAGAGTGCTGGCGACAGTGGCGGCAGTGGCTACGGCGGCGCCTGAGAAGAATACGGCAACGAGCGGCAGGATGAGTGATGTGCCGCAGGGAACGCAGCCCAAGCCAATAGCCGCAGCTACAGAGGCTAGGCCGCTGAGTCCGACCTGTTTGGTGACAGCTTGTTCATTACGCTTATTTTTCTTGGCGGTGAAAATGACGACAGTAATCGACAGACCCTGGAGGATTGACACCATGAGCAATAGTGCACCGTTTGGCGAGATGAAACCTTGTTTGAATATGTCGACGAACATAGCTCCGACAAGGGAGATTTTGTCTAGTATTGGCAGCCGCGACATCATCAGGGGGCCGTAAAAATTAGCGTTGATGGCAAAGAAAATAATGAGCGCAAAAAGCAACGATAAAACAACTGCTAGTAGTAAGTATCGTGGTAAGCTGAGAATTTTGCCAATTCCCGACAGAGCTAACTTAACTGATCGCTGTTTACGGTATACCCGACAAAACTGTGCCATGAACCTATTATACGCTAAAATTGAATAATAGTCTGTATTCTGGCGAGGTGGGCTACTGGTCGTGGTGGTTTGGTGGGGTGAGCTATCTGTGATGGGGCGGATGCTGTGTCAATAGGGTGAATGGACGTTGTAATAGCAACTATACACCGAGTGTATAAAACTCTTGCAATAACTAAACACTGGGTGTATAGTAAGGGTATGAGCGTTCAATATACACTGTTAGGGTTTTTGGCGGAAGAGTCAAATTACGGCTATGAGTTGAAGAAAAAATATGACGGCTATTTTGGCAAGGATAAGCCAATTTTAACCGGTCAGATATATTCAACTCTGGCACGGCTCAAACGCGATAATAAGGTCAAAGAAATTGCCGATACCAGCGAATCGGGCGGGCCGGATCGGGTTCGGTATGAAATTACCGATGAGGGCAAGCAGGATTTACAAGCATGGCTGGAATCACCAGAGGCGCCGTCACCGCAGCTGCAAGCGACGATGTATATCAAGGCGGTATTGGCGATTTTGAAAGACGGCGATGCGGCGCCATACCTGGATAACCAGCGCCGAGCGCACATCCAACGAATGCGCGAGCTGACAGCGCAGCGGCGCGATAGCAGTTTGTCCGACACGCTGCTGATTGATCACGCTTTGTATCATTTGGAGGCGGATTTGCGCTGGATTGAATTAACAATTTCGCGGTTAACTAAATTAAAGGAGGAGATTATGTCATCTGAGCAAACTGATAGCAACCACAAGGAGGAAATAAAATGAGCAAACTAATAATTAGCGCTAAAAATATTAAGAAGTCGTTCGGGCAAACACACGCGCTGCGCGGCGTCAGCCTGAATGTTGAGGCGGGCGAGGTGCTGGCGATTATGGGTCCGTCAGGATCTGGTAAGTCGACGCTGCTACATAGCTTGGCGGCGATTACCAAGATTGATAGCGGCGAGATTGATTTCGACGGGCGGCGGATTGACAAACTGAGCGATGATCAGCGCAGTATATTGCGGCGCACCAGCTTTGGCTTTGTCTTTCAGTTTGGACAGTTGGTGCCAGAGCTGACAGCGCTGGATAATGTGGCGCTGCCGCTACTGCTTAACGGTGTCAAACGCAAAGAGGCCTATCAACGGGCAAAAACATGGCTGAATAAGGTTGAACTGGCGGGTAAAGCTGACAGCATGCTTGGCGAGTTGTCGGGCGGGCAAATGCAGCGGGTAGCGATTGCCCGGGCGATGGTGATTGAGCCAAAAGTACTATTTGCTGACGAGCCGACTGGTTCGCTGGACAGTTTGAATTCAGAGAGAGTTATGGAGCTATTCATCAAAACCGCCAAAGAGCACGGCACAACAGTCATCATGGTGACGCACGAGCCGACGATTGCCGCTTATGCTGACCGGGAAATTATTGTCCGCGACGGGCAAATTTCCGGTGTTGATACAGCGGTAAATATATCAAGCAAGTCCGGTAAAACCAATGCGGGGGCTGTCAAATGAGTGTCAGTTGGATGTTATTAAAAAAGTCTGGTCGCCAGTCATTCGCGCGTCTGGGCTTGACTACGGTGGCGGTGGCACTGGGGATCGTACTGGTGTGCTACTTTACGGCTGGTGTCAACGGTCTAATGGGGCGTGCTAGTGGACTAGCAATTAATACGGCGGCGTATCAGGCAGCCCGCGGTGTAGCCGAACAAAAACCGATTGCTGGTGTCGAGCCGCTGAAAGTTGGCGGTACCCGTCGCGGTGATGCGTCGAAGTGGCGCGGTCAATATATCCAGTATTATTCAATGTACGGTACAGCTAAATCACCGCAGTTTGCTAAGTTAAAAACGCCGCGTCCTGGCGAATATTACTTATCAAAAGCGTTGGCTGATGCGGTCGCTAAACACCCAGAGGATAATATCTTGGCGCGTTTTGGTAAAAATACCAAATACCTCGGCGTAATTCCTAGCGAATATACCGCCAGTCCGGATGCATTGATGATAGTGCGCGGTGCTAGCGCCGAGGAAGTGGCCGAGAGCGATGCTTTTACCAAATCTCAGGGACAGCCATCATACTTTGCTGATGTTTATCGGACGGATGCTAACGGATTAAAATCGGATGCTAAAATAGACCCGGTTGCCGTCATCGTATTTAGTGTCGGCGGGACAATCTTACTGTTCCCGATTGTTATTTTCGTATCGGTAGCAACACAGCTGGGCGCGGCGCAACGCGAGAAACGTTATGCTGCTTTGCGGCTGATCGGTGCGACTAAGCGGCAGGTGGCACGGATATTGATGCTGGAGTCGCTACTGGCGTCGGTGGTTGGCGTGATCATCGGGCTGGGTGCGTTTTGGTTGCTGCAAGCGCCGCTGCAGGATTTCAAGATGGACGGTATGCGGTTTAATCCTAGCGATTTAGCGCTAACTGGCATGCAATACGCATTGATTATCGGTCTGACGCTGGGACTAACGATGTTTGTCAACTGGCGGCGGATGCGCCGGGCGCAAATTTCGCCGCTGGGTGTGTCGCGTTCGGTTGAAAAGGTAAAGAAATTGCGTGCTTGGCGGGCGCTGGTGCCAGCACTTGGTATCGCGTTCTTTGCTTGGCTGTCGTCGAAGCCGGGGCGGGATTGGCTGGCGGCTAATAAAGAATCAGCTCTGCCGTCGGTACTATTGATGGCGGCGCTGCTGCTGGTGATGTTCGGCTTGATTCTGGCTGGCGGCTGGCTGACTAATAAGATTGCGCTGTTGTTGACGCGCTGGTCGAATAATGCTTCGGCGCTGATTGCTGGCAAGCGTACGGCGGTGCATTCGCGGACAATTTTCCGCAGTGTCAGCGGCGTGGTATTGGCGCTGTTTGCGGGCAGCTTTTATCTGACGGCGACCAGTGGTATTGAAGGCTTGAACGCTCAAGCTATCAAGGATAACGGCTTTTCGCAGCTAAAGCGCGGCACGGCAATCGTCATCGGCCGGTCGCTGCCAGGCGACATGGCGGAGCAGCTGCAGCAAAAATCTTACATCACGTCGGTGGCGACGATTTATCCGCGCGAGGACGGCGATGCAATTCGCTGCCAGGATTTGGCGAAGTACACCGAGCATACTTGTCCGAATAACGCCCGACCCGACCAATTTGCGCTGCTGAATTTTGATAAGCCGGTAGTCAAGAAGGTGTCGCTGATTAATGACCGGGTTGATACGAAAGGCGTGAAAGAATATTTGGTGACATTGAAGTTAGATAATGATATCGAGAAGTTGCGCACCTTGGTGACGGCGAAAGCCAATCAGTACGACCTAACATATGCAGTGAGCGGCACTGACTCTAAAAAGCCGCATATCAATCCGACAATTCGCGAGTTTGCCGACTTGGCCTATGTTGGTATCGGCGTGACGCTGTTCGTGGCGGTAGCAAGCTTGATCGTCTCGACGATTAGCGGGCTGATGGAGCGTCGTCGCTCGCTATACACTTTGCGGCTGGGCGGTATGCGTCTAATTCAACTGAAACGCTTGGTGATGGTTGAGTCGGTGGCGCCGCTGCTAATGACTTCGGTGCTATCTTGCGGTATTGGTGTTTGGACGGGCGCGGTGTTCACAGGTATGTTCTCGACGACGCTCAAGTCGACATTGACGCCAACTTATTTTGCGATAGTTGGTGTTGGCCTGGCGGCAGCGATTATCGGTATCTATCTAATTCTGCCGATGGTTGACAAGTTAACGCGGGCGGAGGCTAATCAAACCGAGTAGTTTTCTCGCGGAGACAATCTAACAAAAGCGTTCCAGTTGGTAGCTGGGACGCTTTTTCTTGCTCTGCATTGATTCAATCAAGACGGGGCTTCGGACGTTTGCAGTCAAATGCGGGCGTGTTTACGCGGCTGTACGACGATGGAAGAAGGTGTTAAGCAGGGAGATAGGTGAAACTTATTTATTGTTTTTGGAACTTTACGCGGTCGTTAATTATATTCACTTTTACTGCCATACCATCATGAATCCGCCCATCAATTAACTCCAGCGCCAATGGATCAAGCACCCGTTTTTGCACCAAGCGCTTGAGCGGACGGGCGCCAAAGGCCGGGTCATAGCCATCTCGGGCCAGCATGTCGCGGATACTATCGTCAAACTCCATGGTGATGTCGCGGCTGTCTTTGACTTGGCGAGCAACGCGTTTCAGCTGGACATCGACAATTGCTCGCATAGCCTCTGGTCGAATGCGGTCGAAGATAACGATGTCGTCGATGCGGTTGAGGAATTCCGGACGGAAGTGCTGCCTAAGCACCTCAAGCATTTGATTATCCAGTGCCGACAAATCGTCGCCAGAAAAATCCATGATTGCCTGCGAGCCGACATTGCTGGTCATGATGATGACCGTGTTAGAAAAATCGACTGTTCGCCCCTGGCCATCGGTCAGGCGGCCGTCGTCGAGCACCTGGAGGAGCACGTTAAAGACATCAGGGTGGGCCTTCTCAATTTCATCAAATAGTACCACGCTGTAGGGGCGGCGGCGGACCGCTTCGGTGAGTTGGCCACCTTGGTCGTAGCCGACGTAGCCTGGTGGCGAGCCAATCAGACGGGCCACAGCGTGCCGCTCCATGTATTCACTCATGTCAATGCGGATCATGGCGTGCTCGTCGTCAAATAATTCGCGGCACAGGCTGCGGGCTACCTCTGTTTTACCCACGCCTGTGGGGCCGAGGAAGAGGAAGGAACCGATTGGTCGGTTGGTATCACTGAGTCCAGCGCGCGAGCGGCGAATAGCACTGGCCACGGCGGCGATGGCTTTGTCTTGACCAATCACTTGGGTGCTGATATTTTCCTCTAATTTAGTTAATTTGCTGGATTCGGTCTCAATCAGCCGCTCGACTGGGATGCCCGTCCAGCGCGCTACCACGCTGGCGATGTCATCGGGAGTGACTTCTTCGCGCAGCAGGCGGTCAGCCGGCGGGATAGCCGCCAGTTCCTGGCGAGCGGCGGCCAGTTTTTTCTCCAGCTCTGGCAGGTCGCCGTATTTGATGCGGCTGGCGGTGGCCAGATCGGCATCGCGCTCAGCAATTTCCAGTTGCGAGCGTAGACTGTCCATTTTTTCAGTAGCGGTATTGACGGTCTGGAGAATGTCTTTTTCGTGCTGCCATTTATTGTCAATCACCTCGGCCTGAGCCCGAAGGTCGGCGATTTGCTGCTTGATTTCCTCTGTGCGGGCTTTGGCGTGGTCGGATTTGTCTTTTTTCAGCGCGGCTTCTTCAATCTCCAGCTGCAAGCGGCGGTTATTCAGCCGATCGAGAGCAATTGGCACGCTCTCCAGCTGCATCTTCAGAGCGCTGGTAGCTTCATCCAGCAAATCCACTGCCTTGTCAGGCAAAAAGCGGTCAGGCAGATAGCGGGTGGATAGCCGCGCCGCCGCCACGATGGCATCGTCAGAAATTTTGACGCCGTGATGGACTTCGTACTTTTCCTTCAAACCGCGCAAAATCGCCACGGTGTCATCAAAACTTGGCTCGCCGACATAGACTGGCTGAAAGCGCCGTTCCAGGGCTGCGTCTTTTTCGACATGCTGGCGATATTCCGCCAACGTCGTCGCACCGATCATGTGTAGTTTACCGCGCGCCAGGGCGGGTTTGAGCATATTGCCGGCATCCATGCTGCCTTCGGTTTTGCCAGCGCCGACCATGGTGTGAATTTCATCAACGAACAAAATAATTTCGCCGGCGGCTTCTTCAACTTCTTTCAAAATTGCTTTGAGGCGCTCTTCGAATTGGCCGCGAAAGCTCGCTCCAGCCAATAAACTAGAAATTTCCAAGGAAATCAGTCGCTTATCTTTCAGCGACGCCGGTACATCGCCTTTGACGATGCGCTGCGCTAAGGCCTCGACGATGGCAGTTTTACCGACACCTGGCTCGCCGATGAGCACCGGATTATTTTTGGTGCGCCGGCTGAGGATTTGCATGGTGCGGCGAATTTCCTCGTCGCGCCCGATAACCGGATCAAGTTTATGTTCCCTGGCCAGCGCCGTGATATCGGTGCCGAATTTTTCCAGCGGCTGCTCAAGCTCTTCTTGCATATTTGGTGGCATAGATCCTCCTTTGATTTTTGGGCTTTTCCAAGTCCGTATTTATGATGCGCCGCGGCGAGAGACAGAGTGGGGATAATTGATACAGTTATCATAGCAAATTAGCACTCTCAGTGCAAGAGTGCTAATATGGAAAGATTTGCCGATTGATAAATAGTGTGCTGCATCTGATATAATAATACTAGAATCATAGCGAAAGGGGTACTTCATGAACATTCTCGTTACTGGCGGTGCTGGGTATATCGGCAGCCACACCATCATTGAACTGCTGGCGTCGGGTCACGGCGTGGTGGTGGTTGATAATTTGTCAAATTCATCCGCCGAGAGTTTGCACCGAGTTGAGGAGATTACCGGCCAGTCGGTGCCGTTTTATGAGTTTAACCTATGTGATCGGGCGTGCCTGGCGGAGTTGTTTAAGTCTGAGACAATTGATGCAGCGATTCATTTTGCGGGCCTGAAAGCTGTCGGCGAGTCGGTGGAAAAGGCGCTGCTCTATTACCAGAATAATTTGGAAAGCACATTGACACTACTGGATGTCATGCAGGAATTTGACGTGAAAAAGCTGGTCTTTTCTAGTTCGGCAACGGTGTACGGCGACCCGGCGCGGCTGCCGATTACCGAAGATATGCTGCTGTCAGCCACTAATCCGTACGGCCAAACCAAGCTGATGATTGAGCAGATTCTGCGCGATGTGGCGGCGACCAAGCAGGGCTGGCAGTTTACCTCGCTGCGCTATTTTAATCCCGTTGGTGCTCATCCGAGCGGCCGTATCGGCGAAGATCCGTCGGGCATTCCAAACAATTTGCTGCCGTTCGTGTCGCAAGTGGCGGTCGGCAAGCGCGACCACTTAAGCGTGTTTGGCAATGATTATGACACGCCGGATGGCACGGGCGTGCGCGATTATATTCACGTGGTTGATTTGGCGCGGGCGCATGTGGCAGCGTTGGAACATTTGGGTGATCCGGATGAATATAAAGTGTATAACATCGGTACTGGCCGCGGCACGTCGGTGTTGGAGCTGGTAAAAGCGTTTGAAACGGCGTCTGGTCGGGAGATTCCATACCAGATTACGCCGCGCCGGCCAGGTGATATCGCCGCGTGCTACGCTGATCCGGGCTTGGCAGAGGCAGAACTGGGCTGGCGAGCGGAATTGACTATTGAGGATGCCTGCCGCGACGCCTGGAATTGGCAGAGCAATAATCCGAACGGCTACGGCGCATAAAGGTGCTTGAATACATAGCTAAATCCGATGGGGCGACTCGTCGGATTTTATATGGGCGAGACGTCTATTTATGAACCACTCAAGATCCGCCGCTCGTAGTAGGTTGAGCGTTTGGCGAGTTCAGCATTGAGCTGGTCGATGCCGCCAAATTGTTCGACCAGTGTCTGGCGATTTGAAAACAAATTAGTACCCAGCCCCATGCGGTTGCCGTCCACCGTCACGCCCAGTGCCGCCAGGGTCGATGGATACATGTCAAAGGCAGTAAACTGGCGGTTGGTGGCGCGAGTTGGCCGAACGGCGGGGTTGATGAAGGCGTTATAGACAGTTCGTTGGTAGGGAGCACCGGCAATCTTCTCTTCGTAATAGGGCGTCTGCATGCCGAGGTGATCACCACTAATGATGATGGTAGTGTTGGCGTAAAATGGCTGTTGCTTGGCCCATTCGACGAAGGCGGCGATTTGTTTGGAGGCGCAGGCATGAACATTGTCGTATTTCGCTTCAAATTGCTCCTTGCAAACGTCTTTATCCATCCAGCCATCGGTGAAGTGCGTGTCAACGGTCAGCATTTGCAGGTTAAATGGCTTGTCCGATTTGCTGAGGCGAGTAGCCTCGTCGCGGGCAAACTGAAAGAGCTTTTTGTCTTCATAGCCCCACCACACCTCGTAGTTTTGTGGGATTAAACCATGCTTTCGGGCATAGGTGAGGTCAATGATGTGGTAATCGCCGTGTTGCTCCAGTAGTTTATCGCGCCCGCCGAAGGCTTTGTTTGAGCCCATGAGGAATGATTGGTTGTAGCCGGCTTTTTCAAGCACTTGCCCAAGCGTGTAAGCACCGGGCAGAAACTTGTTAAAATCACCCATGCCATTACGGTCGCGGTCACCGAACACCCCGCCGTCCTTGAGCGGCACGCCGGCGGATTGAGCGGTCATGCCGGCGACTGTCCAAGTGGTACCGTGTGCAGGCAGGGCGCCGCCGAGACCTGAGGCTCGGTGTGAAAAGGAGGTATTAGTCAGTGCTAATTTTTCTAACTCCGGAATGACTGATTTGTCGCTCATGCCGCCATTGGCTTTGGCGGCGGGCGTATTTTCCAGCGACTCGACGTAGATATAAATCAAGTTGCGTTTGGTACTAGGAAACGTCAATTTGACGCCGCGCGGATCGACATAATGCTGATCATAGATCTTTGACGACTGGGCGAGGGCGATGACGTAGGCGGGGATGCTGAAACTTTGAACTAACAGCGCTAGGCTGACCATGAATAGGCCGCCTGCGTAATAGGCTTGGTGACGCAAGCGGAGCGGTCGTTTTTTCCAGCGTAGCTTCAAGATGATCGGTAGTAATAAAATGATGAGCAGCCCAATGACGTAGGGGATATTTTCCCAGACGGCTGAGGTAAAGCTGCTAGACTGCCCACCCGCCAGGCCGTTCTTGAAATAAAATAAAATCTCGTCAATCTTGGCGTCACGAAACTGCACAATTTTATAGCGGCTAGCGACAAAGAAAACGGCGCTACATAGTAATAGCAAGACGATAGCCACGCGAATGATAATGCGGTTGTTGGCGCCGCGGCTAGACGGAGAGGTGCTCATAATGATATTATACAACGTTTGGCTGGGTGCGTGGGCTGGTTTGGGGGCTTATCATTTCTTTTCAAAGCGCGTATACTGATAGGCATGAACAGAACGAAAGCGTATCATCGGGGGTTTGGTGTTAGTTGGTGGATAGGCCTGGGGCTGTTTGTGGCGTTGATTGGCTTTATGGCGTTTGACATTTTGCAGCGCGAAGGTGGATTTGGTAAGAGCGATGATGTGTTGGTGATGGGTACCAATGCTGGATTCAAGCCGTTTGAATACAAGCAGGGCGATGAAATCGTTGGCTTTGATGTTGATTTGGCGAAGGAAATTGCCCGCAGTATGAACAAAAACCTAAAGATTGAAGACATGGCGTTTGACGGATTGCTGCCAGCGTTGGAGTCGGGGCAAATTGACATGGCGGTGGCTGGTATGTCGGTGACGCCGGAGCGTGCCAAAAATGCGTTATTCTCCGAGCCGTATTATTCTGCCTCGCAGCGGATTATTGTCAAAAAGGGTAGTCCAATTCGGAACAGGCATCAACTGACGGGCAAGAAAATTGGCGTGCAGCTGGGTACGACGGGTGATACGCTGGCCGGAAAAATTGCTGGCGCTAGGGTGTCGCAATTTCCAACCGCGCCAAGTGTACTGACCGAGCTCAATGCCGGTCGCGTTGAGGCGGCGATCTTGGATGATGCGCCGGCGGCTCAATACACGGCTGGCTTTCCAGACCTAGAGATTTTGCCGGGTGAGTTATCAAGCGAGCACTATGCAATTGCTATCAAAAACAATAATCACGACTTGCTAGAAAAAATTAACCGAGTGTTGGCGGAGATGAAAAAGGACGGTCGGTATGACAATCTCATTCGCAAACATTTTGGGCCGAGGGCGCTTGAATTGATGAAGAAAAAGGAGCTTGAATCGTGAATTTCCTAGAAGTGATCTTCGGCGACGGTCGATGGCTGTATTTGTGGCACGGTCTAGAGGTGACGTTGGTGCTAACAGTTCTATCATTGCTCCTTGGTACGGTCATCGGTGTCATTATCGCTCTCCTGCGAACCTCGGACGTGCGACCATTCAAGCTGTTGGGGCGCTACTCGTGGGCCAAGGGATTGAGTCGCTGGAACCCGCTGGCGTGGCTTGGCAAAATATATGTCGATATCATTCGAGGTACACCGCTGCTGGTGCAGCTGTTGATTATGTACTACGTCGTCTTTGGTTCGTACCAGTTTATGCCGAAGATTTTTGTGGCAGCAATTGCCTTTGGTATCAATAGTGGCGCGTACATTGGCGAGATTATCCGCGGCGGCATCGAGAGCGTTGACAAGGGGCAAATGGAAGCGGCTCGTTCGCTGGGATTCAGCCGCTGGCAGGCCATGCGTCTAGTGATTTTGCCACAAGCGCTCAAAAATTCGTTGCCAGCGCTGATCAGCGAATTCATCGCCCTACTGAAAGAGACGTCGGTGGTTGGCTGGATTGGGCTGAATGACATCATGCGCGGCGCTGATAATATTCGTTTTCAAACTGCCACGGCGTTTCAGTCATTGTTTGCTGCAGCGGTGATGTACTTGGCGTTGACCGCGATATTTACCCGTGTGATGACGCGAGTGGAGAGGAGACTAAAAGATGGCAGTGAATAAGGTGAAGGAAGTGGCGCAGCCGAATACCGAGCGCCCAGCGATCATCACGGTGGCTAACCTCAAAAAGCAGTTTGGCAGTAACCGCGTGCTCAGGGATATTGATGTTGAAATTCATGAAGGCGAAGTGGTCGTGGTTGTTGGTTCAAGTGGCTCTGGTAAATCAACCTTTTTGCGCTGCTTGAATTTGCTAGAGACGCCGACGGGCGGGCGCATTGTCATCGACGGCGTGGAAACGACAGCGCCAAAAGTCGACCTTAATGCCCTGCGCCAAAAAGTTGGCATGGTGTTTCAATCGTTCAATCTGTTCCCGAACTTGAGCGTGCTGGATAATATCAAACTAGCACCGCGGAAATTACGCAAATTGTCTGACCGGGCGGCGACTCGCTTGGCGAAGAAATTACTGGCAGACGTGGGATTGGCGGACAAAGCTGGAGCTTTTCCTTCGCAGCTCTCGGGCGGGCAAAAGCAGCGTGTCGCCATCGCCAGAGCCCTAGCCATGGAGCCAGATATCATGTTGTTTGATGAGCCAACTTCGGCGCTTGACCCGGAGATGATCGGCGAAGTGTTGGACGTGATTCGTGAGGTTGCCGCCAAAGGCATGACCATGGTTATCGTCACGCATGAAATGAAGTTTGCGCGCGAAGTAGCTACACGGATGATTTTTCTGGACAAAGGCGAGATCATCGAAAATGGTCCGCCAGAGCAGGTGATGGATCATCCGGTGACTGAGCGGGCGCGGAAGTTTTTTGGCGTCAAGAGTAAATAACAGGAGGTCCAGATGAAACATGCCAAATTAGCCACAAACCAGAATACATGGCTGTGTTTGGCCATCGGTTTTGTTGGTATCATTACCATCGTCATATGCGGTTGGTATATCTGGTCACGCTCGCACGCGCCAGCGTCACCGCAGCCGTCAGACGCCGCTCGCTTTAAGGCTGCGTATTCTCGCGTGGCGAATGACAACCGCTTCGTCTTTGCTTCGGCTGGTGAGGTTTTGGAGAAATTTGAATCAGGCAGCGGCTTGATTTTCCTTGGTTTTCAGCAGTGCCCGTGGTGTCAGCAGTTAGCGCCAATCGTCGATGAAGCTGCCAAAGCCGAAGGGCTGGACAAGATTTACTATCTCGACATTCGCCATGCCCGCGAAACCAATGATGATACCTACAAAAAATTAGTTGAGAAACTAAAACCGCATCTTCGCACTGATGAGAACGGCCAACCGCGAGTGTATGTTCCTGACGTGACGGCGCTGAAGGACGGCCGTGTCGTTGGTCATTTCCTCCAGGAGACTACCGCTGACGGCGAAAAGGCTACGCCTGATACTTATTGGACAGAGGAGCGCCGCGCCCGGGCGGTCGAGCAGCTGAGGAAAATGATTCGAGCTATGCGGTAGTACGATATAGCTATTTTCAAAATAATAATTTTATGTTATAATATAAATATGGATACCGAGCGTGGAGCAGCATGTCGCCTTTTGGTTGAGACAACTAGAAGGCCGTTTTTGCCTGACATGTCAGAGCAAGTTGATCATATGTCCAGGGAGTTTTATCCAGAGCTTGATTTAGACAATAAACCATTGCTGTATGTTACACCGAACTTTCCCCCTGTCACTACAGCTGAGCCACACAGAGATTTATCACGTGAAGGCTCGTCTCGCAACGGAGCATTTACCGTAGATGTGAAAACAGTTAGTGGCTCCAAGGAAAGTTTGCTATTAAGCGGCTTCCGCTGACAACTGCTCTTGCCGAGGTCGCCATGACCCAGTATGTTGGTACGCAGGGGCTGGCCCCCTTCTCAGTTCAAGCACTTATGATAACAGGGAAGCCCAGTGGTTCCAAGGACCGTTTGGCATGGATTATGACTCAATTCAATGGAAAAGCGGTCAACTTTGAGGGTCTTGCATGGCGTGAAATGAGCTCAGAGAATATCAAACAGCATTTAGTGGATGCTCTTCTGGCATTATCTGCGTTGCATAAAATACATATTGCTCACAAGGATGCTTTTATGCGTAATCTTGTCCGGCTGTCGGGTTCTGATGGTGATAATTCAGCGACTCGCTATATTGACTTTGAATATGCGAGGAGTTTTCGTGGTTATGTTGAGCAAGTTGATCATGGTGAGGATATTTTTCGCGCGCAAGGATATATCAATAGATCAGTTCAAGGTGACCTCCGGTCGTTACTTATTGACGCTATATCAGTTTTGGCGAATCAGCTCAACCAGTCTCCAGCCGATAGGTGGAAGCTATTAGAAAAATGTCTGGGCAGTTACCGAGAAGTGGTGTCTGCGAGTGAAAATTCACCCGCACTTAAGGAGGCGGCTGTTCATGCAATAACCACCCTACAGCGCGACTATATGTAGCAAATTATCCGAAAACTGGCTATAGTAAAATCCTTGGTAAATAGTCTCGGTGGGATTGTTACAATTCACTCATTATCTGAACATCAGTCGATTCATTAACCAGCCAGTTTAGGTCAACCTCTGTTAGGTAACTCGGTAAAATCCGCGTGGTTTTCGGATCGACAAAGCCGCACTCTGCTACTTCCTCGACGCCGTGCGATGTTTGCTCCAGGTCGATATGCTGGTAATCTTGCCAGTTGGTGACGGAAAAGAAAAACTCAAGTTGCTCGGTCATGCCGTATTTAGACGAGGGGTTGGTGTCGGTAAATTGTTGGATGAATAATAGCTTGCCGATGGTTGGCTTGACGCCAGTTTCCTCAATCATCTCTCGGCGTAAACCGTCCAGCAAACTTTCGCCCATCTCCAAACCGCCGCCCGGTGTACACCAAAACTCTCGCCCCGCGCCGTTATTGGCGGTCAATTTTTGGCAAAATAGCTCGCCCTGATCGTTGATAATAATTCCGCGTACGTTAACTCGTCGCTGCATATAGCCTCCTTTGCTTTTGTGATCGCCAGAGGTTCTAGGTGATGAACATACGCTTCAAATAATTTCATGGTCGGGGTGATCCGATTTGAACGGACGACCTCACCGTCCCGAACGGTGCGCGCTACCGAGCTGCGCCACACCCCGACGCTGGAGATAGTATACTAAAAAATGACTCGAGAGGAAAGATGGCGACTGGAAGATTCACGGGTCTGGCTATTGGTTAATTGGTGGGCTCGGCTAGCCGTGCCGGAAAATATCAAACACGCCAAACTTTCCAGTCAACACGGCCTGGTCAATGATGTGCGGCGTGAGAGCAGTGATGAGTTCTTTGGGCTTGGTAGTGCCTGGCAAGTCCAGTGTCATGTTCAGCGCATACACGTAAAATTGATAGCGGTGCGTGCCAAACGGCGGCTGCGGCCCGCCCCAGCCAGGACGACCCCAGCTGGTAACGCCTTCGACAGCGCCTAGGGGTAGCGATTCGCCAGTGATTTCAGTGGTCTTGCTCGGTAAATTCCAAACCGTCCAATGGTAGAACCCATCGCGCCCAGGCGCATCTGGATCATGGCAAATGATTGCCAGGCTTTTGGCGTCTGCTGGGACATCGTCAATCTCGAGTGGCGGGCGTTGGTTGCCGCCGAGCTTAGCGTAGACTTTTGGTATCTTAGCGTTTTCGGCGAAGGCAGGGCTAGTAATTTTCATACTATGATTTTAGCATAGTGATAATTTTTGTTGCTTCGGGTACGTGAAGGTCAAAATCAATATCGGTTTTCTGGACAATTTCGTAACAAGACGACACTGCTGGGTTGTCTGGTAATTCAATTATTTTTCCATCATTAAATAGTTGCCCTTGTCGATAGATATTGTGAATAAACGGTACATTTGGTTTTGTTTTTCTCAAGCGATATAACGCTGATTCATGCCGTGTTTCGCCATCTGTAACAATTTTGGGCTGCGTATGCCATTGTCCCATAATACATAATGTTGGTAGAGAGTCGTCAATTCCGAGGATATTTTTAGCTAGTTGTTTTTCTCGTTCCTGCGGGCTTGGTGATATGACGGCGTCCTCATCTAAATTGTCAAAAAATGTATCAATAAAAACGAGCTCTTTAAGTTGATTTTGCTGCAGAAGAATTGCTATCGTTTTTATCATCTCAAGAGATAGAATGCTCGAATCAAAAAGGTCTTCGTCAACTAAGGAAAAATCATAAGAATTAATCTTTGCTGAATTGATGAAGTCAAATACGGTAGGACTGGCTTCAATAGCCAATCGTTGTATGTCAAGTTTTTTAACCAAGTTATAGACTATATCGGCATTTTCTTTGATGCCGTGAATTTCGCCATATACAATTAGGTTTGACTTTTGTAGGGCGGGTCGCGGGAGCTCGAGGTGCTTTATGTCTAATTGTTTCGGCAAGAAATTTCTCATAGCCTAATTTTAGCATTTTGACGTACATCATTTACAATAAAAATACATATGAAATCCAAAACCATCGCTCAAAAAATATTGGCGTTTAACGATAGGTTAAAGGATGCCAGCATAAATTTGCCAGAAAGATATCGTCTAATCAATCCATTCGCTGGCGCTAATCAACATCAAATAACGCAAATAACGTGTCGATTTTACCATAAATATTATCATGATAATAAGCGGCGGTTTATGATTTTGGGCAGTTCACCGGCGCGGCGCGGGACAGCGCTTACTGGCGTACCGTTTGAAGACGTTAATCATTTACAAAAAGACACCGGGATTTCTCTAGATGCTTTTGGAGCGAATAAACGCTCGTCAAGTTTCTTATATGAAGTGATGGAAGAATACGGTGAGCGCCAGAATTTTTACAAGCAATTTTACATGAGTTTTGTGTGTCCGCTAGGTATTGAAAAGATAAATTTGAAAGGTAATTGGGTAAATTGTAATTACTATGAAAATGCAGCTCTGAAAAAATGTTTACATCCTTTTATCGTAGATTCGCTGAGGTGCCAGATCGATTTTAATATTGATACAACCGTTTGCTTTTGCATCGGCAGCGGTGAGAATTTTAAGTTTTTGACCAATATAAATAATAAGTATCATTTCTTTGATACTATCGTGCCGTTGGAGCATCCGCGGTTCATCATGCAGTATAATGCGGATCGCAAAGAAGAGTTTATGCAAAAGTATGTAAATATTTTCAGACAATATGGTATGGGGAAATGATAGCGAAACGACATTAATCCAATAATTGCGATATAATTTAATAATGATCACCGACCGACTCCTCGCCAAATATCCCATCATTTCCGATCAAGTTGACGCCAAAGAACTCGGCGTTTTGCTGCGGGAGCTGGAGACGGTGCTACGAAGCGGCGCGACTGGTAACGTTGTGGAGTTTGGTTGTTATGTCGGCACAACTAGTTTGTTCATTCGGCGGCTATTGGACGCCTATAATTTTGCTGGTGAGTTTCATGTTTACGATTCGTTTGCTGGCCTACCAGAAAAAACTCAAGCAGACAACAGCGCTGCCGGCGAGCAGTTCAAAGCTGGCGAATTGTTGGCGCCGCGCAAAACCTTCATCCAGAATTTTAAAAAGGCTGGCTTGAAACTGCCAATTATTCACAAAGGCTGGTTTGCTGATTTCACTCCTGAGGACGTGCCGGAAAGTATCAGTTTTGCGTTTTTTGACGGCGATTTTTATGAATCAATTGCCGATTCATTTCGCCTGTGCGACGGCAAGTTTCAGAAAAGAGCGACCATCATTGTTGATGACTATGCCAATGAAGCCTTGCCGGGCGCCGCGCGGGTGGTCGATGAGTGGCTGAGGTGCCACCCGGCCCAGGTGACAGTCGAGTCGTCGTTAGCCATCATTCGGCAGTGAGCTAGCCCCTGAATGATACTTGTGTTCTGTTTAGTATATGCTATATTATTAGTATAACCATAAACAAAAAGGGGATGGGGGTATGGATCCATTACATATTACATCAGAAATTGGCCGACTCAAGGCGGTGCTGTTGCATCGTCCGGGCGAAGAATTAGAAAACTTAACACCAGACTACTTGACTGATCTGCTGTTTGACGACATTCCGTATTTGCAGGTCGCCCAAAAGGAGCATGATGCGTTTGCTCAGGTATTGCGTGATCATGGTGTCGAGGTGCTGTATCTCGATCAGCTGGTGACCGAAGCGCTACACACTGATCAATTACGCGAGCAGTTTGTTGATGAAATGTTGGCAAATTCGAAGCAAGGGTCACGCCGCGTCACCAGGGTGCTGCGCCAGTTCCTGCTAGACCTACCAACGAACGCGATGGTGCGTAAAATTATGGCCGGTGTGCGCAAGGACGAGATTACGCTGCCACCAGACCAGCACCAGCAGCTACACAATATGATCGAGAAAAATCATTATCCATTCTATCTCGATCCGATGCCGAACTTGTACTTTACGCGTGACCCGGCTGCAACCATTGGTCACGGTCTGACGATCAACAAGATGCACTGGCCGGCGCGTCGTCGAGAGTCGCTGTTCATGCGCTACATCATTGATCATCATCCACGGTTTGCCGGCAAGAATGTGCCGGTGTGGTATGATCGCCACGAAAAGTTCTCAATCGAAGGTGGTGACGAGCTAGTGTTGAGCAGTGAAGTGATGGCCATCGGCGTATCGGAGCGCACCACGGCTGAGGCAATTGAAAAGATGGCGACGAAACTGTTTGCTGGCTCCGGCTTTAAGAAGGTCGTTGCCATGGAGATTCCAAAGTCGCACGCCTTCATGCACCTGGATACGGTGTTTACCATGATTGATCGGGACAAGTTTACTATTCATCCGGAAATCCGCGACCGCGGCGGCAAGATGAATTGTTTCGTATTGGAAAAGGTTGAGGGACAGCCGTTCCCGCGCATTACGCATGAGACGGATCTCGAGCATGTCTTGCGAGTGGCCTTGGGGCTGCCGAGCGTTACCTTGATCGAATGTGGCGGCGGCGATCCGATCGCAGCAGCCCGCGAGCAGTGGAACGACGGCTCGAACACCTTGGCAATTGCGCCGGGCGTGGTGGTGACGTATGACCGCAACTATGTGACGAACCAAAAATTGCGCGAGCACGGCGTTGAAGTTATCGAAGTCAGCGGCGCTGAGCTTGGCCGCGGCCGTGGTGGTCCGCGCTGTATGAGCATGCCGCTAGTAAGGGAGGATGTATAAATGGCACAAAGTTTGAAAGGGCGATCATTCCTAACACTGGGTGATTTTACCGCGGGTGACATTCGGTTGCTACTAACGACGGCGAATGAGTATAAGCGGATGAAGTACGCTGGTACGCCGCATCGGATTCATGAGGGCAAGAACATTGCGTTGTTGTTTGAAAAAACCTCGACGCGGACGCGCTGCGCCTTTACGGTGGCGGCCAACGACCTCGGTATCGCGCCAGAATACCTTGGCAAAGACGACATTCAGCTTGGCAAGAAAGAGACGGTTGAAGATACCGCCAAGGTGCTCGGCCGCATGTTTGATGGTATTGAGTTTCGTGGGTTTGCGCATAAGACGGTGGAGGATCTAGCGAAGCATGCCGGCGTGCCGGTGTGGAACGGATTGACTGATAAGTTCCATCCAACGCAGATTCTAGCCGACTTTATGACTATCGAGGAGCACCTCGGCCGGTTGCACGGCGTCAAGCTGGTGTTTGTCGGCGATGGCCGCAACAATATGGCTAATAGCTTGCTGCTCGGCTCGGCGATTATGGGGCTGGACTTTCGGATTTTGGCACCGCGTGAGTTGTTCCCTGAGGAGGGCCTCGTCCATCACGCGCATGAGCTGGCGCACCAGAATCACGGGCGGATTACTATCACTGATAATTTTGAGGAAGCCCTGCGCGGTGCTGATGTCATTTACACTGATGTTTGGGTGTCGATGGGCGAAGAGGATAAGTTCGCCGAGCGCATCAATCAGCTGCGTCACTTCCAGGTTAATCGTGACATGCTGAACCTCACCGGCAATCCTGAAGTCAAGTTCATGCACTGCTTGCCGGCCTTTCATGATGCGTTGACCACGACCGGCCAGCACATCAGGGACGATTTCGGGCTAGAGGCGATGGAGGTGACGGATGACGTCTTCCGCTCGCCAAATTCGATCGTCTTTGACCAGGCGGAAAATCGTATGCATACCATCAAGGCGGTTATCGCTTTGACGCTGTAGATGTCTAATACAGGAGTAAAGGAGGCTCCGGACATGGTAGAAAAAATGAAAAAAATTAAGAAAAAGCTGCGCTCGCCCTCAGCCTTTACCGTGCTGTTTGTGGTGATTGCCTTGATGGCGGTCCTAACGTGGATTATCCCGTCTGGTGTGTACAACACAAAACCAGATCCAAATGATGCGGAAAAGACAGTGCGCATCGCTGGTACGTATAAACAGACTGATAAAGTCACTACTAAAAAAGCCGATGACGGCACCGAGACAACCACTGATTCCCGCCAAGGTTTGTGGGATGCAGCACTTGCGCCGATCAAGGGCATGAGCGAGAAGCTTGACGTCATCGTCTTCGTGTTGATCCTCGGTGGATTCCTCGGGGTGACGATGAAAACTGGTGCGCTGGATGCGACGCTCGGTGCCATGCTGCGCAAGATGCAGGGCAAGGAGAAATGGCTTATCCCAATTCTCATGACGTTCTTCGCTATCGGTGGTACCACCTACGGTATGCAGGAAGAGGCAGTGGCCTTTTACGCGCTGGTGGTGCCGATCATGATGGCGGCTGGCTACAACGCCATGACTGCGGTGATGGTGATCGTGCTCGGTGGTGGCGTTGGTGTGCTTGGCTCAACCCTGAACCCATTTTCAACCGGTATCGCCGTCAAGTCGGCCGAAGTGCCGCTCGGTAATGTGTTGGGTCTCCAGTCAATAATTTTGTTGCTCTGTTTGATCGCGGCTATCGTGTTCACCATGCGGTATGCCTCGAAGGTAAAAGCTGGTAAGTATAAAGATGATGTTCGCTACAAGCCAGCCACCACCGCACTTGATATGAGCAACGTGCCAGAGTTTACTGGTCTACGCAAAGCAGTGATGGCGGTCTTTGGCATCACCTTCCTGCTGATGATTATCTCACTGATCCCGTGGGGCAACTGGGGGATTACGCTATTTGCCGATATCCATAAATGGTTCATGGAGCTACCGGTCGTTGGTGCTATCTTGGGCCTTGGTCATGTCTTGCCGTTTGGCGAATGGTATTTCAATGAGATCTCGACCCTGTTCCTGTTGTCAACCTTAGTTATCGCAGCGATTTATTATCGCCAATTCAAGAAAGAAGAAGTCTTCGTTGTTGACACCTTCCTGAAGGGTACAGCCGATCTACTGAGTGTGGCGCTGATCATTGCGGTGGCCGCCGGTGTCGGCGTGGTGATGCAGAATGGTGCCATCCAAGACACGATCATCAGCTGGGGCGAATCTGCCCTGAAGGGTGCGGGTAGCTTTGTTGGTATTCTCGCCTATATATTCTACTTGCCGATGAGCTTTATCATTCCGTCATCATCAGGTCTAGCGGCGGCAACTATGCCAGTCATCGCGCCGGTGGCTGATCTAGTCGGCTCCAGCAAGGAGATCATCGTTGTCGCATTTGCAACAGCATCAGGTCTATTGAATATGATGGCGCCAACCATTGCTTCGTTGATGGGCGGTCTAGCCCTAGCTGGCGTGTCGTACCGCGCATGGTTGAAGCGTTCAATACCAATCATGGTGGTCTTTGCGATAATTAGCCTCGTAGCTATCACAGTATACGGAGCCATCGCCTAATGAATCAGCAGCGAACCATTGTCGTCGCGCTTGGAGGTAACGCCCTGCAACGTCAGGGCGAGGCCTCGTCTCAGGCGCAGCAGCGAGTGGCCGATGAGACAATCGCCCAGCTCCTGCCGCTGATTCAAGCTGGCCACCGCGTAGCCATTGTCCACGGCAATGGCCCGCAGGTCGGCAACATTGTCCTACACGAGGAAGCGATTAACACCGAGGCGGTGCCGAGCTTGCCGCTGGAAGATTCTGGTGCGATGAGCCAGGGGCTAATTGGTTTTTGGTTGCAGCAAGCGATCCACGATGCGCTGGCAACTCGCGGTGTGCATGATAAGTATGCAGCGAGCATCGTTACCCAGACGGTGGTTGATCAAGCTGATCCGGCATTTCAAAATCCGACCAAGCCGATCGGGCCATTCTATTCGGAAGAAGAGGCCAAGAAGGTACAGGCTGAACGCGGCTATACCGTGCGCGAGGACTCGGGTCGTGGTTGGCGGCGTGTCGTGCCATCACCAAAGCCTCAGGAAATCGTCGAGGCTCCCGTCATCAAGGCGCTGGTCGATGCCGGCGTGCTGGTGGTCTCGACTGGTGGCGGCGGCATCCCGGTGCTGCGTGATGCATCGGGCCAACTGAGCGGCGTAGCTGCGGTAATTGATAAAGATTTTGGTGCGGCCAAGCTGGCGGACACACTCGGGGCGGACACACTATTGATCCTAACCTCGGTTGATGCAGCTAAGGTCAATTTTGGTCAGCCGACGGAGCAGGCGCTTGGCGAGGTGTCGGTCGAAGAATTGCAGCAGCATATTGATGCTGGGCAGTTTGCGGCTGGCTCAATGCTACCGAAAACCCAAGCGGCACTAAGTTTTGTGGCTGGTGCTTCGGGCCGTACGGCGATCATTACCTCGCTCGAAAAAACCGCTGACGCTATCAACGGTGCCGCTGGTACGCGCATCAAGAGTTAGCTCTCATATAAATAAACACTCAAAACCACCAGTCGGGTAGCTCGGCTGGTGGTTTTTGATGATGGCCTCCGAAGTTTATTGTCATCTAACCGGTACCAAAATATCTCAAATAGGCTATACTGAATACATGATAGAATACCTGCATTCAACAGGCGAGGCGATCGCACCGGTCCAGACACTGCGTAGCGGCAGCTGGCTGCGCTGCGAGCGGCCAACCGAAGAGGAGGTGTCCGAGCTGCTGACGCTGGGGATGGACGAGGACATGATTAGCGACGCGCTTGACCCGCATGAGGTGCCGCGTATTGAATTTGATGATGAGTGGACGTACTTGATCGCCCGGCTGCCGGATACCGATGATGATTTTAATGATTTTACTACGCCAATTTTGTTCGGCATTCACAAAGAGTATGTGGTGACATTGTCGCGCGATAGTCTGGGCCGGCTGTGGCAGCCGTTTATCGACAAGACCAGAGTGCAGACGTCGCGGCGGATTGAACTGGTGGTGGCGATGATTGAGGCGGTGTCGATCCAGTACCAGCGGCGGGTGGCGACCATCAATCGTCAGATGCGGGCGGCGACTGACGATATTCACACCTTGCGGGCGCGTGATATCGTCACCTTGACCGAATATGAGCGCAAGTTAAATGACTACCTGGATGCCTTGCTGCCGATGAACTGGGCGATTGAGCGGCTGATTGCCAATCGCAGTTTGCGACTCAAGGATGACGACAAGGATGACGTCGAAGATATTTCCATCGACCTTGAACAGGTAATTAGCCGATGTAAATCGCTGCTGCGAACCATCACCAATGTGCGTGATAGCTACCGGGCGGTGATGGACACCCGCCTGAATGAGACGATTCGGCTGCTGACGGTGATCACGGTGGCGCTGACCATTCCAACCATGGTGGCCGGGCTGTATGGCATGAATGTGCCCTTGCCGGCCGCGGAGAGTCCGGTGACCTTTTGGGTGGTTATCGGCGGCAGTGCGCTGGCAGCACTGGCGATTGGCTATTATTTTTTGAAGCGGCGCTGAGATCCTCGGCGGGATGGCGCTTGTGCTTACCATTGTTTTTGGGTATAATAAAGCAACATGGACATCAAGAAACTAATTCACTTTTTTAAGGATAAATTAGCGCAGCTGCCGGCCATGCGCGAGCTGCATGATCCTGAAAATTCGCGGTTCGTTGCCTGGTGGAGTGAGGTGATGGCGACCGGCGAGGAAATGGGTGACGCCTATATGCACCGAGTGATGCGGATCGAGTTTTTGCCGGCAATTGTTTCCGAGGGTGGGGATAATTCTGAGGAATTTGCTCAGGCCTATCAACGCGGCATGGACGAAGCGGAGGCCTTGATGCGGGCAACGATTGAAGGCCTGGAAAATCTCCAACGCAAAGCCGAAGCCGCCAAGCGCAGTCCCAAGCATGCGCACGAAGTGGTCTCGCCTTACGTTGCTCTCAGCGACGAGCAGGTCAAGCAAGTCACTCAGGCGATGCGCCTCAATCGGTATGATAGCCAGACGCAGCGGACGGTCAAGCGCCTCCTCGAGGAGCTCAAAAATGGTGGCAAGAACAAGGACGCCATCATTGATGCGGTGACGTGGCTGGCTGAGCAGCAGCCCGATGCATTGGTGGCGTTTCTGCTAGCGGCAAGTCACGCGGCGTAATGCGGCGACTCGGTTAGGCGCGGGGCGATCCCGCACCAGACGGGCCAGGCTTATTCTGCCTTATTCTGCCAGTACGCCATACCCCAACAGTCCATCGTAGCGCTTATCGCGGTTGACGAACACGCGGATGCGGTTCATCTCGTTACCGCCAACAGTGGTTAGAACGCCGTCGTTATTTTTGAGGACGATATTCGTATGGTCGCCAAACACCGGTGAATTGCGGTAAATTGCCACGTCGCCGGGACGCGGTTGATAGCCGGAATTAGCAGGTTTGAAGCGACCGACCGCTTCGTAATATTCGCGTAAGGTAAACGTTCCCGGAATACGCCAGCCGCCAGTGTGCGGATTCTTCAGCGGCGCGCCCGCCTGCTGCATGATCCAGCTTACAAAATCGGCGCACCACGCCTCACGGACGCCTTGGCTGAACTTGGTGCCGGCGGATTGTGCTTCGAATTCGGTTTTGGCGAGGCTGATAATTTTTTGCCGGGTCGGGTGTAAATTTGTCGTATCAATCTGCGGGAACGTCGCCTCGCCGCGTGATGAATCAATGCTGCCGGCCACCCTCAGCGAGTGAAGTTTATGAGTAATTTTTGGCCAATACAGCGCGCCGAGACTGATACAAACAGCGATTAATGGTATCAGCACCAGTGCAAATACGTACCGTTTCTTGAGGCGACTGCGCGGCCGCGTGATGGAGAGGTGGGACTTCTTCGGCATATGGTTAGTATAACGGTATCGTGTCGGTTTGGCTAGCCCTCTCGGGTTGCATACCCCACGCAGAGTGCTATAATGACTAACTAAAGATAGGCTGGCAGGGAGTCGTTCTATCGCTAAGGCATGAGATGCTTAAAGAGAGCACGGAAAGGAGTTTATATGGCTCAGCCCAAACCAATCATAACAGTTGACCAACTCGTCAAGACGTACGATGGCAAGAATGTCGTCGATAGCGTGTCGTTTGAGGTTAAGAAAGGCGAGATTTTCGGCATCCTCGGACCGAATGGTGCAGGTAAGACGACGACGCTAGAGATGCTGGAGGCACTGAGAACTATTGATGGCGGCACGGCGACTATCGACGGAATTGATGTTGCCAAGCAGCCAAAGTATATTAAAAACATCATCGGTATCCAGCTGCAGTCGACGATGTTTTATGACAAGCTAACCCTGCGCGAACAGCTGAAAATGTTTGCTAGCTTGTACGGACAAACGATTGACGCCGACGCGCTGCTAGCCAAGGTACAATTGACCGACAAAGCCAAAAGCTACGTCGAGCAGCTCTCAGGCGGGCAAAAGCAACGTTTCGCCATCGCGTCGACGCTGGTCAATAACCCGACGGTACTATTTCTCGACGAGCCAACCACCGGCCTCGACCCGCAGGCTCGCCGCAATCTCTGGGATTTGATCAAAGAGATTCGTGATGAAGGTATTACTATCGTGCTGACCACGCATTATATGGACGAGGCCGAGCTGCTGTGCGACCGTTTGGCGATTATGGATAATGGTAAAATCATCACCATTGATACGCCGCACAATCTGATCCAGCAACTATTGGCGCGCGGCTTCAAGAAAAAGCAAGTTGTCGAGCAGGCCAATTTGGAGGATGTATTTATTGACTTAACAGGAAAGGCGATTCGGGATTAGTATGAAAAAATATTGGACTGGTGTATTTGGGCAAGTACGCGCCCAGCAAAAACGTTTCGTCCGCGATAAAATGTCGCTGTTCTTTACCTTCCTGTTTCCGCTAATCTTCTTGTTGGTGTTCGGTTCGATTTTTAATAATCAATCGACCAGCTTTGACGTCGCGATTATCAATAATTCGCAGACAGAATTTGCTAAAAGTTTCGTCAAAGGCGCCAAAGACAATGCCAAAGACTCGATTCTTAAAATTAAAGACGTCAAGGATATGGACGAGGCCCGCGAGAAGTTGAAGCGTTCAGAACTGAACGGCATCATTGAACTGCCGAGCGATTTTGGCGAAGTGAAAGGCGAGGGCAGAGATGCTCGCCCGACTGGCACAATTAACGTACTATACGCCAAAGGTTCCGAGCAAACTGGTAGCGCCTTAACGGCGGTGATGAACCAGATTGCCAATGAACTAAATAAGCATTTGGGCCAGCCAGAGGCACCGCTCAAGGCTGCGGGCAAAGCGGTCGGCGACGAGCGGTTGAAGCCATTTGACTATACATTCACTGGACTGTTGGCATTTAGTTTAATGAGTATGGGCATCTTTGGTCTGGCCAATCAGATGCCGGCCGAAAAACAGCGCGGCTCCTACCGCCGACTGCGTGCAGCGCCGTTTACCTCGGGTCAGCTGATTATTTCTATGGCGATTCACTACACGATTATTTCGCTGCTTAGCCTAACTATGATGGTTGTCGTTGGTATGTTGATGTTCCAGTTTAATATGCGCGGCGATTGGGGGCTCTTTGTCCTTATGGCGGTGCTGGCGGCCTTTATGATGGTAGGTATGGGTCTCATGATCGGCGGCTGGGCAAAGAATGAAAATCAGTCCGCACCGCTGAGCAACTTGCTTTCTTTCCCGATGATGTTCTTGTCTGGTGCATTCTTCCCGCTGTACATGTTCCCAGAGTGGTTACGCGGTGCCGCCCAGTTTATCCCGATGACGCCGATTACTGATGGTTTCCGTTTGATCATGACTGAGCATGCCAGTTTTATCGAGGCCCTGCCGCAAATCGGTGCTGTCGCTGCCTGGACTCTCGTTATCTATGTCGCTGCGATTAAGCTGTTTCGGTGGGAATGAAATTTGAGAGTTGGCGGTAGGGTAGCTACCATTCCTGCTCTTATTCTGTTAATCCAGACTTAGTTCTATATGCTGTTAGCCACGAATCGAGTTCAGTGTAAAACTTCTCAGGATTACAACCGAAGAATTGATGTCGCAATCGCGATGAAATACGCTCGTGTAGGGAATGTGGTTGGTAGATTCGCAGATGTTTGAGCGGTGCCATAGTTATCGTACTCGAAATTCCATCCCATTGATATATTGGTAAAATTGATACGAGTTTGTTATCAACTGATGGGTCAATGTCGCAGACTGATCCATTAATAAATACACGAAGCATAACGTGTCGCTCGTTTCGACATTGACGTAGTTTAAGAATACGATCAGGTATTGGTAAATCCTGCCAATTAAATACGCCAATCAACAATTGGCTTGCTATGTCAACTTTTTGTAATTCTCGCTGTAAATACACGCATTTTTGGTAACACGACCACACCCCATCATTACCACTTGTTCCGTATGGCAAGTCGCGGATCTTCTCGAATAAGATAACTGCTTTTTGCATATTCATAAGGCAAATAGTTGGGCTAATGCGCAGAATAATATTTTCATGGTGTATAATAGCACATATGAAGTGGCTTGATGATATCGTCGATCAGTTTCGAAATCTAGATAAAGAGGTGCTCGTTTCTTCGGGTGCGTCGCCGTCGGGGGTGTATCATGTGGGGCATTTACGTGAAATTGTTATCGCTGATGCCGTAGTACGGGCGTTGAAGCAAGCAGGCATTCGGGCGCGCCACGTTCATGTTTCAGACAACCTGGACGCCTTTCGTAAAGTACCGGTTAATTTGCCAGCTAGTTACGAGCAGTACTTGGGTATGCCGCTCTGCACGGTACCTTCGCCAGATGATCGGTACGATTCATGGGGGGATTTTTGCCTGAAGCCATTCCTCGACAGTGCCGATAAAATTGGCGTCACCATGGACGTGGTCTATGCTAGCGATAAGTATCGGAGCGGGTTTTTTGTGCCGGCCATTGAGCGCTCGCTGAGCCGCATTGACAAAGCCAAGTCGGCCATCCAGGAAGTATCGGGCCGGCAGCTGGATGACCAGTGGTCGCCAATTCAGATCATGGAGCATGGTCGGCTGAAAAATCGCCGGTTCATCAGCATGGATAGCGATGCTAAAACGATCACCTATCGTAGCCACGATGACTCGGAGCACACAGTTCGGTATGATGACGGGCAGGTAAAGCTGGACTGGCGGCTGGACTGGCCGGGGCGATGGTGGTTGCTCGGGGTTGATGTTGAGCCGTTCGGTCGTGATCACGCGACGAAGGGCGGCTCGTATGATACCGGTAAGCGGATCGCCCGCGAGGTTTATAACATTGATGCGCCAGTACCGGTGCCGTACGACTTTATCAATCGCACTGGTGATACGAAAAAGATGAGTGCCAGCAAGGGTACTGGCGTGAACGCACACGACGTTGTTGATATGCTGCCGCCTGAGGTAGTGCGCTACTTTATCCTTCGATATTCGCCAGCCAAGCAGTTGTATTTTGACGAGACCGATAGCCTGGTGCGGCTGGTTGACGACTTCGCGGCGATGAAGCAGCATCCGCAAAATGAGCTCGACGAACAGCTATTGTTCCTGTGTACTGACGGGCTGAATCATCCAGCGGTCAGCTCAATTCCCTTCTCGCATCTAGTCATTTCGTACCAAGCGGCGCTGTGCGACACGGCAAAAACGGTAGAAATTTTGCGGCGCAGTCCGGAATATGCCCGCATCGTCGATGAGGAAGAGACGGTGATTATTACGGAACTAGGCTACGTCAGCCGGTGGCTGGAAAAGTGGGCGCCTGAATCATTGAAGTTTCGCCTGGCGGACGAGGTGCGTCCCGATGAGTTTTCGCCAGAGCAAAAAGAATACCTGCGGCGATTAGCTGACGATATCACCGGGGCGCCAGCCGAAGCTGACGGCAATTGGTTTCATCAAGCAATTTACGTCTACAAGGAAAGTGGTTTGCTGCCGCCGCGAGAGCTCTTCACCACCATCTACTGCGTGCTCATTGGCAAAGATTCCGGCCCGCGCGCTGGCTGGTTTTTATCAATCCTGCCAAGAGACTGGCTGGTTGAGCGGCTGCGACTGGTCAAGTAAGAATTTTGGCGAGGCTGGGTTGGGACTGAGCTATCAGTAGCACCATAAGACGTGACAATAGATAAAGGAGACAGCATGACATTTGAAGAAGTACAAAAGTTAGTAATGAGTCACGTCTGTGCTCGTCAGTGGGATAAGACGAAGGATTCACGTGGTTTAGCAATTTCGTTATCGTTGGAGGCCAATGAGTTGCTTGAATATTTTCAATGGAACGACACGCATATTGGCACAAAAGAAGATATGGCAAGCGAGCTGGCTGACATCATTATCTATGTGATTCAATTTGCCGACCGATTTGATATCAATATTCCCGAAGCGGTTGCTGCAAAAATTGCTAAACTAGATAAAAAGTATCCAGTTGAAATTTTTGAGATCAAAGATAAAGTTGAACAAAATCGCCGCTTGCTAGAGGCTAAGAAAAAATATAAAAAGGATACGACGCTATAAGGCTGCTGCCGTAGAATATCATTGCGGCTGTTTTGCATTGTAAGTATCAGGACAGCTTGGGTCGATAGACTTCACGGCACGGTATCACTTGCGGCAGCCCGGCTTGACACCCACCGCCCATCCGGCGTAAAATATTGCACTTGGGTGTATAGTGTAAATCATATTGGGTAGTTGAGAACTCTTACATTTATGGGCTACTGATACTTGAATAACATGAAAGGTAACAAACAATGCTACACGAATTATCGATCAGAAATAAATTAATCGTCATGAGTGCGGTGATGAGCGCACTGTTTTTGGTGGCGCTGGATCAAACGATTGTCTCGACGGCGCTGGCGGCGATTGTCAAGGAATTTAATAGCTTTTCGTCGCTTGGCTTTATCGTGACCGCCTATATGTTGACCACCACGGTGACCGTGCCGCTGGCTGGTAAGTTGAGCGACATGTATGGCCGCAAGCCGCTGTTACTCGCCGGAGTGAGTATCTTTACCATCGGCTCGCTGCTGAGTGGCCTGGCGCCGACCGTCGAATGGCTGATCGCGTGGCGGGCGCTGCAGGGCATCGGCGGCGGTATCATCACTGCGAACGCCTTTACCATCGTTGGCGACCTCTTTCCGCCAAAACAACGCGGCAAATGGCAGGGACTCATCGGTGCGGTGTTTGGCGTGAGTTCAGTGGTCGGGCCGCTGCTAGGCGGCTGGTTGACGGATGGTGTGTCGCTATTTGGCATGGTCAGTGATTGGCGCTGGACGTTCTTGATTAATGTGCCGATCGGGGTAATCGCCACGGTGCTCATCATTCGCTATTGTCCGCAGATCAAGCATGACCGCACGCACAAGCCTGATTACATCGGTGCGCTATTGATTACCATTGCTCTAGCGACGCTGGTGCTGGCGGTAGACAACACAGAGATGATCTTTAAGGGACTAATCGAGAGTGGTGTCAGCCTAGCGCTCAT
Organism: Candidatus Saccharibacteria bacterium oral taxon 488; assembly: GCA_046846435.1. Classification (GTDB taxonomy): domain Bacteria; phylum Patescibacteriota; class Saccharimonadia; order Saccharimonadales; family Saccharimonadaceae; genus Nanosynbacter. The sequence goes on along the minus strand of CP128407.1, from coordinate 761,541 downwards.
TCAGGGCGTGTTGCTGACGGTATCGGCGCTGGCGGCGCTGAGTTTTGTTCTCATTGAGCGGCGAGCTAAGCAGCCGATCCTACCGCTATGGTTCTTTGCTAATCGGACATATAGTTTGATCATGGTGGCGGCCAGCTTGTTCGGTGCGGCCTTTATGGGGGCGATTCTGTATCTAACGCAGTTTAATCAGCAGGTGTTTGGTGCCACGGCCTCGCAGGCTGGGCTCATGCTGCTGCCGATGGTGGCGGGTATTATGACCAGCTCAATCACGGTCGGCCGGTTGGTCGCCAAGACTGGTCGGTACAAGCGCTGGATCGTCGGTGGCTTTGGCGTGACGGCGGCCAGCGTAGCGGCGTTGACTATCTTGCAGCCCGAGTCGCCATATTGGCACGAGGCGGTGGTGATGGCGCTGGCTGGACTGGGTTTGGGGTCAGCCATGCCAATATTGACCTTGGCGGTGCAGAACGAGTTTACGCAAAAAGACCTCGGTGCGGCGACCTCCAGCGTACAGCTGTTTCGTGGGCTGGGTTCGACAATTGGTGCGGCGGTATTCTCGGGTGTATTGACCGCTGGCATCCTAGCCCATGTCGGTGATCCGCATCAGCTGCCATATATTCAGAGTTTACAGCGCTCACCGGCTGCGCAGCGGATGCTGTCTGGCGAATTGAATGCTGATGTATTGCTACGGCTGAATGCCCAAAAAGAAACAATCGCCAAGGCGGTAGCTCAAGAGTTTGAGCAGCTACCAGCACCGGCCCAGGCCCAAGCAAAACAGCAGTTCAGCCGGCAGCAGGACGAATTTACCAATGTCATCCTCCATGCGTTTACCGATGGTCTGCATCAGGTATTTTTGATCAGTTCGGGGCTAATGGTTGTTGCGATGATTGCGGTAATGCCGGTCAGGGAAAAGCGACTGCGCGGCTAATTGCCAGAGTGGTGTTCTCTGGGGTATAATTTTCTCATGACGGTGGGCTACTTTGAGCGGCGATGTATGGGTGACTCGTTGGGGCGAACGCATCAGTTTCATCGTGGCGTCTGGGCGCATGTCAGCGGCACGCTGCGCCCAAGCGAACTCGCCGAGCAGTTCGGCCTTGATGAAAATATTGTCCGTGACGCTGCCGATGTGCGCGAGCTGCCACGGATGGAATATAGCGGTGGTATTGAGTATGTTTTTGTGCGGCTACCGTTGGTTCGGGATGATATGGTCAAGACTGCGCCGCTATTGGCTGCGGTATCAAAAACCCAGTTTGTAACGATTAATCCTGCCAATAATTTCTCGCCGCAAGCCGCCGAGCCGTTTCTCACAACCACGACCGATAAGCCTGGTGCGCTCCTCGCAGCGACCATCGCTTGTGCGGTGGCTGCGTATGAGCAGCAGATCCATGACCTCGCTAGTAATATCGCTGCGGCCAGGCACCGGCTGTCGCGCCACGAGGTAAAAAATGCTGACTTTATCGAGTTTGTAGCTATCGAAGATAGCCTCAACGAGTTTCATTCGAGTCTTGAGGGGCTAGCCAGCGTGCTCGGCCAATTAGCGCTCAATCGCCGCGGCCTGTTCACGGTGCGCGACCTCGAGGCGCTGGGTGATCTGGTGCTGCACGTCAAGCAATTACTGGTCATGGTCGCCGCCAACAGCCAGACCATCACCAGTATCCAGAACGCCTATTCAACCATCGCCAACAATGTCCTCAACCAGCGGATGAAAGTCTTGACCGCCATCACCATTCTCTTGGCCATCCCGAATGTGTTTTACGGTATGTACGGCATGAATATTACCTTGCCGTTTCAAGGTGAGGCGTGGGCCTATCCGGTGATTACCGGGTTTACGGTGCTGCTCATCGGTATTGTGTATATCTTCGCCAAGCGACTGCGCCTGTTTTGAGGCTGATATCAGGGGTGGGACTTGCTTGACGTTCGTATCAGTCTTTGCTATCATGGCTGATGTGTCTCGCGCCGAAGCATATCGCTGCTTATCATAAAGTGGGCAATAAAGGTCGAAGCGCGTGAGGCTGCACTAGTACAAAGGAGTACGAAACACATGCCAATAGCAATCAATGTTGTGTCGACCAGTCGGCGCAAAAAGGTCGCAGTGGATGTGGTGCCTGCCAAATGGCAAACATACATAGCACAATAAGTGCGCATGTCCTAAAAAGGGACGGCATAAAAAATCACCCCACAGGCACCGGGGTGATTTTTACTTGGACACTAGTTAATGCTTTTGATCAATTTGATGTTATTTTTTTGCTTCATCGACTGCGACGCCGGCCTTTTTCAGGGCGTCTTTGACAGCATTTTCGATAGAGCTAGCGTCACCGAGGTTAAGCTTGTTACCGTTGATGAAAAAGGTTGGTGTGCCATCAATTTGTAACTGTCGCCCGACCGCCACATCAAAGTCAATTTTCTTTGTGACGGCGCTGCCGGCTAGGTCAGCATTGAACTTATCAACATTCAGGCCCAGCTGCTTGGCGTAGCTACTGAAGACATCGGTGCGTTCTTTGGCGCGGGCATTACTCCATGCGCCTTGGTTGGTGTAGAGTAGGTCGTGCATTTCCCAGAACTTGCCCTGCAGCCCAGCTGCCTCGGCGACCGCCGCCGCCGCTCGGGCGTTTGGATGGAGTGACGGGATCGGATAATTACGAAAGACCAGCGCGACGTGATCCTTGTATTTCTCGGCCACGCGCTTGGCTTCTGGTGCAGCGGTGCGGCAGCCCGGGCACTGGTAGTCGCCATATTCGATCATCAAGACTTTGCCATTGGTGTTGCCGATAGTGTGCTCACCGATGTCGCCAGTACGTGCTTCGGCTGGCATAACGCGCAGGGCGGCGTCGCGTGAGATATCACTGACGTTCAAGCGATTTTGTGTTGACAAATAAATCATACCGCCGACGACAGCCGCGACAACGATTGCAAAGATAGCCCAGGTTTTTCCGTTCATATTTCCTCCAAATTAACTCTGGCTATTATAGCATAAAAAGTATACAATGAACAGCATGAGCGATATTTTGCTAGGAATCCTGTATGTCATAATCCTCGTACTGCTGCTCATCGTGATGGGCGTCCATCCGCAGGCCTCGTCACACAGTAAGTTTGAGCTGCAGCGGCGAGCGCGTCGTGGTGATCGGGATGCGCAGCATTTGTTAAAGCGACATGCGCTGATGCGGGATATTTTCTCGTTGCAGCGGGTAATCGCGGCGGTGCTGCTGGTGACGCTCAGTGTCATTGGTGTGGAGCTGTTTCATTGGCTACTGGGCATTCTCATTTCGCTAGCCATCGCATTGGAGGCGGGCGCACTGGCGCGGATTTCGCTATGGCAACAATATTCCCAGCGGCTTTACGAGCGGTATGAGGGGCGAATTTTAGCGCTGATTGAGAAGTTTCCGACGTTGTTTGCAATGATTCGCTCGGTGGCACCGATGCCCAATGACGGCTATGACATTGAGTCAAAAGAAGAGCTCGTCACTATGGTCGAGCAGGCGGGTGAGGCGCTTAGCGAGGATGAGAAAAAGATGGTCATCGGCGTGCTGTCGTTTGATGCGGTGCCGGTCAAGGAAGTGATGACGCCGCGTAGCGTGATTGATACGGTGGATCAGGACGAGGTATTGGGGCCGCTGGTGCTGGACGCGCTGCACAAGACCGGGCATAGCCGCTTTCCGGTGACGAAGGGTGATATTGATCAAGTGGTAGGGATGCTATACATTCAGGATCTACTGACAATTAACCGTTCGTCGACGAGCAAGCGGGCACGAACTGTCATGGAGAAAAAGGTGTATTACATCCGCGAGGATCAGACGTTGCAACACGCGCTGGCGGCGTTTTTGCGAGTGCGGCATCACTTGTTCATCGTAGTGAATGAGTTTCGCGAGACGGTTGGTATCGTCAGCCTGGAGGACGTGCTTGAGCGGATACTGGGACATAAGATTGTTGATGAGTTTGACGCACACGAGGATCTGCGGCGGGTGGCGCAACGTAATCCACGCCATAACAATCGGACAAAACACGCTCGCGACGTCGCATAATCCGGGCGATATGCTATACTGGAACTAATGAATCCGAACCAGACTAATCCTGAGCCTGACTACACCCAGCCGGTTGCGTATGATTCTGATGGTCGGCCGCTGTATCATCATCCGCCGGCCGCCGCGACACCGCCACCGGTGACGACCGCGCCGCCGATTGAGCCACAGCCAACCTCGCACGTCACCATCCAGCCAGAGATGATTGAGGGGCAGAATTTCAATCCGCAGATTCGTGCCCAATACGCCAACGAGCCAAATGTTATTCACGCGGCGCGGCCGATTGAGCCGACCGTTCCCGCAGTCAGTCCAGAGACCAAGGCGCGTCACGACCAGTCCGTTCGTGATTATCCGCAGCTCAATCTCAGCGAAGGCGAGTATGTCATCCTCGACATCAAGCGCCACCCGATCGGCATGGTCATTCCTACGGCTATCACTCTCCTGTTGGTCGTGGTGCTGCTGGTATTTGCGGCCTCGTTCTCGTCGCTAACCGCTAATATTCCGCTGTTTCCGGCGGTGAATCCGGGAGCGGTGCTGGGTATTGCGCTGCTGCTCGTCGCCTTGGTGGTGCTCGGCGGCGCGATCACGCTGTGGGTATATCTACAGAATCATTTTTTCATGACCAATGAAAGCGTCATCCAGGAAATCCAACAGAGCCTCTTCGTTCGGCACGAGCAGACAGTCAGCCTCGGTAGTATCGAGGACGCCAGCTTTTTCCAGGCCGGCATCGCCCAGACAATCTTTAACTACGGCACCATTCGCCTCAGTACTGAGGGTGAGGAGACGACTTACATTTTTCACTACGTGGCAAATCCCAAGCACCAAGTGGCCATCCTCAACAACGCCATCGAAGCCTTCAAAAACGGCCGGCCAGTCTGTTACGATTAGTTTGGTTATGATTTAGCTATTTATGGCGGCTGTCTTTGACGAAATCCGCCTCACCATCAAGCATGGCCCTGAGCGAATATGATTTACATTTACCACCGGTACAGTTTGTTGGCTCGTAGCGATAGGCGCTGCCATTGTCGCCCAGCTTTTTACCACCCGGATCTTTGAGTAGCTCCTTGTCCATGGTCGGTAGCGTCTCGTCGGTAATCTTTTCCGGATAAGAGCCGTGCTGCTTGTAATAGGCTTCTTCGAGGCTGTAATGCATGGCATTAATAGCGGTTTTTTTCCGGTCGTTTTGGTGCTCGCGCTGGATCGTCACCAACTGGGTGAACGCCACCGCCGTAGCTACGCCGAGAAATATAATCGCCACCAGCACCTCAATCACCGTAAAGCCTGCTTGTCGTTTCATATTGTCCATTATAGCAAAGTTTCACCGCTCGCGGTAGGCGCTTGATTTATGGTATACTATACAGCATAAGATAACGGAGGGAGAGGTATGGCTAGCACAGCGAAAACCGATGACAAACATCAAACAGACGCCGCAACTGGCACAGCTCAGGCACCAGAGAAAAAAGTTGATGACGGGAAATTAAAAGCGCTGGGCCTGGCCATGGATCAAATCACCAAGCAGTTTGGTGATGGCTCCATCATGAAACTGGGCGAGGCGCACAAAGTCGATGTTGAAGTGATTCCGTCGGGCTCGCTAAGTCTCGATTTGGCGCTGGGCGGTGGCTATCCAAAGGGTCGTATCATTGAGATTTACGGCCCGGAGTCTAGTGGTAAAACGACCCTGACGCTGCACGCCATTGCCGAAATTCAAAAGCAGGGCGGTACGGCGGCGTTCATCGACGCTGAGCACGCGCTTGACCCGAGCTACGCCAAGCGGTTGGGCGTGGATACCGAGAATCTGCTGGTGTCGCAGCCAGACAACGGTGAGCAGGCGCTGGAAATTACCGAAACCTTGGTGCGTTCAAACGCGGTGGACCTCATCGTGGTGGACTCGGTGGCGGCGCTGACGCCGCAAGCAGAAATTGACGGCGATATGGGTGATTCGCACATGGGCCTGCAGGCGCGGCTGATGAGCCAGGCGCTGCGTAAACTGACTGGCATCATCAACAAGTCAAAAGCGACGGTGATTTTCATCAACCAGATTCGCATGAAGATTGGCGTGATGTTTGGCAATCCGGAGACGACGACGGGTGGTAACGCGTTGAAGTTTTACGCCTCGCAGCGGGTGGATATCCGCCGGATTGGACAGATCAAGGTTGGTGACGATATCCTCGGTAACCGCACCAAGATTAAGGTGGTGAAAAATAAGATTGCGCCGCCATTCCGCATCGCTGAGTTTGACATTATGTATAATGAAGGCATTTCTAAAACTGGTGATATTCTGGATTTGGCAGCTACGCACGGCATTGTTGAAAAATCTGGCGCCTTTTACAAATATAACGGCGAGACTATTGGCCAGGGCCGTGATAAAACTAAATTGTATCTGAAGGAAAACCCTGAGGTTCTGGCGGAAATTGACCAGAAGGTTCGGGAGAAGGTCAAAGAAGCAGAGGGGTAGCCAATGGCTGGTCAGCGAGTAACGCTGCGTGATGAATGGGGAAATTTAGCAGTCACGCTGTCATGTAAGGCAATTGTTCGTGATGGTGACAGTATATGGCTACGAAAAAATGAGCGCGATGATTGGGAGTTGCCCGGCGGTCGGCTTGATGAGGGTGAGCAACCAGAACAGACGATCGTTCGTGAAATTGCTGAGGAGCTGGGTGTTGAGCTCGTATCACCACGTCTTGTCGATGTGTATATTTGGAAAAAGGATTTTGGAACGACAACACATATCGGGATCGTTACCTTTGCTGGTGATGTAGGCCGAAAGGTCGGTGGGCCTGAGCTTAACGGTGAGGCTGGCAAGGCTGAGTTTCAAAAGTTTATTATTCGTGCGGCGCTTCAACTTGATAATCTGCCAGAGGTATATAAACGGGCAATCCGAAAGATACTTATATGAGAAAGGCGGTCTTACTTCATGGGGCAGATGGTACACCAGGAGAGCATTGGTTTGTTTGGTTGCACGATTGGCTAAAAGCGCATAACTACAAAGTTTTTGAACCGCAACTACCAAATTGCCACACGCCCAATAGGGAGGAATATCATCATTTTCTGTTGAGTCAGGGCTGGGATTTTACAGATAATCTTTTAGTTGGACATTCTTCTGGTGCGACGACAGTTTTGAATCTATTGCAGTCAGACGATATCCCTGTAGTCGAGACGGCAATTCTCGTCGGTACATTCTTGAATGAACGATTGACGATCGGTACGGATCAGTATGAACCAGGTCAATTTGATAGATTATGGCCTGATGCTGGTTTTGATATTGAGAAGATTCGCTGTGGCGCAGGGCGGCTGCTATTTATTCATAGCGACAACGATCCATATTGCTCATATGGTGACGCTAGGGTGTTTGCTGGGCGGCTTGGTGCAGAATTCGTAACTGTCCACAATGGTCATCATCTTGGATCAGAGTCGGGGCTAAAAGCGTTACCGCAGATCATTGATTACCTTGAGGATACCGGGAGGAGTGATAGGTTGCTTCATGAAAATCACTGACATCTCTCTCCAAACTCGCGACAAAAACCGCGTTAACGTGAGTGTTGACGGTAAATACCGCTTTAGCCTCGATGTGTTTCAGGTAGGTGAGCTGGGGATTAAGGTTGGGCGCGAATATACCGACGACGAATTGACAGCGCTAGAGGACGAGAGTCAGTTTGGCAAGTTGTACGCCCGGGCCATGGAGTATTGCTTGACGCGGCCGCGCTCGGTTAAAGAAGTGCGTGACTATCTGTGGCGTAAAACCAGGCCGACCAAAAAGCGCTCACCAAAGACTGGTGAAATTACCGAGCGTCCGGGCGTGAAACCGGAAATTACCGAGCGGGTGCTGGCGCGGCTGATTGAAAAAAAATACCTCGATGATGAGAAGTTTGCGCGCTTTTGGCTGGAACATCGTTTTTTACAGAAAGGCACTAGTGTCAGGCGGCTAAAATTGGAACTAGCGCAAAAGGGGATTGACCGCGAGACGATAGAGCAACTAATCAGCGAAAATATCCGCTCAGACGACGAGGAGCTGCAAAAAATTATCGCTAAAAAACGCCACAAATACGCCGGCGATCAACAAAAATTTATGGCGTATCTGGCCCGTCAGGGATTTTCGTATGATGATATCCGGGCGGCGCTTGGTGGTGAGCCTGACGAGTAGGCGAACCGTGATCAGGCGCTGCGACCTAATTGCTCGCGCAGCCACCCGTCGATTGTCCCGGCACCCATACCGAGTACCAGCGCGCCGCGCGCTCGTTGCTGTTCAATCGTGTGCCATAGCGCCTCGTCTAGCTGCGCGATATGTACCTTGTCCGTTGTCAATTGGCGCGTCAATTCCTCCGGTGTCAGCACCGGCAGGCTCGGGTCTTCGCGGGTCAAGTACGTCGGCAGCCAATATATCTCGCTGGCATATACAAAAATCTCATCGGTGTAGCGCTCACGAACCTCGTGCTGGCGAATATTTTGGTGTGGCTGGTAGACGAGCACCACGCGGTCATTTAGTTCATGAGCCAGCTGCAACGTGGCGGCAATCTCCGACGGATGATGGCCATAATCGGTGTAGAGATTGTCGGCAAGCCTTTCAAAGCGCCGGCCCGTGCCCGGAAAGGTATTGAGCGCCGCGATAATCGCCTCAGCCTCAATCTCGAGGGCGGCCGCCTCTCGCACTGTCATCACCGCCCGTGCTGCCAGCGTGCCGTTACGCCGGTTGTGTTCGCCAGCCAGCGTCATTTGTGGATCAGTCCGGTCAAGTACCGTTACGTTGGCCGGAGTAAATACGTCAGCGTCCTCGCGCCACGTGATCACCTGCGTCGACTGCTCGCCAAATTGCCGAAACGCCGCTCGGTAATCATCTGGCGTTGGAAAGGTGTCGGGATGGTCATAATCAACTGAGGTGATGAGGCTTAGCCACGGCGAAAAGTGGAGGAAATTGCGGTCAAATTCATCGCATTCATACACCAAAAACTGACTGGCCGGATCAAACCGACCGCTCGGGCCAAAACTAAGCGTCGAGCCAACCAGGTAGCTCACCGGCACGCCGAGCTGCTGCAACGTCCACACCAGCATCCCGGTCGTCGTCGTCTTGCCGTGTGTACCGGTGACGGCGATGAGCTTGAGCTGCTTATCAGCAATAATCTGAGCGAGTAGTTCGTCACGCTTGCTGGTGCGAATCCCCAGCTGCCTGGCCAGCACCAGCTCTGGATGATCCGCTGGCAGGGCCGCCGTATAGACGAACCAGTCAAAGGGCTCTCGCTGATGTTCGCTACGTAAAAACTCGCCTGACTGATCAAACGACACCGTGATGCCGGCTCGCCTGAGCGCCTCCGTCATCAAGCCGGCCGCTCGGTCAGAGCCACAGACCTCGTGCCCAGCGCCGATGGCCATTTCTGCCAGTGGTCCAATCGCCACACCACCAATTCCCGAAAAATAAATCCTCATAGCGTCATTATACCACTGACGCTAGCCCCGTGTCGCATTCACCCACCATCTTTGGTATAATGAGATGAGAAAGGTGGGGAATGGCAGATAAGCGAGGCACCCGTCGGGCGATTCGGCGACTAGAAGAAATCAAGACATGGCAGCTGGTCATTTTGCTGGTGATGGCGTCGTTTGTCAGCGCGACATTCCTCAGGCTAAATAATATTGGCATGATCGAGCGCCGTGACGCCGTCATTAACGCCGACAAGGAGGGCGACGAGGGCGCGCTGGAGCGGCGGGTGTATGACTTGCAGCGCTACGTGGTCGCGCACATGAACACCGACCCAGGTCGCATCGCTCTTGAGCACTCGTACAAGCGGGCCTACGAGGCGGCCTGGAAAGAGTTCGAGTCAAAGTCAGCTTCTCGTTCCAGCAACGACACGGTCGCCAAAGTCCGCCAAGTCTGCGACGCCCGAGCTCAGGCTGGCGGCTGGGGGCGATTTTATGCTACGGCTGACCCACGCTACGTTAGCTGTATCAATGATGAATGGGCGAAGTACCCGGCTGCTTCGTCGCTTGACCTCAAATTTACGCCGCCTGCCACCGCGCCGTATTATCAGACATTTGTGCCGCCACTCTGGTCATCGGACTTGGCGGGCTGGTCATTGGTAGTAACAGGGGTAATTATGCTGATTATCATTGCTCGACTGGTGGCTTTGGCGGTGTTGAAATTACTCCTTCGGTACCGTCAGAAACCGCTTTAGGCTTGACAGGGGTCAACAGAGACGCTAATCTAGAATAGTATAATACTAACAGGAGGTATACGAATGGCTTATAAGCACACAAACTCAAAAGGCATTACATACTACTTGCATAAAACCGAAGTCACGCTGCGCGGTGGCAAAACGCAGACGATTTATTTTTTCGCCAAGGTTGAAAAGAACGCCAAGGGCGAGCCATGCGACTTGCCGGATGATCGGATCGTTACCGAAAACCCACGCAACGGCTTTTTGACGATTAAAAAGAAGAAATAAGCACTTGCATTATACACCTGGTTGCCGGTACAATGGTATCAAACAAACAGGTGCCTCAAGGACTCTCGCTCATGCGGGAGTCTTTTTGTGGTAGGGGCTGTGGCGCTGAGTTAGCCTTGCTTTTATGAGCAAAATGTGATATTTAATAATTATGAATGAACTGTTGCAGACTGGTGAGCGGGGTCGTGAATTGACCGCGGAGGAATGGAAGAAGGTTGATGAACTTGTCGATAAAACAGGCTGTTCATATTATGGAGCGCGATGGGCACTTGGGCTTGAACCGCCGGCTGATCAGAACGCCCATGCGGTTGATGAGCGACTATCTGATCAGAATATCCCCGCGGATAAGAAACTACGGCCTCACCATAGCCCTACGGTTTTAGGTACACGTACCAGGGAGGCTCATGCCTTGTGGGGCCAGGGTCCGCTAACCGAGGAACAAAAACAGACAAATAGGGACGGAATTGCGAGGGCGCGCGCTGCACTCAAGAAGGCACGAGCGGCTTGACGGTCGGTAGTGGGGAAATGACAGCACTTCTCACTTGGCCGCTTTTACGGTATAATATCGCTCATGGGGGTGTAGCTCAGCGGTTAGAGCAGCGGGCTCATAACCTGTTGGTCGCTGGTTCGATCCCAGCCACCCCCACCAAAAGCGTCATGTTAGAACCTCCGGCCATTGGTCGGAGGTTTTCGGTGTTGTCAGGGGTGGCGGTGTCCTGCTGCCCCTTGGCTTCGTTCTCCAGGACTGTTGGGAGGTTGCTGTCGAGGAGGTTAAAGGATGATCTCCCCACAGGAAGGAGGTGCTCCACCATGAATCTCACTAGATCGTGAGCCATTGTTGCCCATTCATCACCCTCCGCATACCAATGATCGGCTCCCGGAATCTCCAGCATCGAACCATTTGGCAAGATTCGCAGCAGATCTCGTGCATGCCTAATAGGTACTGATGAATCGGCAGTTCCATGAACAATTCGGACCGGTGCTTGAATTGAGGCGGCTGCGGCGTAGGTATTTAGAAGAAGTGAATCCAGCACGATATCGTAGGTGTGTCCAACCTCTGAAAGAAACCCGTCCTGCCCCCATTGGCTCATTTTATCGTGACCCAGTTCGAACTCATACCCTTCGGCTAGGAAGGTGCTGGCAGATTTGAGCCCGATGGCCTTGATCTCTGGAAACTTGGCTGCTTCAAGCAAGATTACGTTTCCTCCGAAACTGGATCCGATTGCGCCAAGGCGAGATCGATCGTGAGATCCGTGGGATTGGGCGTAGTTCACCGCAGCTCGAAAGTCACGGCATCCTCGGGACAAAGTTAGACTGGCATAATCCCCTGGTGAGTAGCCGAGACCTGCAAAGTCGAAAAGAAATGTTCCGATACCAACTTCGTTCAGGATAGGGACGAGTTGTTGCCAAGTTTGTCCTTTGCTGCCGTTGGGGCCATCGCCAGTAGCCAAGATGACCAAAGGATAGTTTTGGGTGTTAGGGTTCGGGGGACTCCACACTCCATGCAGGTCGTTTCCGTCCTCCGTGCGAAATGTTACGGTTGATTGATGGTTCATTCTTGCGTCCTCCCTTTAATTATATTAATTTTAGCATGTCGATTGCGGTGCGATCTTTCTAGGCCTGTTTGGCTATTTATCGGTCCTCGAGAATTCGAATTCCGTCTTCTCTTTCTGCTGTTGGCTTCCCAACGGGGACGCTATCCCTTCAAGCGCAACCATTTCCGGAAGTATCTTGGTAAAAGCATCTATGTAAGTTAAAATCGTCTCTAGGAGAATACATAAGTCGATGCACCTGAGAACAAACTTGCAGTGGGCGGAACGCCCGTTTGGTGAACGAGAACGCCCGTTTGGTCGAGAACGAAGTCTCGTTGCTGCGCTCGATGTTGAGTGGACAAAGAATTTCCGGGTTCGGGGAGCATCAAAACCGTTTTGCTACTCGTGGTCCATCATTGACCTTGCAACTTTTGATTCACTGGAGGATCAAAGTCTGCTCGAATTTGGATTCAAGTCAGTCTATCTGGAATCAGAGGACGAGGTGTCGCAGCTTCTGGAAATGATCGAGTCAGATATCGCTTCCTCGCGGACATTGTCCGGCGTGACCTTTGCAGGCCACCAACTCTGTGCCGATTTATCAGTGCTGAAACGATCGTCGCCAATTGCAATGGGATGTCGGTGGCTGCGAGGCACTGCTATTGTCCGTCATGGAGGGTGGGGAGACATTGGTCTGGTTGACTGTCCCTACCGGACTTACGCCTAGTCTACTTGCGTCGAGGGGTAATGATGTAGGCAGCAATCATTGCTTGATCAAGGAGGTTTGTTGAGGCGGCTCTTGCAAGCGCTAGCGCTAGCGCATGTGGTGTTCCGCGCATCTCTGCAAGGATTTCTCGTCTTCTTTCCTCAACCACGCGCTTGACCCCTGGCGGCACTGGATCACCACGCAAGTTGTCAGGGATCGGGGGTAGTTCCTGTAACATTTCTTCGACAGTGGGAGCTTCTGTCATCTCAAAGCCATCCTCTTCTGGGCTTTTCATTAGTTTACTAACTAATGTTAAGCAGGTTGCGCATGCTCTTTTTCTGAGGATGCTCCTGCCTGAAGCTGCCGGCTCTTCATTCCTTGGTTCCTCCTAATTTTTAACCATTCATGCTACAATCAAGTATTATGACGGAGCATTTATATCCAGATCAGTCATCAGTACAAGAACAGCAGGTGGCGCCAGCAGACGGAGAGGTTGAGACAGTGGCATGCGAGTGGTGTGGGTGGTCTCTGTGCAATAGACAGCTCGGGAAGAGAGCCTTGAAAATGGACGCAGAGGAGGCGCCTAAAGTGCCAAAACGACGGTTTGAGACACCCGAGGAAATGCTACGCGATTTCTCTCAAAGAAACCCTGAAAGGGCGGCTCAGATTCGAAATAAATTCTCTCCCGCATGGGATCTTGGCGAACGGGAGCGTATTGGCGATGACTGGAACTTACCCACTATCGACGATAGGCTATGGGAAACATATCGTAAAAATCGTCTGAACGACCACTCATCTTGACTAACCCCACCCAACCCCTCATAATATAGCCATAACTTCTGATAAAACCAACATGAACATGCTGAAACTCAAACGATTTTGGTACCACGTGCGTCACGATTACTTGACGTTGAATAATGTTGTGGTTGCGGCGGCGGCGCTGATCGCGCTGAGTTGGGCGTGGGGGTCGATCGAGTCGATGCAGCGCAATTATGAATTGCAACAGATGGTCGATCAAAAAAAGTACCAGCTGACGGTCGAGAAATTGCGTACCGAGCTGCTAGCATACGAGTCAAAATATTATGAAAGTGACGAATACCTCGATCTCGCGGTGCGCCAGCGCCTGGGCCGTGGCTCGCCCGGCGAAAAATTGCTGATCGTGCCGTCAACCGACGCAGCCAAGCAGCAACCGACCGCCCACAATACGCCGCAAAAACAGCCGACCAGTAACTTCCAGCAGTGGATCAATTTCCTCTTTGGTGCGCGGCGGACGAGTCAGAACTTGCAAAAATAATTCGTGTTTGCTAAGATGGACAATGTGCCGCGGGGTAGAGCAGCCTGGTAGCTCGTTTGGCTCATAACCAAAAGGTCGCAGGTTCAAATCCTGCCCCCGCAACCACGTTTCATTAATTTTTTGGCCTCATGGGTTGAGGTCGTTTTTGTTTTTGATACATGTGAAGCTATGACGTAAATTGACCGCAGTGGCCTAGTTTCTGGCCTTTTTGACCTGGTCATGCTATATTAGAACATCATGACAGAGCGTCTAAGTTCATTGCCTCAACTACCCGCTAGACAGTTTCCTCCAGAAATCGATGCTCAGTGGAGGAGTCAGATTTATAGAGATTTTAGAGAGGGCTGTCCTGATGGTTTGAGTAATTCGAGGTCGCCAGGGTATCAGATGTACCTCGGGGCAATTGCACGTGCCAATGAGGCGAGAAATCAACTCTTGAAAGAAAATCAATTCCTGACGACAGAAGAGGCTGTCAAAGAACTTGGTGGTGGGGAGTATGCTTCCAGCATTACACTTGCTGCGGTGCACCGCGGTAGCGTTCTTGCAGTTCCTGATCACGGATATCACCTTTATCCGACCTTTCAGTTTGATAGTAATAGAGTATCGCCGTTGGTAGGTTTACTCCATGATGTGCAGATGCAACGTTTGGACGGGGAGAAGCCCGACCCTTGGGATTTATTAACTTTTTTCAGTGTTAGAAGGAAGCTTCTCGGCGGTATAGCCTTAAAGGATTGTCTGTGGAAAGAGAAATTTGCAGAGGCCTCTCAATACATTGTTGAGAATGCTCTTGTTTAGTATTCATCTACATGTCTCATCGATCCAGTCAAGATACGGCTGTGATCCAGCAGTGATATCAAACGATATTATCTCTGCCACGTCATAGCTATGGAGTGACCTGACTACTCTTTCAATTGCTGCGAAGTCATCCTTACGCGACTTGATAAGCATCAAGATCTCTGCATCGCATTCAAAATTTCCTTGCCAAATGTAGGTTGACTGAATCGGCAGCAGTTGCACACACGCGGCCAGTTTTTGCTCGACGAGAGCCTTGGCGATGTTCTTCGCTTCGCTCTCTTTTCCTACTGACACCATGGTCATGGAGTATTTACTCCTTACCATCACGCTGCCAATTTCCCCGCCGCAATGCGTACCGCCTCTGACCAGGCAGTGAAACAGTTTGGTGTGCTCATCAGTTGTTTGGCGGTCAGGCCGTGGCGGATGGCGAGGCTGAGGCCGGTCATCAAGTCGCTGGCGCCCGGTGCGACGATGGTGGCGCCGAGCAGGACGCCTTTTTTGTCACTGATCAATTTGACAAACCCACTGCGCCGGTCGGTGATGTTACTGCGAGCGGTCAAAGTTAGCGGCGCTAAGGCGATAGTTATTTTCAAGTCGCGGCGCAGGCAGTCGTCCTCGTCCAGTCCCGTTCGGGCGATCTGCGGGTCGGTGAAGGCGATCGTCAAACGCGGCGTATCGTCAAGCGCGATGAAATTACGGTGTAGCAGGTTGTGTGCAGCGGTGCGGCTGTGGCTGAGGATGGTGTGTGTCTGTGCCTGAAGGTCAACGACGCTGCCAGCCGCAAAGATGTGCCGCGCCGAAGTCTGCATCGCTTCGCTGACCTGAATGCCATGTTCGGTATATGCCACGCCCGCATTTTCTAGTCCAATGTCGGTCGTCGGCAAGCGGTCATCGGCGATGAGGATCTCATCAACGCGCACTGAATGCTGCTGGCCGCCACGAGCGTACGTGACGCGCTTTGCGATGCCGTCTTTCTGGACGGCGACCAGCTTTGTCTGGGTGAGGATGTTCATGCCACGTTGCGCCTTGGCGTCGGCGGCGATCAGCTCGCCAACTTCTTGGTCAAACTCAGGCAAGATACGCCCGGCGGTCTCGGCGACATACACCTTGCTGCCAAAGGTCGAGAACAAATATGCCAGCTCCATCGCCGTTGTGCCAGAGCCGACAACGAACAGCGTTTTGGGCGGGCGCTTGAGCGAAAGGATGGTTTGCGGCGTGTGATAAGCCACTTCGTCGAGGCCCGGGATGTGATCATCGCGCCAGGTTGAGCCGCTGGCGATCAGGAATTTGCGCGCTGATAAGTGGCGGCGGCTGACGGTAATCTCGTTGGGACTGAGAAAGTGGGCGCTACCGGTAAAGACGCTGATGCCTTGTTTCTCGTAGTAACTGCGGTTGCCGCCGGTGCCGGTGCGCTTGATGGCGGTGTCTTTCCAGGCGAGTAGCGAAGGATAATTATAGCCGACCGTGCTGGTGCGCAGGCCGAACTTGGCCGCTGTTTTGGCCTCGTGGTAGACGTCGGCAGTGTAGAGTAGGGCGCCCGTCGGAATGTCGCCCCAGTTTGGGGATTCGCCGCCAAAGGTACCGCGCTCAATGATGGCGACTTTCTTGCCAGCGCCCGCCAAGACAGTTGCGGCTGGTGAACCGCCGGCCCCGCTGCCGATAACAATTACATCATAATCAAAAGTTGGTTTTTGTGCCATGTGCCCCCTACATTATCGTCTTATGGTGTTGATAAACAAATGCTGCGTCAGTGTGCAGTTTCTGCAGCAGCTGCGTCGCGCGGTGTCGGATGTCGTTTGTGGTAATTTCTGGTCGGGCCTCGCACCAGCTCATCACGCCGAGGGTGACTGACTTGGCGATATCATCAGCTTGGCCTTCGGGTGTGCGGATACTCAGGCAGGTCGCCATGATAGAGAGGTGGAGTTTTGTCGGATCAAATTCTTCGCTCGGTCGTTTGCCGCGCTTGATGACATCGATGATTGGTCGGTTTGGGTGCCCTTCTGACATCAAAAACCTCCGTAGCTGACGATGCCGAGCACTCGATCAACGAACAAAAAGCCACCCAAGATGATCAAGCTGCCGCCAGCTGCAAATTGCAAGAAACGTTTATGTGCCATCCGCCACTGTTGTAGGTGGGCGAGGGAATGGCCGCTACCGACCAGCACCAAGACGACGACCAGTGATAGCAGCGATATGACGACATAAAGGGCGATGGCGATGAGCCGCCACTCGGTTGATGGTAGTAGGACGGTTGCGAGGCCCGCCGCCGCCATTGGCCCGATGATGAACAGTAATTCGGCCACCACGCTCGCCATCCCGAGACTAAAGGCCTCGGCGCTGTGATGCGTTGCTTTTGAGCGCTTTGATAGATAGGTCGCGAAGCTGCGCGGTAGCCACAAGGCTGTACCTTCGCCCCGTCGGTAGTACACCGCCCAGGTCGCCACGCCCAATCCAACCATCAGCCCGCAGACGATGGCCGCCACCAGCTGCTCGACCTGAGCAGTGTGATGAATGACGAGTGATAGGTAGTAGACGATCGCTGATATCAGCAGCGCTGTCAGCACTAACACTCCACACACGAATCCGTTCATCAGTCGCAACACTTTCCGGCGGGCGGTTTGCTTGCCGAGGGAATGGCCGCTGAGCAGGGTCAAGACGCTGACGCTGAGCTGAAAACTAGCGTGGATCAGTGCCGAGAAGGCGACGATGGCGAGTGATGAAATAATAGCCGGGGTCATGTTTGTGTAAAATCCTCTCCCTCCAGTTTATCACAAGCGGTTTGCCGAGGGAAGACGATGGGAGTATCGGGTGAGTGGTTATGCGAACTGTCATACTATTGCACTTATGTCAAATGTGTGCTATAGTAAAACTACAGTTTAACAAACACAGAAAGGCAACAACATGGATATCGCTGAGCACGAGCTCGGGCAATTTTTAGCTGCGGTCAATAATGACCAGCTGCGGACATGGCAGCGCCGGCGGACGTGCGAGGAGCTACGTTCGTTGGTGATGCGGCGACTGGAACTGCTGGACGAAGAAGGCGTGGAGCTGGTGGCCTAGTCGCCGGGGGCGAAACTTGCCTGGTCTTATTTGATTAGCAGTTGAGGCCCCGCCTGATAAGTAGGTTCTCGAGGCGGTTGAGATTTTCTGACTCGTTTGGTACAATTGGTGACGTGTGGCACCGTAGCTCAGCTGGTTAGAGCGCAGGACTCATAAGCCTGAGGTCGGTGGTTCGGGTCCACCCGGTGCTACCAGAATTGTTTTTTATCCGCGGTCTGTACGGGCCGCGGTATTTTAATGTAGTGTATGAGGAACATATTACCCTCCTTGTTGCAAGAGTTGACGATATGATGATATACTTGTGAAAATAATATCGGGGAGGATATAGACAAACTATGAGCGAAATGATGCCAACTATGCCGACGAAGGAATTACCATCTCAAGACCATGGGGGGTGGGACACTCTGCGTCAGCCCGAGGCTTCTCCGGCTGACGCCAATATTAGTGAAGTGGCAAAGTTTATCCTACGTCGTGCTGGTGATGCTGGTATAAAAAGAGCTGATTTTTTCAAAAATCTAGCCTTAAGGGGTTAACAGAAGAACGAATTTCCTCAGTATTAGCGGCAGCAGCAGTGCCTATTTTTGAGGCTGGCGATCGAGTCTATTGGGTGGGGCCCAGCGAAATCGAAGACATCAAACTAACTGACGTTTGAGTATTCTACGCTATCTCACGTATCATCTGGGCGATTGCTCGGGCAAATCGCTCGTGACCCGCTGCTGTCCAGTGCAGTCCGTCTACACCGGCCTTGGCATATGTGTTGGCGTCGAAAAACGCAACATTATATTTAGTAGCATAGGTTCGAATTTTTTCAGGCAGTGCAGTTAGTGTCGCCACGGCTGTATCATCAAAGTGCCATGCCGATCGCGGTACGATTGCCTCGTTGAACAGGCCAGCAGGGTCTGGGATGAGTGGTGCAACAAGTAGCGGTGTGACGTCTGATTCGTGACAATACGTGACGTAGTGCGCCAGTGCCGTCACGATCGCCTCAACTGGTCGCTGGTGGCAGAGCTGGGCATCATTTGTTCCCAGTATGATGATGGCGATGTCGGGCTGATGACTGGCCAGGCACGGCGGAAAATACGTCCAGCCATTTCTCGACGGCTTGGCTGGGTCAGGATGATCAAGGTCAGTCCGCCGACCGCCTAGCCCCTCCTCGATGACATAATATTGGCGTGCCTCGTCCGCTAGTAGCACCCCCAGCCGCCGCGGCCAGCGCACTGACTCGTCATATCGCGCGTTCATATCGGGCCGCTGCCCAAAGGTGTTGGAATCACCAAAGCAGAGGATGGTTGTCTCGTTCTTTTTATCCATAAAAATATTTTACCATTGCCACATATTTTGTTGATAGCCATTACTTATTTTTGTCATGACAACAGGCTGATTGCCGCCACTTGTTACCCTATATTTATCGACTTCTCCAATTTCTTCTAGAAGCGATATGGCTGCATGACCAGATTCGATTGGGTACATACCACTTTGTTTGGCAGCAGCTTGCATTTTATCGTACTCGAGCCCTATTGACATCCAACGAGCCTCAGACTCTTCCCTTAGTTTACTTAACAGGGTTACCATGCGGTGAAAGCGTCGATCTGAAAAATCTTTCTCAGCAGAAGTACCAATCGTTGTAATCCTGCCCCCCCCAACGAGACACCCGGCACCAATCTGTTTCATATGAGTTAAAAGGAATGCTCCATCTGCTTCGGCGATCTTTTTGTCGAGCGCATCATTTCCACGGTAGCTGTCACCATAAGCACTGCTAAAAAGTGTGTACAGCGCAAACCTTCCAAGCGCATTATCAAGCTCGGAGTTATTTATATGTTCAAGCTTGTAGTCATGACTATCGGGTTGTATAGACATGAGCATATAATATCATATAATTCAATATTATACAATAGACTATAGGCTGTGTCATAATATCCTCATGAGACGACTGATTGCGGTATCGGGTGGAGTGGACAGCGTGGTGCTCCTCGACAGCGTATTGCGGCATGGGCAGGACGAGGTGGTGGTGGCTCACTTTGATCATGGCATTCGGGCAGAATCGGCGGCTGATGCGCGGTTCGTGGCGGGGCTAGCGCGCCGGTATAATGTGCCATATGTTACCAGGCGTGAGGAATTGGGGCCGGCAGCCAGCGAAGATGTGGCGCGTCAGCGGCGGTATCAATTTCTCTTTGATGCGGCGGCACGCTGGGGTGGGCGGGTGACGACGGCCCATCACCAGGATGACGTGATTGAGACGATAGCACTCAATCTGCGGCGTGGTACGCGCTGGCGGGGCTTGGCCGCCATGGGCGATCAGCGGATTGAGCGGCCGCTATTGGAATGGACGAAGCAAGACATATATGATTATGCACTGCGCCATCGGCTGGAGTGGGTAGAGGACGCGACGAATCAATCGAGCGCCTATCTGCGCAATCAGCTGCGTCGGCAGCTTCATATGAAATTGACTGATCAGCAGCGGGCGGCGCTTGGTCGGTTATGGCGTCAGCAATGGCGGCTACGCCGAGAGATTGACAAAGAGACATTGCGGTTATCGCCACACCTCAGCAGCCGTTATTTTTGGGCGCATATCCCAATTGAGCCGGCGCGCGAGCTACTCCACCGAGAAGTGCAGCGACTGACTGGCGTATCGCTACTTTCAGCACAGCTGGATCGACTGCTGATCGCTATCAAAATTGGCCGAGCAGGAACCGTGTGGCAGCCGGCCGCCCACGTGCGGGTGAAATTATCCGTAAAAAGTGTTACAATAAAACGAGTGACTCGCTAGGACGAAAGAGAAAGGATTATGTGACGTATGGCAGGAAAGACGCCAAAGAATACTAAGAAAGGGGTCGGGCAGGTTGCTCGGCTGGGACTGTTTTGGGCAATCGTTATTTTTCTTGGACTGGCAGCGTATGCAGCGCTGTCGCCAAATAGCAACTTGAAGAATGTGGCATTGACCGACGTAGTGCGCCGGGCAAATGCCGGGGAAATTGCCAAGATCGACATCCAGGGCAATGACCTGAAAGTTACCCCCAAAGGTCAAAAACAGCCGACCGAGAAATCAGTCAAGGAATCCGGCAGTACGATTTACGAGCAAGGCTTGAACAAGGACGCCAAGGTTGAGATTAACGTTCTGCCGCCATCGCAAACCGGTGAGGTGCTGTGGAACCTGACAGTAATGATCGTGCCGGTGGTGATTATCGTGATATTCTTCATGTTCATGATGCGCCAGGCCCAAGGGCAGAATAACCAAGCGATGGGCTTCGGTAAGAGCAAGGCGCGGCTGTACGGCGAGGACAAAGAAAAGGTGCTGTTTGAGGATATTGCTGGTAATGACAATGCCAAGCAGGATTTGCAAGAGGTTGTCGATTTCTTAAAGCATCCAAAGAAGTACAAGGAGCTAGGTGCTAAGATTCCAAAGGGCGTGCTGCTGGTCGGTAATCCGGGTACTGGTAAAACCATGCTGGCCCGGGCGGTGGCTGGCGAGGCGGGCGTGCCGTTCTTCTCAATTTCTGGCTCGGAGTTTGTCGAGATGTTTGTCGGTGTTGGTGCTAGCCGGGTGCGCGACCTCTTTTCGAAGGCTAAGAAAAATGCGCCGTGCATCATTTTCATCGACGAGATTGACGCGGTGGGCCGCAAGCGCGGCTCGGGTATGGGCGGTGGCCATGACGAGCGCGAGCAAACCTTGAACCAGATTTTGGTGGAAATGGATGGCTTTGACGGCGATACCAATGTGATTGTGCTGGCGGCGACTAACCGGGCGGACGTGCTGGATCCTGCTTTATTGCGACCAGGTCGATTTGATCGGCGAGTGACGATTACTCTGCCGGAGCGCAAAGATCGCCAGGCGATTCTGAAAGTTCATTTCAAGAAAAAGCCAACTGACGAGACGGTCGATCTCGATAAATTGGCCGCCAAGACGGCTGGCTCAAGCGGAGCCGACCTTGCCAATATCGCCAACGAAGCAGCGATCATCGCCGCGCGCCGCAACAAAAAGAAGATTACCAACGATGAATTAACCGAGGCATTTGAGCGGGTAGCGATCGGACCGGAGCGCAAGGCTAAGGTGATGAACGACCATGAGAAAGAGCTGACGGCGTATCACGAGGCGGGCCACGCCATCGTCGGCCACGTCTTGCCAGATTCTGATCCGGTTCACAAGGTGACGATCATTCCGCGCGGCGGCACCGGCGGTGTGACATGGTTCTTGCCGCCAGAGGATAAGAGCTACACCAATGTCTATGAGTTCAAGGATATCTTGGCTCGGGCGATGGGCGGCCGAATCGCTGAACAGATTATTTACGGCGATGACGGCATTACTACTGGCGCTGGCTCGGACCTGCGTAAAGCCACCGAGATTGCCCGCGATATGGTGATTGAGCAGGGTATGGGTCAGAGCTTGCGCGACCAAGTGTTCCACGAAGACAACGGCGGGCTGATGTTTGACAAGATGACTCGCGAACGGCCGTACTCGGATGAGACTGCTAAAGTGATCGATAAAGAGGTGGCGGCGCTGATCACCGAGGCCAAACAACGAGCGATGCTGGTGCTTAAAGCCAATCGTCCGTTCCTCGATAAATTGGCTGAGGCACTGCTCAAAGACGAAACCTTGGAGGAAGCGGCGGTGGATGAGATTCTTTCGGGGACGAAACTGCCAAAGGAAGCAAAATTGCACACGTAAACTGTTATGGGGCGCGTTCGTAATGTTGTCAACAAGATTAATCAGCGGCTGACAGTCAAGTTAGCCGCCACGATTTTAGCGAGCTCGATGTTGCTGTCGAGCTTGCTGGGACTGCTGCGCGATCGCTTTTTGAACGCGGCGTATTTTCCCAACGAGAAGGCTCACTTGGCTGGCTATCCAGTCGGGCTGGACGCCTATACGGCGGCGTTCATGGTGCCGGATTTTATGTTTGCGATTCTGGTGTCGGGGGCGCTGAGCGTTACCTTCATCCCGGTATTTAACGAGCGGTGGATCAAGGGCAACAAGCAGTCAGCCTGGCAAATTAGCTCGAGTATGATCAATTTGATGGCATTGGTGACGCTGGTGACCAGTATTTTGATCATTGTCTTTGCTGATCCACTGATGAAATATCTGATCGCACCGGGCCTGAGCGAGGCAGGTCACGCATTGGCAGTCAGTATGATGCGAGTGATCGCGGTAAATCCGCTGATCTTTGCGGTGGCGGCGGTGATCGCCAGCATCCAGCAAGCGGTCGGTCGCTTCACCTTCTATGCGCTGGCGCCGATGCTGTACAATGTCGGGATTATCATCGGTACGTTGTGGTTTACCAATGGCATCAACCTGTTCGGCTGGCAGATCTTTGATGGCGGCATTATGGGCGTGGCGCTCGGCGTGGTGCTCGGGTCGGTGCTGCAGCTCATTGTCAGCGCGGTTGGATTGATCGGCCTCGGTTTTGATTATGATTTCAAGATTTATTGGCGCAACCACGGCTTTCGTAAAGTTTTGTCGCTGCTGCCGGCGCGCTCGATTGATCAGGGGATGGATTATGTGGTTAGCCTGGCCGAAGTCAACTTGGCGTCGCGGATGGGGGACGGTGTCATCCGTCGCTATAATCAAGCGTTGACGCTACACATGATGCCGATCAACCTCATTGGCGTCGCTATTTCCAACGCTGCCTTTCCGCAGCTAACTGAACGCCTCGCCTCAGAGCGGCCGGATTTATTTCGCAGAGACTTGCGGTCATTTCTCAGGACGGTAATCTGGATGATTATCCCGATCTGTGTGGTGACATTTTTCGCGCGCGGCTACATAGTGCACTTTATCAATAATAATGGCGATCCGGTCATGGCGAACATTCTCGGCTGTTTGGTAATGGCGATTTTATTCAGGACGGTATACCACATGGTGGCGCGCGGATTTTATGCGCAGCAGGACACCAAGACGCCGATGTATGTGTCGATTTTTGCGATTGTGCTGAATGTGGCGCTAGCGGTGATACTTGGCTACTACGTGAAACTTGGTCCGTACGGCCTGGCATGGGCGCAGTCGGTCGTGGCCTTTGTCGAGGTGGTGATTTTGTGCGTCATTTTAGGTCGGCGCATGCCGCAGCTGTTTGATGCGACGTTTGTCAAAGCGGTCGCCAAGATGGCGTTAGCCGCAGTACCGCTAGCGGTGGCGTGCTACGTCAGCGTGTTGGTAATTCCATTTCAGGCGTCGGACGACAGCTTTTTGGGGGCGCTACCCAAGTTTGGGGCGATTACGATTTTCAATTTTGTTGTGTACGGTGCGCTGTCCAAGTGGCTAAAGCTGCCAGAGATTGACCCGGTTTTGGTGCGAATTAAACGTCTGCTATTTTCGCGATTTGATATGAGCAAGTTGAGGCGCTGATGAAACCACTGACTAGTATTCGTAATTTTTGCATCATCGCTCACATTGATCATGGCAAATCGACGCTGGCTGATCGGATGATGGAGATGACGGGGACGGTGGAGAAGCGCGAGATGAAGTCGCAGTTGCTGGATAGCATGGATTTGGAGCGTGAAAAGGGCATCACGATTAAGCTGGCGCCGGTGCGGATGAAGTATGAATATCAGGAGGTGGAAGCGAGTGGCGCATCACCGCTCCCATCGTCGAAGACTCTTGCAGAGTCTTCACGTCGGTCGCTAGACGCAGGTCCTGTCAGTCGATCTGCCCCTTCTTCTGAAAAATCAGAGATTTCTTCAGAAGCGGGCGCTACCCCATCGACTGCCACCCGCTTAGCGCAGCCTAATTCTCGGGCTTGTGCAGATGTTGGCGTGAATGGGCTGGAGCAGTCAACTGTCTACGACCTCAATCTCATCGATACACCCGGTCACGTCGATTTTAGTTACGAAGTTAGTCGCTCGTTGCAAGCCTGCGAGGGCGCGGTGTTGGTGGTCGATGCCAGTCAGGGGATCCAGGCGCAGACGCTGGCGAATGTGTACTTGGCGATGGAGCAAGACCTCACGATCATCCCAGTGCTCAACAAAGTTGATTTGCCGGCTGCCGATGTACCGCGGGTGTCCAAGCAGGTGATCAATTTGCTGGGCTGCGATGAGAGCAACATAATTCATATTTCCGCTAAAACTGGACAGAATGTTGATCAGGTTTTGGAGGCGATTGTTGAGCGAATTCCAGCACCAAAAGGCCAGCCGGACGACCCGACGCGAGCGCTAATTTTTGATAGTTATTATGATGATTATCGCGGTGTGATTTTGTACGTGCGAGTGGTTGACGGCCAGATTAAAAAAGGCGAAGCGATTCACATGATGGCGACCGGTGCTAATGGGCTGGCGCTGGAAGTTGGTCATCTCAGTCCCGGCATGATTGCCGACCCGTCGCTGGATACCGGTGAAATTGGCTACATCGTCACCAACCTCAAAACCACGCGTGAAGCGCGGGTGGGTGATACGGTGACATTGAAGAAATATATGACGAAAGAGTGAGATGGTGGTAAATCAAAGTAGTCGACGTATTTCGTATATTGGTAGCATTGTATGGCTGATGGGTTTTGGTTTACTTGCCGCAGCTAGCGTTAGTATCGCAATGTCACTGCCGATACCTTCAGTAGATGCTTCAGGTGTGATGGCGTGGGTGCAACAGCATCAGACTCTTCTTCAGTTGGCGGATGAAATACTGGCATGTGGGGCATCAATATTGTTAGCGATCGTTGTAGTGCTGTACGGTAAGTTTAGGGAGCGACATCCTGTGGGCGCGAGCGTCTTGCTTGCTTTAGGCGTTATCGCGACAATTGGCGCATTTTACGCGATGATGGCGCTCGGCCGTCTCGTTTATCCGGTAAATGGATTACCGATTATTTCAGAGACAAATGTACTATCCGCGAGCCAGCTGTTTGCAGGACTGCATTGGATGGCGTTGGCATTAGCTGCATGTGTTGTTGCGGTAGCAATTATTACGAAATCTCGGCTGATTATCCTAACGAGCGCGTGTGTTGCACTACTAAAGGTCGTCGGCACATACTATGCGGGTGAGGTTTCGGTGCCGTTGACGGTGGTGTCGGAGGTGGCGTTATTTGGCTGGTCTATCATGATGGTCGTGTGGATATCTCGTAAGGAAGTTGAAACGTAAGTAACCCTGTGGATGTCACTCCATCTTTGTAAGATGCTATACTGAATGAATGACATCCTTCTTCAGAGAATACAACACGCATTTGGCAGTTGCTTTCGCAGCGTCGTCGGTCGCGTTTGTGGTACCGGAGTTTTGGCAGCGGTGTCATAATCAATCTCAGTCAGGGTATGATCCTAGCCCATCGCTGGACACCGGTGAAATTGGCCACATCGTCATCAACTGTGAAGTGCGGGTGGGCGATACAGTGACACTGAAAAAGTCTCGAGAGCGTATACATGCCGCGTAGCCAGCTAACCCTCACCGATCAAGACTGGCATCACCTCCAGGTATTGTGGGAGTATCTTTACGTTGAGAGTCGGCTACCGGTGCGGGCGGATGCTATCGTGATCGGTGGCGCGGGAGCTATGATCGATAGCGCCGAGCGAGCGGCCGAGCTATATCATGCGGGCGTTAGTCCATGGATTGTGGTGTCAGGATTTGCTAATCCCTACCATGGGGCAACAGAAACCGAAGCAACGCTGCTGGGGCGACAGCTCCAACGTTTGGCGGTGCCGAACTCGGCAATTCTGTTTGAGCATCAAGCCGCCAACACCGGTGAAAATATCACCCGTTCGGCTCGGCTGCTGGCAGAGATGATGATTCAGAGTAAGGACATTATCTTGGTTCATAAACCATATATGACGCGTCGATTTTTGGCAACTGCCGAGGCTCAGTAGCCGTATCCGCGGCCGCGACTGTATGTAACGAGTCAGCCGACAACATTAGAGGCATATTATCGCTTATACGAGGCAACCTATGGGAGTGCCGCTATGATGCTGACATTGATGCTGGGTGATTACGAGCGGATAAAGACCTATCCTGCTAAGGGATTTTCAACGCCTCAGCCATCATCTCTCTCGGCGGACATGGCTTGGCAGGCGCTCGTGGCGCGCGGTTTTTTGCCGAAGGCGTAGTGAGTTAAGAATGAGTTGCCATTATTTATAAAATAGAATAAAATGCTACAACATTATGTATGGAGCGATTGGGGCGACTGAATATTCCGGAAAGGAAACGCTGCTACCCGGCTACATTATTACCAACCTCAACACCACTCGTGAGGCACGGGTAGCTGATACCGTTACGTTGAGAAAATGCAGAGTAAACTGTGGTTAATACTTCAGACGACCCGGTACAGAGGTGTCTGCCAGCCAATACTTTCGATTGAGAGACCGGCTGGAGGCTTCTCGGGTTATAAATAGGGATTCTTCAACAAGCTAGGTTCTGTGAAAGTAGTGTAGAATATTAGTTATAAGGAGGAATTATAATGAGCAAAGGCATCATCTACGCCATGACCACCGCAGTGTCGGGCCTTATCAAAATCGGCAAGACACAAACCAAGCAGTACCCAGAGCGGATGCGCTTTCTCGAGGCGAATGGCTACTACAATGTGGTTGGTTTGAAGCGGTTGTTTGCGATCGAGGTGGCTGATTATTCCGAAAAAGAAACGCTATTGCACGAAATATTTGCCAAGCATCGAGTCGGTAGTAGCGAGCTTTTTGCGCTTGATTATGATTTGGTACGGCAGCTGTTGCTATCGTTTGAGGGCGAGGTGGTCTTTCCGGAGCAGAAAAATAAAGAAGCGGAATTTGATAAAATTACCAAAGCCAAGAACAGCAATCAAAAGTTTAGCTTTTATCGAAAAGGCCTCAAAAATGGCGATGAGGTTGTCTTTCTCAAAGATAAAACAATTGTAGCAAAAATTGTTGGCGAGCGCGAAGTTGAATATGGCGGGCAGAGGTGGTTTTTGTCGCCGCTGGTGCGAAAAATATTTGAGGATAAAAATCAAGTCAACAACAGCGGTGCCTACCAGGGCGCAGCATATTTTTGTTTTGAGGGCAAGAAGCTGAAAGACTTGCCGGATGTTGAATTATAAACGCAAGCCATTCGCGTCGATAACGAGATAAATAGAGGAGAAGTATGAATCCACAAACAATCAGCTTAACTGAATTACAAAAACACCTTGATCAAACGTGTAAAGAAAAGGGATGGGATAAAAATTCTGTTACCGAAGTATTCTTATTGTTTACTGAGGAGGTTGGCGAGCTGGCGAAAGCGATTCGCAAAGAGACGGGATTTAAGGGAGAAAAAAGGCCCGCTAGTCACGATAATCTGCGCGAGGAATTTGCGGATGTACTGAATTATTTGATGGAGCTGGCGAATCGGTTTGATGTTAATTTGGCGGAAGTTTACTTTGAGAAGCACGAGATAAATAGCACGCGGCAGTGGGAGTAAACCAAGTATTTTGCTAAATCAAGCTGGTTGAAAAACCATGTCAAGACCCGATCCCCTCAGCCGATCCACCATGACCATAGTCGTTAGATACGCCATGCTAAATATGGCGGAACAGTCCTCTCTGAGCTGCAAACCTAATCCTGCGAGTAAGACACTTTAGAATAGAATACTTGCGGCGTTCAGTGTCTACATATTACAATATAGACCATAATCATCAATAGGTAAAAGGAAAAAATGAACGGTCACGAAACAGGAAAAATTATAAGAGTAGATGATTCTGAACACATAACCGAAGGTTCACTGGACTCTGAAGACTTGACAGGGGACTCTGCGGGTCGGGCAGAGAATCACGAAGGTCTTTCTTGTGTCGAGAATTCTCTTGTTGGTCATGTTGCGCGAGATGGTGAGAGAGGGTTTAAGCAGGCGGTAGAAGATACATACACTGTTGATGAGTTGCTTGAGACTCTGGTAAGCGAGAATTCTAACCATCAATTGACGAACCATGACATCCACAAACTCATCAATGCCGGCCATGGTCGGGCAGTTGCCCGCAACCTCGATAGCTTTACCGGCCTTGATGCTAGTATCGCCTACGAACTCATTGATGCTGGTTGTGGTGGGAGAGTCGGCCGCTACCTCAAGAACTTCACCGGCCTTGATCACAATGAAATTGCCCACAAACTCATCGACGCTGGCTATAGTTGGGTAATCGCCCACGTCCTCACAGACTTTACCGGCCTTGATGCTAGTATTGCCCACAAACTCATCGATGCCTGTGAGGGTGGGACAGTTGCCTACTACCTCAAGAACTTCACCGGCCTTGATCACAATGAAATTGCCCACAAACTCATCGACGCTGGTAATTGTGGGACAGTCACCTACTACCTCAAGAACTTTACTGGTCTCGATCACAATGAAATTGCCCACAAAATCATCAATACCGGCCACGGTGATGTAGTTGCTGGCTACCTCAAGAACTTCACCGGCCTTGATGCTAGTATCGCCTACGAACTCATTGATGCCGGCTATGAATTACAGGTACTGCAATGCGTATATGTCTTTGGTGAAGCTGCCCCAGAAATAGTCCTTAGCTGTATAGATAAGATAAAATTAAGCGACGATCTAGCAGATGCCGTCCTTGGTCATTTATCATACTACGGTATGGACACAGTCGCACGGAGTACTGTATTGTGGGCATGTGCAAACCACTACTCGACTGCGCAAAAAGTTACTCAGCTTGACCTGGAGGGGCTTATTGGTGCAGAAGAGGCGTCTAGGTTACGTGCATATATTGCCGAACTCAAGCCAGAGCTGCGCGGTATAGTGAAATATCATCCATACGCAGACGAGGCGGGTGACATAGAGCATGTGACATCATCTCGACCGGGGACGGAATTTCACAAAAGAGCGGTTCAGGCCGATCGACGTTTGCGACTTCCCAAAACCGAAGATGATAGGAGATTGAGAGAGACTATTAAACAGGCCTACGATAAACTACAGAAGGATATAGCGTCGCGGTACGGAGACCGGTATGCTCAAGAGTTATTCGGTGGGCGAGGAGACAAGACGGGTGATGCCTGGCCGACCTACCGCAGGCTGGTGGCAGACTATATAGCCGAGATGGGAGAGGTTGATATATCTGAAACCCTGGAAAGAGCGGCTAAAATATTCAATCAGGTACTTGAAGTTGATACTGGCTACTACGATAGACTGTTTGCCGAGTGGGACACTAAGCGGATAGGCGAGAGAGAATTTGAAGAAGTATTCCTCGGTCGTGACGGTGTCTATGCGTACGTGGGGCGCCGTGCTCAACTCTACGCCCGCCGCCGCAAACTCGGTATGAGTAGCCGTGCGACAGGCGGGTCGCTCATAGAGTTTCCTACCTACCTTGTGTATCCGCGAAAGTTTTGCAATAACTTTAACGACGAAGTAAAAGGCGAGTACCTGCGTTCTCATATCCAGCACCCAGACGCCGCCCATTACTATGACACTGGATTTACAGGAACGATTCCTGACGATATCATGAGCGTGCTAGGGGTGCCAGGGTCAGACTATGATTATGATAGCCGAATTAGACTGCTTAGTGCGAGAGACCGACCAAGAACGGTGCTGGGTCTGAAAGGTGACAAGCTGGAAAGAAATAATATAGTAGATACTATAGAATACAATGTCAAGGACGAAGAGTCAGCAGGGGGTTTGTATCGCACTGAAGATGGCCGGTTGGAACCGTATAGTCGACCGACTAGCCCCAGTGAACGTCTGGCTTTTCGTATGACACAGCTAGCTCTGCACCGGCATTACTATACTCGCGAGCTAAAAAACACGGAGCCGGTTAACTTGGGTTACGAAGTGAGAAGCCTGGAAAATCAGCGAGAAATGAGGATCGACAGTAGTTATAGTGAGGCAGTAAAAGGCCAGTTATCCGAACTGTTCTCAAGTCCTGATATTGGCACCGAACTACTGCAGTCGGCGACATCACTCAAAATAGCGAACCCAAACGATCCGTATCCTGGTGAGGCAGTTTTTGGGCTATCGCTTGCTGGCGATACCGAGGTGATTGTGAAGAATGTCGTGGAGGCAAAGCGTCGGGGGCCAGTCGATGAGTTCGAGGCGCTTTTGTTGCTGCGCAAGCTTGGCGTTGACGCGCCAAAGCCAATTGCTCGGGTCTTTACGAACGGGCAACAAGGTTTTGTTGTGATGGAGAAGATAAATGGCGAGAGCGGGCGAACGGTACGCAATTTCTTTGCAGACAATGCTGTGCCGGAGTCAAATCAGCGAGAGCTGATGACTGACGCTCTTTCGCGCATACAAGACATCGCTGAGACCGTACGGCGCGATACAGGGATTGATAAACCATGGCGTTTGAAAGATTTTATCATTGAGTATAGCAGGGACGATAATGGGCAATATCGCATTGCATCAATGCGGCCGATCGATTTTGAATGCGCAGAAGTTTTTGATCCAGCTTATCCCTACAGTATCAAACTTGGCCAGGGGCTAGATAGTCTCGTATAGGAACATGCATACGAGTTGGTAATATAGACCAATCTAGCCTGCGATATCTGTCTGGCAATACATAGAACACTCTCGCCCGCCTAAGGTCAGGACTCAGGCGGTTAGAATGGTGTAAGTAGGATAGTCAGGCTTTTTCCTGGCATCTAACGAAGATTACAATGATTTCAAGAAGAATGGCTGAAAGCTTGACTCGGCAATATTGATTGACCTTACAGTATACTTTATTACAATAAGTAGCTAACGAGATAGAAAGGCTTGCGTATTGGGTAGAATTATGGCAAGAGTGTCTCGCAGTAACAATATATCACCAGCTAACTTTGAGTTTTTGGTTTCTGAGGCTGTCAAAGCGCCATCAGGCCACAATACTCAGCCGTGGCGCTTTCGTCAGAGCGAGTCGGCAGTAGAAATTCACCCTGATTTCGACAGAAGATTGCCGGTGGTCGATCCTCACGATAGAGAGTTGTTTGTGAGCTGGGGCTGTGCGACGGAGATGAGGGAATTACCCAGACGCGCTAAAGAAATTACAATCTATCCGCAGTGAAAAGGGCATCTCGGTTCATTATTACGCGCGTCAAACCAAACAGTTTAATGATATTGAACAATACGTTCTTCAGGGGAATACGTATCAAATGCAAAATGAGGCATTTAAGGCTGAGCTGAAAAGCTGGATGCGATTTAACAAAAAGCATCAAGATCAGACACTTGATGGGCTGAGCTATGCCGTGTTTGGCGCACCTAATGTGCCGCGTTGGATGGCTGAGCCGATCATGTCGATGGCTATCAATGCTAAGACGCAGAATAAGGCCGATCGCGAAAAGATAGCATCGGCTTCTCATCTGGTTCTTTTTACGACGAGAGAAAATAGTCGGTGCGAATGGGTGAGTTTGGGTCGGACGCTGCAGCGTTTCTTGCTGACTGCCACGGAGCTTGGGATCGCTCATGCCTATCTGAACCAGCCAAATGAGCAGCCAGAAATTGCCGCAGAAATGGCAAAGACACTGGGTCTGGCCGGAGAATATCCGACTATTTTGCTACGCATCGGCTATGGCGAACAGCAGGCTTATTCTAAACCGACCTATTAAAAGACATTATTATAGAGGATTGAGCGCCCTTGCCGACCCGATAATCCACTAATGAGAACTAAATTTTCAATTTGATAAAGACATGAGTGTGCCATTATGGGATTCAGTAAAGAATATGTGGCTGGGTTAAGGTGGTTATTTGTGATTGAGAGGGCCCACTATTTACAATAATAGTATAAGATGCTATAATATCGTACATGGAGCGACTCGGTAGTATTGATCATGGCAAGGACTTTGCAAGCAGTGTAGAGGAAATTATTAATCAACCGTTGACGGTCGAAAATATTGATACCTACGCCGATGATGCGTTGAGTCAATTGATTCAGCTGGTTAATGAGACGGTGCAGGCATACGAGCACCAGCCGACGATTTGGCTAGACAATTCTGCTGAAAGGGAGGATGCGGCGTTTGCTTACTACGGTATGGAGAAAATCGGCGAGCTACTTGGCCATATTGCTGACAAAGCGGAGCAGCTCATAGCTATTGATACGGTTATTGGCCAGATTGAATCGACTGACCATGTCTTTGTGCCACCTGATGATCGGCCCGGTCCTACCACCAGTGCGTCCGAGGCGCCCCACCGTGAGTGGATTACTCGCCAACCACGGCTGAAAATACTGCTGTTCATATTGGCGAATAAATTTGGTATTGAGCTGAGCAGCGAAGCATTACAGATTCGTCGCGGGTCAGTAGAGACGATGATGCGCCAGGAGCCATACCATGAGGTAACTATCCCATCACTCGAGCGGACGGTGCTAATTTGTGACGCCTACGGCAATGGTACCTTTGTATTTGATACAACGCGGCTGCCAGAAGAAGAGCGGGCAAAGCTGGCTACCTGTACGAAAACGCAGCTTGCGGGGGTGATGGAGCAATATCCAGGCTGTGGCGTATCGGTGCGCTGCGATCAGCAGTTTGTGCCGCATCTGGTGGCAGCGTTAGCAAACGATATTCAGCAATCAGCTGGGGTGGATACCCGGCGCGGGGGTAATTATCTAAATCCCCCTCAGGCGAATGAAGAGGGGACGATGAATGCCAATCAATTGGCAGCTAAGTTTGGAGTGGCGTATCGCACCGTTGTAAGACACATCGCTGAATTGAATCAGGAGGGTTTGTTGGGATATGTAGTTAAGCGAGATTGGTATGGAGAAGAGCAATCAATTTTTACTGA
This sequence comes from Candidatus Saccharibacteria bacterium oral taxon 488, assembly GCA_046846435.1. Classification (GTDB taxonomy): domain Bacteria; phylum Patescibacteriota; class Saccharimonadia; order Saccharimonadales; family Saccharimonadaceae; genus Nanosynbacter. The sequence goes on along the minus strand of CP128407.1, from coordinate 728,127 downwards.
AGAGCAGGTTGAAGTAATACGAAAAAGGCTTGAGGAGAGGGGGTTGTTTACACAGCCGCCGCCAGAGGGGTATTTGACAATCACTGCTCTCGCTAAAACTGTAGATGTGACGGTGATGGCACTGATAAGGATAGCAAGAGAACTTAAAAAAGCTGGTGTCCTATCTGATGGTATAAAGTGTCGTTCTGGTCAGGTGCACGAGTTTTATAGTCCGGAGCAGCAGGCAATGATTATGAGAAAAGCACAGGAGAATGGGTTATTTGCGCCTCCACCACCAGAGGGATATGCCATGATAAGTACGGCAACAAAGCGCCTTGGGGTGGGTTTGAAATTGGTGAGAGATGCCATGGACTTGCTGAACCTACGGCCTGAAATCTATAGATTTGTCGCTGAAAGTGGTCAGGTGAGAATTCGTGAAGGCTTGTCACCGGAGCAAGTTGATGAGTTAGGTAAGTATCTCAGAAGTGAAGGCTATACGAAGTTGGCCCCTGAAGGGTATCGAGTAAAAAAAGAGATCATGCGTGAGCTACATTGTAGTGCCCCTCTATTTGATAGGATAGTTGATAGTTTAATAAGGAACGACCCCAATTTTGGACAGCCGTCACGATACCGTGCTAAGGGGAAAGGCGGTGGTATGAGTAAAGCGTTAGGCTATTTCTACAGCCCTGAGCAACAGGCAAAGCTTGCTGAGACGCTTAAGGAAATTCGCCAGGGTGCAACCTGCTAGCATAATATAATTGACAAATTATTAAAAAGTAGTATAATCGTGATCAATGATGATTGATAAATATCGGGAGACACCTGACAGACCCGCTCTTGATCCGACCCTAGAAGGTGAGCTTCGCAAAGACTATGTTTCCGCTGACAAGATGGGTCAGGTTGTAGCGAAACTTCGAAAAGAAGCGCCAGGCACGTTTGATGTAGCCAGCCAAATGGCGGAAGCTCTCCGTATATCTTTGAATGAGTACGAAGATCCAAAGGAGGGCTGGAAGTCTCAGGAACGAAGTGATAGAATATTTGCAGTTTTTGACGTCATGACTAAGTATGCTATTCCAGAGGAGCTGAAGCAGTTACTGGTAAGTGATGCCTTTACTAGGCTAGGTAGTGAATGGCGGGATGGCAACCTGGGGATACTGGTCAAGAGGTATAGCCGCCTGGGGGATGTATACGGTTCAAAAAACCCGGCTGACGGTACAGCGAAGCTGAGGCTACTAACCCGGTACGTCCTGGGCAGAGCAACGGATACAGAGGAGGAAGAATCGCCACTGCCGCCTCAGCAAAGTACCACCAAGCCTAACTGGTATGCTGATTCGGACAGGTATCCGTATCGTTCATATATTATGTCGATACCGGTGGCTGAAAGTAAGATCGTTAACAGTTTGCCTAGTGAAGAGGAGCTACGTCAGTTATCATCTTCGTCGCCTCGTTGGAGTGAACGATTCGGCCTTGACGAAGCTTGGTACAATCATGATACGCAGATTAAGCTGGTTGGTAACTTTCATAAGGCACAGCTTGGGCGTCTAGGTGAATGGAAAGCAGCGCTGGAGGCCGGCAGATATCCTGACTGGTTTTCGTCCTATGTGATCGATGCCTGTCCAGAACTAGGAGAGTTTGATCCGCAAACCAAAACATTTGGTGTTCGCCGAACTGGTAGCAAGAGACTTTTGCCAGAAGTAAATCCTGCGGCACTTGAGGCGGTATATGAAACTTTGTGGAAATATAGGCCCGATGAACTGGAGGCGGCTAAGTTTGGTGAGCTGTATGGCAGGGAGGTAGCGATCCGAACAGGCCTAGGGCAAGAGCGACGTCGAGAGACTCAAGGGGAGTGGCATGAAATAATTTGTAAGTATAAGGATTCTTCCACGCCCCAAAAAAGTACAGCTGAGGAGCTGCAGACATTACTCGAGGGCCAATGTACCGGCTGGTTCTCCGGCGGCTCAGACTCCATTTATGACTTTTTGTATAAGGTTGCACTATCAAGTTATGATTCCTTTGGCCATAGAAATATCACTAAGATACTTGTATTCACAACCGGTAGATACAATATTCCTCGTATCATGATGTGTCTGGGTGAAGGTGGTGATATAAAAATGATTTTGGGGATTGATGGCGATGACTGTCGAGTTGAGTCGTGTATGACAGATGCACTGCATGAGAGAATCGGTGAATTATCTAATGGTCAGGATAAATTGGAGACCATACATACGATCGAAAAGATTGATGAGATTTGTACCAAGCAGCAAAAGGGGGAGGACCTGTCCCTGAGGGACATCATGATGCTGTGGTTTGGGGCTGATAGTAGTGTTGGCGAAAGCTATTTTTGGAAGAACGGTGGTATCGCTACTCTGCAATCTGTGCGGGGTGAGCGTAATTTTGTGGAAGACGTGAAAACTATAGTTGATCAAAGGGGCTTAGACATCGACAAACTAGGTGAACTGATTCTTGATCGCTATATTGATCAGGCGGAGAAGCTTAAAGTATTTTTCTATGATAGGGGTATCTTTTTTACACGAGACAAACGCTATCAAAAGCACTATGGCATAGATCGACTAGATATTTATCGTAACCTCTACGGATATGGTGCTGATAGCAGCTGCATGGATGTCATCAATGGTTTGATAAAAGACGGGAAGGGTGTCGAACTATTCCGTGAATACAAGCGTTTTGCGGAGCCATTAGTCAAGGAGATGGGTGGTGAGTTTGATGAGATATTTGGAGATGGTAGGCTGGTTGCCGGTGACTCTATGGAGAAAGAAGAATTGTACTGGGGTGTCGAAGCAGATTTTAGTAAGTTGGCGGAAGAGGCGAGGGAGAAGAAGTGTCTACCAGGATTTATTGAGTTTATAAGCCTAGTTAAACCGCCGTTAGGAAAGTTTGATATAAATGAGTTCGTAAGCGACTTGCTGACTACAGAAGATACTAACATTAAGATTATGTGTCAGCTAGCTGGTCAGTTTAACAATCTAAAGTATGTAGGCTTAACAAACTACAGCGACCAGCTTATCATCTGGCGACTGTGTGAGCTATACGGGCAAATCGAGCACTATCAGGATAAGTGTTTGGCAAATGTTTTGTCGAAGCGATATGACGATGAATTTTGGTGTGACATGCCGGGCAGCTTGGGCAAATATGTCAGGGCTATACGGGCAGGAATAGTCACACCTCCACATGGACCAATTCGTTGACGCGATCAGTTGAGTAGGTAAACGCTCAACTGATATAATAGTAGGCAGTTATGACTGAAAAAATCACCGTCCAGCCCCTCCCCGGCTACAAAGAAGTTAAGCCCTTCGTCTACGCGGGTTTTTTCCCGGTGTCCAACGAAGATTATAATGACCTGAAAGAGGCCATTGAGAAGCTGAGCTTGAGCGATTCGGCGCTGCAGTTTGAGCCGGAGAATTCGCCGGTGTTGGGCTATGGTGTGCGGATTGGCTTTCTCGGCTTGCTCCACATGGATATTATTCGTGAGCGGCTGGAACGTGAGTATAATCTGGACCTCATCGTCACCAATCCAAGCACTGATTATCAAGTCAGCCTAACCAACGGCGAGGAGCTGGACATCAAGTCAGCCAGCGAGCTGCCCGATCCAGCGCAGATTACGGAGGTTCGCGAGCCGTGGATTGATGGTGAAATTGTGGTGCCGCAGGACTATATCGGTGCGGTGATTCAGCTGATTGTCGCCAAGCGTGGTCGGCAGAAAAACCTCAGTTACATCGACGAGCGGGCACTGATTTCGTTTACGGCACCGCTGGCCAATTTGCTGACGGATTTTTATGATCAATTGAAGTCGGTAACTAGCGGCTACGGTTCGTTTAACTATGAGCTGGCGGGCTATCAGCCGGAAGATTTGGTGCGCGTTGATTTTTATGTAGCGGGCGAAATGGTTGATGCGCTGAGCGTGATGTGCCATCGTTCTGAGGCACCAGGTTTGGGTCGCGAAATCGTCAAAAAACTCAAAGACGTGGTGCCGCGCCAGAGCTTTGAGGTGGCGTTGCAGGCAGCAATTGGCGGTAGGTTTATCGCCCGCGAAAATATTGGCGCTTACCGCAAGGACGTCACTGGCTACCTGTATGGCGGCGATGTTAGCCGTAAGAAGAAACTCCTCGCCAAACAAGCCCGCGGTAAAAAGCGCATGAAACGCTTCGGCAAGGTTGACATTCCATCAGAAGCATTTATGGTGATGTTGAAGAGGGATTGATTATGAAGAAACCAATTATTTACCTTGATATGGACGGTGTACTCGTGGATTTTACGTCGGCTTTGACGAAGGTTCCGCCTGAGATGCTGGAGAAGTTTGCGGGTGAGTATGACAATATTCCGGGTGTTTTTGCATTGATGGATCCGATGCCGGGCGCCCTTGAGGCGGTTGATAAGCTGAAGGAAAAGTATGATCTATACATCCTGTCGTCATCACCATGGGAAAATCCGACGGCGTTGGGTGATAAGCTGGCGTGGGTGAAACGGTATTTTGGCGGCGATGGTCAGGAAAATATTTTCTATCGTAAGGTTATCTTTTCGTCGGTCAAACAGTTGAGCCGCGGCGATATTTTGATCGATGATCGGACGGCCAGGGGTGCCGCTGAGTTTGTTGGCCGGCACATTCATTTCGGTACTCCGCAGTTTCCTGACTGGCAATCAGTGCTGGATGAGTTGCTCTAGCGGCTGAGCGGTTGGCCGCTTGAAATCACTGAGCATAACCGGTATAATGGTGACAGAATCAATCAGAGGAAGGAGAGTCATATCGACCAGCTGACCGTAATCATTTTCGGTATCGACATCTCCCAAGGGATGGGGTGGCGCTGATGAAGTTGATGAAGCTATTCAAGAAAGCTCGGCTCGGTAACCGTCGTAAGGGCGAGGTGTCAGATGTTGACGCGGAAGCATCAGTGTCGCGTCAGCGCCCGGTGGCTACTTCAGTACCCGCCGCATCTCCCACATCACCCGCGCCACGTTCTCCTCACTCCGCTCCGGCTCGGCGTCATAGTATTCAGCGGCAAACTGTAGCCGCGCAGTCAGCTCGTTCTTCGGCTGCGTCTCGCGTCGTGCCGCCGCAACCTTCTACTCATTTACCTCGCTCGCGTTCTGCCGCTCCTCAAAAGACTCCCGCTTCCAATCCGCCGGCTAAACCTCACCCTAAAAAACCGGCAGTCTTTCATGATATCATGCCGCCGCGTGGCGTCCAGCGCTCGCGAAGCGCATCATTTACCAAGCCGTCCGTCAAGCCCCAGCCGCCAAAGCACGCCCTCTCACCGTCACGTGCTTCACTGATCAAGCCCACTGCTTCGGCGCCAGCCCCGGCCAAGCGCCCGCTCAACAAACTTTCTTCCGTCAAGGCTCAGCCAGTCAAGCCACTCTCATCACATCCGCCGCACCCACCGCTGACGAAGCCACCGCTTTCATCTCAGCCTTCGAGCCCGACTCGTCCGCTCAATCCTGCAGCGGCCGCACCTCGTGCTGATACACCACGCACCGACACGCAATCGACTGTCAAGCGCCCGCTATCCCAACCGCATCAGCTGCCAACCCAGCCAAAATTACCACCGCAGCCAAAGGAGCTGACCCACCCACAAGCCACCGTTCATTCCCGCGCTCACATCGCTGTGCCGTCTCGCCGCCCTCAGCTAACGCATCGTCCGCCGCATATTCGGGCGATGGACATGGTGCATAGATAAGAAATCGCAGCTGCTCCCGGAAGTTTAGTCAATAATCTGGTATAATACTCATATGTCAGATCTTGAACGTGTCATCAGGGAGTACCAGCCGACCGAAGCGGCCGTAGCGCTGGTGCGAGATACTAAAATTGCGCTGCTGACCGGTATTTCCGGTGCGGGCAAGGATACAATCAAGCGGCAATTATTGCGATCACCATCATTTCGCGATATCGTGTCGCACACCACGCGGGAGCCACGGGCAAATAATGGTCAGCCAGAGCGCGACGGCGTTGATTATCATTTTATTGATCAAGCAACCGCACTGACCATGCTCGAACACCATCAGTTCATTGAGGCCAAGTTTGTCCACGGCAAGGTGTATGGTACCTCGACAGCCGAGCTACAGTTGGCGCACGATTATCAGCAGACGGCGATCACCGACATTGACGTACAAGGCGTGGCTGAGTATGAGCAATTGGCACCGGGCTGTATCGCTATCTTTATCGTGCCGCCGGATTATCCGACATGGCTGGAGCGATTGAAGCAGCGGTACGCGACGGAAGCAGAATTTCAAACGGCCTGGCCGAAGCGCCGCCAGTCGGCCATTGCCGAGCTCAGTCACGCGCTGGAAGTACCGTATTACCACGTGATTATCAATGATGATTTGACTCGAGCGGTGCGAGTTTGCGGCGAAATTATTGAGCGCGGTGACGTGTTCAATCGGCGTGATGACGAGGCGCGGTTGATAGCGCGGGATCTCCTTGATTATTTGATGGGTGAGGACACGGTCTAGATGGCGACGAAGAAGTCGTCATTTTCGCTCAGGCGACCGTTTTGGTCGTTGTCGGGGTTGCTTGACCAGATATTTTTCTTATTAGCCGGTGCGGCGTCGTTCTGGCTGGCATGGCTGGTGTGGCGCGAGGGTTGGCATTCGGGCGGCTGGTGGATGGTCGGGCTATTTGTGGTGGTGTGGCTGATTACGGCTTACCTGGCACTGCCGCGGCTGCATCGTATCCTGAGTAGCTTGTACGTACCAAATTATTTCATCGGGCGAACACGGACGGCGGACGGACTGCTGGGTGATCCTGTCAATCTGGCTCTGCGCGGCTCGGAGGCACAGGTCCATCAAGCGATGACCGCGGCTGGCTGGACGTTGGCAGAAGAGATTACGGTGCGCTCGTCGTGGCGGATGATGGTGGCAATATTGACGCGGCGTAGCTATCCGCAGGCGCCGGTCTCATCACTGTTTTTATTTGGTCGGCGCCAGGACTTTACCTACCAGCAGGAGGTTGACGGTAATCCCGGCAAGCGCCATCACGTGCGTTTCTGGCGTTGCCCACAGGGCTGGCTGCTGCCGGGCGGTCATCGGGTGGACTGGCTGGCTGCGGGCACGTACGACAGAAGCGTCGGTTTTAGTCTGTTCACCTTGCAAATCACTCATAAGATTGATGAGAATACTGACATCGAGCGGGATTATATCGTCCAGTCAGCGCTCAAGGCGCGAGCCTCGATCGGGGTGACCACTCTGAAAGATTTTTCCACCGGGTATCATTCGCGCAACGGCGGCGGCGATACTATCCAGACGGACGGCGATTTGCCGGTACTTGAGGTCGGGCGAGTGCGCGCCAACCAGTCATTGATAGAGGAGCGCGACGAGGTGATTCTCGATGCTACTTCGCACGAGGTGATGCCAGTGGCGCACGATACATTGATACAACAATTTTGGAGTCGGCGACCGCCACAGATTGCGTTTGGCGTGGTGGCAATGTTTGCGGCGCTGATGGTCAGCACTATTAACGCCACTATTGAACTGTTTGCGATCGACCAATTTCATAGTCAGATAGTGGCGGAGCTGGCGGTTGACGGTCAGGTGAGTGATGTAACAGTAATTGCTAATTGGTTGATCGGTTCGTCAATTGTCCTCGGCATAGTGTGGGTGATCATTACCATCGTACTAGTCAACCGGACGTTTGGCGGCAGCAATCGGCTGCGGTTGGCCCTGATGGTGATGTGCGGGCTAGCCGTTATCGCTAACTCATTCACCTTGACTATCGGCAAGATAACCTGGTCGACAGCCAGTACGCTGCTGTTCATCGGGCTGAATATTGTAGCGGTGCTAATGTTTTCGTCAGACGCCGCCAGGCGATTTACGCGAGCGCGTAGCCAGGCTAGGCACGCAGTAAAGGCACGTTAGCACTCGCTTGCGATGAGTGCTAGATTCATGCTACAATGAGCCTATGACCGAACGTCAACAGGCGATTTTAGCCGCCATCATTGAGCAGTATGCCGAAATTGCGGCGCCAGTTGGCAGCGTGACGCTAGCCAAGTTGTTTGGCGTGTCCAGCGCCACGATTCGCAGCGAAATGGCCAAACTCGAGGAGATGGGTTTTATTGAGGCGCCGCATACTAGCGCCGGGCGAATTCCCACCGACAAGGGCTACCGGTTGTACGTCAATGGCATCACCGATGCTCAGATGACCGAGCTGCCGAGCGGTATCGATCGCAGTGCGAGAGCGATCGAAGCGCATGTTAATTCGCACGTTGATACGTCCGACCGGGCAATTCGCAGCGCCGTTGACAGCTTGGTGGAGTTGACGGGTAACTTTGGCTTTGCGTCGTTTGGTACGCACTTGTATATGAATGGCATGACGCAGCTGTTCAGTCAGCCGGAGTTTGTCGAGGGTGATCACGTGCAAGCGATTGCCAGGTTGATTGATAATATTGAGCCGTGGCTACGTGAAGCAGCGCCGAACCAGCCGCTGAATGTGTTTATTGGCAGCGAAAATCCGATTGGTAAAAGCTCTGGCGCCACGCTGATCATCAGTAGGTTTTGTTCAAAGTTTAGTAATAATAGTTACATCGGTGTGATCGGTCCGACTCGGCAGAATTACCGTCGAACGATGGAGCTGGTTAGGCGAACCGGTGCGATGTTAGAGGAGGTATTGTAATGGCTGAGTGGATTGGTGGACTACTGAGCGGCTTGCCAACGTGGCTAGTAGTGATTATTTTGATTATTATTTTCATAGCTATGATCGTGCTCTTCCCCTGCACATATGGCCACGAGCCGTTTTGGCCGTTCAGAAGGAGGAAAAAATGACAAAGAATAAAGCTAAGAAAACTGAAGATTTAGAGCAGCAATTGGGTGAGTTGACGCTGGATTTGCAGCGGACGCGGGCGGATTTTGAGAATTATCGCAAGCGCGTGGAGACAGAGAAGCAATCGGCACACCAAATGGGCCAGGCGAAGTCGGTGATGAAATTATTGCCGGTAATTGATACAATTGAGCGGGCAATTATTAACGTACCAGAGGAATTGCAGGATAACGCGTGGGCGAAAGGCGTGGCTGGCCTTAATAAGCAGCTCGACAAGCAGCTGAAAGAAATCGGCCTCGAGAAAATTGACGCTAAACCTGGCACGCCGTTCAATCCCGAACTTCACCAAGCTATCCAGTTTAATGAAGAAGCCGAGGGCGAAAAAGAAGTTATTGCTGAGGAACTGCGTGCCGGCTACACGCTAGACGGCACAGTGATTCGCGACGCGATGGTTAAGGTGACGCGCCAGCCGTCAGCGCCGGAACAGGCGGAAGCCGAACCAAGCGCCGCCACACCGGTGGCATAATTAGCAACTAGTAAAAATCTAAATTAGCACTCTTGACACCAGAGTGCTAATTATTTATACTAAAATAGTTGGCACTCGACATAAAAGAGTGCTAAAATGAATATAAGAAAAACCAGATGTGATCATAACAAAGAAAGGGGAATCATATGGGTAAAATTATCGGAATTGACCTCGGTACAACCAACAGTGCTTTTGCGTATATGCTGGCAGGCAAGCCGGAAGTTATCGCTAACGCTGAGGGTAATCGTACGACACCATCAGTGGTGGCAATTAATAAAAAGGGCGAGCGCTTGGTTGGGCAAGTGGCGCAGCGTCAGCGTGTGACTAATCCAAAGAATACAATTTATGGTGTCAAGCGCTTTATTGGCCGTAAGTTTGATGACAAAGAAGTCCAAAAAGACCGTGGCCTCATGCCGTTTAAGATCGTCAAGAAAGGTGCGGGTGTGGCCGTGGAAATGGGTGGCAAGGAATACACGCCAGAAGAAGTTTCAGCCATGATCCTCGGTAAAATCAAGGCCGACGCCGAGGCGTTCCTCGGCGAAAAAGTTACCGAAGCGGTCATCACTGTGCCAGCTTACTTTGACGATTCGCAGCGTCAGGCGACCAAGGATGCTGGTAAAATTGCCGGCCTGGAAGTTAAACGCATCATCAATGAGCCAACGGCTGCGGCTTTGGCATACGGCCTGGAGAAAGGTAAAAATGATGAAACCATCGTGGTGTTTGACCTCGGTGGTGGTACCTTCGACGTTTCTATTTTGGAACTCGGCGACGGCGTGTTTGAGGTGAAGGCCACGAATGGCGACACCCACTTGGGCGGTGAGGACTTTGACAATGTCATCGTCAACTACTTCCTGGATGACTTTAAGTCTAAAGAAGGCATCGATCTACGCAAAGACAATGCGGCCATGCAGCGCCTGAAGGACGAAGCCGAAAAGGCCAAGAAGGAGCTGTCAACGGTTACTGAATACGAAGTTAACATTCCGTTTATCACCGCTGATGCTGACGGGCCAAAGCACTTTGAGCTGAGCTTGACACGGGCGAAACTGGAAGATTTGGTGAAAGATCTGCTAGCGCGCCTCGACGGCCCAGTTGAAAAAGCGCTGAAAGACGCCAAACTCTCTAAATCAGACATCCAAAACGTGGTGATGGTTGGTGGTATGACCCGCATGCCAGCAGTAGTTGAGCGGGTGAAAAAGCTGTTTGGTAAAGACCCAATGCAAGGTGTTAACCCAGACGAGGTCGTAGCCGTTGGTGCAGCCATCCAAGGCGGCGTGCTAGCCGGCGACGTCAAGGATGTGCTGCTGCTGGACGTGACGCCGTTGAGCCTTGGTATTGAGACTATGGGCGGCGTGTCGACCAAGCTGATCGAGCGCAACACCACTGTGCCAACCAGCAAGTCGGAAGTATTCTCGACGGCCGCTGACAACCAGCCGCAAGTGGAGATCCACGTATTGCAGGGTGAGCGCGAATTTGCCAATGACAACAAGAGTTTGGGCCGCTTTGTGCTTGACGGTATCGCGCCAGCACCACGCGGCGTGCCACAGATTGAAGTGACGTTCAATATCGACGCGAATGGTATCCTCAACGTCACTGCCAAGGACAAAGGCACTGGCAAGGAGCAATCGATTACCATCCAAAACTCAGGCAACATGAGCAAGGAAGATATCGAAAAAGCCCAGAAAGAGGCCGAGCTGCACGCCGACGAGGATAAGAAAAAGCGCGAAACCGTTGACGCTAAAAACCAGCTGGAAAATGCCATCTATCAGGCAAAGAAAATGCCAGATGAGTTCAAAGATAAGATTTCTGAGGATGACAAGAAGGCGATTGACGAAGCAGTCAAGGAAGCAGAAAAGCACAAAGACGCTGACGACAAAGATGAGCTAGAAGCGGCAGCCAAAGCACTGCAGGACGCCATTATGCCAATCGGTGCCAAAATGTACCAGCAAGCCGCTGAGGACAAAAAGGCTGGCGAGTCTAAGGACGATAAAAAGTCTGACAAGGACGAACCAGTCGAAGGCGAGGTAGTTGACGAGAAATAGCAGAGTCTATCTAATTTAGGCTAATATAATACCCCAAGTCTCCGGGGTATTATATTTTTCGCTGGACGACACAGTTGAGCGGTGGAATTTCGGTAGTCGGCGGCGTACGATCAACTACGACAAGATCTTGGACAGAGTGAGCGGTAAAAAGTTGATTAATCGCATAGATCATTGCATCTGTATAGCGCTCCTCATCTGGCGGCGGCTGGTAGTTGGGATGGCTAAAGCCAGGTGTTGCCCAACAGGCGCTAACCTGTACATGACGAGTATCTTCATGCAGAAAGGATGGCGCCACGATCATGTCGGCGCAGATTAATGACTGAGTTGAATATGGCTGTTGGAGTGCCTGAGTAGTTAAGGCTGGCCGAAAGTTGCCCTCTTCACTGGGTGTAAGTAGCCATTTCCGTACGTTTGTTTTGTATTAACCATTGGTGATCTTCACGAGAGTATTATAGGGTAATCCCGTATCATCATAAAAACTGGGCGTGCCAACCATGAAGTCAGCATTGGGTAAATCGCGTGAAAGTTCGCATAGTTGTAAAATCCTTCTACTAATTTCTCGTTGAAACCTTGTCGCTTTCTCAAGTGGTATATCAGTAGTGGTTATCAATTCTGGACTAATGACTTGTCCTGAAAATTTGCTTGGCAAATTTTCGATATGATTTAGATAATCTTCCCATGTCTGAGCTGATATACCGATTACTGGCTTACCGTCTGAGTTGGTGAAATTAAACAACCCATTCTGACGATACCAGGTGACTTCAAGATCGGGACGAGGCATTGTGCGGAAGATCATAGTAACTATAAATATAACAATAATGTATAGTATGTCAAATCACAACTATACTAAATACGGACTGGGCTAAAAAAGGTCAGCGTAGAAGGGCCCTATGTCGCTTGAATATCGTCACCATACTCCAACAAATCACTATACGAGCCAACGACCAAATCTATAGCCTTAATACCAAGTTCACGCATGTAGTGTGAGCATTGCTGCTCCAGCTCCTCGGCGTTTCGTTTGCCATTGGCATCGATAGCTTCAATCTCGACAAAATTCCCGAGGCCCTTGACGGTGTCGATATGAAACTTGACATTATCGATGAAGTAAATCTCGCGCTGCTTATCGACAACCACGCGTACACCAAGCGCCGCTGTTAGCACCTCGTCGATGGTTGAGTCCGGCGCCACCGGCGATAGGTTGATAGTCGATTGTTTCGGCCCATCGGTATCGGCCCGCTGATAAAAGATAAGGTTATTTTCGATTGGCCCTTGACGTAGCTTCAGGCGCCCTTCGGGTACATCAAAATATGTGTCAATTTGATGGTCAGTCCCCTTAAAGTCCGCGCCGTGCTCACGTAGATATTGGCGCACCGACTCTTGATCGGCACACCGGGCCTTGATTTCTGAATTGATAATTGCTGTTCGTTTCATAACACCTCCTCTATGCTCAGTATAGCACGGGCGAGTCTAGCACTCTTGCATGTCGAGTGCTAAAAGCGTATAATGAACACATATGAGTAAGCGCGATTATTATGAAGTGTTAGGTGTGGCGAAAACCGCTTCTGAGGATGAGATTAAGAAGGCTTTTCGTAAAGCAGCGGTGAAGTACCACCCCGACAAAGAGGGCGGCGATGAAGCTAAATTCAAAGAGGTTAACGAGGCGTATGAAGTCCTAAAAGACAAACAAAAGCGCCAGCGCTACGACCAGTTTGGCCATGCTGGGGTCGGCGGTGCAGCAGGCGGTGGCTTTGGCGGTAATCCATTCGAAGGATTTGGTGGTTTTGGTGGGCAAAACGTGCAGTTCGACTTTGGTGGCGATGGCGGCATGTTTGGCGATATTTTCAGTCAATTTTTCGGTGGTGGCGCGACTGGTTCACGGGGTGGTGCGCGACGCGGCCGTGATGTTGAAACTAATGTAACTCTGAGTTTTGAAGAGGCGGTGTTTGGCACAGAAAAGAAGTTGAATGTAACCCTAGATGCCGAGTGTGAACACTGTCATGGTGATGGCGTCGAGCCAGGTCATAGCTTAAAAACCTGTGATGATTGCAAGGGATCCGGTCAGCAGACTCGCGTCATGAACTCGATTTTTGGACAAATTCAGCAAGCGGTCATCTGTCCAACCTGCCACGGTCGCGGCAAGATTCCAGAGCAAAACTGTTCAGTCTGTGGCGGCAAGGGTACGACTCGCCAGCGCCAGGAGATCACCGTCAAGATCCCAGCTGGTATTGATGATGGCGCGACGATCCGCCTGCGTGATCGCGGCGAAGCTGTTCAAGGCGGACCGCGCGGCGATCTATACGTTCACATTCGTGTCAAAGCGCATAAGAAGTTCACGCGTGAAGGCGATATCATCCTCTCAGAAGAGCATGTCTCGATGGTTGATGCGGCGTTGGGAACGGAAATTGATGTCGAGACCGTGGACGGTACGGTGCGGATGAAAATCCCAGCCGGCACCCAGTCGGGGACTGATTTCAAGTTATCAGGCCACGGCGTGCCACATCTGAGAAATGATGAACGCGGCCCGCACATTGTCGGCGTCATCGTTGATACGCCAACCAAACTGAGCAAGAAACAGCGAGAGTTGCTAGAGCAGTTTGATGGCGCACGGAAGCGGGGGTTGTTTTCGTAGCAAATTCCTCCATAAAAAGTTTTCTCGTGCTATACTAAATTTAGCATAAGGGGAATTAAGTATGGAATTGATTTTTCTGTTAGTAATTATCATCGTGATAATTAAGGTGGCGCAGAGAGGCAATAATCGGCTGCCCCGTCAATCCGATGATTACTGGCGCGGCTATTGGGACGGCGTGCGCGATGCACAGAACGGCCGTGCAAAAGTTGAAGAAGATAGCGACGGTCAAGCCAAGCTTATTACCGAAAATCAGGCTGCAGTTTCGCAGTCTACTGGTCTTGTGCTAATTGGCGACGAAGAGGAAGAGTCTGGCGATTCATCGGCTACTGATACTGCGCCAATTGAAGAAAAGACTAATATTCCTGACGAAAAGACGCAGATTGTCGAGTGGCTATCCCCAGCTAGTAGTAAAGAAAAAGAGAAAAATCGTCAAACTACCATCAATGTGGCGCTTTACACGGCATCATTATTGCTAACCGCTGGTATATTATTGTTGGCGCAAACGATTGAACTTTCGGCGCAGCTCAGGTTTGGTTTGGTGTGGTTGTTTATTTTTGTCTATTATGTCATTGGCCAGGTGTTGTACGCTAGATTGCCGATCTTAAAGCCAGCCTCAACGGCGTTTATTGGTACGGCGCTGGCTGCTGTGCCGATCGGCGGGTGGAGCATGCATTTGCTTTTGGGGATTGATCCGGCATTGTGCTGGCTTATCACCTCCTTCATCGGTACTTTCCTATGCGTTGATGCTACAGTCAGGCTCAATAGCCAACCGCTTGCCTATATTTCTCTGCTGTCGATGTTTACGATGACGACCAGCTTGCCGGCTGTTATGCATGCTCAGTTGGTGTGGTATTATGCTGCGGTGCTATTATTTGGGTGTCTGATGACCTTGGCTGCGTATTTTTCTAATCGTTTTCCGCGCCAATTCACCGAGCCGTTGACGCTGGTTAATCCGTTTATCGTCCCGTCCACTTTGCTTCTCGCTATTGGTTCGTCGGTGCATATGGGCACGCTTGACGTCAGTATGCTGCTGCTCATCAGCGTTATATATTATTTTACTGTGGCTATTGTCGAGAAATCAAAGGATATGCGCACGTATGAACTAACGACGGCGCGCGTGTTGTTGATGGCGATGACTGCTAGTTTTGCGCTGTACTTATCGAATAGTGACAGGCTGGTTATGGGTGTAGCGCTTGGGGTGGTGGCGCTTGGTAATATGATTTGGTCTATCGGGTCTATACGTGTCCAAAAGCAGCCCGACAAGCAGCACGAAATAGTGCTGTGGATTAGTTTCGTTGTATCGCTGGCCGCTTTCTTGGTTATAGCTGGCGTCGAAAGTCCGCTAAGAGATATGATCATATTTATCCTGCTAAGTATGATATCGGCAGTAAGTTTTATGGCGCTTGCATTGCTGCGCCGCGCCCGTTTTGGCGGTATGGTAGTAATGTCTGGAATTTTGTTAGTGCCAGCTGGCGTCAGGCTATTTGGTCTCGACCCCATAACAGCCTTGCATATACATTACTCTATCTTTATGTTTATGGCTTTCCTGCCGGTTATCTGCCGATTATTAGTTTTGAAACGCCCAAATATTACTAAAAGTCAAGCAATATTAGTGTACGGCGCGGCGGCCGCTTGGTGGTTAATGACGGTGTTTATAGCCTTAGCTTTTTTGACTGCTTATCCAGCGGGAGAAGGTATGCTGTATCTGTCAGATTCGGTGGCAGTTGCCGCTATCGTCATGGGTATCGCTGTGTGGCGCGAGAAAGTCTATGGTTTAGTGATTGGTATTCATGGTTCTCTACTTCTGATGGCGCTGCTGATAGCTTCGTATTTCAAGATGGCTGGCGAAAATCTTGCTATCTTGATGGCGTGGCTGAATGGCTTGTCGTTGCTATTATTGGTAGAGTGGCTGTACAATTACCGCAAAGAGGCGGCGGTTAAGTGTCGCGAATTGTTATTATATTCTGCCATTGGCGCGGCTGGCTTGATTGTCTTTTCGTCTATTCATCCGGCGGTTTGGTTGCCGTTAGTAGCGCTGCTGTACTATGCGTTTTATCGGCGGCGTGAGGATGGTTATCTGGGCGGAGCATACTTGACGACGATCGCTTTGGTGCTGCTGTTCTTGCATTGGTTGAGCGTGCCGCTAAGCGACAATTTCACCATCACTGCTTGGGTGGCGCTTGTTGGCTTCGGGGTGGTATATTGGTCGTTGGCGATGAATAAGCGAGCGTCAATCACTAGCGATATGACTCTATTGGCTGCTACGGTACCAGCGGTGATATTACCGATGATAAATCTGTCGACGACATATGAATTGCCGTTCAAAATCTTGGGCTGGTTGGCAGCTGTCGCGGCACTTTATATGGTGGTGTATGCCAAGCGGGATTGGCGGCCGATGGCGATATTGGCGCATCCAAGTTTGGTATTGTTATTCTACTTAACTGCACAATGGCTCGGCGTTAAGCTTGAGTTTATGTCGATCGTTTCACTGATTATCTTTGCGGTGTTTTATGGCGCCGCCGTGGCTGCACGAGCCGGGAAATTGTCAGATAATTGGTATTATGCGTCATTTTGGAGCGCTATCGGTTGGTCGATGACTTTACTGCTGATGGCCATGCCAGCCAGTGTCGCAACCGAGGCGGTGCTGCTAGTAACACTAACGTGGGCGGTCAATGGTAGCGCCCTAATAGCTGAGGGGTTGCCGAAGAAGAATATTCCGTATTTCGATTCGGGCATCCTTTTGGTGCTGTGCGGTATTTTATTTGCTATCCATATGCTAATTGCGCCTGTTCATGACATAGTGGTGCCATACCTGTGTTCAGCAGCAATTCTTTCAGGGGCGGTGATGTCGTGGCGCTGGCTAGGATATACTCAGATATCTACCATTGCGCACTTAGCACTAGCGCTCACTGTATTTAGTTTATCGACCCTTGTCCTGGCATTAAGAGGGGATAATACCATGGAAATATTGTTCCTGATTGAGCATTCGCTGATGGTTATCATTGGCTTGACGCTCGGCAGGCGGCTGATTACTATCTGGGGTGCTGTCGGCGTGACGCTGGCTTTAATTTATCTGCTATCGGGCTATGCCTACGCGCTGGCTATTTTAGCCGGATTATCGATTATCACGGCAGTGGTGGTTGTGGTAGCGAGAAGACAAGGGGGTAAACAGAAATAACTTAAGAGTGTTATTACAACGTCGTCGACGTTTGTTGTATGACGACTAAGCTAATCAAAACGTAGGGGCGATTGCTGGAGTAGTTTGATGATATGAGTAAACGAGGCCTAGTCT
Source organism: Candidatus Saccharibacteria bacterium oral taxon 488 (assembly GCA_046846435.1). Taxonomy (GTDB): domain Bacteria; phylum Patescibacteriota; class Saccharimonadia; order Saccharimonadales; family Saccharimonadaceae; genus Nanosynbacter. The sequence goes on along the minus strand of CP128407.1, from coordinate 710,898 downwards.
CGTAATACGTACTTGCTTTTTTCCATAAATATGCTATCATAAAAAAATGAGTATAGCGCTCGAAACAGCACCGCGCCGACCGCGAACGATCGAAGAGATTATTAATCCTCACAATCTCCCTGAAGCTGGGTTTCAGTCGTATACAGAGCTTGTCAATAATGCGCTTGATCAGCGAGAGGACTTTATCGCTGAGAAGTTTCGTAATCCTCGCTTTGAACACCGGCGTTTTTGCGATATGTCGGCACTAGATAAGGGTGTTATAGCACTTGGTCGAGCTCGTGAAGAGGCGACTGATCGTGAACCTGACTCGGTATTCCGCGAGGCAATCGCCTCGTCTCTCAGATTTCGCATGGCGGAGATGGAATATGTGAAGTTGCTCGGTCAGCTAGAGTTTTTGCATCATGAAGGGGGAAATCAAGAAGAGTTGAGTGAGGTGCAGGAGCAAGCTCGACAGCTTGGTCATGAATTATACGGTCGGCCGCAGCCAGAGATTCGTGATGCGGCACTTAATGAGCTGTGGAATATAATGGACAGCAAAACCTATCATCCGACAGCCCAGGCGTTGTATGATGACTTAGCGCATGGCTTTAACTGGCAGAGTCAAGAGATGCCGGCAGTGCTCCGTGCTGAGGATGGCGAAGCACGACTCCCTCGTTTTGAGAAAAATGAGGCACTAGAATGGGCGGGTGAGCAGATTATTGAGCATAATGCTGATATTCAGGCGCTGGTGCAGGAGTCCTGGGACCAGAAAGTTAAAGAATGTGGTGAAGAATATGTATGCGGTCCAGCTGATATCGTCGAAGTGTTTCAAGCGGTGATCAAGCTACGGGATCCTGATCATACGAGCGGCGTAACAGTGAAGCTAGTAGAAGGTAAGACCGCACTATCTTGGGAATCTCCAGAGATGGCAGTAGTGGTTGGCGGGAAGCGAGCGCCGATCAAGACGAGTGATGAGCTGTTTCGTAAGGTACTGCACGAATTTGGAGTGCATGGGCAGCGTTCAGTCAATGGACTGAAGACAAAGCTACCAGTCCTCGGGATGGGTTTGTTCACTGATACTCCACGACCAGATTACCTGACCTTTGAAGAGGGGCTGGCGACGACGGTTGAGGAAATGATCGGTGATACTGTGCCGAAATGGACAGCTGCAAAGCTCGGCCACTACATTAATATCTCGCTAGCGGAGCAGGGTGCAGATTTTCGCACGGTGTTCGAGACAGCGTGGCGATATCGTCTGCTGGCGAAATTAAAGAATAATCAAGAAGTAACGCAGGAGATGATAAATAAAGAACAGCGAATGGCATATGGGTCCTGTGTAAGGATATTCCGTGGCACGCAGCCTGATATGGCGGATAGCCAGCCTGGGGTAGTGCCGCTAACCTTTAATAAGGATCTTGCTTATCTCGAGGGGCGCGTTTTGGCGATGCAACATCTAGAGAGTTTGTATGCTGCAAGAGACACCGAGGGGGTCGCTCATCTCTTTGCTGGTAAGTATGATCCGACTAACCCCGAGCAGCAAGAGTTGATGATGGTGGCGCTTGCGGTGTAGGTACAAGAAGGGTATTCTTATACAAGATAATAGAGGTACTATCACTGTATGACAAATCAACTACAAGGGGCATCGCTTGCAATCTATAATGAGCTAAAGAAGCGCAGTATCCCGGTAGTTGGATATAAGTCCGGGGGAGTGTCGTGTATTGCGTTTCGTTACGCAGGTCGCATGCGATTTATAATGGGCAGCTCACCAGATGTGTCTAATGGTACTGGCCGATTAATTTCTGATAACAAAGAGCTGACCGATAAGCTTTTAGTGCAGTCGGGTGAATTTGATCGGTGGTTAGCGCCTTCGGTGGTAGTGGGCGACACGGCTACTGCTGAGCAGTTTTTAAAGGAGCAGGGTGTGGCAGTGATGAAGCCTATTGATGCCGCACATGGTGATGGGGTAACGACAAAATCCGCCATATAGATGAATTGCGACAGGCGGTTAAGCGAGCGCAACAATACGCAAGGAAAGAGGGTGTACTGCTGCAGCGTCACATTGAGGGAAATGATTATCGGCTTATTGTGATAGACGGTGAGGTGGTTACAGCAATTCAGCGCTGTCCCGCAGAAGTCTGGGGCGACGGGATGTAGACAGTTCGTGAGCTGATTGATCGGGATAATGCGACAAATCCTCGCCGCGGTCAGCTACCTCATGAAAAATCCATGAATCTAATCGACTTGGAGGCTGTGCGGGCTTTTTTGAGTGATGCTGAGTTGCGATATATTCCACCCGATGGGGCACGAGTGCAAGTAACTGGTGTAGCGAACATTTCTAGTGGTGGCTACGCGATAGAGTGCCTCAATGAGATACCGGATGAAGTGAAGTGGATGGCTGTACAAGTTATTGAATACTTCGGTCTGTTTATCTGCGGCGTTGATATTATGGCTCCCGATAATTTTCGAGGGGCGAAGTTAATTGAAATAAATGCGTCCCCGGGCCTTATGCCGTACTATGATCCGCCTGTCGGCATGCCCGCTAATGTTCCGGCTGTTTATGTCGACAAGCTTCTGGCTGCCTACAAACGAACTGCTTCGTAGCTTGACTGATGTGGGTTTTTAGATTATAGTATATGGTGCATGACAGCACAAAAAACCATCATTGGTCGAAATGTGAAGGTGGACTTTGGTCGGCGAGCGGTTAATGTGCCAGCTAAAGTTGACACAGGTGCAGACAGCTCATCAGTGTGGGCAAGTAATGTTCGCGTTGATAAAGATGGCGTGTTAAAGTTTTCGCTATTCGGCAAGGGGTCGCCCCACTATAACGGCAAGGTGTTTCGGCGTACCGATTATTCGGTAGCGATGGTTAAGAGCGCCTCTGGCCATGAAATTATAAAATATCGGACACATTTTACCATTATATTGGCCGGCAAGAAGATTAAAGCGTTATTTAGCCTGTCTGATAGGGCTGTGCATAATTTTCCAGTGCTAATTGGACGACGGACATTAAGCGGTAAGTTTTTGGTTGACGTAAGTATGAATGAAGTAAAGAACCCGAAGAAATCACAGACTATAAGGCTAAATAAAGAACTAGCTGAAAATCCTCACAAATTTTATAAAAAATACCATAAACCAAAGGATAAGTAGTTATGAATATTGCAATCCTATCTAACGGTAATATCAACTACTCTACGCTTCGCCTTAAAGAAGAAGCTGAAAGGCATGGTCATCGGGTTAAGGTTATCAAGTATAAGAATTGCTATGTGTCAATCGATGAGCAGCATCCGAAAGTCATTTATCGCGGCAGGGAAATCGGCAATTTTGATGTATTTATCCCGCGGATTGCCAGCTATATGACGCGTTATGGGACAGCGGTGCTGCGGCAATTGGAAATGGCGAATCCGCAAGCGTTTTTTATGAATCGGTCAATCGCCATTACGCGGGCGCGGGATAAATTACGCTCGACGCAGCTATTAGCGCGGGCTGGCGTGGCAATCCCGAAGACAGTGTTCTCGCGCAATGAAACGGATATCGATGTGCTGCTGGATGAGATTGGCGGCACGCCGGCGATTATCAAGTTGGCGCGCGGCACGCATGGCAACGGCGTGGTACTGGCGGAGACAATTAAAGCCGCTAAGTCGGTTATGCAAGCGTTTTATCTCAGCGATTCTGACGGCACGAACGTACTGCTGCAAGAGTTTATCAAAGAATCGGCCGGCACAGATATTCGGGCGTTTGTGGTTGGCAGCCAAGTGGTGGCCAGTATGAAGCGGCAGAGTTTGGATGATGATTTTCGCAGTAATCTGCATAAGGGCGGATTGGGAGAAATTGTGAAACTGACTCCTGACGAGCGGAAAACGTGCATCAAAGCCGCCAAAGCGATGGGCTTGACGGTGGCTGGCGTCGATTTTATGCGCTCGAACCGCGGTGCGCTGGTACTGGAGGTGAACGCCAGCCCAGGATTTGGCATCGAAAAGGTGACGGGCCGCAATGTGGCTGGTCGGATTATTGATTATATTAATCGCAACGCCAAGCGCGGTAACAAAAAAGATAAAGTCGGCGCCTGAATATAAACTTGCTATAATGGGAGTATGAATGCGAAGTCGGTGTCGATAGTGCAGCGGATCATCGTTTGGGTGATCGTGCTCGGCGTGTTGACCGGGATCGGCTACGGCGTATGGGCGGTGGCGCGCCAGATGAATAAAACGTACACGACTGTTGATATTGGTAAGGGTACATTTCGAGTAGAGGTCGCTGATACGGACGAGACGCGGGCGCGGGGCTTGGGCGGTCGGCAGGAGCTGGGTAAGAGCGAGGGGATGTTGTTCGTGGCCGAGAAAGACGGTGATATACCAATTTGGATGAAGGATATGCGCGTCCCGATTGATATTATCTGGCTAGATGCCAAGAAAAAGGTCGTGCACGTCAAGCGTGATGTCTGGCCTGACAATGAGCCGCATGAGGTATATCACACGCCAGTTCCAGCGCGGTACGTGTTAGAGCTGCCGGCGGGTAGTGCCAAGGAGCATAGCATCAAGCCGGGCGTCACCGCGCGGTTTAGTGCGGAGGCGCAGCGGTGAGTGTGGTGTTGTTGTTTGGCGGCGTGGCTGTGGCGGTGACGGCGTTAGCGTTCGTGTTAAACCGGCGATTTGGCGTGTTGGCGCTGGCACTGGCGGCTGGTGCACTGTTGGCAGAATTATGGGCGGAGTGGCTGGCTGGGGTGATCGGCGGGCTGGGTGTTAGTAGTGTGGCGGGACTGCCAAATGGCGTGGTGGCGACGATTATCCTGACGGTAGGACCGCTGGTGCTATTATTAATTGCCGGGCCAAAGGGACCTGGCAAGTTGCTACGGCTGATCTCGGCGGTGCTGGTCGGCGTCTTAGCAGCGGCGGTGCTGGTGCGGCCACTGGGCAAGTTTATGACCTTGGACGCGGAGGCGATGAAGACGTACAAATTGCTGAGTGACTGGTGGCGCTATGCGGCGACCGTCGGACTAGTGGCGGGGCTGCTTGACATGAGCTTGCCGCTTCGGGCCAGGGCGCCCGCTGCCAAGAAAACAAAGCGTTGAAAATGCCGCTCCTCTGTGATAAAATGTGAAAAGTCGCGTTCTCGCTTTGTTGCGCTGCGCGTCATACGCGGGCCCATAGCTCAGTTGGTTAGAGCACCTGCCTTTTAAGCAGGGTGTCCCGGGTTCAAGCCCCGGTGGGCCCTCCAAGTGGAGAATAATCCTAGTTCATGAACTAGGATTTTTATTGTATCCATTTCAGGTGATTTGATGTAAGTCTGGCCGCACTTTGCGTATACTAACAATATGAAGTCTCTCGGCCTCACTCAGCGTTTGCATGTGTCGTGGCTGTTGGCGGCAGCTGGCGTCGGCATCGTCATCGGCGTTATCAGCGTGATGCGAGCGCCGTACGGGCTGTTCGCTGGTTGGATGTGGTTGGGGGCGGGAATGATATTGGCCCTAGCGTCGCTTGTCGGGGCGCGGCGCTGGCTGATCATAGTGGCTCTAGTCGGCGGAGTGCTGGTTGGGCTGTGGCGAGGCAGTTTGGGACAGATTGGATTGGAGCACTATCAAACGCTAATCGGTCAAACGGTGCGGCTGAGCGGACGGGTGCTGGAAGATCCTGATGTCGATAAAAAGGGGCAGACAGTGCTGCGGCTGGGCGATATCGTGAGTAATGATCGGCGGCTGCCTGGCAGTGTCTGGGTGGTGACGAGGCATAGTCAGGCGATTAAACGTAGCGACGTGGTCACCGTTCGGGGCACGCTAACCGATGGGTTTGGGGCGTTTGCAGCGCGGATGTCGCGGGCAGCGGTTGAGCGAGTGACGCGCGAGCAACCGGGCGATGTGGCGGTGGGTGTCCGGGATTGGTTCGCGGAGCGGGTACGACGGTACGTGCCGGAGTCGGAGGCGGCACTGGGCCTCGGGTTCTTGATGGGTTTACGGCGGGCATTGCCGCTGGAATTGATGACGGCGCTGCAGGTTGCGGGTTTGACGCACGTTATCGTGGCCAGCGGCTATAACCTGACGATTTTGGTGCGGCTGGCGCGGCGACTGTTCATCAAAGTGTCGAAATATCTGGCAGCACTGAGCGCTGGTGTGATGATCATTGGCTTTATGGCGATGACCGGCCTCAGTCCGAGCATGTCGCGGGCCGGGCTGGTGGCGGGCCTCAGCCTAGCCGCGTGGTATTATGGCCGGACGATTCATCCGTTGGTGCTGCTACCGGTCGCTGCGGCGATGACGCTACTTATCAATCCGCAGTTTGGCTGGAACGACCTTGGTTGGCAATTGAGCTTCGCGGCGTTTAGTGGGGTGATTATCCTGGCGCCGCTACTGCAGCGATACTTTTTTGGTGCGAAGCCGCCCGGGGTGATCCGGCAGATTATCGGCGAGACGGTGTCGGCCCAGATCATGACGTGGCCGCTCTTGGTGGCGTCATTTGGCGTGATCAGTAACGTGGCGCTGATCGCGAATGTGCTCATTCTGCCATTGGTGCCGCTGGCAATGCTGCTGACCTTTGTGGTTGGCGTGTGCGCAGATGTGCCGGTGGTGGCCGGGCTCATCGCCGCGCCGACAACGTGGCTGCTCCAGTATATGGTCGGCGTCGCCACGTGGCTGGCAGGGCTGGACTGGGCGCAGCTGGAGGTGAACTTGAGCTGGCCGTGGGTAATCATTACCTACCTCGTCATTATCGGGGCAATGTGGTGGATGCGGCGACAGACCGGGCTGCGGCTGCGTGAGAGTAATGTGGTTGAGTAGCGTGGACGATTGTGGCAGGCTACCGATCTCGCTCATACTTGAGGAAACCTGATGCATGTACTACTATCAGGCTATTCAGCTGATCACTTGGGATGGGTGGGTACAGGTTCAATCCTCGGGCGATGGCTAGAGAGGTATAACATTATTCAATCTGGAGGAGTGAAATGGGCAAAGAAAGAATAGGTGGAGATAGCAGTAATCAAGGCCAGGGCTTGACGGGTCCATGGGAGGGGCTGGCGGTCGCATCGACTAATGATGGTGAGCAACAGCCTAGTGGGGCTGAGGGCTATAGTGGTGCGCAAGACGACGAGACGCAGGAACTGGGCAGGCCAATGACACCTCGGCGGTTAAACGCGATATGTGATGAAACTACCAAGGTACGTAATGAATACCTGGAAGAAGTCGCTAGGCGGCGCGCTGAGAATAAGGCCCCGACAGACGGAGAGGACCTGCACACTAAGGAAGCACTACAGACTGCTCAAGCCGCAATTGAAGAAAAGTATTTAGAGCGGATGCGAAAGGTAGTAGCGCCTCTTGTTGAATCCGACAAGCTTAGCGATGCAATTATGTATCAGTTTATCGGTGACTTAAATATGTGGCGAGGACAAGGTAGGTTGAGCTCCTATGAGATAAGCGTATCGGATCTTGTGGTGGGGATTGCTGAGGATAATTCTCGGCGTCGAAAAGAGGTCTTGCAGAACGTTATGGATCTCGAGCATGGCAACCCCAATATCTGGGTGCCGAAGTTAGATGAATCACTTCCCAAGGCATATTTAGTAGGTTCTGATGTGACTTTGCCAGAGGACGCCCACTGTCCTACCATACAAGTCCCATGTGGGATTTTGCAGCAGAATAACGACAACGCGGCCAGGTGGTATGTCGCAGGGATGCTGGGTTTGTATGTCCACGAGGGAATCATCTCCTCTCAATATGGGTTGCGCATTAAGGACAAGAAAGGCCTCAATGACGTACCTGTTAAGGTGATATATATAGAATCAGATTGCGGTGGCTTTACCTTTCCGGAAAACATTGACGACCGGATCAATAGTTAACCCTTCTCCTGTTTTCTGCTATACTAAAAGAAACGAATTTTCTGGAGGCATAGACACATGGCAGGACATAGTAAATGGGCGACCACGCACCGGCAGAAAGCGATTGTTGATGCGAAGCGCGGCGCGATTTTCACGAAATTGGGTAATCAAATTGCCATTGCGGCGCGCGGCGGTACTGACCCAGCACTGAATGCAAGTTTGGCAATGGCCATTGAAAAAGCCAAGGCCGCCAACATGCCAAGCGCAAATATCCAGCGGGCGATTGACCGCGTGGCGGATAAGAGCGCGGCGGCACTGGAAGAAATTACCTATGAAGGCTACGGTCCGGGCGGTGTCGGTATCATCATCGAAACAGCGACCGACAATCGTAATCGCACGTTGCCGGAAGTAAAAACCGCATTGGTGAAGAACGGTGGGCAAATCGCTGACGCTGGCAGCGTGGCGTTTCAATTTACTCGCAAGGGTGTGATCACCGTGGAAGGCACGGGCGAAGAATTGCTACTGCAAGTGCTGGACGCTGGCGCTGAAGACGCGGTCGAGGAAGACGGCGAGATCATTGTTTACACGGAGCTGAAAGATTTGGCGAACGTTAGAAATCAGTTGGTTGAGCAGGGTTTGAACGTAAAAGACGCCGAGCTGCGCTACATTGCCAATACGCCAGTTGAGATTGCCGACTCGGAAACTGCGCAGAAATTGATGAAGGTGGTTGATGCACTGGATGACCTGGATGATGTGGTGAATGTGCATACCAATGCCGATATCACTGCGGAGTGACCTTCGCTTAGGTTATTGACTGTATATCGAGCGCCTCCGACGGCGCTCTTTTGCGTTTCGGAGGAATTTCTTTTACAATATAATCAGTCAACATAAGCCAAGCAGGGAGTTCACAATGAAGGTTTTGACCCGCCTACTACTTATGTCAACGATAATTGCGCTGGTGTTTCAGCCGGTGGTGGCGTTTGCGAGCGACTCCCCACCAGAGGCCGCACCTCCTGCTAGCGGCTCGACACCGGTTGCGCCAACCCACACGCCCGCGCCGCGCCCAGCCAATCCAGTACCCAGCTCGGCAGCTCCGACCAGGCCATTAGCTCCAGCAGCGGCCACGCCGGACACAGCTTCTGGCGGTACGTCTACGTCTACGCCCGCTCCGTCAACGCCGCCTAGAGACCCATCGACACCCGCACCGGCCAAGCCAGTGCCTTCCGAACCTCCTGCACCGTCAGCTGCGGCTCGCACATCGGCCAAACTCTTGATCACTAAAATCGGCCTCGATACAGCGCGCGGCACCTACGTCGAACTCTACAATCCGTCGTCAGGGCCAGTCAATATTGCCGGCTGGACGCTGCAGTATGTTAACCAAAAGGGGCATGTGACAGTGCTCAAAACAATATCGACTGACCTAATGGTGCTGGCGGGCGGGGCGTTGGTGGTCGGTGATAGCCGGCTAACCGATGAGCAGGCCGACCTACGGTTTGATAGCAAGAAAGTGCTGGCAAAAACCGGCGGCTCTGTCAAATTTGTGATGAGTGATGGGCGGGTGTCGGATCTGGTTGGCTGGGGTGCGGCGTCAGAGCGTGAGGGTAGCCCGATTCGGCTGGGCGGCAAGCTACACGCCTGGCGCTGCCAAACGAATGGCGTGGTGATTGATACGGATAATAACGCCAGCGATTTTTCGGTCGGCGAGGCGCCGCGTTTGCGTGAGCTGCCAGCGTGCAGTGAGCCTGACGAGCCGCGTCCGCCAGTTGATCCGGCGCCACCGAGTAATCGCTGTAGTGGCTTAAAATTACACGAGATCGCGACCAATGTCGACGCACCGTTTATCGAGATTATTAATGCCGGGACCAGCGACCTCGACCTCACGGGCTGCACCATTCTCGTCAAAGGTCGGGGTAAGCACAAGGACACGACGCACACGTTCAGGGGTGTTGAGCTGGCGGCCAGGGCGCTGCATGTCGTTCGGCTGGCAGAGACAAATCTCAAATTAACAAAGACCGGCGGCGGCGAAGTGTACGTGCTGGACGAGAGCGGCAATGAAATTGACCAGACATCATTTGCTGGCCTGGCCAAGGACTCGTCGTGGAGCCTGCTTGACGGGGAATGGAAGGTGACATTTTCACCGACACCGGCTCGGCCTAACGAATTCAAGCAGTGGCCAGATTGCAAGGCGGGCTATGTGCGTCACGAGCTCACGGGCCGCTGCGTCAAGGAGCCGGTGGAGCCAGTGCCGACGCCGTGCCGTCCGGGGCAGTACCGTTCGCCGGAGACGGGCCGCTGTCGTAATATCGTGAGTGAGCCGGAACTCGCGCCGTGTAAGCCCGGCCAATATCGTTCACCAGAAACCGGTCGGTGCCGCAACATCAGCAAGCTCAAAACCCAAACGCCGTGTCGTGAAGGGTATTATCGGAGCGAGATAACTGGTCGGTGCCGGTCAATTGCAGCCACAGCCGCCAAAACTCTGAAGCCATGTCCCGACGGTAAGTTTCGTAATCCCGCCACCGGCCGCTGCAAGAAAATTGCCGCTGATAGTGACGTGTTGAAGGAGTGTGCCGAAGGCTTTGAACGCAATCCAAAGACCCGCCGCTGCCGCAAGGTCGCGCTGGCTACTGCACCAAAAACTGGCTTTGCGCCGGAGCAGGTCAAGCAGGTGACAGGCGCGATGTGGGGCTGGTGGGTGCTCGGCGGCGTCAGTCTGCTGGCGGTTGGTTATGCTGGCTGGCAGTGGCGCTGGGAAATTGGTCGGGCTGCTGCCCGGCTGAAACACACCATCACGCGCGGCAAGCGATAACTTGGCGAGGAGCTCGTCGAGGCGACCGCTTGCATTAATGATCACCGCCGCCGGGTGCTATAATAAACTCATGAGAATCATCGGTATTGATCCGGGGACTGGTATCTTGGGCTTTGGCGTGATTGACGCGAAGCAGGGCGGCTATCGGCTGGTGACGGCTGGTGTGATCAAGACGCCGGCGCACACGCCGCTAGACGAGCGGCTGGCGGAGATTTTTGATGGCCTGACGGAGATTATCGCTGAGACTAAACCCGAGGTGATGTCAATTGAAAAATTATTTTTTGCGCGCAACGTCACCACCGCTATTTCCGTGGCCCATGCTCGCGGTGTGGCGATGCTGACTGGACGCAAGGCAGGCCTCGCGATCGCTGAATACACGCCGCTACAGATCAAACAGACGCTAACTGGCTATGGCAAGGCTGACAAAAAGCAGATTCAGGAAATGGTGCGCCTAAATCTAGGCCTCAGCCAAGTGCCCAAGCCAGATGACTGCGCCGATGCACTGGCGGCGGCCATCACCCATGCCGCGATGACGCGCCCCAGCGTGGTATAATTGATATATGGTGCAATTAGGCAAGGGAAAACGAGCTCCGATAAAGAAGCAGCCGCCGCACATGGGTCGGTATGCCAATCTCGGTCAAGTCAAGGCGAAATCTGGTAAATTACCGCGTCAGCACAAACACTTTTTGTGGTTTTGGCGGCTGAGCCGGCCGAAAAAAATCATGGTGTGTCTGCTGCCGATTCTACTGTTTTTGATCATCGTGCCGATTGCCAGCTATCTTTACTATGCCCGCGACATCGCTGATCAGGAGCGGCTGATGAACCGCAATAATACCGGCATCGTGCTGACTGATGCCAACGACAAAGTGATTTATAGCGTTGGCAATGCCGAGCGGCGGAACTTGGTGCAGCTCAAGGATATCTCTGAGAACATGAAAAAGGCACTGATCGCCAGCGAGGATAAAGATTTTTACAAGCACAGCGGCTTTAATATCTTTAGTATTTTCCGGGCGGCGATCACGCGGCATGGCGGTGGGTCGACCTTGACGCAACAGTTGGTTAAGAATAATTTACTCAGCAATGAACACAGCTTTATGCGCAAGTACCAAGAGCTATTTATGGCCATCGCCATTGAGCAGAATTATAGCAAAGAGCAGATCTTGATGATGTATCTGAACTCGGTGTACTTTGGCGAAAATGCTTTTGGTATCGAGGAGGCGGCCAAGGTGTATTTCAATAAGTCGCCGAAGGATTTGACACTGGCCGAGAGCAGTATGCTGGTTGGTGTACTGCCGGCGCCAAGCCGCTATTCACCGATCAGCGGTAATGCCGAATATGCCAAGCAGCGCCAAAAGACGGTGCTTGGTCGAATGCAGACTGAAGGCTTTATCACTGAGGAACAGAAGCAACAGGCAGAAGCCACACAGCTAGCATACGCCGGTGGCGGCGCGGCTCACACCAACTCCGCAGCGCCGCACTTTGCCGAGATGGTTATCAAGCAACTCAGCGACAAATATGGCTACGAAAAAGTCATGCGCTCGGGCTACCGCGTCAAGACTTCGCTGAATCTCGACACGCAGCATCTCCTCCAAGAAAATATCGCCAAACAAATGAAGCAAATCAATCGCCTCGGTGGTACCAACGCTAGCGGTATCGTCATTGATCCAAAAACTGGCGAGGTGCGGGCTCTGGTCGGCAGCGCTGATTACAATAACACCGAATGGGGCAAGGTCAATATGGTGACCACGCCGCGCCAGCCTGGCTCGAGCTTCAAGCCGCTGTATTATGCGCAGGCGATGGCTGATGGCGCTATCACGCCGGCGACAGTTTTTGATGATAAATTAACTAACTTCAATGGTTATGTGCCCTACAACGCTACCCGTCGCTGGAACGGCAAGGTGACGACGCGCAAGTCGCTGAGCTGGTCGCTGAACATCCCGAGCGTTTTGATCATGCAAAAGTATGGCATCAATCGCTCCATCCAAGCCGCCAAGAAACTCGGCATCAGCACCCTCGATGAAAACAAAAATTACGGATTGTCACTGGCGCTTGGCTCGGCCGAGGTGCGCCTGAGCGAGATGACTAACGCCTACGCGGCCTTTGCCAATGGCGGTACGCAGTACGAATCGCTCAATCTTATCACCGAAGTCAAGGACAAATTCAACAAAAATGTTTCGTGGAAAGTAGCGAACACACGCCAAGCGATCAGTCAGGGCGGCGCTTATCTCATCTCCAGTATCCTGTCGGACAACGCCGCGCGGGCGGGGATGTTTGGTAGCAGCCTGACGGTGGGCGGTAAAACGGTTGCTGTCAAGACGGGTACCACCAATGATAACCGCGATGCCTGGACGATTGGCTATACGCCGCAATATGCTGTCGGCGTGTGGGTCGGCAATAACAATAATAAAGTCATGAACAGCGGTGGATCGGACGTGGCAGCGCCAATTTGGCGGGCGACGATGACCAAGCTGCTGGCAGGCGCGAAAACTGGCTTTGATGTACCAAACGGCGTTGTCCAGCGGAGTGTGTGTAGTAGTAATGGTGGTCTGGCTGATGATTCCAGCTCCGGCGCCTACAAAGAATATTTCCTCTCGAACGCCCTCCCGACCGAGAAATGTGATCAGACCAAGCCAAAGATTGAGGTGTGTAATCTCGCCACCAAGCAAATGGAGTCAATTTTTGAAGACCAATTTGACGCCGCTAAATACTCCAAGAACGCTGCTGATTGTCGGCAAACGTCCACCACTAAGCAGATCACCGTCTGTGACCTAGCTACCAAGCGGCTCATCACCATCAGCGAAGACAAATTTGATGCGACGAAACATTCGCGAAAGACTGCGTCGTGTGGTAGTGCCGGCGATGACGACCAAAATCCGGGCGGCGGTAATGGCAGTGGCGGTGGCAGCGGTGGCGGTTCGGGTGGTGGCAGTGGCGGCACCTCGCCCGGCCCAACCAATCCTCCGGGCGGCGGAGACAGACGACCGTGATCGCCCATCTCTCTGGTACGATCGCTGAAAAGTTTGGCGCGGGCAGTGTCGTGGTTGATGTTCACGGCGTCGGTTATGAAGTCAGCGTGTCGGCTGGTGATTTCGAGGCGGTGGCGCTCAGCCAAGACGCTAAGTTTTACACCTATCATCATGTGCGTGAGCAGGCGGAAGAATTGTTTGGCTTCTCGAGCCTGGCGGCGAAGAAGCTGTTTGAAATGCTGATCACTGTTCAGGGCGTCGGCCCAAAGGCCGCGTTGGCAATTCTCAGCCTCGGCGACGCAGAGCACGTACGCAACGCTATTGCTAACGCCGATAGTGCCTTCGTGCAAAAAGCTGTTGGTGTCGGCAAGAAAACCGCCGAGCGCGTGGTGGTTGATCTGAGCGATAAAGTCGGCCTACCGACGCAGTACGACCGAGCGGTCGCGCCAGTCCAAACTGAATTGAATACTTCCGACGAAGCGTTAGAGGCGCTGATGGCGCTGGGCTACACCTTGGCTGACGCCACCAAGGCGCTGGAAAATGTTAATATCAATCTGCCGACGGCACAGCGGGTGACCGAGGCGCTGAAGAAGTGATCTTATCACTTAAACGCTGTCATACGCAGCACAGCCTGCTTATTGACAAGCCGTGCGGTAACGCTGATGCCTAGCATACTATCATTGTAGATATATTGCTGTTTTTCACCAAAGAATTCATCTGATACTGTTGGGGAGTACGCCAATTCTTCAAACTTCGGTGCGTCTATCTCGATAAGGTTATTATCCTGATCAACAGCAACCACATACGTTGTGAAGCCTGGGCTACCGTTGATGGTCGAATAATATAAGTGATCAACGCCAATGATAATATGGGTGACTGACTCACAGCCACGAATGTGGCGGATTGGATGATCTTCTGGCACGGTAACGCTGATGCCTTGAATATTGTGCACCTCAGGAGACATCACGAGGTCAACGGGAGTCTCTCGCAGTGTCGCTGGGTCAATGTCGCGGATCGGGAATTTTTCACTGTCGAGTCTGTTTCTTTCAGGCCCGTTATAGACGTGAGCACAAGTCTGGCGCCTAAGACATCGGTCGTCAATTTTGTAATGATAGCCCATAACACTTGTTTCCCCGGATGCTGGATCGATGCTGCCATTTGCTTGCACGGGGAATTGACCGTAACCATTTCGCAAATCATTGGTGATATCGTAATCTTCTGGTTTGATATTATGCCATTCCTCATTTTTTAGGTCTGGGTGCTCAATTCTCAACCTTCTTACGTGTGGCAGTCCAAACAAATGTCCGGCTTCGTGCATAATAACGCCAGAGTTGATGATATTCATATTGTCTGATCTTGTGACGATGTCTCGTGTGTGATATTGGGCGTAGGCGCCGAACTGATTGTTGTTGCATAAATGGGGTGGCAGGATAAAATAGCGAATCGCTGTACCGCCGAGGGAGGGGATTTTATTGGCTACTTCTCGTATCTTTTCGACAGGGGGGCAGGGCTTTTTTGTTTCTGGATCAATTGGCTGTTCATCCATTGGCATGGTCACTGCTTCATAAACGGTGCTCTTGGAAACGTCCATGGTGGTAGCTAGGATGTTTTCAGCTCTATCAAGTTCTGCTCTTGCACGTTTGCTTACTTCGGCAACATGTTGTTCTGTTGTTGAGGAGTCGGTGATGATAACAGGTTGAATATCAGGCAGGCTAAATGGCCCCTGTGTCTCTAGCGGCTCAGCCGGCTGAACGGTTTCGGTTATTATTGCGGTTGCAGTTGCAGGTTGAGGTTTAGGGCTACGATGAGCTATATGGTTATAACCCACAAAACCCGTCACCCCTCCTATTATCCCGCCTAGTATTACACACGGAACTCTTACTCGTAATGGCAGTTCTTTCGGTTTATCACTAGTCGACATGCTGCTCTTTTCGCTCATAACGATAACAATTATAAAATATAATTTATAATTATGCAATAATATGGTACGGATTGTGGACAGACACTCCTTGTCAAATGGTATAATTCATACTAGGAGGTATTATGAATACATGCGCGACAAAGAAAGAATGTGGAATCTGTCCGCTGCTGGTTGGTCAGACGGCGGCTGACGACAATGTCATATTGCAGACTGAACGTTGGGTGGCGGTGCTTGACAAGAATCAGTGCTATTTGGGTAAGTCATTTATCACTCTGCGCCAGCACAAGGAAACGTTGTCGGATCTGGACGAGGCAGATTGGACGGAGTTGCGTCAGGTGATCTGTCAAATTGAGCAGGCGGTCAAAGAAGCGTTTGGTGCTGATGTGTGTAACTGGGAGTGCCTCATGAATAATGCAGTTAAGGCTGGCCGACCAACACATGTGCACTGGCATTTGTATCCGCGCTATCTTGGTGGTACCACATTTGCTGGTGAGGAGTTTCCTGATCCGAAATGGCCACGACACCTAGAGGATGCGGTGCATATGGTGAGTGACGAGACGTTTCGCGAAATTATGCAGGCGCTGCGTAGTCAGCTTACAAGAGATTAGCTCGGTCCGCTGTGAGTGATATAATGAATGTATGGCAATTGAGAGAATAGTCGATACCAGTCCGCACGATGATGATGCTGAGGAGCAGCGAATTGAAATCAGTCTGCGCCCGCAGAGCTTTAGTGAGTATGTTGGTCAGGAGCGGTTGAAGCGCAACCTGCGCTTGGCAATTGAGGCGGCAAAGAAGCGTGGTGAGCCACTGGATCATGTACTACTCTACGGTCCACCAGGACTAGGCAAGACGACCATGGCGACGGTGATCGCCAATGAGATGGGCACGAATTTGCGCATTACCAGCGGTCCGGCCATTGAGAAAGCGGGCGATTTGGCGTCGATTTTGACCAACCTGGCGGACGGCGATATTTTGTTCATCGATGAGATTCATCGGCTAGGCCGGGCAGTGGAGGAGATTTTATATTCGGCCATGGAGGATTTTAAGCTGGATATCGTCATTGGCAAGGGGCCGGCGGCGCGCTCTATCCGGCTGGATTTGCCGCGGTTTACGGTGATCGGTGCGACCACGCGGACGGGCAGCTTGGCGGCGCCGCTGCGTGATCGGTTCGGGCATATTTACCGGTTGGAGTTTTATGATCCAGGAGATATTGCTAAGATCGTAACTCGCAGCGCAGCGATTTTGGACTCAACCATCAAAGGCGAGGCTGCTGATTTGCTATCGACTCGCGCCCGCCTGACGCCGCGTATCGCCAATCGCCTGCTCAAGCGCGTGCGCGACTACGCTGACGTCAACGGTGATGGCATAATTGATGTGAAAACAACAACGAATGCCTTGGAAATGTTGGAGGTGGATGAGCTCGGTTTGGATCCAGCTGACCGCAATTTATTACAGTCAATTTTGGAAAACTACGGCGATAACCCAGTCGGACTGACAACCATTGCGGCGCTGACTGGCGACGAAGCGACAACGATCGAGGATTTTTATGAGCCGTATTTGCTGCAAATTGGCTTCATCGAGCGCACGCCGCGCGGCCGTCGGGTGACGCCAAGGGCGAAAAAACACATCAATATGCTATAATAACAGATATGAAAAAGAGAGTTTTGGCGATACATACCCCTGATAGGGTTGGGGAAATGATTACGGTGGCTGGCTGGGTGCATTCCCGGCGCGATCACGGCGGACTGATTTTTATTGATTTGCGCGATCACACAGGTTTGGTGCAGTTGGTGATTAATCCTGAGCAGGCGGAGGCCTTTCGTCTGGCGGAAAGCCTGCGCGATGAGTTTGTGATTCGTGTCAGTGGTGTGGTGACCGAGCGCGGCGAAGGTTTGAAAAATCCAAATATTGCCAGTGGTAATGTGGAAATTGTGCTGGAAAACTTGGAAATTCTCAACCGAGCTGAGACCCTGCCAATCCAGCCCTTTGCCGAGGAAAACCAAGCGGGCGAGGACTTGCGTTTTAAGTATCGTTACCTCGACCTGCGCCGCCCGAAGATGCAGGACATGCTGAAAAAACGTGCCGAAATGTACCGACGGATGCATCAATACATGGACGACCACGACTTCATCGAGATTCAGACGCCGATTTTGGCAAACTCTAGCCCTGAGGGCGCGCGCGATTTTCTGATTCCGAGTCGTTTGCAGGAAGGTAAGTTTTACGCACTGCCGCAGGCACCGCAGCAGTTCAAGCAATTGCTGATGGTTGGCGGTGTGCCGCGATATTACCAGTTGGCGGCGTGTTTTCGCGATGAAGATCCGCGAGCCGATCGACTGTACGGCGAGTTTTACCAGCTGGATTTGGAGATGAGTTTCGTTGAGGACGGCGAGGAGGTTCGCCGTGAGGTCGAACCGTTGATGTATCAACTAGCGACCGAGTTTGCTGGCAAGGAATTGCTGGATTTGAGCGATCTCGCGGTCGGTGACGGCAGTCCAATTCCGCGCATTTCCTACCGCGATGCCATGGAGACGTATGGCTCGGACAAGCCGGACTTGCGCTTTGGCATGGAACTGATTGAACTAACTGATGTACTTGCCAACACCGAATTTGGCGTGTTCAAAAACGCTGAGTGCATCAAGGCAATTTGTGTGAAACATGGCGCCAGTCTCAGCCGTAAGCAAATCGACCAATTCACTGACATTGCTAAAAGTGAAGGGGCGGGTGGTTTAGCCTATATTAAGTACGTGACAATCAAAAATGCAGACGAAGCGCAGGGTTATACGATCCCGGTTGTTGGTAGTAACTTTTATGGCTATGATGCAATTTCGCCAGTGGCAAAACACTTGTCAGACGAAGAACATAGATTACTTATAGATACAATGAACCCTGAAGACGGTGATGTTGTCTTCTTCGGCGCTGACACTCGCCCAGTCGTCAACGCCGTGCTTGGTCGCTTGCGAAACGAATTTGCTACTCATTTCAACTTGAAAGACCCGAGCGTGGTAGCGTTTGCTTGGATTATCGATTTTCCATTCTATGAATGGGACGACCACAGCAAGAAGCTCGACTTTGGTCATAACCCATTTGGTATGCCAAAGGGCGGCATAGAGGCGCTGGAGTCAGCGACGACCGATGCCGAAAAACTGGCCATCGTGGCTGACCAATTTGACATGGTGATGAACGGCTACGAAATTTGCTCCGGTGGCGTGCGCAATCACAACCCAGCGGTGCTGTACAAAGTGTTTGGCCTGCTTGGCTTTAGCGAAAGCTACGTCGAGGAAAAGTTTGGCGCCATGCTAAACGCCTTCAAATACGGCGCACCGCCGCACGCTGGTTGCGCCTTTGGTGTCGACCGCATTCTCATGGAGCTCATCGACGAAACGAACGTCCGCGAAACCTTGGCCTTTCCAAAGAACGGCTCGGGCGTTGACGTGATGATGGATTCGCCATCAACGGTTGATTCAGCGCAGATAAAGGAGTTGGGACTGTAGTAGCCTCCCAAAGTAGGTAGCAGATGCTCAATTATGGCAATGTAGCTAGGGGCGTAGCTGTGTTATCTTACTTTTTAATATCGCTTCTATTGCATCAAGCTCAGACTTTTTCTTTCGTACCATCGCAATCTTTTTATGCAATATATCAATAGCCGTATCGGGTGTAATCTGACCGTCATTCCATTCCTTGATGTATTGCTTAATCTCCATCAGCGTAAAGCCTGCTGACTTAGCGAGGCGTATTTCCGTGAGGTACTCGAGTGCACTCTCGTCGTAGTCTGAATAACTGCGGCTTCCAGCAGGACGTTGTGTTACCGGTAAAATACCGAGTTTTGTATAGTAACGAATGGTATCAATAGAAACACCAGATTTTTTGGAAAGTTGATGAATTAGCATGGTAAAACCTCCCTCATCATTACCTATTGACTATAGAGTATACTCCATAGATTATACTACTATTATGAGTAGAAAAAAGTATAATTCAAATCATAAAGTAGTGTTAATTACTGGAGCATCCAGCGGTATCGGAAGAGCGACCGCCGAGCTGCTTTTGCAGAAAGGCCACATAGTGTACGGATTTGCTCGAAATAGTGAGGTGCTTCAAGAAATTAAAGGCCTTCGGCCAATACCAGGTGATATGAAAGATGAAAAATCACTTGAGGCTGCGGTAAAAAAGATTTGTGACGAACAGGGAAGAATAGATGTACTTATCAATAATGCTGGCTATGGATTACTGGGGGCGGTAGAGGACGTTCCAATTGAACAGGCCCGCAGGCAGTTTGAGGTGAATGTATTTGGGTTGGCTAGGCTGACGCAGCTTGTGCTGCCTAGCATGAGAGAGGCGGGCTCGGGCTTGATTATTAATATGTCATCGGTTGGAGGCAGAGTGTATTTTCCGCTCGGTGCTTGGTATCATGCTTCAAAGCACGCTATCGAGGGGTTTTCCGATAGCTTGCGGCTAGAGCTGCAGGAATACAACATCAAGCTTGTGATAATTGAGCCTGGCTTGATCGCTACAAATTTCTACAAATTAGCTAAAGAGCCGCTTACTCGTTATTCGTCAAATGGGGCCTATAGCGGCGTGGCAAAGGCAATATCGCACAACTTATCTCAGTCATATAGGACCATGTCACCGCCTAGCGTGGTCGCGTATACAGTAGCGACAGTTATTGAGAGTAAGCATCCACGACGTCGGTATCTTGTTGGTAAATTGGCGAGAGTTCTCTTCTACGCACGGCATCTCTTGGGCGATGGTGTCTTTGAGCAAATAGCTAAAAAACAGACGAGGCAGTCGAAGTGATTTGCTGGCTATAGCTCGTGTCTGATATACTATAAATGGACGTTATAAACGATAATGTCCATCCAAAAAGCAATATAACGAAGGGGGGCAAAGATGCTTTGGCGTTGGTAATGACAGCGATGCGGCTATCGGTGATTGTTGAGGTTTGAGGCTAGTTATCGGTCAATCACCAGTGGTCGTACTAAGCTTTAGGGCGGTCAATTATACGTTAGCCACGCTTTCGGTATTGACCGCATCTTGGTATGATTAAGTTTTGATATATAATGTATGATCGACACGAAGTTAGTGTAAAAGTAGCGCTGTATAGTAGTGATGGCAAGCGGGCGCTGCTGATGTATTATCCATGCGATGATGGTTTTGGCCTGCCGGGCGGGCATATTGAC
This sequence comes from Candidatus Saccharibacteria bacterium oral taxon 488, assembly GCA_046846435.1. Classification (GTDB taxonomy): domain Bacteria; phylum Patescibacteriota; class Saccharimonadia; order Saccharimonadales; family Saccharimonadaceae; genus Nanosynbacter. The sequence continues at coordinate 690,255 of CP128407.1, read as the reverse complement.
GCTGGTGAAACGCCTGACGTGGCATTGAGACGGGAATTACGCGAGGAGCTGGGCGTTACAATTGATGCGACCCCAGCTGATTTTTATGTGCGCGATCCGCAGGGCGGTACCGTAAGAGACTATAAAATTATTCTTGGCTACACGGCCACGGTTGACGGTAACATTGAACTACCGGACCGAGCGTGTGATGGCGGCGAGGAACGACCAGTCTGGTTGATGCGGACAGAAGTTGAAGCTACTGACAAGCTCGCGCCGGGTTATCGGGATTTTTTGTTGAAGTGGTGGCCTCGAGGCTATAACTGAACGCCCAACCACGCCGCCAATACATCACCGGCAAAGTACGCCAGTCCAGCGGCGACTGCCCCCAGTAGCAGGGTGACGGTGGCTTCTCGCCATGGGGACTGATTGCCAACCTTGCCTTTAATGAAACCAATTGTCAGGAAAGCGACTGCTGTTAGTGTGGAGCTGACATAAAACAAGGTGGTACTTGGTGCTTTTGAGCCTGCAACGACATCAATCAGGTAAGGCAGCACCGGTACGCTACCGACGGCGACGAAAGCCAGGAAGGTGACTGCGCCGATGATTTTAGGAGAGGCTCGCTTTTGTGTATCGCGGGCTGACTCTTCGTGTTCGGCGCTGGCTGCCAGGTAAGCACTAGAACCCATTGAAAAGCCGTCAGCAATTAAATTTGCAACGCCCAAAATGAGGATAACTGCACTGGAAATACCGGCTCCGGCCGAAGCTGCCACTACGGCAAAGGTTGTGACTGTGCCATCAACTGCACCGTACACAAATTCCGAAATGTATCGTCTAAAAAGTATTTTCATAACCGTGCCATTATAGCACAATTAGGCGTTGTGGGGTTGATTCGCGTATACTAAAGCGATGAATACTGATGATTTTCGGGAGTTGATCCACCAAAAAGGTCGCGAACTGTACCGGCCAATGCCATGGCGTGACCGGCCAACCCTGTACTATGTGCTGGTGAGTGAGCTGATGTTGCAGCAAACGCAAGTTGCTCGCGTCTTGGCGAAGTTTACAGAGTTTACCACAGAGTTTCCGGACATTGAGTCGCTGGCAGCAGCCGAGCTGACCGAGGTGCTCCGCGCGTGGCAAGGGCTGGGCTATAACCGCCGCGCTCAGTATCTTCACCGGGCGTCACAAGCCATTGCCGCTGGCGCCCCGGTGACCACGCTAGACGATCTCGTTGAGTTACCAGGCATTGGCATCAATACCGCCGGTGCCATTATGAATTACGTATACCAAGTGCCAACGCCGTTCATCGAAACCAATATTCGTACAGTCTATCTCAATCATTTCTTTGCGGACCAGACGGCGGTAGCGGATCGTGACATACTGCCTATTGTCGAGCGGACGATGGACCAGGCAAATCCGCGTCAGTGGTTTTGGGCACTGATGGATTATGGTAGTGAATTAAAAGCTCAGGGCAAGGGCAAATTGTCCGCCAGTCGTCATTACACCAAGCAATCACAATTCACCGGTAGTCTCCGCCAGATGCGCGGTGAGATTTTGCGTCGGTATGTTGGCGGGCAGTCGCTGGCCGAAATTACCGCCGAGCTACAGGATGATCTGCGATTTGCGGTGGCACTGGATGGTCTGCGACGGGACGGCCTCATTGCTGCAAAGTGACAGAATAGAGCGCTAAGCTATTGACATTTCAAACTGCCTATGCTATCATAGCCACAGTCAATACGACAAACATAAACAGTAACAAAGGAAAGGTATGGAAGACATGCAAACAGTTATTATACTGATGACCGTAGTGATTATTATTCACTCGGTGACGATTATCGTCTTGTTCGGTGTAATAATTTCACTGCTGACGAAGCTTAAGCGCCTCGTCAACCAAGCCGAAGCGGCGGTGTCCAACATCGCTCAAGCAACTGAGTGGCTGTCTCCAGTAAAATTATTTACTGAAGTCGTGCAACTCTTTCGCAAAAAATAGTCAATCTGTTCCATATATTAATTTAATAGAAACAAACAAGGAGATATATATGAAAAAAGCATTAACAGTTCTCGGCGCCGCAGCGGCTGGTTTCGCGGCTGGTATTTTGACCGCACCAAAAAGTGGCAAGGAAACTCGCGCTGACATCAAGAAAAAAGCTGGCGAGCTAAAAACTGCCACTGTCAAGACTGCCAAAAAAGCCCAAGCTGCCGCCAAAGACAGCGCTGAAGCAGTCAAGGCTGGCGCTCAAAAAGTTGGCGATGTCGTTACTGGAACCGCTCGTACGGTCAAGGCCGATACCGAGAAGCATTTCAAGAAGTCGTAGTAGCAGTTTGACCTAAACGCAAAAACGCGAGATAATAAAAAAGATGAAATATCTTCGTAATCTCGCGTTTTTTGTGTGCGGCATTAGTCTGGCCGGCGTAATGATACGGTCGGGTATTGCTGTGGCGCAGACTGCGCCGAGTTCACCGCCGCTCCATCTGATCCGCAGTCAGTGCCAGTCCATTCGTTCAACATTGCAGCGGATTCAGCATAACGACGCCTTGCTGCGGGTTAACGCCGGCCAAGCATATAACACGATCTCGACTAATCTCATCGCCAAACTAAATAGCCGCTTGGCGCTAGCGCAGATCGATAGCTCGCGGATGGTGATGATCGCTCGCGACTACGAGGAGGCGCGCAAGGCGTTTGCCCAGCAGTACAATGAGTATGAGTCCAATTTGACGGCGCTGGTCAGGACAGATTGTACCGACAAACCGGGCGAGTTTTATGCACAGCTGATCAAGACGCGCGACGCACGTCGACAGGTCAGTGAGTCGGTGACGACGATGAGTAAACTGGCAGCGGATTATCGTGTGGCGGTGGAACAGCTCAAGGTAAAGCTATCGAGCGGAGGCAGTCGTGGATAAGTTTAAGCGACTCGGCCGCCAGATGGCCAGGTTAATTATGCAGCATAAGTTACCGACGATGGTAATTAGCGTGATCGTGGTGTCGATCGTGCTCGTTGGCATTTCGATGCACTTGTATTACTCGTCAGATGCTTTCCGAGTGGACTTGAGTCGGCCAGATTATGTACCGTATCGAGCGCAGATTGATAATTCCAATAATCATAATCGAGACATGTTTGAGGCGCAGGGTGAGGTGACGGGCAAAGTGCTGGATGATTTTCTGCAAAAATATAAGCAAGAAGAAAAGAAGGCCGATGGTGCGCGGGCGTTTGCTAGCGATGTGTTGAGCGATGATCAGCTGGGCGTTAGCGGTAGTGGCAATGGCGCAGGCAGTACGACGACACAGGGTCAAGACGGTTCGTCAGAGTGAGTTACGGTCACTTTTTATGCGTTATCGCCGTCGGGATAACAGCCAGCTCAATCTCTTGTTTTTCAAACTCTTTGAGGAGGCGGCGGCGCATCTCTGAGGTAACCGCCCATTGATCGGATGGCTGGACCTTACCAGCAACGATCAATTCGACCGAGCGGCCGGTGATATCGCCGACGGAGACAAATTTTGGCGGTTCAATAATTTTCTTGTCCCAAGATTTTTCCTTGCTCAATTGCTGGCCGGTCTCGTTGATGATATCAGCGGCGCGGCTGATGTCGGTACTTGGATCAAGCTGCAAGGTAAAGCGCGACATGCTATACCCCATCGTTTTGTTGATGACATGCTGGATGGTACCATTTGGTAAGTAGTGCACATTACCGTCAGCATCGCGGAGCACGGTTGACCTGGTGCCGACGCGCTCGACAGTGCCGCTCGCACCCATGACGTCAACGATGTCGCCGACGCGATATTGATTTTCAGCAATGATAAAGATGCCAGCCAGAAAATCTTTGACAAGTGACTGCGCACCGAATCCGAGTGCCACGCCGATGATACCGGCGCTGGCAAACAGTGGTGACAAGTCAAAGTAGAATAACTTGCTGGCAACCATGGCGGCGATATAGGCAATGATGGTGATACGCCAAAAACTACGAATCAGCTGCGTCAGCGTATTTTCGCGCTTTTCGATATCTTTGCGGTGCCACGAGCGGTGCTTGGCAGTGGAGTGGATCGCGTAGCGAATTGCCCAAGTAATGAAGATGCGGCCAAGATAATAAACGATAACCGCGCCAATGACGATACTGACCGTTTCAACCATCCGCTCGCTTACCAGCCAGCCTAGTCCATGCTCGGTCATCCATTCATCAAAGCGCGACGAATTTAACAGTTGTTTGATAAGCGTATCCGTCATGAGTTTAGTATAATGAAAAGTATGAGTTTTGTCGATCCAAATCAATTCGTTATCACTCGGCGGCGCAAGAAGTATAAATTTGCGTTATTTAACAATTCGCCGCTTTGTTTTGAGTATGATGAGTGGGCACCGCGGTCGATTGATGTGCTGGAGGTCGGTGCGGGAACGGGACTGTTTAGTGTCGAGCTGGCGGCGCGCCATCCCGAGCAGCGGTTTCTGGCGGTTGATGTTAAGGCCGATCGATTGCAAAAAGGGGCACGTGAGGCCGAGCGACGCGGCCTCACGAACATCTGGTTTGTGCGGGCACGAGCGGATCAGCTGGGTGAGTTATGTGAGGCTGGATCGCTCAGCCAGTTGTGGATTACTTTTCCTGATCCGTTTCCACGCCAGCGCTCCAGCGGTCGGCGTTTGACGCACCCGCATTTTTTAACGCAGTACGCAAAGTTGCTTAATGAAGGCGGCGAGCTACTACTCAAGCATGATGATCATGGCTTTTTCTGCTGGAGCTTGGAGCAGCTGGTGGTGGCTGGCTGGCAGCTTCGGGAGCTAATGTTTGATCTGCATGAATCGGAGCGACTTGATGAGGAGAGTGATGCCCGAATCATGACAACCTACGAGCAGCGGTGGGTTGGCGAGGGGAAGGCGATTGGGTTTGTGCGAGCAGTCGACCATCGGATTAATGAAAGCCAAAGTGAGCCCTCATCCCCTCAGGCATTGGTTGGTTGCTGTTGAGCACGATATGCTGGCTCGGCCTCACTCAATAAATAGAGTAGATTTTCCGAGGGGTCGCAAAATTGCGGACGTTCATTAAGGTCCCGCAGAATGCGTCGCCCAATACAGGTGGTGAGCGGGGTTGGTATTTCGTAGACGAGGCTATTGTCAGTGATAATATCAGGTGATTTTGCGTAGATTCCCTCAACGATGATTACTTCTGCTGGGCTAAGTGTACCCGCTATATAAGGCTCCGCAGTTTGCCAATTCATGTGGCGATGGTATATCTCCTTATCATTAATAAGGTTTTGTAGGTCGACCGCCATTGTTTTGGTGTCATACACAAACGGGTCATCCCAGTGCTGCCATTCCTGACGGTTGTTGTAATAATAGAGGTAGGTCGCACCGCGGTGGTAGTCATCAGTCGACATGGTAATTGATTCAATGTTTAGCTCAGCCAGTCGTTCGCGGAGTTTCCTGACGATGGTTGATTTACCGGAGCCACTACGGCCGGCGATATGGATGACGCGCGGAGAGTCTACGGTAGAGGTGAGAATATCAGAAACGATATCATTGATATCAAGTTCCGGCTGAACCGACAGCGCTTCTCGGCCTTCATGTCCCCGCCGGAAGTTGTAGTGCGCCTGCCACTCGCTGGTAGCCGTTGCTCCACCGGTTACTTCCATGAAGGTATTACCAAACTGGTCGATGAATTCCTGCAATGGTCCATCATCTTCTAATTCAGCTTGCACTAGGCCGTCGTTTTCGAAAAAATCAATGACAACACCCGGCAGCGGTTCAGCACGTAGTTTGCGGATAATCGGCGTTTCATTATTACGGTAGTATTCATATAACTCGGGGCTGATCTCAGTCGTCACTTCTAGTCGACGCAAGCCATCATTGCTCTGGATACCGTTGTCTTTGAGAGTTGCTTCGTACTGTAGCTCGCCGGTATCACGATTTAAGGTTGAGCGGAGGCGTAGGCTGAATAGTTCGTCTGGGTGCGATAAATAAAACTGCTCAATCGGCTCAGCTTCTTTGCGTAGATCGGTGAGTTTTTCCGGAAAGATAGCCATGAATTTACGCTCAGTCTCTACGGGCAATCTCCCTTCAAATTCGGGTGTGTGGATGAGTGATTCGATTGACATAAGCGTCGCTCCTTTAGTTGTGTTGATGACACTAGTGATTGTAGTGTAGAATTACTAGTATGAATAGCAAGTATAATTTGACTCAACTATGATTGACCAATTTATCCCCGAGCATCATATTCAGAAGCATATTCTTGGTGTGTTGATGCATATGAAATATGCACGGTTTCGGGATATGCGGCCGCCAAAAGTCGATACTAATCTCTATACCTATCACTTAAATATATTGAAGAAGCGAGGATTCGTCATCAAGACGGATGATGGATACTGTCTCGGGCGGGAGGGGTTGTCGTATGTCGATAGAGTTAGTATTAAATCGCTCAAAATTCGTACCCAACCAAAAATTATTACTATGATTGTCGTCCAAAATGCCAATGGCGATGTGTTGCTCCAACGGCGCACTAAGCAGCCGCATGTCGACACCTGGACACTGCCCTATGGCAAGCTACACATTGATGACGAGTCGGTATCGGCTGCTGCTCAACGGGAGGTACGCGAGAAATTAGCGGTGGACAAGCTGCCGCTGACACACGCGGGTGATTGCTATATTCGTGTCTTTGTGGGGAAGGAAATATTATCATCAACGTTGGCGCACGTGTTTTATGGTGAGACTGATGAGGTCGTGGCGGGCAGAGAATTGGTGTGGGCCCGTCCGCATCGATTGGCGGATTATGACTTAGCACCAGCGGTTGAGCAAATCGTAGCACGGACGTTCTTTCACGACCCGTTCTTTTTTGAGGAATTTGTGGCAGAATTAAATGAGGTAATTGAAAGGAGAAACTATGACAATTGATGAGTACGCCAAGAAAGCCATCGCGACACTGATTGGTACGCATGAGTATGGGGAGATTGATGCGCGACTGATGGCGCAAGTGCTTGGACTGGTTGGCGAATCGGGCGAAGTGGCTGAAAAGTTCAAAAAGCTGGTTCGCGACAAGCAGGGAATACTGACAGACGATGACCGCACAGAAATTCTCAAAGAATTAGGCGACGTGTTGTGGTATGTTAATGCAGTGGCGCACCTGCTCGGCTCTAGCCTCGAGGAAGTTGCCCAGATGAACAACCAAAAGCTCGCCAGCCGCCAAGCCCGCCAGCAGCTGCACGGGCGGGGTGATAATCGCTGATCATAGCACGACGCCAAGGGACAGTAGTTTATCGGTTATTCCCATAATGATCGTTTGCTCAGTTTGCGCTTGTGTTGCTTGGCGCACTGCGAGGAGGGTATGCATGCCACAAGCCGCTGCTGCGTCGAGGTTATTTTGATGATTGTCAATAAACAGTACGTGCTCTGGATGGTCAGATAGGTTTAATGCTGAGAGGGCAGATGTAAATGCACCCCGTTCAGGTTTGTGGTGACCAATCTGCCACGATAAAAGACACGGCCTAAAACCGTCATAGATACCTGCTTGCCGCAAGATAGCAGAGTGGCTCGGCATAGCATTACTGAGGATACCGACCTGTAGTCCATGCGTCGTCAATGAACGTGCAAATGTGATGACATTTTGGAAGTATACTTGATGATCGCGGAAGCCACGAGTTAGCCGATCGTATTGCTCTGGGGATGGATGATCACAACCTAGCCTCTGCAGAAATACGCTCTCGTCTATGAAACCGCTTTCGTAGTCGTGCAAAGCTTTTGGCCATTGTTGGTCGAAATGTTCGGGGTTATGCAGGGCGTTTCTCAGGTCACTTTGGATGTCGTAGTCACTTACAAGTACACCACCAACATCAAAAAGGATTGCTGAAATTACTAAATCGTTCATGTCTGATATTGTAACATGTACTACTTTTTCTCTTTTTATTGAACTCCCATACGATATGCGCTATACTCAAGCATAAGGGTAATTATGCGCATTTCTGACAGTAGTATTGAGAAGATTTTGCGCCAGGGTGAGGTAATTTCTGAGTCACAGCTGGCCGAGTTAAAGATGGAGGCGGAACGTACGCACCATTCATTGCAGACGATTATCTTGGAGCACAAAATCCTGAGTGAGGTACAGCTCGGGCAAAAGATTGGCGAATACATCAATGTGCCGTTTGTGACCATTGAGCCAAAGGATATTCCTGACGACGTTCTCAAGCGTATCCCCGAGCACATCGCTCGCCAGTATAATGTTGTACTGTTCGCGGCTGATGATAATGGCGTCTTGAGCCTGGCGATGGAAGATCCGGATGATGTGCAGGCGCTGAACTTCATCCAGAAAGAGATTGGCTACAACATCAAGGTGTTCCTGGCGACAAAAAATAACATTCTTGACTGCCTGGAGAATTATCGCGGTAATATTACCGATGAGCTGGATGAGGTGGTGTCAATCCAGAGCGGTGCTGAGTCAGATTCACAAAATGTCTCTGAGGAGGAGATTTCTGAGAATTCGCCAATCGCCCAGACGGTTAACTTGCTGCTGGAATATGCTATCAAGTCGGGTGCCTCAGACATCCACATTGAGCCGCGTGAGGATTTCGTCCAGGTTCGTTACCGAATTGATGGTGTACTCAAGGAAGTAAATAAGTTGCCGCGCAATGTCCAAGGCGCGCTGGTTAGTCGTATCAAGATTTTGTCAAATCTAAAAATTGACGAACGCCGCGTGCCGCAAGATGGCCGCTTCAAGATTAAGGTTTCTGGTAAGCAATACGCGCTGCGTGTGTCGACGCTGCCGATCGCTGATGGCGAGAAAATTGTCATGCGTATTTTGGACGAGTCCAACCAGGCAGTTGCCCTCGATAGCCTCGGCTATTGGGGGTTGTCGCTGAGTACACTTAAAGACGCCATGGCACAACCAAATGGTATGATCTTGGTGACCGGGCCGACTGGTTCGGGAAAATCGACCTCCCTGTTTAGTGTGCTATCAGAACTTAATACGCCAGATGTGAATATCTCGACCATTGAAGATCCGGTTGAATACAAGATCCCCGGGGTTAACCAAACCCAGACTAACTCAAAAGCCGGCATGACCTTCGCTTCAGGACTGCGCGCACTGCTCCGCCAAGACCCGAACATCATCATGGTTGGTGAGATTCGCGACGGCGAGACCGCTAACCTGGGCGTGCAGGCAGCGCTGACCGGGCACTTGGTGTTCTCAACCCTCCACACCAATAACGCAGCGACCTGTCTGCCGCGTCTATTGGACATGGGAATTGAGCCGTTCTTGATCGCTTCGACGGTCAAGGCGGTGATCGGCCAGCGCTTGGTGCGGCGATTGTGTATGCATTGTCGTCAGCAATATGTGCCGGACGCCGGAGAGCTGGCCTACATCGTTCAGATGTTTAATCTCAAACAGGGCTCGATGCAGCGATTACATGCGCTGGAGCAGCAGGCGGCAGCTGACAAGATTGGTGGCAATACACCGCTCGGCTCGACTGACGTAACGATTCAATATTTATGGCGACCAAATCCCGAGGGCTGTGACGAGTGCGGCCATAATGGCTTCAAGGGGCGCGTCGGTATCTACGAGGTTCTCGGTATTTCGATTCCAATCCAAAAGATGATCACCGCCAATGCCACTAGTAATGAGATTCAGCAGCAGGCGATTACTGAAGGAATGGTGACAATGCAGACGGACGGTTTTGTCAAGTCGCTGCGTGGCGTGACAACGCTAGAGGAAGTTTTGAGAGCAACAAGGGAGCAATAAATGACAAAATTTAAATATATCGCAACTAAAAATAACAATCAGCCGATCAACGGCGAGCTAGAAGCCAGTAGCCGCGCCAGTGCTATCCAGCTCATTCAAGCTCAGGGTATGAGGTTGGTCGACCTCAAGGAGGCTGGTGACGAGAAGAAAGGTTTTCGCTTTGGGGGTGGCAAGAAGTCAGTGCCGACCGAGGAGCTGGTTGGTTTTACCAGGCAGCTTAGCACCATGGTGTCTGCTGGTGTGCCGATTCTCAGGTCGCTCAACTCAATGGCACAGCACGCCGAGAGTCCACATTTTCGCGAGATTTTGAACGCAGTATCTAAGGAGATCGAGGGCGGTGCCTCGTTTGCTGATGCGCTGAGTAAGCACCCCGAGGCCTTCAGTGATGTGTATGTGAACATGGTGCGTGCTGGTGAAACGGGTGGTATTTTGGACGATATTTTGAAGCGCTTGGCTCTGCAACAGGAAAAGAATTCGTCAATGAAAAAGAAGATCAAGAGTGCTATGACCTATCCAATGGTGCTGATCGTCATCACCATCGGGGCGTTCTTTGGTTTGATGATTTTTGTCTTGCCAATGATTGGCAAGACGATTAAGGATCTGGCGGGCGAGGACGCAGAGCTGCCGGCACTGACGCAGATACTGATGAGTATCAGCCAGTTTATGGTGAGTTTTTGGTATATTATTTTCCCGTTATTATTTGGCGGTGTGTATGCGCTTCTTCGCTATATCAAGTCGCCAGGAGGCAAGGTTAAGTTCCATCATTTCGTCCTGAAAGCGCCGATCATCAGCAAGATTATTCGCAAGGTGGCGGTGGCACGGTTTACCCGTACCTTCTCGGCGCTGATTGGTGCGGGCGTGTCGGTACTGGAGGCACTGGAGGTGACGGCCCGGGCAGTCGGCAACACAGTATATCAAGATTCATTGCTTGATGCTGCCAAGCGCATTAAGAATGGCGAGGTTTTGTCGCGGATTATCAATGAGCGCGAAGACCTCTATCCGCCAATCGTTGGCCAGATGCTGGCGGTCGGTGAGGAAACGGGGCAGACGGATAAGGTGCTGGTCAAGGTGGCGGATTTTTATGAAGAAGAGGTTGATGCGGCGATTAGCGGTTTGAGCTCGACGATTGAGCCGGTGATGATCGTCTTTATGGGCGGTATGGTCGGCTTGATCGCGGCAGCGGTGATGATGCCGATTACTGGGTTAGCAAATCAAATTAAGGGGTAGTTGGTTTTTTAAAATGCTTATGCTATACTTAACAAAAAGAAAAGATGTGGGCAAACGATAGTGGCAAATATTTTCTACAAGTCAAAGCCGATCATCGGGCTTGATATTAACAAGGCCGGCGTTCGGGTAATGTCAGTCGATATGGCGCGGATGACGGTGCACGGATACGGCGCAATTGAGCTGGATCCGGCGAAGGACGAGAGCGATGACCGGGCAGAGTATCTCTGCGGCAAGATTAATCAAATGTTTGAAAAGAATATTGTCGGGCGGCTCGGCAGTAACCGCGTGGTGCTGGGACTACCGACGACCAAGACGTATGCGCGCACCTTTGCGCTGCCGATCAAGCAGGAGAATAAGATTGAAGAGGCGGTGAATCTCGAGGTCGAGCAGTACGTGCCAATGCCGCTCGACTCGCTTTATGTTGATCATCAGATTATCAAGCGCGGCAAAGAAAATTTATCAGTCTTGATGTGCGCGGTGCCGCAAAAGATCGTTGACGAGCAGCTAGCAATTGTTGAATCGTGCGGTATTGAGGTGGCGATGATTGAGCCGAGCATCAATGCGGTGGCGCGACTGCTTGAGCGAACTAAAGAGGGGTCGCTGCCGACAGTCATCGTTGACATCGGCCCGGCGACGACCGATATTGCTATTCTTGATGCGGCAATTCGCGTGACTGGTGGTCTAAACATTGGTGGCAATACATTGACGCTTGACATCGCGAAAAAATTGAACGTACCACTTGAGACAGCACACCAATTCAAGGTGCTTAATGGCCTCAACACTGGCCCGCGCCAAGAAAAAATTACCGAGGCACTAAAGCCGAGCTTGCAACGGATCATCGGTGAAATCCAGAAAGTTATTCGCTACTACACCGATCGCTTCCCGGATGAATCGCGCCTTGAACAGGTGCTAATCGTTGGTAGCGGCAGTAGCGTGCCGGGGCTTGGTGAGTACTTTACGGGCGAGCTGACCTTGCCAGCACGAGTGGCTAGTCCGTGGCAGTCGCTGAACTTTAATAATTTAGCACCGCCGGCCAAACAGCTACGACCGCGGTTCATGACGGCAGCTGGTTTGTCGCTGGTGCGAGCGGAGGAGATTTGGCATGATTAATCTATTACCGCCGAAAGTTAAACGCGAGATTATCGCTGGCCGGTCAAATGTGATACTGTGGCGTTACTGCGTGGTGTCGTTGATCCTCGGCTTTTTACTCATCGTGGCGACAGTAGGTATTTATTTGATCATGGAGCATACAAAAACGACTGCTCAGCAGACGATTGAGACGGGTAATCGTCGAGCGCTGCAATACCAAAAAGTTCAGCAGGATTATGATTCGTTTAGCGCAAACCTCAAGATTGCCAAGGCGATTCTCGATAAAGATGTGCGGTATTCAAAGGTAGCACTCAAGATTGCTCAGGCGATGCCGTCAGGAACAATTTTGCAAACATTGACACTGGATAGCAAGAAGCTCGGCACGCCGATGACTATCAACGCACGCGGTAAAACGTATGGCGATGCGCTGCGGCTCAAGGACAGTTTTCAGCAGTCAAGCCTCTTTAAGGATGTTAATCTCGCCTCGGCGGTGGCCGAAAAAGAAAACAAGGACGGCTACCCAATCAATATTACAATTAATGTGACGATGGTGCCGGAGGTTGCGAAGCAATGAGTGAGAGAAAACGAGAAAAAATGACACCGGCGGTGACCATGCGGATCGTCTTTGCGCTGTCGCTGGTACTGATCTTGGTCGGCATGGGAGGGGTCGTCTATTTTGGCTACACCATGCTGCAAGGTACTGCCGAGGAAGTTTCTAAAATTCAGACTGAGGCAAAAGCGGTTGATGCTAAAGTGCAGAATCTAGCGCGGCTGGAAAAAGAGATGGAGAAATATAAGGATAGTGTTGCCAAGGCGCAGCAGCTAGTGGCAGAAACGCAGCAGTATCAGTATCAGAACCAAATTATCAATGACCTCACGGCCTACGCCAATAAATCTGGTGTTGGCATCGCTGGGTTCACCTTCACATCAGGCTCGGCTGGAGCCAAGTCAAACTCGGGTTCATCAGGAACCTCGGGTACGAATAATAGCTCCGGTTCAAACAGCGCTGTTGGGCCAAAAAGCATGAAAGTGTCGGTCCGACTCAACGAAAAAACAGACTATATGGCGCTGCTTCGGTTTATGCATTTGATCGAGCAGAACTTGACACGGATGCAGATCGCTAGTGTCAGTATGTCCAAGACCGAGGGGACGGGTCAAGTGAATACACAAACCTTGGAAGTGGAGGTATATGTTCGATGAAAAACTCACCTGATATTTCACAAATCGGTACGCTAGTATCGCGGTTTTTCCATCGCTACCACGTTATTCTCTATACGTTGACAGTGGTGGTTGGCGTATCGGTGGCAATTTTCCTGCTCTATAGCCTACTCGCCTCGTCAAATCCAAAAGAAGATACCATCCAGCAGCAGACGACGCGATTTGACCAGAAGACGATTGACCAGATCAACAGTTTCCGCACGCGCGATACCGCCAACGCCAATTTTAGTCTGCCGGCGGGGCGGACGAACCTGTTTGCCGAATAGCGTGGATGTCGCTATAATGTGAGAAGTATGCTAATTTCTGCTGAACGATTTGATAACGCACCGGTGATGAGCCTGCAGACTGGCTCGGAACTGGCACGGACATCGCGGGCGGTGATCGACCCGCGCAATTTATCGATCGTGGCGTATGAGCTGGAGGGGCCGACGCTTGATCAGTCGCCGAGTTTACTACGGATCGCCGATGTACGGGAAATTGGGCCGCTGGGTCTGATCATTGATTCGGCGGACGAGCTGATTATGCCGAGCGACGTCCTGAAGATCAAGGAAGTGTATGAATTTCAGTTCGCACTAGTCGGCAAGCACGTTATTGACGGGAAAAAACATAAGGTCGGTAAGGTCATTGGCTATACGCTAGAGGCCGGTAATTTTGTCATTCAGCAGCTTCGGGTGCGGCGACCACTACTCAAGAGTTTTGGCGATACTGAACTGCTGATTCATCGTTCGCAGATTGTTCGCGTGACTGACGAACATATCGTTGTCAAGACGCCAGAGATCCGCCACAAGGAGCCAGTCGTGCAGCCACAAGCAACGTTCGAAAATCCATTCCGAAAGGCGCACCCTGCGGCCGAAGCTGACGGCAGCGACAGCAAATGAACCAAATTATTACCAGTACCGCAGCGATGCAGCGGCTGGGTCAAGTGATTGGGCGCAGTCTCAAGGGTGGGGAAGTTATCGAGTTAATCGGGGACATCGGCGCTGGCAAGACGACGCTAACGAAAGGTGTTGCCAAGGGGCTCGACATTACTGAACCGGTGCAGAGCCCAACGTTTACTATTTCCCGTGTGTACCAGTCGCCGGGCGGCTTGACGCTGGCTCATTATGATTTTTATCGATTGGGTGAGGCGGGTATCATGGCGGAGGAAATTCACGAGGTAACTATGCAACAGCAGACCGTAACAGTGGTTGAGTGGGCTGGTGCCGTCGAGCAGGTGCTGCCGGCCGATCGACTGACGGCGAGGATTCTAGCAATTGACGAGCAATCGCGGCGTGTCACACTGAGTGCTGGCGGGCCGACGAGCCAGACGCTCCTCGCGGCAATCAGCGCGGCGGACGAGGAGTTGGGGTGATTATTCTGCTCGATACATCGACGATGACATGCCGTTTAACGATTGTTCAGGGCGATACCCGGCGAGAGGTGGCTTGGGAAGCGGGTCGTGGTTTAGCCCGAGGGCTGCTACGATTTTTGGACGAGCAGACCGGCGGCATTCACCACATCAGTGGTATCGGCATCATGCGTGGGCCGGGTAGCTTTACGGGACTGAGGATTGGTTGTGCGGTGGCAAATACGCTGGCGGAGGGACTCGGCATTCCGATCGTTGGCAGTAGTGGCGATCACTGGCGAGGTGACTGCCTGGAGCGACTGAAGCGCGGCGAAAACGACACGATTATTCTCCCCGAATATGGCGGCGAAGCTCACATCACGGCTCCGCGCAAATAGTGGTATTTTCCTCCGCAATATCGTACAATAAAAGTAAGGCGGCTTTAGATTAGTGGCTTGGGCCGTTTTATTGCATCAGTTGAATATGGTCAGTCGTTGATACATTTCTCGGGGTGTATACCCGGGGCGATTGGTCAGAAAAGAAAGGAAATCATATGGTAGGAATAGTTATTGGCGGCTTGGTTGGCGCGGCACTTGGCGTGGGCGGTTTTTACGCCTATCAGCGAACAAGGCAAGCTAATGGCAAGTCGCAAATTGAGCGTGACATTGCCGAGGCAAAGAGTAAGGCCAGCGACATTGTCCTGAAAGCTAAGGACGAAGCCTTAAAAATCGAAAATGAGCGCCGCCGCGAGTGGCAAAAGACCGAGAATCGGTTGGCGGATCGCGAGCAGACGCTGGATCGGAAATTGGACGAACTAGACAAGCGGGCGGAGAAGCTGCGCGCACACGAGGACGAGGTTGATAATCTCAAGGAAGAGATTCGCACTATTCGCACGCGTCAGCAGGAGAAGCTCGAGAAGATTGCCGGCCTGAAGAAAAAGGATGCTGCCGACAAGCTCATGCAAATGACCGAGCGCGATATTAAGAACGATCTGGTTGGATTGGTGTCGAAATTACAACATGAGGCTATGGATGATGCCGAAGAACGGGCGCAGATGATCTTGCTCACGGCGATGGAGCGGATGAGCAGCGAGGTAACGGCTGAGCGAACAGTCACGGCTGTCAAGCTGACTGATGATGAGATGAAAGGTCGAATCATTGGCAAAGAAGGTCGCAACATTCAGGCGTTGCAGCGCGAAACTGGTGTCGATATTTTGGTGGACGACACGCCGGGTATGATTGTGCTCTCAAGCTTTGATCCGATTCGCCGGCAGGTGGCTCGCTTGAGTCTCGAGATGTTGATGAAAGATGGTCGTATCCATCCAGCGCGCATCGAAGAAGTCGTCGCCAAGGCAAAAAAGCAGATTGATAAAGAAGTCAAACAGGCTGGCGAGGACGCTATGCGTGAGACCGGTGTCGTCGGCATCCCGAAGGAAATGCAGCGACTGCTAGGTGAGCTGAAATTCCGAACGAGTTACGGACAGAACGTATTGAAGCATTCCACCGAGATGGCTCAGATGGCTGGAATGATCGCTGAGGAGGTTGGGGCTGATGTGCGCATCACGAAAATCGCGACACTGCTGCATGACGTTGGCAAGGCGGTGACTCACAAGATCGAGGGCAAGCATCACCACATCGGTGCCGAGCTAGCGCGCAAATACGGCATGGATGAACGGATCGTTCACGCCATCGAAGCGCATCACGATGATATCGAGGCGACAACACCAGAGGCATTGATCGTGCGAGTGTGCGACGCTGCCAGCGCCGCTCGGCCAGGAGCCCGCAATATTTCGGCTGAGAACTTTGCTGAGCGGATGCGCGATCTAGAAAATGTAGCGACCAGCTTTGCCGGCGTTGATAAGGCCTATGCGATATCGGCTGGGCGTGAAGTGCGGGTGATTGTCCGGTCAGAGGACATTGATGATCTAAGCGCATTCAAACTGTCGCGCGATATCGCCACCAAGATTGAATCGACCATGCAGTACCCAGGCACCATCAAGGTTAACGTTATCCGCGAAACACGGGCGATCGAGTACGCAAAATGATAAAAAGTGGTTGGTTACCGTATGAGGAATGGCAGAAAGCGCAGGATACTCGGATCGCCAACGCCGCATTATTAATCGAAAATTCAGCGGGCGAGCTACTCACAGTCAAGGCGTATTACAAGACGCATTGGAGTCTGCCTGGTGGTATGGTTGACGCTGGCGAAACGCCGCTACAGGCAGCACTTCGTGAAACCCAGGAAGAGGTCGGGCTGGTCGTTACCGAGGATGAGGTTTCATTTTTTGCGGTAGCCTCACGCTCCAGCGACAAAGGGCTGGCGCATCAATATATCTTTCGGGTGGTTCTGGATGATGCGCGACTGGAACGAATTGTCTTGCAGCAGTCGGAAATTGATGCCTATCAGTTCATGAGTCGCGACGCAGTGCTGGCAAGCAATGAAGGATTCGCGTGGTCAATACCACATTGGGCTCATCATCGGCCAGGCGGCTATGTCGAGACGCGAATCGTTGATGGCGATGACGAACGTCAAGAGGCGGTTACGCAATTCGTGGGATTTGGTTCGTAGGGAAAATAAACGGAGGAGGAATGATGGGAACATTGGTTATCAGTCGACACGGTGAGAGTGAATGGAATCTGCTCGGCAAGTGGACGGGTTGGACGGACGTGGGGCTCACGGAAAAGGGGCGAGCCGACACGGTGCGACTAGGCGCGCTACTCAAAGACATCAGGTTTGACGAGGCGTATACGTCGGCGCTCAAGCGAACGCACCAAACACTGGACGCGCTGCTTGAGGGGCGCGGTATGGGCAGTTTACCGACGATACAAGCGGCCGAGCTAAACGAGCGTGATTATGGTGATTTGACCGGTAAAAATAAATGGGAAGTCAAGGCTGAGATTGGCGAGGAGGCGTTCAATGGCATCCGGCGCGGTTGGGATTATCCGGTGCCGGGCGGCGAAACGCTTAAAGACGTCTATGCGCGGGTCGTGCCATACTTTGAGCGAGAGATTTTACCGAAACTACAGGCAGGTGAGAACATTCTATTGGTGGCGCATGGTAATTCTATCCGCGCGCTGATGAAACATCTCGACCACGTGCCAGAAGCAGACATGGCCCATGTGGAAATGCCGTTTGGCCAGCTATTGGTATACACCTTTGAGCCGACGTCTGATCTACCGACGAATAAAGACGTATTGTCGGTGGAGATTGAGGCGGTGAACGCGTAGCTGATTGCGTTACTCATGCGGCAACCGATTGGCGTAACGCCTGATGTCCGATCGCTGTTTTTACGTACGTTTTATATTCTTCAATTTTATCATCTGGGCCCGTGTACTTACCCTCAACGTCGCTCAGTTTAACTGTCGGCACACCATCAACCGCCGTGGCTTTCATGACGAAATTATTCGCCTTAACCCCGAGGTCGTTTGTCAGTGTTGTGCCCCAGCCAAATGTCACCTTGATACGATCCTTGAAATAATCAGCCAGTTTGATAATTGTCTCGATATCCAGTCCATCGCTAAAGACGATCGTCTTTTCGTGCGGATCAATACCATGTTGTTCATAAAATGCAATCACCGTATCACCAAACTGCATCGGGTCGCCAGAGTCATGACGCAGAGCCTGCCATGAAGTCATTTGCTCCGGTGTGAAGTCAGCGAAAAAGAACTCTGTCGTAAATGTGTCGGTTAGGGCGGTTGATAAACCTTCGCCATACAGCTGCCGCCAGTCTTGGAGTACCTGATAGTGGCCATCTAACGGATTGTCGCCGGCCTTGTCGGCTAGTGCTGCGTAAACCATCGGTAATTCATGTGCGAATGTACCAATTGGCTGCAAGCCAAGCTCATGTGCCAAATAAATATTTGAAGTGCCAACGAAATTATCAGGAAGTTCACGTGCGACGCGCTCAATGACATGCTTTTGCCAGTCGTAGCTAAACCGTCGTCGCGTGCCGAAGTCCGAGAACTTGATGTCTGGGCGATTTTTTAACATATCAATTTTCTCGCTTAAGCGCCGATCTCCTTCGGCATATAGTTCTTTTAGCGAACTACCTTCATGGGCAAGTTTATTCTGGAAATATAATTCGTTCAGCTCGCTCATGACCACTGTTTCCCAAAACGTAACCAGTGGCCATTTGCCTGTAGTACTAACCGCTAAATCGCCGCGCTCATCATAACCAATGTCAACAGGCGGTAGGGGATTGTCATGTAAAAAGTCAAGGTATTCTGGCGTGAATTGTGCTGTACCGTCTTGATTTTGTAGGCTGGCGAGATAGGCGATCTCATCAGGTTGCCAGCCATTTGCTACGTTACCGAGTCGGTCGCGTAATTCTTCTGCGCTCACAAATTCTGATAGCAGGGTAGGAGCGCGATTTTTCAAGGTGAAGGTGACCTCGGCGTCAGGATGCTTGGCGTGCTCCAGCTGACCCATGGTCGCCTTATAGTAATCTAGGCCTTGTGATAATTTAGGTTCACGGTTCATTGAACACTCCTTTCGATCATCATCATTTTAGCCTCACTGGTTGAAACCGCCAGAACGTGGGCCTCTTTCATGGCGGCTAAGGCCTCTTCTTCGTCAGTCGGTGTGAGTCCAACAGCACGGATAGCCTCTCGCAGTAGATGGATGGAAACGCGCGCATCGTCTCGGAAGTGGTTGGCAATATCCAGAGCAGTCGCCTTCACGCAAAAGTCAGTTGCGAGCCCGCCGAGAAATACTTTAACCTTCTCGTGAGGTGTTCGTGGTGTGATAATGGTCTCCAGTGTTTCGCCCGTGTCACTCTGACCCTCCCAACCAGAATACCCGTCAGTTTGACCCATACCTTTGTTGATAACAATGTCATCGGGTCGCACGTCAAGCTTATCATGAAAGGCAGCGCCAGTTGTGCCAGCGACACAATGAACTGGCCACTGGCCGCCAAAATTACTAAAATGTGGTGTTTTAGCAGGGTGCCAGTCGCGAGTAAAAACTACCTGTCCATCATGGTGCCGCACCGTCTCGGCGATGGTATTGAGCGGGGCAACGACCTGCTCACTCTCGGCAACTGCTAGGCTGCCATCGATAAAATCATGCTGCACATCAACGGCAACAAGTACATTTCGAGTTGGTTTTACTGTTTCCATAGATTGCCTCCTTACTTAATGTATAAACTACACTTACTGTATAGTCTAGCAACTAGTTATTGTGTAGTCAACACTAATTGGTAAAATAATATAAAAAATTGATACCCTATCCTGCCCCTGGCTTGGTGATATTAGCTAATCAAAGCTCCGCGATAACGTCTCGAGGTTTTGGGAATTAAACTCGTATAGTTTTGCTGGACGATGTGCGCCGTCACGCCATAACTCGTTGGTTTCATGAATGAGGTTGAGGCTGAGGAATTTTTTGCGAAAATTACGCTTATCAAATTCACGATCAAAGATAATTTCGTAGGCGTTCTGTAGTTGGGTCAGGGTAAAACGCCGCTCCAGAAATGCCGACACAGCATTCGTATATGTTAGCTTGGCGATCAGTCGCTCTCTGGCGTATTCAATAATGCTGGCGTGATCATAAGCCAGTGGCGGTAGATTATGTACATCAAAAAATGTCGCGTGCGACGTCGCCTCGTCGAGCGGGATAGTACGCCCACACCCGAGGTATGTCACCGATACAGCATGTCCTCGTGGGTCACGGTCGACCGTGTCAAAGGTGTAGAGCTGCTCAATGTAGCTCAAGTTATTCTCAACATCCACGCCCGTTTTTTGGGTAACGATACGTCTCAGTGCGGCTGTCGTTGTCTCGCCCTTGGCGTTGTATCCGCCGGGCAGCGCCCATTCACCCTTAAACGGCTCGTTGGGGCGCTTTAGGAGCAGGACTTCTAGTGCGCCGTTACTAATTTGGAATATCACGGCGTCAACGGTTAGCGTCGGTGGAACGTATGGTTTCGTGTATTTCATACAATATATAGTACCCTGAAGTAGCTAGTTTGCCAAGGCAGACATTGTGGCCTTGAAGACTGATGTGAATTGTGTAATAATAGCTGGGAAATGAAAGGAAGAACCACTACAGCCCCCCGAAGAGAATCCAATGGGTCCGAGCGTCGTCACGTAGCTGTCGAGAATAGTAAGTGTTTCAGGGTGCCCATCGTCGAAGGAGGCAGCCTTAAGAGAAAGGCACGCCGTGAGGGGCGCCCTGATAATCTTGACATTGATGACCAGATCCCTGGCCAAACCGTAGAGTCACCTTACCTGCAGCACGAGAGGGGCCAAAGATTACTGGCAGCAGCGGCATTGCTGGCCGTTCAAGTTCGTCAACTACCTCTAAGGCATCCGATGAGGGGACGATATGTGAACGCGCTTCAAGCCCTCATGGCTGGTGAATCAGGTGATGTAGGGAGGATAGCCTTCCTTACTACCAACCCCGTAGCAAAGACAAGAGAGGAACTCCGCTCATTAGCAGACACGGGGATTGCTTCGGTCGAGGTTGATGAGATTGGTTTGGTGCATTATTCATGTGCGGAATTCCCAGTAGAATAGCCACCATACCCATCATCTACCGGATCATCTCTGCGCTCTGCGATCTTGATCAGGGCTGCCAGACTGATTCCTCGCTCGGCGAGTTCTTCTTCTGAGATGAAAAAGTGGTCGCGACTTAAAAGCAATTCACCGATCCTTCGGTAACTCTCTTTCTTGTCAATGAGCCCCTGTTCAATCTGATCACCAATCTCCCGGCATGCCCTGGCTCTACGAATATTATCCTCCGAGACTACTTTATCCATACCGACAGTCTCATCAACCCCATAGGCCTCAGAAAGTCCTGAATGTACATAGACTTCAATCCTCCCTGGGGGATCCCACAATTCCTTCCCGGGAGGTGGCTCTGGCCAATCCATCCCCATCTTATTGACCATTAAACAAAAGGGGTGGCCAATGTCAATCAATAATCCCTAGAGCAATCGTCATCACGCCAAGTATCACGTGACTCATTGTTACGCCGATGAGGTTTGATGAGCGCTGGTACGCTCGGTACCAGAAAAGGCCAACGATGCTCATGATAACAACAGTGAGCATATCGCCGTAGATGATATGTACATAACCGAAAAGGGCGGCTGCTACGCCAAGCTCCAACACCCGGTGCAGCCGTAGTTCTTGCAGCATACGGCTGAGGATACCGCGGAATAACAATTCTTGTGCCGGGCACGAGATGAGAATATAAAATACATAAAATCCTATTCCTTCGGTTGGTGAGAATCGAGGCTTTTCGAGGAGTAGAAACAGCCCGGCTGCGATAAGGAGAACTATAGTTATCGGTAGCACGGTTTTGAGTGAATAGATGGTACGTTGCCGCGTAATACCGATGTCACTATGCGTATTGCCGAGAATTCGCATTAATATATACATCATCACTGCACCGACTATAAGTGCCACGAATTTCATATTCCAAGGAATGACACCGATGCAAATGAGGATAGGCAACATGAGATACACGCAGACAATGGCATAGAGATATATCATTTGTCGGCGGTGAGTTGTGTGGGTGGTGTGATTAGTATTAGGCATGATAATGAGAGAGTACAATTATATATTAACTGAAATCACTAATTATTGCTGTATTTAATGTGTAAAGTGTGGTAGAATGGAGCGGAGTGAGTATCGAGATTAGCTTCTCGGGGTGTGGCGCAGTTGGCTAGCGCGCGCGGTTTGGGACCGTGAGGTCGAAGGTTCGAGTCCTTTCACCCCGACCACACTCATCTTGTTCGAACACACGCCCTCGGAGCTCCGCTCCGGGGGCATTTTTGTCGCAGAAGGTTGCATGTGAACCTAATCTGGTTGGCTTATCGCCCTCGCTCCATCGCCACCCGCTGGGCATGTTCTGCGGTGCGGTCGATGGGCAGTGCGCTGAGTTTATCTGTATAGCCTTTTCGCGTGAGTGCCGCGGTGATCAAAAAATCAGCGAGTCGTGGATTCTTTGGCAAGATCGGCCCGTGCAGGTACGTCGCCACGATATTGTGCAGCCTCGCGCCCTCGATTTGGCCAGTCTCGTCATTACCAGCGCCCCGCACCACGCGCCCCAGCGGCAACCCTCCTTCATCAAGCAGCGTCTGGCCGCTATGATTTTCATAACCAACGATCTGTCCAAACTCCTCGCTCTCGAGCGTGATATTGCCGATCAGGCGTTCTGCCTTGGCGTATGTCTCCAGCGGTAAAATCCCCGCACCGCGAATCACGTGTCCCTCGTGTGTGGTGAACGCTCGGCCAAACAATTGATACATACCACAGATCATCAGCATTGGCACGTCGCTCTCTGCTAAGCGCCGTAGCTCATCCGCTCGCGCCAGCAAATCGTCCTGGATAATTTCTTGCCCAGCATCCTGACCACCACCGCCGATGAATATATCTCCCGCCATAAAATCAGTCGTATCGCCCGGATTATGATCAATAATACGTACCGTAAAGCCGCGCCATTCCAGCCGCTTTTTCAGCGCCAGCGTATTGCCCCAGTCGCCATAGAGATTCATATCGCGCGGATACAATTGAATAATCGTGATCGTCATCGGATGGCCTCCACATCGGTTTTGATTGATAATAATTTGCGCAGTCGCATCATCGCTGTGTAGGTACAGTAAATATGTTTTGGCTGGCGTGGATGATGGGCTAGCAATTTCTCCAGCGCCGCCGCCAAATCTGGCTCAATGATTTCTGGCGTAATGTCGTCATACTCCAGCCGCAGCGCCATATCATGAGCGCGCACGCCGCTGACCACCGCCACCTGCTCGAGGCGTGAAACGTCCACATCCCACAGCCAACTAACGTCGCGTCCGTCAGCGTAATTATCATTGATAGCAATCATTGTATCGGCTGTTCCGTCGGCAAATGACAGCAGGCTGAGTCGAAAGCCGCTCGGGTTTTTCACGAGAATTAGCTCAATCGGCGTGCCGTCAATCACGATGGTCTCGCCTCGGCCAAATGCCGGCGCTACGTCTGACAGGGTGCCTAGTAGTGTCGTTAACTCGGCTTTCTCTCCCGTAATTTGTCGGACCAAACTCAGCGCCGCTGCTGCATTCAATAAATTATATACGCCATTCAGCCGCATCCGCACTGCATGCTTGGCCCCATCAATCTGAAAGGTTGCCGTTTGCTTATCAATGTCAGCGAGCAGCACGTCGGCTGGAGCCGTCTGATTTGCCTGAGCTTGGCCGGTCTTGAGCGCATCGTCAGTCGGCATCAGCTCGAGCAGCTGGTCGGTTGTGCCAAAAAACGCTACGTCTGCCGCTGTGTTTTGGTGCAGGCGGTAGATACGCGGGTCGTCGCGGTTGAGCACCACGGTATCAGTGGTTGCCTGGGCGATTTTTGCCAAGAAACCAGCTGCCGTGTCGATCTCGCCAAACCGATCCAGCTGATCGCGCATGACGTTGAGCAGCAGACTGTAGCGTGGCGGTACTAATTGAACAAACTTGACCGCCCAGGCCTCGTCAAGCTCCAGCACCGCGATGTCGGCATCCAGCCGCCCGCGCATATCTACCTCGCCGAGCAGCGCCGCCGCCACGCCGCGCGAGAAATTACTGCCCGTGCGATTGGTAAAAACCTTGAGGCCGGCCGCCTCGAGCAGTTCAACGACGATTTTAGTGGTGGTAGTCTTGCCATTCGTGCCGCTGATAACCACCACACCGTGCGGTATTTGCGCCAGGGTACGAGTGATAAAACCCGGGTCGATCTTTTCGATAACTAACCCCGGGAGTGCCGAGCCGCCACCGCGCAGGCGAGCGGCTTGTTTGACGATTTTGCCGATGAGTGTACTGAGAATCTGTCGTGACATATTTCGTATTATACCGTGCCCAAGCAGTATGCTACAATAGAACTATGTTTTTGGTGGGTATTTTCCAGTGGTGGTATGGCGCAGGCTGGCGGCGGCATATGCAGCGCGTTGGTCTCGGTGTGCTGCGGACGGCCGATTTTTTCTCAATCGGTTTGTTGGTGCGGACGCTGTTTGATCCATTTCGCCAAATTTCCGCAGGGCAAATTCGTGCTCAGGCGCCGCTCGCTGTCAAGATACAGGCCTTTTTCGACCGACTGTTCTCGCGGGCAGTTGGCACAGTAGTGCGGCTTCTGGTGCTGTTTGCGGGGCTGGTGGTTATCAGCCTGCGGGCGGTGTGGGCGGTCGGCAGCATCGTGGTGTGGGCGCTGTTACCCGTAACGCCGGTGATAGGAATTATCTTGTGGCAGATGAGGGTTTTGGCATGAACGAGGTGCGGCCGGAGTTTCGCTATCACAGCTTGCGGGCGCAAAAGGCACGGTTTACGGCGCGGTTTGGTGCGGTCTGGCATGTCTTGGTGGTGCTCGTTGCTGTTGCATTGGGTCTGGGCGGCGTTTGGCTATTGATCAAGCACGGGCCGGTTGGCTGGTTGATGATTGGCCTAGTGGGGCCATTGGTGATGCTCAGTGTGTGGTGGCAGGGCGATCTCAAGACGATGGCGGTGAGTGTGCGAGCGGAGACGATTGATGATGTGATGGCAGCGGATGTGCTGGGCCGCCTGAGTCAGCGACCGACGCCAAAAGAGATCGCGCTGGCGGTTGGTCAGTCGCGGGCCGGGCAATTCCTCGGGGTGCGACTAGGGTTAACGCCGAACTTTTTGGCGAATATCGCTTCGGATGATCCAAATAACACGCCGGCCGTGTGGCAATCAGCGCTGCGAATTTGGCGTGACACCAATAGCCCGAAGGTAACGGGTGCGGTGCTGGCGGCGGCGATCGTTGAGCAATTTCCGAATCATGACGCTCTGCTGGCAAATCTAAAAATTGATTTTCGTGATGTGCTGAGCGGTATTATGTGGTATGAACGCCTCAAGTCATTGATCGAGCAGTTCAAGCAAAAGCCGCTTCACACCGGCGGTATCGCTCGCGACTGGTCGTTTGGCTATACGCCACTCTTGAGCCGGTTCGCCCAGAACCTCAGCCTGCAGGTGTCGGGCGGGACGATGATCTCGCAGCTGGACGCTCATCAGGCGGCGCTGGAGCAGCTGATGACAATTTTTGGCTCGAACGGCCGGCAAAATGCAGCGCTGGTCGGGCTTGATGGGGCTGGCAAAAGTACGGTCGTGGCGGCGTTCGCCGAGATGCTCATTGATGGACATAAAACCGTGCCGTCGTCGCTTCTCTATCGGCAGATTTTCCTCTTGGACGCCTCGTCGCTGATCTCGGCGGCGGCTGGTCGGGGTGAGCTGGAGGCATTGGTGACGCAGATCCTCAACGAAGCATTTTTGTCAAAGAATGTCATTTTGTGTCTCGATAATGCTCAGCTGTTTTTCGAGGAGGGCGTTGGTTCGGTTGATCTGAGTAATTTGCTACTACCGATTTTGGAGGCGGGCAGGCTGCGAATTATCTTGACCATGGATAGCCAGCGCTACTTGCAGATTTCTCAGCGTAATTCTCAGCTGGCGACGGCGCTCAATACCATCGTTATCGAGCCATCATCGCCCGAGGAGACGGTGCGGATTATGCGCGATCAGCTGATCAGCCTTGAACATCGCCATAAAGTGACCTACATGTATCAAGCCATCGCTGAAGCTTACCGCGTCGGCGAGCGGTACGTCCAAGACGTGGCGATGCCGGGTCGGGCGCTCAAGGTGCTGGAGGCGGCAGCTCATTATGCGTCGTCCGGTCTCGTGACGGCCCAGTCGGTTGATAATGCAGTCGAAAAAACCATGGGTATCAAGATTGCGATCGCCTCGACTGACGACGAACGGGAAAAACTCTTGAACCTCGAAGACCTGATTCATCAGCGCATGATCAACCAAACGCGCGCCGTCAGCGTCATCTCTGATGCGATCCGGCGAGCGCGTGCCGGCGTGCGCAATCCTGATCGGCCGATTGGTACGTTTCTGTTCCTTGGCCCAACTGGTGTCGGTAAAACTGAGCTGTCCAAAGCGCTGGCGGATATCTACTTTGGTGGCGAGGGCAACCTAATCCGGCTGGATCTCAACGAGTTTGTGCGGGCCGAGGACGTGGCGCGCTTGATCGCTGATGGGGCGAATGATCCGATGAGCTTGACTGCCCAGGTGCAAAAGCGACCATTCTCGGTGGTGTTGCTCGATGAAATTGAAAAGGCCCACCCGCAGGTACTCACGACGCTTTTGCAGCTACTAGACGAGGGAATTTTACGCGACGAGAAAAACCGCGACATTAGTTTTCGTGATTGCCTAGTCATTGCGACGTCGAATGCTGGCGCTGAGCGGATTCGCGAATACATCGAGCGTGGCTACCAGCTGGAGCAGTTTGAGCAAACATTTATCAACGAGCTGATTAATGCCAATCTGTTTCGTCCGGAGTTTCTCAACCGGTTTGATGAGATTGTGCTATTTCGTCCCTTGGGCAAAGAAGAGCTGCTGCAGGTCGTTGATCTCATTTTGGCTGGTATCAATCGAACGCTGGCGCCACAAAAAATCCAAGTCGCTGTCGAAGAGGCGGGCAAAAAAATATTGGTTGACGCTGGCTATGACCCGCGCCTTGGCGCTCGTCCGATGCGCCGCGTGGTGCAGCGAGCTGTCGAGAATACCGTCGCCAAGCAGCTGCTCGCTGGCTCTGTCGCTCCGGGCTCAACGACGATTATCACGGCGGAGCAGATACGAGCGGTGGTCGGCGAGGCGGCCGACGGCAGTAGTATGGTGCCCCCAGGTCCGGGCGTGCCGCCGATATCACTCGGACAGTAGAGTTGCAAATATATTTATAATGTGGTATAATGAGGGCGTGGTTCAGAGTAATATAGAATTTTCCAGCTACGGAAATGAGGTTAAAGAGCGATCACTCAACCCCAACTCAATTGAAGAGCTCGTGGCGAGTGGTTTTATTGATGAAAGTGGACAACTAACCGAGCGGACACGTCGTGCCATACCGCGAGGGGGCGTCAAGGTATTGGCACCTGTTCAGACACAAAAGGGTGAGGAGCCGACTAATCTAGACCTAGACCTCTTAAATAAGATACAAAAACCCTATCGTGTCGTCGCAGACGGAGTACTTCTGGGAGGGTGCTTGAACTCCATCTGGTATATGCAGACTGATGGTTGCAAGGATCGTATATTTCGAAACTACATTATTATATGTCAAGATCCGACTCTCGTGGATATCGCGGGGCAACTTAATGATGTAACCCAGAAGGATCAACATACTAAATTGACACTGCGAGATATAGGCGCTCTCGGTCTCGGTAGTTTTGTTGCTGGCGGTGGCGCATCGCTGCTCAGTTCCGGTGAGCCACTGCTAACGACGGCTGGGGCTGTTGTGGGTGGTGCAATGGGTGCGGTCGGCGCTCAACTTACAGAGAAAAAATGGTTTGAAGAGCAGGTGACGCGCTTCAGCCAGGCAATATACAACTGTCCTGACAATATTATTATTGACCTTGATCGTATTAATGAGGAGCTGGAAAGGAGAACATTATGGTGGGCTGCCGGTTCGGATTGGTCTTCTCTTATAAGAAAAATCAATCCGAACCACACTGATCTAGATTATTGGGATCTTGACCTACGAAAGATAAATGTCAGAGATATTTGGTTTATGTTTAGTACGCCGCAATATAGTCCTGCTGCGCTTACGTTTGCTGACAAGTACCAAGAATATCAAAAGACATGTGATGCGATACAGTACGAACGGGTGGCGCGAGGAGTGCGCCGTGATATGGGCATGACAACTGACTTCAGCGAGCTAGAAACGCAGCAGGCTCATGCTGATAGATTTTTGTCAACGGCTCTATTGCAGCTCTTTGATGACGTGCGGGAATTAGGACAAAAAGAGCAATCGCGGCGCGAGTTCGATGCCACGATAGAGCGCCTCACGACCGTTACCGAAGAAGAAATTAAGTATCAACCAGCGAAAGTATTTCATGATGAGTTGATGTGGTCTCTGAGCGGAGAAACGCTGATAGGTTTTAGTGGAGGTGAACAAGACGTCTATACACCAGCAATAATATGGGCAATGGACTTCATCCATAAATTACCGCGGATGATAACCCCCAGCCTGTCGGTATATGAGGCATATGATCATTTTCAAGGTGAAATCAAAGTCATGACAGACGGCAAGTTGACATTGCCAACAACTGAGGAATTCCAACAAAAATACCCCGTCATCGACCAGGGTATCGTCTAGTATAGTGGTACCCCGCACAGGAATCGAACCTGCAACCTTTGGTACCGGAAACCAACGCTCTATCCAGTTGAGCTAACGGGGCACACTAACGCGCTAACGGGAAAAGGTCCGGTGGGAAAGCGCGAAATTCAATGGTACACCCGGCAAGATTCGAACTTGCGACCACTTGGTTCGAAGCCAAGTACTCTAATCCACTGAGCTACGGGTGCACACGAGGATATTATACCACGCACCGCGCCGAAACAGAAATGATATAATGTATCACATGGAGATACGAACAGAGATTCCGCTGCACCAGTATACGACGATGCGGCTCGGTGGCGCAGCACGCTTTATGGCATCGGCGACGTCGGTGAATGAGGTTAGAGAGTTATATAACAGTGCCAAGGTGCAGGGCATACCGATCTTTGTCTTGGGCGGCGGTAGTAATGTTATCGCTCGCGACGAAGGGTTTGCGGGGGCGGTGCTGCTCAATCGAATCAAGGGATTTGAAGTGCTAACTGATGATGGTCAGACCGCAACGATTAAGGTTGGTGCTGGTGAAATATGGGACGATGTAGTCAAGCGTACGGTCGCCATGGGCCTGAGCGGCATCGAGGCGATGTCGGCCATCCCTGGTACAGCCGGCGCCGCGCCGGTGCAGAACGTTGGTGCGTATGGCCAGGAAGTCGCTGATGTGCTCACTGAGCTGGAGGCGTACGACTCGCTGACTGACCGGGTGGTGACCTTAGACGCAGCGGAGTGCGGGTTTTCGTATCGGCATAGTATTTTTCGTGGTGAGGCGAGCGGTCGCTATTGCATTCTCTCAATTACCATCAAGCTCCATCACGCAGCGCCAAAACCGCCGTTCTATGCCGGCTTGCAGCGGTATTTGACCAACATGAACATCACGACCTTTACGCCGCAGGTGATCCGTGACGCGGTTATGGCGATTCGGTTTGATAAGCTGCCCGATCCGACCGAGCGACCCAACGCTGGTTCATTCTTCAAGAACGCACTGATCGAATCATGGCAGCTGAATGAACTTCGTGAACAGTATCCGGATGCGCCGTCCTATGACATGCCGGACGGCCGACACAAGGTGCCGACGGGTTGGCTGATTGAACAGGCTGGGCTCAAGGGGGCGTTGCTTCACGGTATGCGGGTGCACGATAAGAACGCGCTGGTACTGATCAACGAGTCGGCGACCAGCTACCATGATCTTGCGGCGGCACGTGACGCCATCATCCAGGCAGTCTACGACAAGTTCCATATCCAGATTCAGCAAGAACCGTTGGAAATTTGAGCGCCAAAACGCTTGCGCTTATGCATATTTCCGAGTATGATGGGGGTATGAAGGGACGGGGGTTTACGCTAGTCGAGCTGATCATTGCTATTGCCGTCATGGCGATTTTACTGGTGCTCGCGACATTAAGTTTTCGTAATTATCAGGCGGCGGCACGCGATAAGGAGCGTGAGGCCGATGTGCTAGCCTTGCAGAACTACCTCGAGAGCGTCTATCCGCGGGAAATTCGTGACAGTGCCGGTAACGTCATCAAGCCTGCTGGCGGCTATCCGGCGTATGTTTCTGGCGCCAGCGGTGCTGGCAAGATGACTGCGGCGCAGTTTGCAGCGGCGTTTGACGAACTGGGTGGTGCCGCCAAGACCGGCCCACTGGATCGAGAACGCCTTATTTCGGCGATTAACGGTACATTCGGTGTCAATCCGATCGCTAACGTGGGTCAGCTGTTTGCCAAGAAGGATGATTACGAAAACACCAAGATTACTAATTATCCGAACGGTGCGTACGTCTACATTGCTGGGGTTTACGGTGGCGTGTGTGACGAGATAGGTACGGCCTGTCGGCGCTATACGATTTTTTATCATTTAGAAACAAAGGAGCCGGGTAAATGGCAAGTACTCAACAGCAAACGTCTCTAAAACATGCGGGCGGTTTCACCGTTGTCGAACTGATGATCACCTTGATTATCGCCGGGATCTTTATAATGAGCGGCTACCAACTGTATGGGGCGGTGTTGGCGCGCAATACTGAGGCTCGCCGTACGTCGGAGGCCGCCAGTATCGGATATAGCATTCTGCGTGAACGCGGCCTGTACAAAACGGTGTCTGAAGTTTGTGGCAGCGGTGCGGTCAAGACTGAACACGTGACACCACCGACCACGCCAACATTGCCGGATCCAGTACGTGCTCGAGTCGAATATTGTAAAGTGCCAAACAGCGTCGCAGTGATTCGCGTCGCAGTGATTATTACTTATGGAACGCCAGCGCAGGAGGTGGTGCATGCGACGTACATTTCGGGCTAATTCTAATCGGCGGCAGCGCAGCCGGGGATTTACGCTGATCGAGATCTTGGCGATTGCGCCAGTCATTATCTTGGTGCTGGCGGGTATCATCGGCCTAATTATCAACCTTACTGGCTCATCAATGATCACTAGTGCCAGGTCACAACTACAGAGCGATGTGCTAACGGCGCTTGATCGGATTGAGGCGGACGTGCGGCTTAGTACTACGCTTGAGGGAACAACCTCGTCGTACGTGCGCATGCATAGTCTCGCCACCAGCGACAACCCCTACAGCCCGACGCGGCGTCTGATCCAAAAAAGTGATTGCGGTGTGGCGTGGGGAGCGGTTGCCATCGCTGATGCCAAGACCTATACCACTGAGTATTTCCAGAGCGGCTCGGAACTCAAGCGCAAGACGATGTACGATGGCTCATGTCCGAGTGCCAGTGATCGTATCTGGCAGTTGGACGGGGCAGTCGAAACGATCATCGACACCAGTACGGTGCTCAATTTCAATGTTTGCAAGATCAACGACGGTACGCTCAAGGTCAGCCTCGGGGTGACTAAAACTGTTGCTGGTGAAAACATCCGGTACTCCAGCCAGCGCCTTATCAAGTCAATCAATGTTCCTGCAAACGGCACTGCCGGCGCCTCGTGTCCATAGCGGGTTCGGGTGGGTCGTGTGGATAACGCCCGTTTCGAGCAGGAAGTGCTTTGAGGTACTACCTCTGTTTTTGTGGCCAACGTGAGTCGAATCAGGGAATTATTCATAAAATGCTTGCGCTTTTATAATCGCTTTGTTACAATCAAGTTACAATAATAACTAACTAAAAATAGGGGGCAAATCAGAAATGATTTCTTCAAACAAAACTAAAGGTTTCACATTGGTTGAGCTCTTGATCGTGATCGTGGTCATCGCTATCTTGGCTGCTATTTCGATTGTAGCGTACAATGGTGTGACACAAAAAGCACGTGACGATGAGCGTCAATCAAATGCGCGTAACCTTGTGAATGCAGCTGCATCGTATAACTCTGAGAAAGACAAGTGGCCGACTGTCTCTGAGATTGGTTCATTTAATACTATTAAAGTTCCAAGCACCGTAATCTCGGCAACTGACGGGAACGATCCAACGGATGGTAATAAAAACCACTATGCATATCAGTTCTGCAAGGATGGCGGCACTACTACTGTTCAGGATGAAGCAACAGGTGTCAAGGTGCGCTATTGGAAAGATATTGATGCGGGTACAAACCACGTCCAAGAAGTAACAAGCGGTAAGTGTTCATAGTATTCCCATACTAAGAAACAGCAATTAGTATAAAATAAATCCCGGTCAGTTCCGGGATTTATTTTATACTGTATTATCTTTCAACAACCGCTACCACTGCTGACTATCTTCTCATGAGGCTCATGTCCATCGACAGCTTCTTTCCAATAGGTAACTTTTGCTCCAGTAGCGTTTGGACCAGTTCCACACAACTCATATAGATACTTGCTTTTGTCGGTTGGACTTGGTGTAGTAGTTCCGAGATTATTTTTGATTTGATCGGATAGCCTTATTGTATTAAATGACCCTAACTCTGCTATCGTCGGCCAGTGGCCTTTTTCCGAGTTGTACACAGCGGCGGCGTTGATAATGTCGCGTGCACTGGCTAGTCTTTCACCGTCTCGAGCTTTGTTGGATACACCATTGTATGCTGCTATCGAGATAGCAGCCAAGATAGCGATGACCACGATAACGATCAAGAGCTCAACCAATGTGAAACCTTTAGTTTTGTTTGAAGAAATCATTTCTGATTTGCCCCCCAAGTTATTTAGTATTAGTTATATGGTAGCGGAAAACGCGCTGCAAGGCTAGTAGTTTGTTGCTTAATTTTTGTGTATTCTGCCGAGTTCTCTGCGGTTATCGCTGTGATAATCCACTTGGCAATCTGTTTGACTTCCGCCTCCGTCATGCCGCGTGTCGTCACCGCTGGCGTGCCGAGGCGCAGGCCGCTTGGACGGAATGGCGGCAGGGTATCGTTCGGTATAGCGTTGGCGTTGGCGGTGATACCGCTGGCCTCTAGCCGCTCCTGAGCAGTTTTACCATCAATGCCGAAGCTGCCATAGATGTCCGCTAACACCAGATGGTTGCTGGTGCCGCCTGTTACTAATTTCAAGCCGCCGCGTTTTAGTTCATCTGCCAGAACGGCTGCATTCTTTACGATTTGCTGGGCGTATTCCGTGAACTCTGGGTGCAGCGCCTCGCCAAAGGCCACTGCCTTGGCGGCGATGGTGTGCATGTGCGGGCCCCCTTGAGTGCCAGGGAAGACCGCCCGGTCGATCAGCGTTGGCAAGTTTTCTAAGGTTTTTCCTGGTCGTTTTAAAGGATTGCCGGCTATGCCTCTCGACAAAATCAAGCCGCCGCGCGGGCCGCGCAAGGTTTTGTGCGTGGTAGTAGTGATAACGTGAAAGCCGTAGTCAAACGGATTTTTGGCTACGCCGCCGACGATCAGCCCAGCGATGTGACTCATGTCTGCCATCAACATCGCGCCGACTTCGTTGCCAATCTCGGCAAACTTGGCGTAATCCAGCTCGCGCGGATAGGCCGAGAAGCCGGCCAAGATGATTTTTGGCCGATGTTTCAGCGCCAAACGGCGAATTTCTTCATAGTCAATTTCGCCAGTCTCGACATCCTTGATGCCGTAGCGGACGAATTTATATTCGCGGGCTGAGCGGGTGACTGGCGCGCCATGCGTCAGGTGGCCGCCATGCGCCAAATCCATCGCCAGAATGGTATCGCCAGGCTCGCACCACGCATAATACACCGCCTCATTAGCCTGAGCGCCAGAGTGCGGCTGGACATTGGCGTGGTCAGCGCCGAATAGCTTTTTAGCGCGGTCAATCGCCAGCTGCTCAATTTGGTCGGTGTTTTCTTGTCCGCCGTAATAGCGTCGTCCGGGGTAACCTTCAGAATATTTGTTGGTAAAGACGCTGCCCAGCGCTTTGAGTACACTAGTTGAAACGTAATTTTCGCTTGGGATCATTTCGATCCCCAGCTGCTGCCGTTTTATTTCTGCCGCAATTAAATCGGCGACCTGCGTATCTTGCATGACACTCCCTCCTTCCTCTATTATAGCACTTTACAACATATATCATGTGTGATATATTGTACGCTATGAGCATGAATGACTATCTCCAAAAAATCGGCGTTATTATCACCGAAAATCGTAATCGCAAGGGCCTCACACAGACACAACTAGCTGAGGCCATCGGTACATCACAAAGTGCCATCAATCGTATCGAGAACGGCGGTCAAAATATTAGTGTCGAGATGCTAGTGAGGATTAGCGATGTGCTCAATTGTAACATCGTTACGCTCAATCACTCGGGCAAGATGAACTTTCGGGTGCATGGCGGCAAAAAACTTTCTGGTGATATATCGGTCAAAACGAGCAAGAATGCGGCCGTGGGGCTGCTCTGTGCCAGCTTACTCAACAGGGGAAAAACGACACTGCGTCATGTGGCACGTATCGAGGAGGTTAACCGGATCATTGAGGTGCTCAACTCGATTGGCGTTAAAACCCGTTGGCTGCGAAAGAACGACTTGGAGATTATACCACCGGCGCGGCTGAGGCTGGAGGACATGGATATCGCTGCCGCTAAACGCACGCGTACCGTAATCATGTTCCTCGGCCCACTACTTCATCAATATCATGATTTTCGGCTGCCGTTTGCTGGTGGCTGTAATCTCGGTAAGCGCACGGTGGAGCCACACCTATCGGGCCTGAAGCATTTTGGGATGCAGGTAGAGGCCGAGGGTGGGTACTATCATGCGCGCGTCGAGCCGACAACGGGCGATCGGATAATTTTATTGACTGAACGCGGCGACACGGTGACGGAAAACGTTATCATGGCGGCGGCTCTGTCGCCAGACACCACCATCATCCGCAACGCCAGCCCGAACTACATGGTGCAGGATGTGTGTTTCTTCTTGCAGAAATTGGGCGTGACCATCGAAGGAATTGGTACAACGACACTGAAAATCACGGGCCGGTCGCACATCAATACGACAGTCGATTATTACCCGTCTGAAGACCCGATCGAAGCCATGAGTTTCATCGCGGCAGCTGTGGTGACAGACTCAGAAATCACGGTGCGCCGGGCGCCAATTGAGTTTCTGGAAATTGAGCTGGCAACATTGGCTGAGATGGGTTTGCAATATGAGTTAAGTGAGGAATATGCAGCCAACAACGGTCGTACTCGCTTGGTGGATATCACGCTGAAACACTCCAAGTTGGTTGCGCCAAAAGACAAGATTCACGCGCTGCCGTTTCCGGGGATTAATATGGACAACTTGCCGTTCTTGGGGCTGATTGCGACCGTCGCTAAAGGTCGGACATTGGTGCACGACTGGAGTTACGAGAACCGAGCGATTTATTTCACCGAGCTGAGTAAATTGAACGCACAGATCGAACTGGTTGACCCGCATCGGGTGTATATCACTGGCCCGACCAGGTGGAAGCCCGCTGATGTTGTGGCACCGCCAGCGCTGCGGCCGTCGGTTGTGGTGCTGCTCGCCATGTTAGCGGCGCCAGGCGTGTCAATCTTGCGCGATGTGTATTCAATTAATCGCGGCTACGAGGAACTAGCGCAGCGGCTGAATTCACTGGGTGCAGAGATTGAAGTTATTACCGAATAGTTACGGAGTATGCTGCTGCCGGCCCTATTTGGTTGTATGCCGGGCGGGAAACAGAAACTTGAGGTAATCCTTGAGCATCCGTGCGCCCGATATGATCGGTAGATAGGCTATGAGCTGGCGATGAATGTACTGCGTCAGCAAATCGTCACTGGCGACGATTTGTGCCGCCCGCCGCATATTAGCGTAGAGCGAGGTGGTCTCGTCCTCTGAGCTCACGCCGCTCACCTCGAGACAGGCAATTGGCTTGATATCGGCAACGCCACCATCACTGGTAGAGATGAGTAGTTTGAGATTG
The DNA here is from genome assembly GCA_046846435.1 of Candidatus Saccharibacteria bacterium oral taxon 488. GTDB lineage: Bacteria > Patescibacteriota > Saccharimonadia > Saccharimonadales > Saccharimonadaceae > Nanosynbacter. The sequence continues at coordinate 654,346 of CP128407.1, read as the reverse complement.
GCAATGTCTTTTTCCCATGATGTACCGCAGGCCTCGAGGCCAATGATCGGCACGTTAATAGCAACATCTGAGCCAATCGCCAGCGCTCGTCCCAGGGTCTCGTCGTAATCTTGAATGTAGTGGACGCGCTCACGCAGGACAGGGTCGCTATCGACGAGCTTGAGGATGGTCAGGAGCTGCTGATACATATCATGATCGCCCTGATGAACTTTACCAGCAAGAATGTAGTGAGCGTTGTTATCGAGCAAAATCTGTTTGAGCATTTCTGGGCGCTCAAATGGTAGATGCGGTCGCTTATAATTGGCGAATCGTCGCTTGAAGTCGAACACCAGTGCGTCCTCGGGTAGGTGAACTGGGTTGTTGTATTGATCCTTGCGCCTGGCGAGAACTCGATTTAATTCCAGCCGGCCAGTACGCTTGAGTGATCGAATAGTGGCGGCTGATAGCCTGCTGATCGCCTCTTGGCACTGTTCGGTCGGTAGGCCAAATTTATCAATAATGGTATGCTCACGATAGGCCTGCAGAATTTCCGGTAGCACCCATGTCTCGAGGTCAATGCCGTTGGTGATGGCGTGGAATTTGACTTTGTCGTTGTTGCGGTCGCGGAAATTTGCCACGCGGGCGTGTAGTTTACTGACGCCATTTTTGGCTTCGGTTAGTTCAATTGCTAGCAAGTTCGGCCGCAAGCGGTCTCCCCAAAATTGCTCCATCAGCCAGCAGCGCACAGCGTTGCTTTTGAGGTTTGGCAGTACCAATTTTTCAAATTGCGAGCGGTGGAATTCTGGTTCAGCCGCCTGGAGCAGGGTGTGGTTGGTGTAGAGCGTGTGTTTACGCACGTAGACGATTGCTTCATACAGATTCATGCCGTTGGTGCATAGCTCGTCCAGTCGAGCCAACGCCGCAAAAATTGTTGCGGTTTCGTTGAGCTGGATGACGGCTGGCTTGATGCCGAGTAATTTCAAGGCTTTATAGCCGCCAAACCCAAGCGCCACTTCTTGGTACAGCCGGTGATCACCCGAGCCTTCGCCTTCGTACAATTGTCCAAAGTTTGGCTCTGAGATGGTGACGAATTGTGTTGAGCCGAGTGTCTTGCGAAAGATGCTGAGGCTAGCATCGGGAAAGCCGGCGGAGCTAACCGAAACCTCATCAATATAATGAAAGTCATACTCCTGGGGCGAGACTTTCTCAACGTATTCAGTTTGTGCGAGGTCGGTAATTTTTTGGTGCGACTCACTGCGATAAAATGGCGTAACCACCACAAATGGTACCTCTAACTTTTCAGCCACCCGTCGAGTATCTGCCGCCAATACGCCCAGGCCGCCGCCGCCTTTGATGCCGTTGGCTTTGTCATAAATTTCCATTGTCCAGTAGACATACGGCCGCGACTCAGACAGTTGATGTGTTAGGCTGCTACGCTCAATCACGTCATAAAATTCGGATGCGTCTTCGATGTCCTGTGGCTGGTATGGTGAAGTGTTTGTGTATGAATATGAATCCATGATGCCCTTTTTTGCGGATTGAAATTATCTTACATTGGTGCGGGTGGGGAGAATCGAACTCCCATCTCAAGTTTGGAAAACTTGCATACTAGCCGCTGTACTACACCCGCGAGCTTGCACTATTGTACCAGAAAGATGCTATAATGTGAACATGCCCTGATAGCTCAGCTGGATAGAGCAGAGGACTTCTAAGCCTAAGGTCGTAGGTTCGAATCCTACTCGGGGCGCCAGGAATGATCGAAGGAGGGTCATATGGATGCTAGTGGTAAACCGCGAATGTCGCGTCGGTTAGTTCAGCGGTTAATGGCGCATCGGCCACGGACGCAGCCGGCGTTTGGTAATACCGGTCGCAGCCGTCGAGTAAGCGACCGCAACTGCGATCGCCAGCGGATTGGGAATTATCGATCATCAGCGCTGGGTGCACGTGGCTATATGCCGCCAACGAGCACTGACGATACGCTGGAAGACCATGACACGACTAGTGATGTCCCACTCTCTAATCGTACCTTTGCGGGTAATTCGCTGCGCCAGGCAGAGCCATCGTCCCCGTCACAAAACTTACGAAATACCCCAGGCGCTGCGCCACTGGGCAGTCCAACGGGGGGCAATAATATCGCTCGGTCGCCATCATCGCCTCGATTTCAAGAGCCGCCTTCGCGCGGCTATAACCCATTTTCATAAACGGTATGATTTACCAGGCATACTAAAACCCCAGGCAAACTGGGGTTTAATAATTCCTTGGAGGGCCAGGAGGGGCTCGAACCCTCGACACCCTGCTTAAGAGGCAGGTGCTCTAACCAGCTGAGCTACTGGCCCAATCAGTCCAGATTATAGCATAATGAGCGGTAACGGTAAACAAAACGTCGCACCTTTTGCTACGGACAATGCTTGGGGCGAATGATGGGGCTCGAACCCACGGCCTCCGGAGCCACAATCCAGCGCTCTAACCAACTGAGCTACATCCGCCAAGCTTCCCGATTATACCACAGGCGGCTACCATCCTCAAGGCGCTCGACGTGCTCATACTGATTTGCTACAATCAAACAATGAAATCTCTCAATGGTGCAGAACTCGCGTCGTTTATCAAGCAGCGTCAGGCCAAGCAAGTGCGCATGCTCCGTCAAGCGCACCACATTCAGCCACGCCTCGCCATCGTCACCGATTCGGACAATCCAGTCATTGCTACCTACATGCGCCTCAAGCAGCGCTACGGTGCGGATATTTTGATTGAGGTAGAAATTTGTCGGGTGGCGACCCGTCAGCTACCGGAGACGATCACGGCGCTAAACCAACGCGATGATGTCCAGGGAATTATCGTCCAGCTGCCACTAGCCGAGCCAGAGCAGACCGATCAAATTGTGCGGCTGGTGGCACCGGAAAAAGACGTCGATGGCCTTAATTCTGAGCGAACGCTGTTTGACCCGGCGACACCGATGGCCATCAATTGGCTGTTAGCGGGCTATAGTGTGGAGCTGGCTGGTAAAAGGTTGGCTATTGTCGGGCGTGGGCGGCTGGTCGGTGCGCCGCTCGAGCGGATGTGGCGAGCGTCGGGACTGGACGTAACGGTATTTAGTAGGGGTGATGATTTATCGCGACTACACGAATATGACGTCATCATCACGGCAACCGGCGTGGCAGGACTGATTCAGCCAAATATGATCCGACCTGGTGCGGTGGTGGTTGACGCAGGAACCGCCTCGGAGGATGGTAAGATTGTTGGTGACGTGGCACCGGCGAATCGGACGCGCACCGACATTCACTTGACACCAGAAAAAGGCGGCGTCGGTCCGCTGACGGTGAGCGCATTGTTTGATAATGTCATTACGGCGTGCCTGCGCCGGGTCAATATCCGGTAGAAACTCACGGCTTTGTAATGACTGATTTGACCTGGGCGACAACTTGGCGCGGGGTGAGGTTGGCCTTGACGATGTAGCCTTGGATGCCGAGTGAGCGCATCTCGCGCGGAGCTTCTTCTTCGCCGAGGTTGGTCAGTACGATAACCGGTATGGTCTTGCCCCACGCGTGTGAGCGAATACGTCGCAAGGCCTCGGCTCCGTCCATCTCTGGCATCTGGATATCAAGCAAAATAACATCTGGACGAAACGATTCGACGAGCGCCACGCCAATTGTGCCATTACTCGCTAGTCGTACGTCAAACCCGTCCGCCTCGAACTTCATTCGGTACATCTGACTGATCGTCGCGTCATCTTCAATGATAGCAATTTTAACCATAATTGTATTATAGCAGGCAGTGGTGTATTGTAAAACTAGCACAAAAGAGGTGGGCAAAGTGACAATAAAGCAGCGTGAAAGCGTAACTATTCAGCCAGATCGTTATGGCTGGGTTGAGTTGTCAGAGCGCAGGGCGGAACTTGAGCTGGATCGGTGGCGGATTCATCCAGTGCCGACGTGTGACCGATATCAGACGCAATCCCACGAGAAGGTAGTGATGGAGCTAGAAAAGCTGACTGGTATGGGCTTTCATGGTGATTGTGATCTTAACGCAGCGATTGGGCGCCAGCGAACGAGGATTGATGATACCAATCCAGCGACACGTGAGTTGATCGCTCGGGTTCCTGGCGTCGAGGATTGGCTGGAACTGATACCGACGGCGTCGGCACTGGACCTGTTATATGATCCGAGCATTGAGCGATTAGCGAATGGCAAACCAGTCTCGCCAGCGGTGCGCGACTGGGCCTGTAACATTTTGGATGCGCACGGTATTCGCAGTCGCGGCGAAATTGTTCAGGATATTCTTGCTAGGCACGTTATTGATCAAGCGTCTCTGGGCGCCGCAGCGCAGCAGTGGGTTAGTCTAGCTTGCGGCGCTGCTCAGCCGGTTTGTCAGGCGCTCCGGCACATCAAAGAGAATGGTCATGCTGTGCCGCGAGTCACACTGGTTGATCTTGACCGGTCGGCACTCAGGGCCGCAAAAACGTATGCTCAGGCAATGAAAGTCAAGCAGTCTATTGATGTTCGCTGTATGAATATTCTGCACCCTCAGGGTTTAGCCTTGCCCGCAGTAGACGCGCAAACGAACGTGGCAGCTCGAGCACTGCGGCGGCAGATTGGTCTTGAGGCAGCCACATATGATGCAGTCGATGCCGTTGGAATTTTGGAGTATGTGCCCGAGGTGCTTTCAGATGAAAGTCCGACGGCGTTGCAGGTTAATGCCGCAACTTTTCTAGCTAATGCTACCCAACTGGTGAAACCCGGCGGGTTGCTGCTGGTTGGTAATATGCGTGATACGCATCCACAGCTAGGCTTTACGCTGAATGTTGTGCAGTGGCCACATATCCAGCCTCGGTCAATCAAAACAATGCAGTGGATCGCGGGGGCGGCGGGTTTGGGTGATTGGCAGGTCGATGTATATTGTCCTAATGACGGTGTCTATGCACTGTATGCTATGCGTAGACCAAAGGTTGGTGGTACACTAGAAATATGACGAGGGAGTGGGCATGGAAATAGCGGGGCTGATTATTGCCGGGGTGATGTCGCTGGTGTTTGGCCTCATGGTCGTGGCTCATCAACCACGCCAGCCGGCAACCAGATTCTTTTTTGTACTGACGGTTGGCATTGCGCTGTGGGCACTGGGTATTGCGGCGTTTTTAGCGACTAATGTGCTGGTGGCGGCATTAATATACCTGAGGATATATTACATCGGAGCAGCGCTGATCGCGGTAGCCATGATCTCGGTGGCGGCTCATATCGGCTCCCGACGACGAACGATGAAATGGTTACCAGCCACTGCTTGGGTGTTATTTGGTATCGTTGCTGTGGTGATTGTCGTGCGAGTTGATTGGCTGATAGCACAAGTGGTAGTGGATGAGCATACCGTCGTCATCCATCCGATCGGTTATTTCGTCTATATGGCATATTTCATACTGCTGTTTTTGGCGGCACTGGTAATTCTCGCGTATCAGGCTCGTCGTCGCAGTGCGCTTTTGGTGCGCTCTCAGCTACGGCTTATTTCTCATGCGTACGGGATTGCTGGTGGCGTGGGTATGGTATTTAATTTGCTGCTACCAGCTGTCGGTCGCTACGATCTCATTTGGGCCGGTCCGCTGAGCACCTTTATTTTTATACCGTTGGCGTACCTAACGATTGTTAAACATCGTCTCTTTGGTCTGAAAGATGCGGCGGTGCGAACGATTGCATATGCGATGTTGTTGAGCTTGTTAGCGATCGTATATTACGCGGCGACGTATATTATTTCGGCGATTGTCAGTGCGCTCAGCGGTCATGACATCGGTGGGATACCGGGCTTTTGGGGCGTGCTGGCGGCATTATTGTTAGGGTTTTTGTTTCAACCGACCAAGCAGTTTTTTGATCGCCTGACTGACAAGCTATTTTATCGACAGGATTATACCATTGAAAGTTTTATCAACGAGATTGGGCAAATTTTGTTGCACACAATGGGGCTGCGGCTGCTGACGACTCGGTTGGCGGCGTGCCTGACGCGGCTCCTCAAGGCCCGTCAGGTGATCTTTGCAGTCTATGATGACGGGCGCTTTCGGATATTTGGCTCACGTGGACACACTCGTCCGCCGCAAGTTGATCTAACGGGACTAGCAGTGCAACACCAGATTGAACAGCTCGATGACGTGGCGGTTGTCGAATTATTGCCAGAGCAGCTACGGCGGACGATGAAACTACAAAAGCTGGCTATCGTCATGACATTATCGCTGCAGGAGGATATTGTTGGTTTTGTGCTGATCGGCGAAAGTCAGAAAAATAATTATGTCGAGCGCGATCTCTCAATGCTTCGGGCGGTGCGCGGTGAGCTGGCGATTGCGATTAAAAATGCTCAGTCGATGGAGGAGGTGAATGAGCTGAATGCCGAGCTACAGCAGCGTGTCGAGGCGGCGACGCAGGAACTGCGGATGAGTAACCAGCAGCTACAGCGACTAGACGAGGCGAAGAATGAATTTATTTCTATGGCGTCGCATCAGCTGCGGACACCGCTAACCAGCATCAAAGGCTATCTCGACATGCTACTCCAGGGTGATCTCGGCCCAGTTCGTCCGACCCAGAAAGCTGTTCTGCGCGAAGCCTTTTCCTCGAGTGAGCGCATGGTACAACTGATCAATGACTTTCTCAGTATCTCTCGCTTACAGACCGGGACATTCACTATGAATCGTCAGCCGGCTAACCTCGGTGATATTGTACAAAGTGAAATGGCTCTGCTGAAGATTGTGGCTAAGCAGCATAACATCACTCTTTCGGTGCATATTGACGATGATGTTCCGACGTTGCCGATTGATGCCGAAAAACTCCGCCAAGTCATCATGAACATGATTGATAACGCGATCTTTTATTCTAAAGAACGAACGACGGTCAAGGTGTCGCTCTGTTGCGATACGCGGGAAGTGGTGTTTACGGTCGAAGACCAAGGTATCGGCGTGCCAAAAGCTGAGCAGTCTGGCGTGTTTGGTAAATTCTTTCGCGCTTCAAATGCTCGCAAGCGTCGTCCTGACGGTACGGGCGTTGGCTTGTTTTTGGCGCGTAAAGTTGTGTTGGAGCACGGCGGGGTGATGATTTTTACCTCGAAAGAAAACAAGGGCAGCACGTTTGGTTTTCGTCTGCCACTTGATAGGACGGCCGTGAACAAGAAAAAGGCGACAAGTCACTGAGAAAGTTTTACCGGAATAAACTAATGATGCCAGTGATAATCACAATGACGATGATGACTATTACTACGCCGATGCCGACACCACGCAGTAATTTTTTGCGTTCATATAGCCACTGACCGGCCGACGAGCGGCTGACCGCCTGGATGCGCGTGACACTGGGTCGAGTTGTTGCGGCGTCAACGCCAGAGTATTTCTTAGAGCGCTTTTTCTTCTGTTTTGCCATAATACTATTGTACCATGAAATACCCCTCGGGGTGCGAGGGGTATCCACGTCAACTAGATTTATGATTACACATGACGTCGACTGATGAGGTAGGCAACCCCGGCGGTGAGTAGGGCGCCAAGACCCAGCCCACCAACGAGCGTGTCAGTGGCGTTACCGGTCCGTGGCAGTTCGCCAACGGTCGTCGGTGCGGCAGGTGGGTTGGTGGTTTGTGTGCCGCCCGAGGCTGAAGGTGACTGCTGATTATCGTTGGTCGATGGCTGCTTCGACTGGTCTGGCGTTTTTGGCTCAGGTTTTGGTTGGGGAGCTGGTTGGGTTGGGCTTGGTTGCTTCGGGTCAGCTGGCGCTGGCTTTGGTTGCTTTGGCTGTGGCGTTGGCGCTGGTTTCGGTTGGGGAGCCGGGACCTGCGGCTTAGTCACCTCTATAGTAGCACTGCTGCAATTGCTATGACCCTCAAGCGAAGCCTGCTCGCTCTTGAGGCAGGTTGTGCTGGTCAATGTGCCCGCGACGTATTGTTTAACGACTGCGTCAATAGTAAATGTTTTTGACTCATTTGGCTTGAGCTCACTAATCAATGTCTGCCAGGTATTATTCTGAATTGTGCCACCAGACGCCTTTAGATAGGTTACACCTTGTGGTGCGGCATTGGTGGCGTACGTATCCCGCAGCGTAACCGTCCCCGTGTTGGTGACAGTTACCTGGTAAGTGAAGGCCTCGTTGACGGCGACTGTCTTGTGTTGCGCACCATTGACGGTAGTCTTGACGGCAAGCGCTAGAGTGATTTTCGGTGGTTTATCTGGCTTTGGTTCAGGTTTTGGTTGTGGTTTCGGCTCAGGCTTTGGTTGTGGAGCCGGGGTTTCACCAGGGACTGTGGCCTGTTTGGTGCAGGCATCGCTGGTCACCGTCTCTTCCTTGCCATTTACGTCAACGACGATAAAGGCTTTAACCGTGTACGTGCCTGGCGCGAAGCCCTTGAATTCGTTACCAGTTCGGTATACCTCTTTGCCGCTGGCGTCGTAGACTTTGTAAATTGTTGTCTTATAGGTTGCGCCACCATGAGCGGAATATTTGACCGAGAACTTGAAACTAGTAGCCGAAAACTGATCAATACTGAGTGCATTACAGCTGTAAACTGGCGTAGGTTTTGTGTTCATCGGCGCTTGGGTATTGGTGTTGGCGGAGTGATCAGAATCTAGCGCCCATAATGTAGTTGGCACTGCCGCTGTAACTGCGACTATCGCTAAAACGGCATAGTGGCGCAGCGATAGCGAGCGGAATAGTGATGATAAGTTTCGCATAGCTTCCTCCTTTATCCTCATAACTCTATGTAGAATACACCAAAATGTTGTAAAAGTCAATTTTTGCCACAGCCAGCAGCCGCAGCTAATTCCTAGACAAAATATCGCCAATCTGCTACAATACGACCTGTTTGATGGCCTCATCGTCTAACGGTCAGGACACCAGGTTTTCATCCTGGCAATCGGAGTTCGATTCTCCGTGAGGTCACCATACAGGGATTTGTATTCCGTTCGGATTTGAAACAGCTCGTTTACCTCTGGTGGCGGGCTATTTTTGTGGGTTCCAAAGTTTATTTGTTCGTAGGTTGGAAGTTTGTTGAATATAGCACCGAAAAAGGCGGCTTTTCGCAGTGGATTACAGAGGTCGAGTAGTAGTTCTGGCAGGTGTTCCAAAATATATTTTGCATATTGCAAAACTTGGTCAAATTCGGCTTGTAAATTCGGCTGCCTAGCAATTTCTTCATCCAGCTCTGCTAATTCTTTTTCGACGCTAACAATATCCTCTTCAAGATATTTTAGGGCCGTCTCGCTTGTGACAATACGCATCCGATCAACGGTTGCCTTGATTTGGCTTTGTAGGCTATCGCGGTGTTCTAGGCGTTGCCTACTAGCATCAATCTGCTTGGTCTGACGTTCGCGCCACAATTCAGCGATAGCGGCGATAACATCGTCAACATATTCTGGCTTGATAGTAATAGCCCTCACAAAGTCTTCTATCGTCTTATCAAATTCAGGCTTCGACACACGGAAGTAATGACCATCGCGACTGCAGTGATAAGCTGGATAGTGTTTACCTAGCTTGCCACGAGTAGCGCTACCAGATAGCGTCTTACCGCATTTAGGACAGGCAACTACCTGCTTATATGGATAATCTGGGTTATAAACTTGTTTATTTTTCAAATGATTCGGAACTGCTTTACGTTTAATAGTGATATTATCACGGCTATCAACCTCCACGAAGACTCGGCCGCGATTAGCTTCATTGAATAAATCTACACTGACAAGCCCATCAAACTGCGCTTTGACTGGCTTATCATACGTCCATTTTTCCTTAATAATACCGCAATATACCAATTTGCTGGTGTATTGATCAATCATTTTGGCGGTCATTTTTCGGCCGCCAATCTGTCGTTTAATTTTCGTTCGGTCGTATTTGTCACGTACAATCGTCACGCGAGAACGAAAGCCCATGGAATTAAGCTCATCGGCAATTTGCTGGTTTGTATAAACATGTGCAGCGCGCATCTCAAACAGTTTGATAATAAATTTTGCCTCATTCCTATCAGGCTTAAGAATAGTCCTCTTGCCATTTTTAGTATCAATTTTGACACTGCGGAATCCATAGTGTGGCCGCCTCATCCAATAGCCAAGCTGCGTGTAGCGAATCTCCGCGCCAATCATACGACTCATAATGTCGCGCATCTCGTCCTTAGCTCGTTCAGCTTCAAGATACTCAGATTTTTGTGTAGGATTGAATTCGCTCCAATAGTATGTAAAACCGGTGTGTTCCAGCGTGTTAATTTGCTGCTTGCCAATTATGCCGTACATATCCTCAAGGGCGATACCCAGCCTAGTCAACTGCCGCTTCAGCGGTGAATAATAATCACCACCACCGCGCGTGAAACGGTCGATTGATTTAATCAGCACGACTTGAAATCCTTTGCTCCTATCTTTGCAGACATCAATGACCTTTTGCATTGGTTGTACTTCATGCGAAGCAGACTCAAGCAGAATAATCGTCTCTGTAATGACAATGTTATGTGCCTTGGCATAGGCCTCACCTTGCTCGCGTTGTGCCTCCGGAGAATCTCCGTCAAGACCTTGCTTATCTGATGATACGCGTATCGCTAGCAGTCCGATTCGCGGTTGGTTTGTTGGCGACATGTCCCTTATCCTCCAAAATAGTGATTAGTTTTTGAGCAAAAGCCCCATCTTCCAAAATCTTCTCAACGACAAGATTGGCAACTAGTTTGATCCGTTGCTCAATCGTAAATGAAAATTGCTCCGCTAGCGGCGCTTTTAATTTATTCTTGCTACCTTTTGGTCGTGCCATACACCCTCCATGTCACGACTTGCTAATAACGCTAGTTAGTCATTCTTGGTTGTACGCTGCTGTGGTCGTCCGCGCCCACCACGCTTTTCCAAATCTTTTTCTATCAACACCCTCAGCTCCTTGTCGCCAACGTCCGCCAGAGCTTTTAGTACAAGCTCTGTCAGGCTGATACCCTGGCCGTAAGCTACCACTTTGGCGCGATTTCGTACGGCCTTTGAGGTGTCTATTTGTAGCTGAATTCGTCCTTGATTCATGTAATATTATTATACTACAAAATTACCGATGCTTCAAAAAATTGATACCAGTTCATGACTACCTATTTAGTTATTAACGAGCCGGCTTCTATTAATAAAACCTACTTTAATTGTACTACTTGTAGTACAAATTATCAACAGTTTTTGCTAATTTCTTTTATAAAAATATACCGAATATCGATATACAGTATAATTTATCTATTTTTATCTGTTATAATTTGTATTTTTTCTTCCTTTTTTATATAAATATAATAGAAATTATGTGAATGGGCAAAAAGGGAAGTGGTTACATGAAAGTAGATAATAGGTCGGTGTTACGTCAAGGACAGATTGAGATACTAGGGCTGTTATATAAATATCGATTTGGCAGTCGTCAGCTCATAGCAGAAAGCTTAAAGGTAAAAGCTGGGTCAAATATCTATGAGAAGCTAAATGTTCTAGTAAAGCATGGTTTCGTAGCAAAGAGGTATGACAAAAGTCTGAGGCTCCAAGGCTTGCCGGCCGCGTACTATCTAACACCAAAAGGTCTCAAGACACTCCAGTCGCTTGATGCCTGGAACTACATTACAGAAGCAACCATACGATCAAGCTATCGTGACAAGAATATTAGTCAATCGTTTATTAACCACACGCTGGATGTGTATAGCTATACGAACATGCTAGTGAAAACATATTCTACATTAAAGGTATTTACACGTCGAGATATGTCTCGCTATAGTTATTTTCCAAACAATCCACCAGATGCCTTTTTGTCATTAAAAACAGGTGAGGAAACGACTCCGAAGCGATTTTTCTTTGACTTTATATCAGACGATACACCGCGCAGCGTTATCGCAAAGCGCATTGCTCAATACATGCAATTTTTCAGCGATGGTGAATGGGACGCTACAAACAGTCAGATTCCAATTCTGCTGTTCCTGACAACAAAACCAGCCATTAAAAAGCACCTGATGCGCTCCACTCGTGCAATTCGCGGCACCTTTGACATGGGGGATGAGGTATCTATTTATGCAGCAACTATAGACCAACTTCTAAGTGCGGAATCTGGTAGAATATGGGAAGATATTGATAGTGCAGACGGCCTTTCCCCATTAGATGAGTTACACTGACTTTACGGTTAATAGATACTTCGGCCGCACGACGATTGCAAGCAAGCCGTGCGAGCCTTGTAATGGTCGTGCGAAAGCCGTCACGTAGCCTTCATGACTAGGCCTTATTTTGTCAGAAGTGCAGCAGATGGCGCGTTCTGTTTGTTTCAAACAGTGCGCGACAGATGATGTAATTTTGCAAAATAATATACAAGTAGTCAACTAAACAGATAGTTATCTCAAAGAGATGGCGTTCATTCTTGCATCCGATCATCTTGACTGCGCTCTCTGGAGTGCATGTTAAGTGAGCGGGGGCAAGTATGAACGCTCTATCAGTTTCACAACGACCAAGGGAGCATCTTAATATTCCGCCCAACCTCTTTAAGACGGCGCCACCTTAAAACGCATACTGGGGCGTATACCAGGCGCATATTTTAATATTTTACCTACACATAAACCAATAATTATAACTTGAGGATTTTTACTATTAATGAGACGCGCGATACAACACCAGCTATCAATGTTTTTATTGACCAAGGAGACAGTTCTTGGCTATAATAACGTTAACAATAAGCTTTATTATGGAAGATAACAATATAAATACTATGATTATACGGCCTGGAAGGGGGAGCACGGATCCAGATAGCGATAAATCAATTATCATTAGAACTACGGATATAGTCAAAGAATACAAAATTGGTAAACAAAAAATCAGGGCCGTTGACAGTGTTTCGCTGGAAGTCAATAAAGGCGAATTCATTGCTCTTGTTGGCGTGAGTGGCAGTGGTAAGAGTACCCTACTGCATTTACTGGGCGGATTAGACAAAGCTACCTCTGGTGAGGTTGTCGTCAATGGTCAAGAAATTCGTAAGATGAGTGACCGTCGATTGTCACAATTTCGTAACCAAACCATTGGATTTGTTTTTCAGTCATTTTATTTGCAACCGTTTTTGACATTACGTCGTAATATTGAAGTCGCCTCAATGCCACAACGTATGAAACGTGCGGAGCGTAAACAGCGCATTGAAGAATTAGCACGGCAAGTTGGCTTATATGATCGACTAAATCATCGCCCACGTGAACTTTCGGGTGGGCAGATTCAACGTGCCGCCATTGCTCGGGCGCTGCTTAATAGACCCGCTATCATTCTGGCTGATGAGCCAACTGGCAATCTCGACTCTGCGAATAGTCGTGATATAATCCAACTATTTCAGCAGATTCGAGAACGATATGGTACGACGGTAATTATCGCTACACATGATACTGAAGTCGCAGCTCAGGCCGACCGCGTCATTACGCTAAAGGACGGGAGGCTTTATGATCAAGCTAACTGACGTTGGAGTATTGGCTTTCACGAAGCTCCGTGCTCGTAAATTACGGACGTTCCTTACTGTTTTATTGGCAAGTATGTTGTTTGGTGTTTTAATTACTGCTTCGCTCGTTACTCATGGGTTATTTCAGGGCATTGACTCATTTCGTAAAGAAGGATTAACAGGTCGGTATATTGTGAGTGTGATGAATGCGCCATCCGACACGAGTGAATTCTCCAAAACGATGCGCGATTCCAAGCTGATCGCTGAAGCAAAAAAGCGCTATGAGGTGCTGGTCGCGCAAAAAACTGCCGAAGCGAAACGACTTGGCTTAGGGTATTCTTACGTCAATGATCAACCACCGTATTCACAAGATGCTGCTGGTGTAACGCGATTGTCTTTTAACGACCAAAATGGCATCGTAGCTCAATTGCTAAAAGAAAAATACAGTACCACTCCTGCCTTTGATGAAGTGAAATTGTCTCAGCTTGCCAAACAGTACGGCGCAATTAAAACTTTTACCGAAGAATCGTATGCTATCAAAAAGAGATCGTCATTGTCCCCTCTCATTGATGGCAAGGAGGTGTTTCACGACTCTTCAAACGAAGCAGAAGTGAATACTCATTATGTAAAACCCCCGATTAACACTTCAGGCATAACTCTGGCACCCCCTGAAACGACAAAAGGGATCGTACTGCCTGATAATGCAGGTTGGAGACCTGATGGATCAAGCTTACCAGTTATTCTGCCACAAAATGTTATTGAGCAGCTATTAAAATTAGAGAAATTACCAGCAAGTGCTAGCGCTGCCGAAAAATTTGAACGTCTCAAAATTATCCGTAATAACATTACTAACTTAAGCTTCAAAATGTGCTATCGAAACAGTGTTTCGCAGTCATTGATACAAAAAACGCTACAACAAAAGAAAGAAATTGTCGCTAACCAAAGCAACAAAAATTATCAAAAACCAAGTTTGCTGTATACTCTGCCTGATCCTACGAAATGTGAAAATGCCACCATTACCCATGACTCGCGTACAGCTGAAGAGAGAAAACGGGCAGTGAATCAAAGACTTTTTGATGCAAAATTTGGCAAAGAAACAGTGGCTATTAGCAAATTTATCACTTTCAAGGTGGTTGGAATGTCGCCTAGGAGTGAGGTGCTCAACCCAGAGCAAGAACAACAACGTGAAAAATCCCGCACTACCAACGACATACTTGCTGAGATGCTACGTACAGAGGGAATTGGACAAGCCATACCGCGTACACTATATAACCAGCTACCTAACAAAACTAACTACGCTGACTTATTAACCTACGAGCCCCTCTATCTAATGGGTAATGAGGATAATAAGCGTCGTTTTGTCGAATTTGCTAGCGCCAGTGATGCACAGAAGTTCATCGACGAACAGGGTTGTACAGTTCAATACGATAACTCGTGTAAGCCAATTGGCCGGCCGTACCAAGCTAGCCTAGCATTTAGTAATAGCGCCGCACTAGACGATATGCAAAATATGTTTAAGAAGTGGTCGGTCTACGTTATGATAGGTGTCGTAACGCTGGCGGCACTCATTATGTGGATTACGATCGGCCGTACAATTGTTGATGGCAGACATGAAACAGCAGTATTCCGAGCTATTGGCTTTAAGAGAATTGATATTGTACTCGTATATATGCTTTACGCGATAATTTTATCCACTTTAGTAGCTGTATTTGCTGGTATCATCGGCTTCACGGGTGCATATATACTAGATAATCAATTCGCACCACAACTTACAGCGCAGGCCCAATATGGATTTGGTGCAATTAGCTCAAATAATAGTATACGTCTCGTCGGTATAGATCTACAACAAATACTCTTCATCTTACTAGCGTGTATTCTCACTGGTCTGCTTAGCGTTGTGCCGCCGCTCGTACGTAATATACGTCGCAGCCCAATTAGCGACATGCGAGAATCTTAGGCAGGATCGCGACTCCCAGTAAGCTTTATTCTCAAAAAGAGCTAAAGGCTATTGCAAAAATATTTCCAATGAGAGTATAATCATAAACGCAATCATTCCCTACTCACGAGAAAGGAAGAGTAATGAGGAATAAGATGGTTGCGCTTCTCGCAGCGCTGTTCGTTGCGACCGGAATCTCGGTCGCGGCACCACCGCAGGCCCACGCTACCACCTACGGTAGCACCGTGCTCTGTAGTGGGGGAGTAGTCGAGTGGAACGACTCGGCGGTCGTTGGCATCTGGATCTCCCAGCCGGGAGGACGTTCCGGGTGGGCCAACTTCTCTCGAGTTGACCGGTGGACCGCCAACTGGAGTTTCGATTTCCCTAACGACAGTCCGTACCAGATTCGTGTCGGCTGTGGGGGAAATCCCGGCCGGTGGCAGACCACCAACGTGGGAGCCTACGTAAAGCCGTCCCTGTCAAGTCACGACTACATCTGTGACGTGGGACGCGGCTTCTGCATCGCGTCGTGAGAAGAGACCTGAGCATGTCGGTAAACTGCTCACTTAAACTATCGGCGTTACTATTAGTTATGCGTAGCTTCCTGCATCTGACAAAAACATCAAAATACACGAAAATAACTATCAGAGACGTTTTTGTTACTGATTTCTTGCGTCTGATACTGTCGTTGACTGTTATGATGGCGCTAGTGTACGGAATTGGTTGGCTAATTGGTAGTGCTGATCCTAAACACGGGCACCTCAGCTATTATGTACAAGTCTTTTTTACAGGAAATCCTCTTGTCGAGTCTGTTATGGTCGCTGCAGCATGCGCTACCGCTGTCGGTCTTAAGCCTTCAGTACGATTCTGGTCGACCACTGGCATTGCCATCTTTATCTCGCTACTTGATGCACCGAACTTTCTTTGGCACCTTGATGTTAGCGGCTATCTAAGTATATTCGCCGGTATCGGTCTAATGGTTTGCGGATGGCGACTTTGGGATTACTACGATGTAGCTCAAGTTAATCGTTTGACCGAACCGTATCTGACGAAACCAGCATTGATAGCATATATACTAGTTGGCGTATTGTCATTAATCCTACTGATACCTTACGGCAACTAACTCTATATTACCCTCAGACAGAAGATGGCGCGTCCGTTATATTTGCAGTATACTCACTATAATTCTATAATTATAGTGGTGATTACCTTATTTTATCTCAGAGGAGCGATCGCAAAAGATTTAATCTAATAAAAATCATTTCTGACAATAGATAATTCAGCCAACCCGCATTGTCAGAGCGTCAACTATTGAAAGGGTCATCTATGGCAAAGTGTATGAGAAAAATATCGTCCGACATACTATCAAGCATTCTATTTCGTAAATGGACATTTTCGATCATTCAATCACTTGGTGGTGGCACAAGGCGATACTCAGAGTTACACCGCTCTCTTCCGGATGTTACTCAAAAAGTTTTAACTGAGCATTTAAGAGCCCTTGAGCGCGCCGGCATCGTCCGGCGCTTTTTCTATCCAACAATTCCGCCGCGAGTTGAGTATCAATTAACAGACATGGGCCTTGAGCTATTGGAACTCGCGAAGCATATTTCGGTATGGTGTGATTCTCACTATAGCGAGGTGCGTAAACATCAAAAGGAATATGACAGAAAAGATCGTCACGTAGATTTTAGCTCATAGGTTGCGATTTTTTGCAATCGTATCAAGAATTTCACGATGTCGTAGTTTTTCTTGTTTCTGTTTGCGGCCGCTACGGCGTAGTAGTCTGTACGGGATAAATAGAACGCCAAAAATAATATAAATAATGACATACCAAATAGAAACAATCACCCAAGCAAATACGATAAGGATGATTGCCATGGGAATTGCTACAATCTTTAGTGCGCCACTAGTTTCAGCTATGTGCCAAATACGCTTCGCTGAGCCAATAAAAGAAAGTGGCGAAGCTAGTATAATCTTCTCAGACTGCAACTTGTTCATAATTTTAGTATAATAAGACAACATATCTGTGTAAAGCGATCTCTCCTCCATAGGACGCTAAGTGACATTTTCCTCAGTTAGACACTTACTTACCTAAAAGAAACTAACAGACTGAAGCCGCACTAAAGCACTTAGAAGTGCCGTCTTGTCAACTGCCACCCTAGCTGCTAACGTAAAAATAACAGAGACAAACAATGGGTTTAATCTCTGAAGAAGGGAGTTGGGGGTGCCAGGGAAAATCTATTATATAGCAGCAGCAATTGTCATAGTTGGCCTGCCGTTTGTAGTTGCAGACATAGCGTCAGCCGCTCCGGCTGGGGTAGGTAATGTAGAAAACTTTATCAGAAGTATCATACAGGTGATTGCGGGGCTTGCTGGCCTAGTCGCGACTGGATTCTTCGTTGCCGGTGGATTCACTTATATCACCAGTTCTGGTAATCCCGAACAGCTTGATAGAGCCAAGCGAACAATTACCTGGTCGGCAATCGGCTTGGCGATCGTCATAGCCGCATTTGTTTTAGCGAATATCGTGACGACGTTAGCGCGACAGTCATTCGGAGGATAATCCGCCGATGTTAGAGTTTGGCGACGCTCTAATGAATAGTCTGATGCTGTTTGCAGATACGACTGGCGCGATAAAAACTGTACGTGACTACGTTCTGCCAACAGTGAAGATCTTATCCGGTATTGCATCATTAGTCTGTGCTTTCTTTTTGGCACACGCCGGATATATCTATATGACCAGTAATGGCAAACCAGACCGCATGGAATACGCCAAAGATATTGCTAAAAAAGCTGTGATAGGGCTAGTTATCGTACTCGCCGCTGTCACGATTGTCTCAATTCTAACTGGATCGTATAAAGCTCCCCAAGATCCAGGTAGCGCAACCCTGCCAAATCTACAAGCCGTCACACCAAAGTCTGAAAATAATGGGCTCATCGAAATGATAGTTAAGGCCATAACAGGGCTATTGGCAATGATTATCAACGCTATTGCTTCACCGTTTCTCAACGCACTTGAGTTCTTTACTAAATCAACACCACTCATGACAGGGAATAAGACTATTTTTAATCTATGGCTAGCCATGGTCGGAATTGCTGATGTATTACTGATCCTAACCATAGCATTAATCGGTTTTCATGTAATGAGCGCTTCGGGTCTTGGTCTTGATGAGGTTGACGTCAAACATCTGTTACCGCGAGTGGCGGTAATATTTTTACTGATGAACACCTCAATATTCTTAATTGATAGCATCATTAGTTTATCAAATGTCCTCATATCGGCGGTAAATCAAATTTCCGGTGTCTCAACCGTATGGGGTACTCTTATTAAAGTCGTTGAGAAAACATCGGGCCAGGGCGTTGCCGCCTTGCTCATTATGGTGGCATTTTTAATCTGTTCAGTTATATTGCTGGTGTATTATGTCATGCGCTTAATTACTTTATTTATAGGCACAGTATTATCGCCGCTTGTTAGTATGTTGTGGCTTATCCCTGGCTTTCGTGATTTTGCCGAGACATCAATGAAAACATTTTTATCGACCATTTTTGTTTTGTTTGTGCATGTAGTTGTTCTACAGCTCGCAGCCTCACTCTTCTCCGATATGGCGACTGTCTCTGGAAATAATGCGCTACCCGACACGCTAATGGCTATGATAGCAGGCATCGCAACGATCTTAACTCTATTAAAAGTTCAAGGCGTTATGATGCAGTTTAGTTTTGTCAGCATGGGTACCCGCAATATGAAAAAATTGGGCGGCCAATTTATGAACGGCATTAGCCATATGACAGGTGCTGGCTCAAGGGTCGTAAATAAGACGGCTCAGCGCGTCAAGAACACTACCTATACTGCCAAGAAAGCGCGTATTCATTCCACTGTAGAAACGGTTGCTCGTCAAACAAAATCGCCCATAAAGGTGAATTACCTGAATAAAAGAGGTGATGCTGAAATAACATACGCCGTAAATCCACGTAGCAAAAATAGCACGACCGTGGTTACTACGCCTGAGACAAAACCACTAAAAACTGGTGCGACTTATCGGGCTAGATCAAGCAAAACTATAGCAAAATCTCGAGGTAAAAAATCATGAAGACAACTGTCGTGCCCGCACAAGTTACTACAGTTGAAGATCGCATCATTGGTCGTCTGGGGTTTTCGCAGATACTACTTTTGATTATTCCTGTATTTTTTAGTGCCGGCACTTTTACTTTGTTACCACCAATATTGGAAAGCGCGTTGTACAAATATATTTTAATAGCCATCCTGCTATTGATATGCATCGTTCTATCTATAAGGATTCAAGGAAGAATTGTAGCCTTGTGGTTAATAATGATCTTGCGCTACAATACTCGTTCAAAATATTATGTGTGCGATAAAAATACAACTACCCTAAGAGAACGATATTCGGATATTAATCAGACAGAAAATACTGTGGCTCCAGTCTCAGAAGTGAAACATCACACATCTGAGTTGGCGATTGCAGACTCAATAAAAGTTCGTAGGGTCATTGATAATCCAGCTGTAAAGATGCGTTTTGAAACCGATAAGAAAGGAGGCTTTCATGTTCGGCTTACGGAAGTCGACCGCCAAATCAAGTGCGCGCCAGCAAATCGCAATCAAAGGGGTACGTGATGGTATTTTGTCGCTACCTGATAACAATTACCGATTAATCCTGTCTGTTTCAGCACTAAACTTTGAGCTAAAAAGTGACGAGGAGCAAGATGCGATTATTGATACTTATGAAAGTTTCCTTAATTCTATTGGCTGGCCGATCCAGATTTTAGTACGTACTCGCGAGATAGACATGGATGACTATCTAGAAAACTTAAATAATCGACTGAGCGGTGAAACGACACAAATTTACCGTGATCAGTTAAAACATTATGGCGAGTTTCTTCACTCGCTTATTACAAATAATAAAATTTTAACACGGCATTTTTACATAATTGTGCCGTATCACCCGAATGGAAACACTGATTTTGAGCTAATACAAGAACAGTTGAAGTTAAGGACGGACATCGTGTCTAAGGGTATAGCGCGACTTGGTATGCGAACTGATATGCTCAATAGTTTAGAAGTCCTAGACCTGTTTTACAGCTTTTATAACCAAGCTCAATCAAAAATACAGCCACTTACTGAGCATATACTACGGGCCATTCACTCGGAATTAGTAAGACATGGAGCAAAATACGATGATCAAGAACGGTAAGCTCTCAATAAATCCTAAGCAACTCGCGAGTTCGCTATATGCGCCTATCTTACGTCGTAAGCAGCAAAGAGCCGCTCGAAAAAAGGAGCTAGATATTATGTTCGGCGAGCAGGACATGCTTGATACGCTATCGTATGCTGGGCTAGAGGAGAATGTTGACCACCTTTGCATTGATGGCACATACATCCGTACATTGTATATTTCAGGCTATCCATTTGTAGCCAGTTCCGACTGGATGGATAGCCTGATTAACTTTAATCACAACATTGACATCAGCTACCACCTGCACGAGGTTAATGCGCATTTGGCGCTACCAAAACTAAACCGTAAAATTACAGAGCTAGAGTCGACACGCCGTGCTATGATACGTGAAGGACGAATTATTGGCTCGGAAATAATAGACCCCCTTGAGTCGGCGATTGATCTTCGTGATAAGATTCAGCGTGGTCAGGAAAAGTTATTCCAGATGGCAATTTATGTAGCAATTCGTGCTGAGAGCAAAGAAGAATTAGACAAAACGACAAAGCTCCTAGAGGCAAATTTATCAACTCGCTTATTTTATTCCAAAGTTGCGCGCTACCAGCAGCTTGAAGCATTGCAGTCGATTTTACCGCGTGCAGAAGATCAACTGGCTCAAAAACGTAATCTTGACAGTTCAAGTGCGGCTTTAGCTTTTCCGTTTATGTCTTCAGAGTTAGTGCAGGAATCTGGTATCCTTTACGGGATTAATAAGTCAAACAACTCACTCGTCATTCTAGACCGGTTTAGCCTGCATAATGCAAATTCAATCACCTTTGCTCAGTCCGGTGCCGGCAAGAGCTACGCTACCAAAGTCGAGATTTTACGACAACTCATGCAGGGAACTCGTGTTATCGTAATTGATCCGGAGCGTGAATACAGGCGACTAACCGACTCTGTGGACGGTACGTATATCAAGCTATCGGCCAAAAGCAAGCAAAAAATCAATCCTTTTGACTTGGCCACGACATGTCATGAAGTGGAAGATTTATCTGAGCACGCACAAGATCTTATGGATATCATTAGTCTCATGGCCGAAGGTTTAACGGCACGCGAAAAGGCAGCTACCGATAAAGCAATCATTAAGGTATATCGACAGACTAAAAAGCAGCAGCCATTACTTGAGGATTTATATGCTGAGCTACGAAAACTGGGACAGCTAAAGTTGTGTGAGAAGTTAGAAAAATACATCTCTGGATCATTGGCGGATGTATTCAATGCGCAAACCAATGTTAAACTTGATAACCGCCTCGTTATCTTTGACATAAAAGATCTTCCAGAAAATTTGCGCCAGATTATGATGCTAATCATATCTAACTTTGTAAAGAATCAGGTTATGGCAAAACCTGAAAAGCGCCTGCTGGTTATTGATGAGGGCTGGATTTTACTGCAGCACGAGGAGTCTGCGCGATTTGTGGCAGGATTGGTGCGTCGAGCGCGTAAATATTACTTGGGGGTTTCGATTATCTCTCAGCAAGCAAACGATTTTCTAAAAAGTGAGTATGGCAGGGCGATCGCTTCACAAAGTGCCTTACGCATCTTAATGAGACAAGATACAACTACTATCAAAGGCGTTGTTAACGAGTTTAATCTCAGTGAGTACGAGCAAAGCTTTTTACTAACATGTGAGCGTGGCGATGCGCTGCTCATTGCTGACCAGAATCATGTTGCTGTTAAAATTGTCGCAGCGGACAAAGAGCACCCGCTTATCACGACCGATCCACGGGAGCTGTATTCATGATAAATAGCCCCGTTTCAATATTTGGAGTTGGTAGTAGTTTTCGACCCAAGAGAATTCTCACGCTCATCATAGCGATTATTGGTTTTATCCTGCTAATGCCAATGGTTGCTATCTTTTCTCTTGGCCTTCCGGCGCTGAGTTTCCTAGCGAATGCACCGAGTGCAAAGGCGGCTGAAGAGCGCGGATTTTATAATGGTGGGGCAATGCCTGACAATACCTACGCCTGGGGCAATTGTACCTGGTGGTCGTACGCCATGCGTAAATGGGCCGGTAGTCCAATTCCAAACAACTGGGGTAATGCAAATACATGGGACGACTATGCACGACGTGATGGCTATATAGTTAACCATACACCGGCGGCTGGTGCAATATTCCAAACTGATGCCGGTGGTTATGGCTACGGACACGTAGCCTATGTTATAGCGGTCAATCAAATCAGTGGTGAATGGAAAATTTCTGAGATGAATGCTAAAGGACTTAATGTTGTCTCTCAGCGCACTTTCACAAAAGAAGCTGCCAGCTCGTATAATTTTATACATAACAAACCAGGAGTACAGCAGTGGAATCCACAGCCGATTACGTTGCCACCACCTTACGGGTTGGGTCAATAGTATTAGTCGTGCTCAGCGCTATCGTTGTTGTAGTGCCGCTGTTTTTGCTTATCCGAATCGCAGTTAACCGTCGCTATCTACGAACACGCAGCACAGTGTGGCTCGAAATTGTACCCCCAGCTAGCGTTTTCAGGACTCCTGAGGCTACCGAGCAATTATTCTCGGTAGTTCACGGTACTAAATCTACTCGAAGCCTCAAGGATCGTTGGCTTGATCGTAAACCGGTGATGAGCTTTGAAATTACTTCAACGCGCCATGGTGGCATACGCTACTTTATACAAGCCGAGCAAAAACATATTGATATGCTACAAAAATCTATAGTCGCGTATCTTCCAGATGTAAAGGTTAGACAGGTGAAACGAACTATTAGTGAACCAGATCTAGTTCTTGAATATAAGCAAACCAGCCATTATGTATTGCCACTAAACTTAATGTCAAAGCCCGAGCGGCATGATCCTCTTAGTTATGTAACAGGTGCTATGTCTGGTCTACAAAATAATGAAGAGATAACTTTGCAATTGGTCGCAATACCAGTTCATTTACGCGAAGCAGAGATACTGTCTCATAAAATTTTGGGCAACGAAAATATATTGCAGCAAGTGAATAGTAAAAACTCTTCTATCGCTGGTAAAGTAGCTCGGGTTATTGGTCGAGTGTCGTCCGGAGTGACGGGTACGGCTAGTGAAGTATATGCTGGCATTACGACAAATCACCGTGCAGCATATAATATACGGTGTCAGAACTATTATCAAATCCCACGGAAGATTATCCGAGAAGATCGTCCAACGCGAGTATTGAGCGCGTTTGAACTGGAATTGATGGAGACAATGCATCAAAAAGTTACTAAACCACTATTTCAGGTTTCGCTGCGTATCTTGATCAAAAGCCCTCAGGCAAAACATTATGCCGGAGCAATTAAGTCCGCTATTGCTGGCTATAGCGTACCGCCATATCAAGCGCTTAAGCCTAAACTGCCTCTACCGATCCTATCAACAATTCGTTGCCACACTGCCATAGCGCAACTGCCTTCACTATTTCGTAAATCAAGTATCATCTTAGCCTCAACCGAGCTCGCCAGCTTATATCATTTCCCCTTAAGCTACGCCAATAAGACCGACAATCTCGTTACATCACTCAGCCGAACACTGCCAGCACCAATTTCTTTGAAAAATAATCAAGATTTTTCAGTTATCATTGGCGTAAATTATCATCACGGAATTACTACCCCAATAGGTCTAACCAGTGCAGAGCGTGAACGACACCAGTACATAGTCGGTGGCACCGGAAGCGGTAAAACGACAATGTTACAGTATCAGATTGTGCAGGACATGAAAAATGGAAGAGGTCTAGCGGTTATTGATCCTCATGGAGACATGGCCGAAACGATATTACAACACGTGCCGCGAGAGCGCATTAAAGATGTAATATACTTCAACCCTGATGACTTAGAATATCCAATTGGCTTGAATTTATTGGAATTATCTCCTGGTCTAACTGGCACTGAGTTGATGCGCGAGAAGGATTTGATAACCGAGTCTGTTATTTCAGTCTTTCGTAAAATTTTTAGCGATGAGGATTCGGGCGGACATCGGATTGAATATATACTAAGGAACGCCATACAAACAGCACTCACTCAGGATAATGCTACATTGTTTACGGTCTTTGACTTGCTTAACGATCCAAAATATCGCCGTAGGGTCATCAAGACAATTGAAGACTCTAACTTGCTTAATTTTTGGAAAAATGAATTTGGCAAAGCTGGCGATATGCAGAAAGTAAAAATGGCAGCAGGGATTACGGCGAAAATTGGACGTTTTCTATTCTCGGCATCGGCACGACAGGTTCTTGAACAACCAAAATCAACGATTAATTTTGACGAGATCATTAACTCGGGGAAGATACTTATCTGTAATGTGTCGAAAGGCTTACTCGGTGAGGATACGTCTGAGTTATTTGGTATTACCATACTTGCGAAGCTTCAGCTCGCAAGTCTGCGGCGCGCCCGATTGCAACAATCGGAGCGTCGCGCGTTCTATATTTACGTCGATGAGTTTCAAAATTTCGCTACAACCTCATTTGTGCAAATGCTATCTGAAAGCCGTAAATATAAAGTTTTCATGATCATGGCAGAGCAGTCTACTTCACAGCAAAGCGACCAGCAGACGGTCAATATAATTCTAGCTAATGTCGGCACGATTGTTTGCTTCCGAACCGGAAATCCGCAAGACGAGCAGCGCCTCCTACCGATGCTTAGCCCATACATTGAGTCAGGCGAAATCAGTAATCTGCCGGCATACAATTACTACGTGCGGCTAGCCGCGGTAAATGCTCAAGAGCCGTTGTCTGGCGAGACATTAGTATTGGAAACCGACGGAGATGACGAAGTGCAAAATGCCGTCGTTATGTATTCACGAGAGCACTATTCTAAGAAAGAAGAAGTGTCTGAGGTGGATAGTAAGACCGATAATTCATCCAACACCAAGGCGAAACGAGATCAAAGGCGGAAGAGAGCTGTAGCGGAGCCAATGATAGATGAGTAAGTGGTGACTATCTATACATAAGCATTGTTGATTGTTATACTATAGGCATGAGTAATAAAGTTGCCGTTGTGGATTTGTTTTGCGGCGTAGGTGGTCTTACTTGTGGTCTAAAAAAAGCAGGGTTAGATGTTGTAGCTGGTATTGATAATGATGCGTCATGTCGATATGCCTATGAAGAAAATAACCATACAAAATTTATTGAAGCTGATGTGTCAAAGTTTCCAAGCTCGGATGTAGATAATATGTTTGGTGAGGCTGACATTAAAGTTTTAGTAGGTTGTGCGCCTTGTCAAAGATTTTCGAAACATGCTAACAAATATCGCAAAAGTATAGATACGAAGACAGATGTTCGCTGGAACTTGTTAAGATCGTTCGCGCAATATATTGAAGATATAAAACCGGATATCGTATCCATGGAAAACGTCCCAGAACTTCACAAATACGATATATTTGAAGATTTTCTAGATAAATTAGACGAGCTGGGCTACTATACAAGTTATAAAATCGTCGATTGCAGTAAATACGGGCTACCACAAAAACGTCGTCGGCTCGTTCTTCTAGCTTCTAAACATGGGAATATCCAGCTAATCCCAGAAAGTGCTATAGATAAAAAGCTTACAGTTAGAGACGTATTGTCGGCATTACCCGCACTGTCTCAAGGCCAGACGGATAGCAGGGATCCTCTCCATAGAAGTGCCGGATTAACAGAGATAAACCTCAAGAGAATTAGACAGTCAAAACCTGGCGGAACATGGCGAGATTGGGATGAGTCGCTCCTGCCAGAATGCTACAAGAAACGTTCTGGTAAAACGTTTGGCAGTGTGTACGGGCGTATGGAATGGGATAAACCATCACCAACAGTAACAACTCAGTTTTACTCTTTTGGAACCGGTCGCTACGGTCACCCTGAGCAAGATAGAGCGATATCCCTCAGAGAGGGCGCACTGCTTCAGACCTTTCCAAGAAACTATAGATTTTTTGAAGATGTTGATAAAATCACCATTGGTACCATTAGTAGACACATAGGAAATGCCGTGCCGGTGGATTTAGGGAAGATTATCGGCATGTCAATCAATAAGCATCTGGAGAATATAACAAATGGAAGACGATAGACTTGTTCTAAGGTTTGATCCGCACACTATAGAGCATCTGGGTGTCAAGATGTACTCACAGCTACCCCATGCATTAGCTGAGCTTGTAGCAAATGCTTACGATGCAGCATCGACTAATGTAAGTATTCATTTATCAGACTCAGACCCCTCAAATAAGACTATTACTGTAATTGACGATGGTGACGGAATGTCGTACGAAGAAGTACAGGATAACTTTCTAATTATTGGCCGAAAGCGAAGAGATTATGATGCTGATCGCCTTAATTCAAGGAATAGACGAATTACCGGCAGAAAGGGCGTCGGCAAGTTGGCTCTATTTGGTATAGGCAAAAATATACAGATCGAAACCACCAGACGTGGAGACATTAATAAAACCGTATTTAATTTAGGATGGGATGATATTTTAAGTGAAACTTCGGGTCAATATAACCCACCATTTGAGATTATTGAAAAGGAGAATTCCGAAGAACACGGTACAACTATTACCCTATCTCACTTGACCAGAGTTTCTGATTTTAATGAGAACGATATTGCTGTCTCATTGTCAAAATTATTTAATTGTTTTTCAGCTGACTTTAATGTAAGTATATCTCGAAATCAATCAGAACCTATATTTCTAACTAGAGAGATGTTGTACGATAATATACATAAGCAATTTAGCTGGAAGGTTGAGGATATAGTTAGCACACTGGATGATGGCTATAGACATAAAGCTGACCTCAAGGGCTTGATAGTGGCGTCCAAAAAGCCTATGAAACCAGATTTAAGGGGTATTTCATTATACTCTAATGGACGCTTAGTGAACGCTGCTGGATTTTTTGGAGTACCGGAAGCTGGTCACGCATTTACATACCTATCGGGATGGATAGATGCCGATTTTTTAGATGAAATGGATGATGATTTGATCTCAACAGATAGGCAATCCCTTAGCTGGGATTTGCCGGAAACAAAAGACTTGCAAGTGTACCTTCAGAAAATCATGCGGTATCTGGTGAAGGATTGGAGTGAAAAACGAAAGAGAGTAAAAGAAGAACGGATGAACCAGCGTTCTGGCGTAAATATATCAGATTGGGCCAGTACTATGCCCGACGACATGAAGGAGCCCTTTCTTAAGGTTGTTGATAAAATCAGCTCTAGCTCGTCTATTGACGATGACGATTACTCTAATGTTATAAAAGATCTTCATGAAGCTTTGCCAGACTACCCGATATATCATTGGCGCAATCTACACGACGGTATAAAAAGCGTTAGTGAATTAAAGTATAAAAATGGGGATTATTACGGAGCACTTACAGAGGCATGCAAGGAGTACGTTAAAGCAGTTAGGACTAAGTCGATCAGTCAAAATCCAAATCAAGCCCAAATGATCAGAGAGCTAGACGATAATCCTTTAATGATGAAGGTGTTTAATGAAAACCCAGAAAGCGCTATGTTGCGCATTGCGCAATCAGCAACCCGCCCAGACGGGACGCCTTTTGATGATAAAACGAAGGGGAATCTTGAGAGTGCGCAAAGGTATTTATCTGCGGGTGTCGTCAGCGGTTATCGAAATCCTCTGTCTCATGAAACGCATAATGACTTGTCCGTAGCGGGGGTAATATCAGAGCAGCATTGCCTGGACGCTCTAAGCCTATTGTCCTTATTGTATACAAGACTGGATAATATTGGATAATAGTAGAGTTATTTCTTGTCTTTTACACTTTTATATTTCTCTAAAAACTCCTCAAAATCAAACCCCTTAGTTTTGCTAGCGACATGCGCAAAACGCTGCATAAATTTTAGAAATTCGATCGCATATTCTCTCGTCGCATTTTCAGGATCATGAATCTCTAAGTAGCGTAATGTTTTCTGAATTGCCTCCTCGTCTTCGTACAGATGAAGATCTTTGAATGTATCTTCATTTTTCATGGCTACTTCACCTCCATAAATTTGTTAAGTTTGATAAAATCAATCAACATTTCCGCTTCTATTTTCGACGTAATCCGACGCATAATTTCGCAGCTGTCATAGTACGATAGAATATTAAGACTACCTTCGTAAATAATCTCTCTGTCAATTATAGCAAGTTTACGGTGATGTTTGGTAGTAAACAGTATCTCTATACCAATTTCTTGCAGCAATTCTATAGCGGTAATCGCCTGCATGCGATACTGCGTGTCGTGCTCATCAGGATGGCGGGTGTTGATAATGATCCTCACAGCACGTCTAGTGAGACGCCTGAACACCGGAAGGAATTGCTTAACTCTAGCTAGTCTGATAAATGGGCTTTCAATAATGATACTACAACGTGCCTTTCTCATGTCACGAAGAAAATGAGTGTTAAAGGTATCTTGGTCGTACAGGCTAGGGGTTGGCGATTGTATCATCCTAAACATCTTTATTCTCCAAATCGGCTAAGTAAATCTCGCCATCTTTTATCGTCATACCAAGTTCTTTGAACCGATCCCGCAGCAGGAACAAATCATTGAACAAGAGTTCCAAATTTATATGTGCTGGCTCACCAATATTTATAAGGATAGTTATTCCGTTTGGGTTTGCAGTAGCTCGCTCAGTTTTGATAGCGAGCTATTTTTGTTGACGTCAAAACGTAAAAATACTCTGGTATAATAGACAGTAGGACACTTCAAAAAGAAAGGAGAAAATCCTCGAATGACAAAGACGACAGCCACGACTACAAAGAATAAACCTAAGAAACAAGCTGCATCTTCACCAGAGCGTAATATTCGATGTGAGGCAGTCATTGTCATTGAGGCGGCAATACTTGTTTGTTCAACGGGGGTATTCATAGGTCAACTACCGCTATTCTTTCAGAACCTTCAGGATATGCCGTTAGTACTGGCTGTCATTGGCGTAGCTATCGCATCACTCCTCGTTCAGGGTCTCATTGTCTTGAAGCAGTCCCGTCGAACTGACCAGTACCGGCAACGCATCGCTGCGCTTGCCATGGCTGTGGTGTATCCGGTGGTGCAATTCGTGGTATTGGCGCTGTTCTATATCTCTCAGGTTGGCCCATTTAGTTCAGCACTTCGAGAGGTTACCCGTGCGATATTTAGTGCTATACTAGCCTTTAATAACTCGCTCCCGGCTATATTGTTTATGGTGGCGTGTACGACTATTGGTTCGCTGTGGCTATGGAAGATTATCGCGATGCCTAAGGGAGCGTCATACTGGCAGCCGCGTTTAGCCGATCAACTATCTGAGGCGGAGAGAATCAAGCAGAGGCGGGGTCTGCGTTATCGCAATATTGGTCTAACCTTGATGGTGCGAGTGCCGTTCGCACTCATATGTGCGTTCATACTTGTCGTGACACTGTTGTATATTGCTCCTGCTACCATTCTCTTTGCGATGACTATGGCGATGTCTGCGGTGGTGCCACATGCAGTCATTTTGAGCTTTGTTGTTGGGCTGGTGTATATGCTAAAGGGTGAGGTGTATTACAAGATAAAGCATTGACAAATTATGAGAGGATCGCGTATAATGGAAACAAGCTTGCGCTCATACAGGGTATACGCCGTGTAGGCGCGCGGGCCTACCAGAACGGTCGCACGGATGCGGAAAACTAATCGTTTAGCAATATTAACTAATTATTAGGTCGACAATGCATCCTGTTCTTGTGCGAGAAGAAAGACTTAGTACGGTAGTCAGTGTTGATGGAGACATTGACACGGGAGAAGCGTTATTCGTAATCAAGTATCTGCCCGTCGGGGCAAAAAACTCAAGTTAAGCGCAGTATCGGCGTACGGTGGGATTTTTCTGTTAGTTATTTCATTTTTGGCATTGAGCTACCAAACGGGCGGGGTTGCCAGCCGGCAGGGCTCGGTGTCCGCCTCCCAGCCGGTCGCACCGTCTACTGGCCCAGCTCATGAGACGAATAAGGCCAATAAGGTCTCGGTAGACCAGCTAGCGGCTGCTAATGCGGTAACTGATCTAGCTGAGACAGTTAATCTGCCGACTGCGGGTGACTTGCGCGAAGCGACGGCAACGCTGTCGATCAAAAAAGAACTGGCTCAGGGCGATATTGAAGTTATCTCCAAGCCACAAATCGTCCAGCCAGAAAAGTCGGCCCAGCGCGGTATCAAGACTTATGTCACTAAACAGGGTGATACGATCAATTCTATTGCCAAGAAGTTTAACGTGACAGCACAGACGGTACGCTGGGCGAACAATACGACATCTGATGTGGTTGAAGCCGGCAAGACATTGATTATCCCGATGGTTGATGGCGTGGTTTACACTGTTAAGGACGGCGACACCATCGAAAAATTGGCAGAAAAGTATAAAGCAAATCCTGAACGAGTGGCATTGTATAACGACTTGGCAAGTGGGGCGGCACTAGCTAAAGATACGCGGATTGTCTTGCCAGGCGGTGTGTTGCCAGAAAATGAGCAGCCAGGTTACGTGGCGTCGCGCTCGGGCCGTCGGGGTTATGCAGGGCGGACAACGGGCGGCGCAGTCAGTGGTATCAGCTATGGTTACGCTCGAGCATCAGTTGGCAATCGATACGCTCTTGGCAACTGTACGTGGTATGTGTACGAGCGGCGAGCAGCACTTGGTCGACCAATCGGTAGTTTCTGGGGCAACGCAACGTCGTGGGCGGCAAGTGCTCGGGCAGCAGGTTTTGTTGTTAATCATACACCAGCACCAGGGGCAATCTTCCAGACGACATGGGGCGGCGGTGGTCTTGGCCATGTCGGTATGGTCGAGCGGGTTGAAGGTGGCGCGATCTACGTTAGCGACATGAATTATGCTGGGTATAACGTCGTGACGCATCGAACAATCCCGATGTCTGAAGTTGGTCGGTATAACTTTATCCACTAGGATGTTCTAAGGCAACAAAGTGCCTCCGCTATCTCTCGGGGGCGCTTTTTGATATACTAAAATTATGTTTGTAGATACAGCGAAAGTATTAGTGCGAGCTGGCAAGGGCGGCAATGGCGCAGTCAGTTTTCGGCATGAGAAGTATGTTGACAAAGGCGGTCCTGATGGCGGCGATGGCGGACGCGGCGGCGATGTTGTGTTTTTGGCAACTAAAGACCTCAATACGCTGCTGAATTTTCGCTACAAGCCAGAACTAAAAGCAGAAAATGGCGGTGACGGCAGTAAGCGTAACAAGCGCGGCAAAAGCGGTTCGCCACTGGTCGTCAAAGTACCAATGGGCACGTTGGTCAAGCGTGACGGCAGGGTAGTGGCAGATTTGACGGCAGACCAGCAACAAGCAGTTGTTGCCCGGGGCGGTGTTGGCGGCTTTGGTAATGCACACTTTACATCCAGTACACGCCAGGCGCCGAAGATGGCTGAACTTGGTGAGATGGGTGAAGAATTTGAAGCAGAGCTGGAACTAAAATTGCTGGCCGATGTTGGTTTGGTTGGTTTTCCGAATGCTGGTAAATCGACATTCTTAAGCGTGGTTTCTAATGCTCGTCCAGAGATTGCTAATTATGAGTTTACGACATTGACGCCAAATCTGGGCGTAGCTGATGTTGATGATGGTTCGGTGTTGATTGCCGATATTCCAGGACTGATTGAAGGCGCCTCGGAAGGTAAGGGCTTGGGTGACCAGTTCCTTCGCCACGTTGAGCGGACGGCCGTATTACTACACATGATTGATGGATATAGTGACGACCCTGCGGAAAAATACCAGACCATTCGCCGTGAGCTGGAAAAATATTCTGAAGAATTAGCGGCGCGTCCAGAAATCATTGCTTTGACGAAGTGTGAAGGGCTGGATGATGAGATTATTGCCATGCAGTCGACAGCACTGCAGAATGTGGCGAACGGTTCGCCAGTAGTGGCGATTTCCTCGCAAACGCATGCTGGCGTGACTGAGCTGCTTCGTTTGCTGCGCCGTGAAGTTACTGAATATCGGGCACGTGAGGCAGAGATGGTTGAGAAAGAGAGTGATGATCTACCGGTAATCGCCCTGGATGCACAAGCAGCGTCTGACGCCTGGATGGTGGAGCGGGTTATTGGCGTGGAGCCTGAAAATGTAGACGGCGAAGATGTGGTCAGTTTCATTATCCACGGGGCTAAGATTGAAAAGTTTGCTCGCCGTACTAACTTTGATCAATTTGAATCGGTCAATCGCTTGCGGGATATTATGCGAAAAATGGGCATCACTCACGAGCTAATCCGTCAGGGCGCAGTGGGCGAGACCGTAGTGCAGATTAGCGAATCGATGCCGTTTACGCTGGTTGAGCAGTAGGTTTGGGTGTCATCTCGTAGCTTTGCTATACTATAGGTATGGCACAGACATTCTTCTTCTACGACCTGGAAACCAGCGGACTAAATCCGCGGCAAGACCGAATCATGCAGTTTGCCGGGCGGCGGACGGATATGAATCTTCAGCCGATTGGCGAACCGTACAATGTGTTGGTGGCGCTAAATGACGATACGCTGCCAAGTCCTGATGCGCTGATGGTAACGGGCATCACGCCGCAAAAAACGGTTGAGGAGGGCTACACCGAAGCGCAGTTTGCCCGGATGTTGAGTGAGGAAATTTTTACGCCTGAGACCGTTGCGGTTGGTTTTAATAATATTCGGTTTGACGACGAATTTATCCGCCATTTGTTGTGGCGCAATTTTCATGATCCGTACGAATGGAGCTGGAAAGACGGCCGCTCACGTTGGGATTTGCTGGATGTGGTGCGATTGACGCGGGCGCTCAGGCCGGAAGGAATCAATTGGCCGCTTGACGACAAAGGTGAGCCAAGCAACCGCCTGGAGTTGATCACCAGCGCTAATGGTATAGCCCACGAAAATGCTCATGACGCTTTGGCGGACGTGACGGCGTTGATTGCCGTGACAAAATTGATCAAGCAAAAGCAGTCGCAGCTATACGACTATTTGCTAAAAATGCGCGACAAAAAAGTAGTCCAGCAGCTGGTCAACGTGGACGACAAAAAACCGTTTGTCTATGCCAGCGGGCGTTACGATAAAGAATTTGCTAAAACTACGGTGGCCTTTCCGCTGACGACCAGTCGAAATGGCGGCGTGGTTGTCTATGATCTGCGTTATGATCCGACGCCGTTTGTTGGGCTGAGCACAGAGGAATTGTCGGCAAAAATCTTTGCTTCGTGGGAGGAGCGGCAAGCTGAGGATTTCGTCAAATTACCGGTCAAAGAATTGCAATATAATCGTTGTCCGGCGGTGGCTCCGCTGGGCGTATTGGAACAGGGCAATGGATGGCAGAAGATTTCACTGGACGCTAAAACCGTCCAAAAGTACCAAAACATATTGCTAAAACATCCAGACTTTGCCGAAAAATTACGGACTATTTTTGAAAACAAGCCAGCCTTCAAAAAACTGCCCGATCCAGAAGCGCAATTATATGACGGCTTTTTGAACGACCGTGACCGCTTGCAAGTTGAGGCGGTACGTAATGCTGATGAGCGTGAACTGGCCGATTTTCATCCAGAGTTTCAGGACGAACGGTTAACGCCGCTGTTGCTACACTACAAAGTACGTAATTTTCCGCGCTCGCTTAGTGAAGATGATCTGGCGCAATGGGAAGCCTGGCGAGCTCAGCACTTGCAGGCACAATTGCCGCAATTTATGGCATCTCTGCAGCGGTTAGCGCCAACGGCAACTGACGAACAACAGTTTATGTTACAAGAGCTGCAGCTGTGGGCGGAGGCAATACTGCCGACCGAGGACTAGAATGAGGACTCAACCAAACTCGAATAAGCCAGGTGGAGCGCACTAATTTGTCGCCACAGCCAACCGTGCGGTTGATTGGTCGTCCGCTTTCGTAGTGGTATCAGTCTGTGTTAAGTAGCGCCGTGTTACTGCTAGCCACGTGGCGACCATTGCTAGACTGACCTGTTGTGCCGCAGCGTGACGAGTCCGCGCTGCGAGGCGGAACTGTCGATTGATACGACGCTGATCAAATCGTCCCAGTATCTCGATGCTGTTCCAGAACGTGACGCTGATCGACTTGGCCCAAATAATGCATACTGGTACAATGATCATCCAAAAACCCATCATCACAGCCGCTGGCAGGATAATGCTGGTAAAGGGGAGTCTGCCGATAACCATGAATGAAAACCACTCTTCACGAGTCATGTAAAACAAGGTTGCGACGGCGACGGCAATTCCACAGATGATCACAAACCTCTTCATGTATTTTACTATAACAGCCGATTATTATATTTGCAATCATAAGCATAATATGTTTTTATAAATACATTTATGGTGTGGTATCAGGGGAAACTATCTCGCCCGCTGCAACTGGAAAAATAAACGTCTATTCGGTATAATAGACCAGATATGCCAGAGGTAATTCGCGTCAAGGGCGCTCGTGAACATAATCTGAAAAATATTGACGTGGAAATTCCGCGCGATAAATTAGTGGTGATCACTGGTCTGAGTGGTAGCGGTAAGTCGTCGCTGGCGTTTGACACGATTTACGCCGAGGGGCAGCGCCGCTATGTTGAGAGTCTGTCGAGCTACGCGCGGCAATTTTTGGGCATTATGGATAAGCCGGATGTTGATAGCATCGAGGGCCTGAGTCCGGCAATTTCAATTGACCAAAAGTCAACCAGTCGTAATCCGCGTTCGACCGTGGCGACAGTGACCGAGATTTATGATTATCTGCGCCTTCTATTTGCGCGGATTGGTACACCACATTGTCCGGCTCTTAGGCCAGACGGCACGCGCTGCCATAAGCCAGTGTCGCGCCGCACAGCCGAGGCGATTATCCAAGAGATTGCTAAGCAATACGATGGCAAGCGATTGCTGCTACTCGCACCAATTGTTAAAAATAAGAAGGGCGAGTTCGCACACATTCCAGAGCAATATCGGCGGCTGGGTTATGCCCGGGTGCGCGTGGATGGCGTGGTGTATGCGCTGGATGAGTTTCCGCAGTTACAGAAAAGCTATAAGCACAGTATTGAGTTAGTGGTTGATCGCCTGGCAATGAACAATGACCTGACTAGCCGGTTGAGCCAGAGCGTCGAGCAGGCGCTAGAGCTTGGTCAGGGTGTGGTTGAGGTGCTGGATGCTGATACGGATGAACTGAAGACGTTCTCACAGCGATATGCCTGTGTTGATCATCCGGATGAGGAGATCCCAGAGCTTGAGCCGCGTCTGTTTAGTTTTAATGCACCGCAAGGGGCCTGTCCGAGCTGCACTGGACTTGGCAGCCGACTGGAGGTTGATCCTCATTTAGTACTGAATGAGAATCTAACGATTGCCGAAGGGGCAATTCGGCCATACAACCGGATTAATGTCGATAACTTTTACATGCGCAAGATTTCGGCGGTAGCCGAGGCGCATGGTTTCAGTATCCGGACGCCGGTCGGGCAGTTGTCTGATGAGGCGCGCCAGAAAGTGCTCTATGGTACGGGCGATCAGAAATATCCAGTGCAGCTCGGCAATGGGCGGCATTATGATACAACCTATGAAGGGGTGATCCCTAATCTGGAGCGGCGCTGGAAAGAAACCGATAGCGAATTTATGCGTAAGGATATTGAGCGGTTCATGCGCCAGCGGGACTGTTATGTTTGCGGCGGCGCGCGGCTGAAACCGGTTGTCTTGGCGGTAACAGTGCAGGGGATGAATATCATGGACATTTGTGACCTCGGCGTAGATGATGCACTTGACTTGTTCACTCACAAGTTAACATTGAACGAGCAGCAATTAATGATCGCGCGGCTTATTTTGAAAGAGATTACCGCCCGCCTCGGCTTTATGAGTAATGTCGGGCTGAATTATTTGGAGTTAGGGCGCGCCGCAAATACACTAAGCGGCGGCGAGGCGCAGCGAATTCGGCTGGCGACACAGATTGGCAGCGGTTTGCAGGGTGTGCTATACGTGCTGGATGAGCCATCAATTGGCTTGCATCAGCGCGATAATGATCGGCTGATTACTACGCTGAAGCACCTACGTAATCTCGGCAATACGGTGCTGGTAGTCGAACACGACGAGGATACCATTCGGCAGAGTGACTTTTTGATCGATATGGGCCCAGGCGCTGGTGTGCATGGCGGCGCGGTGGTGGCGCTGGGTTCTCCTGAAGAGGTAGCCAAATGTACAGAAAGCGTGACTGGCCGGTATCTGTCGGGTGCAGAAAAAATTGCCGTACCAAAACATCGCCGCCAGGCTGATGCTAGCCGTCAGTTGATCATTCGCGGCGCTCGCGAGAACAATTTGAAGCATATCGATGTGGCGTTCCCCTTGGGTCTAATGACGGTGGTGTCGGGTGTCTCAGGTAGCGGTAAGTCGACGCTAGTCAATGATATTGTCGCCAAAGAATTAGCGGCACGGCTTAATCGGGCCAGCGATGTGCCGGGGGCACACGATAAAATTGAGGGTATCAAGCAGCTGGATAAAGCCATCGTCATCGACCAGTCGCCAATTGGCCGCACGCCGCGCTCTAACCCAGCGACCTACACTGGTATTTTTACGCCAATTCGCGAACTGTTTGCCAGTACCCCTGAGGCTAATGTCCGCGGCTATAAAGCGGGGCGGTTCAGTTTTAACGTTAAGGGTGGTCGCTGCGAAAATTGCCAAGGCGACGGTATGATCAAGATCGAGATGCACTTTTTGCCGGATGTTTACGTCCAGTGCGACGAGTGTCATGGTCAGCGCTACAATCGTGAGGCGCTGGAAATTAAGTATAAAAATAAGACGATTGCTGACGTACTGAACATGACAGTTGAGCAGGCGGCGGAGTTCTTTGATAGCGTGCCAAATATCGCTCGGAAACTACAAACGCTGGTGGAAGTTGGCCTTGGCTATATCAAGCTTGGCCAGCCGGCAACCACCTTTTCGGGCGGCGAGGCGCAGCGGATAAAACTGGCGACGGAACTGTCCAAACGCTCGACGGGCAAGACGATGTATATTCTGGATGAGCCGACAACTGGGCTACATTCTGCCGACGTCAAGCGGCTGCTGGGGATTTTGCAGCAGCTGGTTGATGGTGGTAACAGTATGATTATTATTGAGCACAATCTGGATGTCATCAAATCAGCCGACTGGATTGTCGATATGGGGCCTGAGGGCGGTCTCGGCGGCGGTACGGTAGTAGCGAGCGGTACGCCAGAAGAAGTCGCCAAAGTGCCAGAATCATTTACCGGTACGTATCTGAAAAGTTTGCTGTAGTTGGCTATATAGCTACTAATAAGCAGCTTACATCATGAAGGCTCATTGCTTTTTGCGGCGAGTCTTGCCGAGCAGGACTGATACTTGTTGGCGCAACGCCGCGCGAGTATGCTCCTGCTTGAGGGCGTGAATGATCATTGGCAGCACTGACAAGAAGATGATAATCAGTGCGGCGACTTCTATATTAACACCAGCGTCGGTGAGCGCCTTGCCAGCAAAGAATCCAAGGTAGGTGAAAAGCGTGGCCCAAATAACACCACCGATAATATTAAAAATAATAAAAGTTCGATAGTGCATCTTGCTAGCGCCGGCCACGATTGGCGCAAACGTACGCACAATCGGTACAAACCGCGCCAATACTACGGTAAGTGACCCGTGTTTTTCGTAAAATTTCTCAGCCTGTACGAGATATTTTTTCTTAAAGAAGCGAGAGTTTTCTCGCTCAAACAACTTACGGCCAACTTTATGTCCAAATGCGTAGCCAACGCTATCGCCGAGAATGGCCATCAGTGAGAGTAACAGCGCAAAGAAGTGGATATCAATTGGTAAAATATGCTGCTGTACCATATAGCCAGCCGTGAACAGTAGACTGTCGCCCGGAAAGACGAAACCAAAGAGTAGGCCCGATTCGGCAAAGACAACCAGCAAAATCGCGACAACACCAAAATGAACAATAAAATCAATAAACACGTGCATCATATCATTATGCATTATAGCATACTACCTAGAGACTGTGCTGGTTAGGCGTCAATAAAGCCGCCAGATTGATGCTGCCACAGTTTTGCGTAGTGGCCGCCATGCTTAATGAGCTGATCATGCGAGCCATCCTCGACTATCTTGCCATTATGCATCACGATGATTCGATCAAGCTTGGCGATTGTTGAAAGTCGATGAGCAATGACGATTGAGGTACGGTTTTTCATCAGTGTCTTGAGTGATTTTTGGATTAGAACTTCTGACTCAGAATCAAGCGCCGAGGTCGCCTCGTCGAGGACTAAGATTGGCGCATCTTTCACGATGGCCCGAGCAATAGCGATGCGCTGGCGCTGTCCGCCCGACAACTTTACGCCGCGCTCACCGACTAGTGTGTCAAAGCCATCCTGCAACTGAGTAATAAAGTCATAGGCCCCCGCCTTTTTGGCTGCTTGTTCAATCTCGGCATCAGTAGCGTCGGCCCTGCCATAGGCAATGTTCTCGCGCACTGAACGGTGAAATAGTAGTGGCTCCTGCGGCACGTAAGCGATCTGCGAACGGAGGCTGGATTGTGTAACCTCGGCAATGTCCTGCTCGTCAATCATGATTGTGCCCGAGTCGATGTCGGCAAATCTCAGCAGTAATTTCGTCAGAGTCGTCTTGCCCGAACCACTAGAACCAACCAACCCGACCTTTTCGCCTGGCGTAATATGCAGTGAAAAATCGTGAAACAAGGTTGCGCCCTTACCCTCGTCATGCGTAAAGGTTACGGCATCAAAATCAATAACACCGTGATCAACATGAAGCTTTTTATCACTTCTATCAACAAGTGATGTTGGCGTGTGTAATATCTCGACCATCTCATGGGCGTCACCGATGATCCGGTTATAATTGCGCATAATGCTATTCATATTCCATAGCTCACGGGCGACACTACCAGTGTAGGTAATGATTAAGTACACCGCTGCGACCGAAACGACATTATACTGTGCTGCATAAATAGCGAACACGATGGCACCGATTCGGATGCTGGTGTTTATCGTTGAGTAAACACTGCTGACAGTGAGGAACCCTCGCATGGTGGCCAGGCTAGCCTTGCGCCATGCACGATTCGTTTTATCAAATCGCTGCTGCTCAATTTTTTCAGCGCCGGATGATTTGACAGCAAGTACATTCGACACCATGTCAGCGAGGTTACCGCTTACCTTATTGCTGGCCTCTGCTTCACGCTGGCTTAATTTTGCCATTGGGCGCGAGCCAAAGAAGACGGCTACACCAAAAACAATCGAGAACATGAATAGAAAGAGCGCGTATTGCCAGAGTAACATCGACAGAATGACAATTGATCCGGTGAGTGAGATGACTAGCGGCAGTACTGCCCATACTAGCTCATCCCAAAATCGTTCAACACAGCCACTGAGCTTGCTGTTTTGGCTAACGAGCGAGCCGCCAAATTTATTGGAGTGGAAAAACATGGTCTCGCCAGACAGCTTGGCGAATACCTTGTTTGCGATGTCGCGCTGCATAATGGTTTCTAGCGTCCACATCAAATACAGTACTATTCGCCATCCAATAATCTCTGACCACAGTTGGCTGAGGCCATAGAGAATGACAAGAGTCCACACAGAGCCGGTCTGTAGCTGACCATGTTGAATCATATCCAGGAGCTGTGCGATAATCAGCGGCCCGACAATTGTGCCTACCGCTAAGGTTAGTGTCGCTGTGATGAGAGCAAGGTTGCGCCGCCATTTGTATGGACGTGATGTTCGCCATAGTAATTGTAATGTTGTTTTTGCGTGTTGTTTTCGCAAGGTAAAACTCCTTAGATTTATATTTTGATACAAAGATAGGTCATCCACGACCCGCTATGGTGGACTTGGGTGGCCAAGACCCACGATAATAATACAAATTTCATTGTATAACAGAGGCGGGTTGGCTGTCAACTGATGGAAGAATGTTAGCGTACTATGAATAAAAGGTAGCCGAGGGAGCGTGACGTGTCTATGCCTCTACACTAGGGAAGTCGACTTCCCTAGTTTTTCTAATCTGATCGCGCTACACTAGAGCCAAAAGGAGACGATATGAGTTTTGAAGCAAAGGTCCATGAGGCACAAACGAAAATTTTGCGGGAATTGTTATTTTTGCCAGCGGCTAATTTTGCAACACTACGAAAAGCAAGCGGCCTGGAAAGCGATCATATCAAATTTCACATCAAACGGCTCGTTGAGCTAGGTTATGTGCAGAAAGTTGACGGCGGTTACTGCCTCTCGGTCAAGGGTAAGGAGTACGCGAATAAGCTTGATACCGATGCCGGTGTTATCGAGCGGCAGCCAAAGGTGGCGGTTATGCTCGTTATCGAGCGTGAGCGTAATGGAGAAAAACAGTATTTATTGCAGCAGCGGCTCAAGCACCCCTACTATGGGTTTTGGGGTGCGCCTACTGGCAAAGTGCGGTGGGCCGAGTCGATCGTCGATGCGGCCTCGCGTGAATTGACGGAGGAGACGGGGTTACGGGGTGAGTTTGTTCATCGCGGGGTGTACCATGAACGTGTGCGCCATGCGCAAACAGGTGAAATTATCGAAGACAAGATCTTTCACCTGATGTTTTGCAAGGTATTTTCGGGCAAATTGGCCGTACAGTTTGAGGGCGGTAGAAATGCCTGGCGTACACTCGATGAGATGCGTGATGAGCCAAAAAAGTACAAGAGTTTTTTGCGAGAAATCACGGCGTGTATCAACGGGTGCGGCGAGTTGACTGAAATAATATATGAATATGGTAATGCGGAGTTCTAGACCGCGGGCAGCACGTGCGGTATTGTGTGGGTCGTACAGGCGCGATATTGACGGGTTGCGGCGAGCTTACGACGAGCTAGCCGTAACCGGCTGTCAGGTATTGTCACCACGACGAGTGGACTTTATGGATGGTGAATTTGTTGTTGATGCTGCAGAAGTTGGCCTGTCGCCTCGAGAGATAGAAAACTGGCATTTACGGGCTATTGAGCAGTCTGATTTTATTTTACTGCATGCCCCCAAAGGCTATGTTGGCATAAGTGCCGCGATGGAGATCGGTTATGCTCTCGCATTAAAGAAACCAATCTTTTCACGAACAGCACCAGTTGATATTATGCTGCGTGAACTAGTTTACGTTGTTCCGAGTGTGTATGATGCATTATGCACCTTGGGATTTCGTAGCTAATAAATAGATTTACGTCCATAACTTGCATGGGGGTGTATAATAAAGTCTATGAACAAATCAATGACGATAGTAAGACGGGAAGTTTGCCGACTGCTTGGCGGCGATACGTCAGGCCATAGCGACGATCACGTTGAGCGTGTAGCACGGCTAGCGGAGCGATTCGCGAATGAGTATAAAGGAGCGGTTGTGATGGACGAGGTGCTGCTGACGGCATGGCTGCACGATGTTGATGATTATAAATTAGTTGGCAAAAAGCAAGCGGATGAACTCAACAATGCCACGTCAATTATGGTGAAGGCTAATATTGCGGCTGATTTGCAGGATGCGGTGCGTCATAATATTGCTCGGATTGGCTATAGTCGTTATCTACATGGTGTGCGGCCAGAACGTCTAGCTGGTCAGTTGGTATCTGACGCTGATATGTGTGATGCGATTGGGGCATGCGGTATCGAGCGGGCGCTTATTTATGCGGTGAATCACGGTAGTTGTCGGATATTTGATCCAACTGTTTGGCCTGATGTGAACATTGATGCGCATCGATATAACGCCAACGGCGGTACACATGATGGTGATAGCTTCATTAATTATTTCTTTGAAAAGTTATTGAAGCTACCAAAGATTATGATGACCGATCCGGGCCGAGACGAAGCGTTAATTCGTCAGCAAACTATGGTTACTTTTCTTCGTGCCTATTTTCGAGAAAAGAATGCACCGGAGTGGGGCGATTTCCTAGAAGAATATCTTACTTCAATGGATGAGTAGAGGTATATTGTTCTTCCCAGGTCGTTATGGCTTGCCAAATTGTTTCGTTGATTGCGCTACACAGCTCAGCTACCGTGGCGATATCCGATGAAAACTCGCTGTCTACTTGCTCGGCCGATGCTGCGTGTAATTCGTCAGCCAGTTTATCAAACAGCAGCATACGTTGTTGAGTGTAGGTGACGAGCGGCTTGATATCAAGAGCGATATGCTGCCGCCGTGAACTGTCTGTTTGGTAGGAGATCATGTCAAGCGTTTCTAGGTAGCGTAATCCACCAGTAATGGCTGCTTTGCTAAAGCCAGTTTGCTCATGCAGGCTCGTGTGGCTATGGTGGTACGGTGGGGCGACAAGGAGGCAATGGATGATCGTTGCTGAGGCTGGTGGGATGCCGAGCGAGATCAAGGTGGCTATGATATTTTTTGAGTTTATATCCATGTGAACAATATATCACATAATATTGACGAAGGGCAGTCTGAAGCGTGAACAGTATAGAATGATTGTGATATACTAATGTGATGACTAGGCCGTTGCTATATGATGAAATCGATCAAGATAGTATGAATGCTTCGTTTCACGCTCGTGGTTGGCCGCCAGTCTATACCGCTTCACCCCGCTCACGTATCGT
Organism: Candidatus Saccharibacteria bacterium oral taxon 488; assembly: GCA_046846435.1. Lineage (GTDB taxonomy): Bacteria > Patescibacteriota > Saccharimonadia > Saccharimonadales > Saccharimonadaceae > Nanosynbacter. The sequence goes on along the minus strand of CP128407.1, from coordinate 611,447 downwards.
GCTGGTTGGTCAGGCGCCGGGACGAATAGCGCAGGAAACACGCACGCCATGGAATGATGCCAGTGGTCGCACGTTGCGTCAGTGGCTGGGGGTTACCGATGAACAATTTTATGATCCTGATTTGTTTGCTCTAATGCCAATGGATTTTTATTATCCAGGTAAGGCTGCGCATGGTGATTTACCGCCGCGATCGGAGTTTGCCAAAAAGTGGCATCCACGGCTGCTAGCACAGATGCCGGATGTGAGGCTGACGATTTTAGTTGGTGCTCATGCTCAGCAATACTATCTTAATAAGCAGGCGAAGCGCAACCTGACCGAAACAGTCGCGCATTATGTGGAGTATCTGCCTCATTATTTTCCACTTGTCCATCCATCACCGCTTAACTTCCGCTGGCGGGTGCGCAATCCGTGGTTCGAAATGAACGTCATTCCGATTCTGTCTAAGATGGTCAAAGAATTAGCACAGTAGTCAAGATCATGGTAGGGTATTCATACTAACATAGCTTCGCGGTCAATCTTTTTGTAGTACGAGGCCACTTCGTGCCGGTATGTATACACGTATAATGTGCTCGTCGTTATGCGGCGTCGTAAAGTAGCGGCCATTAGGATCAACCCGGCCCTGTCCGCCAAACTGTTGGTCGTCGCTGCTGAGTGCTACCCGGTATGACCCAGCCGCCGCTGGTACGCTGTAACCCGTCCACGACTGGCTGGGCGAGAAATTCATAATAAACAGCAGATTGTCGCGCATGAAACTAACCACGTGATCGTGCTGGTGAATGGTGAGGTAGTGAATACCTGGGTCGTCGACGGTTTTAATGAGCTTCATCAGGCTCGCGTCAAATTCACCTAGCCATTGGTATTTAAGAAAGCCGTTGTCGCGTAAACTCCACTGGCGCCGTGCGTGCTTGAACGACCAATTATTACCTTGGCGCGGAAAGTCGATCCACTCGGGATGCCCAAATTCATTGCCCATGAAATTAAGGTAGCCGCCACCATGTAGTCCGGCTGTCAGCAGTCGAATCAGTTTATGTAGGGCTATGCCACGTTCCACGGTCAGGTCAGGGTCGGCTTTATTCATGTGCCAATACATGGCTTTGTCGATCAGCCGGAAAATCAGCGTCTTGTCGCCGACCAAGGCTTGGTCGTGACTTTCGGCGTAGGTGATGACTTTTTCCTCTGGGCGGTGTGAACGTAAGGTGTGCGCCAGCTCGCCCAAGTCCCAATCTTCGTCGCGCTTTTCCTTCAGTGTTTTAATCCAGAGGTCGGGCGCGCCCATTGCTAATCGATAATCAAAGCCCAGGCCGCCATATTCAGCCGGTGCCGCCAACCCCGGTAGCCCGCTCATTTCTTCGGCAATGGTCGTGGCATCGGGGCGAACGGTGTGAATGACGTCATTTGCCAGTCTAAGATAGACCAAGGCGTCCTTATCGACATCATCAGTAAAATAATCATCATAGCTGGTAAAACTTTTGCCCAAACCGTGGTCGTGATACAACATGCTGGTTATACCATCAAACCGAAAGCCGTCAATATGGTACTCGTCCAACCACCAGCGGCAATTGCTGGCCAAAAAGTGCAGTACTTCCGGTTTGCCATAATCAAACAACCGCGAATCCCATGCTGGATGATCGTGAGCTTTGAAATATTGCGTTGGATTACCCGCGAAATTGCCCAGGCCTTCGACTTCATTTTTAGCAGCATGAGCATGAACGATGTCAATGATGACGCGCAGTCCCAGTCCGTGCGCCGCGTCAACCAACCGCTTAAAATCATCGGGCGTGCCAAACCGCGACGACACCGCGAAAAAGTTGCTGACGTGATAGCCAAAACTGCCATAATACGGGTGCTCGGCGATAGCCATTAGCTGGATGGTGTTGTATCCTGCCTGTTTGATGCGCGGCAGGACACCCGCAGTAAATTTGTTGAAGCTGGCGACCTTTTCCTTCTCGCTGCTCATACCGACATGCGCCTCATAAATTAACGGCACGTTTGGCGCAGATGGAATGTTGTGCTGCCACTGATATGGCTCATCAAGCTGCCAGACTACGGCAGAAAAATCCACCGAATCATCATCCTGGATGACGTAGGTGGCATATGATGGCAAGCGCCAACCAGCTCCGCCCGGCCAATAGACGCGCAATTTAAATTTATCACCGTGCTTAATGATGTTCAAAGGCAGCTGGACTTCCCATTCGCCGTGTTTGGTTGGTCGTAGGGTAAACTCTTCCGATTCATGCCAATCTGAAAAATCGCCAACCATCACTATGTGTGTAGCATTTGGCGCCCATTCACGAAACGTCCAGCCTGCCTCTGTTTGGCGCAAACCAAAATGATGAAATCCTAAGGCGAACTCCGCCGGCGATTTGCCACCCAAAACCTTCGTTAGCGTCGACGAAATATACGCCTCACGGGCGTTAATGACGCCCTCATGCGGCGCCAGCCACGGATCAAGCTCAACCAGGGTTTTCTTGCTCATGGTTATAGTGTAGCGGAAAAAACTGATATAATCTATCAAATGAAACCGTTTTCTTTTGAGATCACTGCTAGGCTTGGCGACACGCTGGCGCGCACTGGCATTATTCATACGCCGCATGGGGATATTAAAACACCGGCATTTATCGTGGTCGGCACTAAGGCTAACGTCAAGGCGATGTTGCCCGAGATGGTGGCGGATGTTGGTGCGCAGGCGGTGCTGGCGAATGCCTATCATCTGTATTTGCAGCCGGGTCATGAATTGATTGAAAAGGCTGGTTATTTGGGCAAGTTTATGCACTGGGGCGGGCCGACATTCACTGATAGCGGCGGCTTTCAGGTGCTAAGTCTGGGCTCGGGCTTTAAGAAAGTGCTGGCTATGAGTACCGACGTTGATGAGGAAATCGCCATCGCTAAAAAATCGTCGCGCCACGCTTGGGTTGACGAAAACGGCGTGATGTTCAAATCGCACCTGGACGGCTCGTACCATAAATTTACGCCGGAATTATCCATGCAAATTCAGGCGGGCATTGGTGCGGATATTACCTTTGCCTTTGATGAACTGACCTCGCTGATTGATCCATATGATTATCAGGTGGAGGCATTGGCGCGGACGCATGCGTGGGCGGAGCGGAGTTTGGTGGAGGTTAAACGTCTGCGGGAATCTCGTCCCGACAAGCCGTATCAAGCGTTGTTTGGCGTGCTGCAAGGCGCAAATTATGAAGATTTACGCAAGCAAACGGCTGAATTTTTAGGCGCGATGGATTTTGATGGCTACGGCATCGGCGGCGCGCTGGAAAAGGAAACCATGGCGCAGACGATTCAGTGGGTCAATCAGATCTTGCCCGAGAACAAGCCGCGGCATTTGCTTGGTATCTCCGAGCCAGACGATATCTTTGCGGCGATTGAGCAGGGAATTGATACCTTTGACTGCGTCAGTCCGACACGTGTGGCCAGAAACGGCGCGGCCTACACGCCGTGTGGTCGAGTCAATGTTCGCGGCCAGAAATACCGCGAACTGTTTGAACCAATTATGGAAGATTGCGATTGCTATACCTGCCGCCATTATACCGCCGCCTATCTCTGTCATTTACTCCATGCCCGCGAATCTCTGGCTGGTACGTTGCTGTCGATTCACAATGAACGATTTATCGTCAAACTAGTTGATGATATCCGCGCCAGCCTAGAGGACGGAACATTTTACGAGTTTCGCGAGGCGTTTTTAGCGACGTACTATCGCCACTAGCGCGAGAGCATTATTCGACCGTCACGCTCTTGGCCAGATTGCGTGGCTGATCGACATCATGACCGCGCCTGACAGCCACGTGATAGGCTAGGAGCTGCGACACGACATTGAACAAGAGCGGCGTGAGGTGCGTCAATTTGGTTGAGACGCGGATAACGGTTTCGCCTGGCACCTTTTTCGTCGTATCGGTGATAACAATGGCATGAGCGCCACGAGTGTTCATCTCGATCAAGTTGCTCTGCGACTTCTCGTACAGCCAGTTGTCTTGGATATAGCAGACCTCAAAGAAACGATCATCAATCAGGGCGATCGGGCCATGCTTCAGCTCGCCGGCGGCATACGCTTCAGCATGAATGTAACTCACCTCCTTGAGTTTCAGCGCGCCCTCCATGGCGATCGGATAAAGTGTATCGCGGCCGATGTAGAGTGCGTGATTGTAATCAGCATACGCCCTAGCGATGGAAGGTATCTCAGCACCTTGTTTATCGAGGACTTTTTGGATCTCGCTTGGTAGTATCGCTAATTCTTGCACAAATTCATCAATAAATTGTGGGTTGGTACCCTTGGCATTAGCGAGCATGATACCAAAGATCGTCAGAGCAGCGACTTGTGAGGTAAAGGCCTTGGTGCTGGCGACACTAATCTCGGCGCCAACGTGCAAGTACACGCCGCCATCAACCGCTCGGGCGATTGTACTGCCGACGGCATTGACGACGCCGAGGCATTTAACGCCACGTCGCTTCAATTCATTCAGGCAGGCAAGGGTGTCGGCCGTTTCGCCACTCTGGCTAACAATCATAGCGACCGAGTGTTCAGGTACGTTGAATGCGCGGTAGCGTAGCTCACTGGCGATCTCGACGCTGATAGTCACGTCATCGGTCAGTTGCTCAATAAAGTAGCTGGCTTGCACACCAGCAAAGTAGGCAGTGCCGCAGCCAACGATGATGACATGTTTAACGTGGCGCAGTTCATCATCGCTCATGTTGAGACCGCCGAGGCGCGCATATTTCTGTTCAGGCAGTACGCGGCCGGCCAGTGTGGCGGCGAGGCTGGTTGGCTGTTCATAAATTTCTTTGGCGAGGAAATGGTCAAAGCCCTGCTTCTGAATCGCCTGCATATCCATGTCGAGCATTTCGATCTTGACGTCAAGCTTTTGCGATTCAATTGTCTGTAGTTCTAGCCCGCTGCGAGTACAGCGGCCAATTTCACCATCGTGTAGATACACCACTTGATTGGTGTAGCCAACCAGCGCCGAAGCGTCACTAGCGATATATGTTTCGCCATCTCCGACGCCAATGATCAGCGGGCTGCCTTGGCGAGCCACGATAATTTCTTCGGGGTTTGTGGTGTCAAACACCGCGATACCGTACGCCCCGACCACCATTTTCAATGCACCGGTGACTGCTGTCAGTAAGTCTGGTGAGTCACGCCGCAGATAGTCAATCAGGGCCGCCAGCACCTCGCTATCGGTATCGCTCTTAAATTCGTACTCATGACTGGCCAACATTGTTTTGAGATCTTGGTAGTTCTCAATAATGCCATTGTGCACTAGATAAATCTCACCAACGTGGTGTGGGTGCGCGTTGCGCTTGCTTGGTTCGCCATGTGTTGCCCAGCGGGTGTGTCCGATGCCGACCGTATCGCTCGTCTTATGTTGTCCGACGAGCTCTTCCAGCGCTGCCACCTTGCCTTTGGTGCGCAGCAGGGTTGGTGTGGCAGAACCCGACAGGGTGACAATTCCGGCGCTGTCATAGCCGCGGTACTCAAGCCGCTTTAGTTCAGCGACAAGGATGTTCTGCGCCTCGCGCTCACCGATATAGCCAACAATTCCACACATACATTATTTCTCCTTTAGCATTAACTGATACACGCCTCTCAGTATAAGACATCATAGAGAAAATAACCAATAAAAAGTAATAATTACAACAATTTACTACTGTAAGAAAGTGTTGTATATAATACAATAATTACTATTACCACTCAAAATGAATACAGCACTTAGCAAGTATACTCGTCGCAATGTAGTGTCCACCAGTAGCGACTAACAAAGTTGGGAGCGGTAGTGACAGAAGTGCGTGAAAGGGAGCGATACCGAGTTGGTGGCAGCACCCAAGTACGGTGCCAATGAGCGCGAGGTAAACAATAACAAATTTCGTACCACTAACGCTGAGTCTATCAAGGGTGCGCTTGACGTAGAAAAATGTGATACCGTAGCAGATCGCGATGAAGATAAATAGAAAGAATAATAGAAAGACGGCAGACTGTCCGCTGGCCTTGATAAATAAGGTGGTGAGCTTGATGAACATCCAGGTTGCTGCGAGCGCTATGGTTAGAAGGAAGGCGATACTTAAGGAGGGTAGCTTCGGTAGACTGGTTTGATGACGACGATCATACTCGGCATTTAGCTCCTGACGCTCGTCATACGATAATCGTTTTGGGTACACACCAGCGCGAGCTGCTTCGGGTGTTACTTTCTTAGAAAAGATACTCATGCCCTATAGTATAAACCCTATTTACAACAGTTTGCAAACCAGTTATAATCAAGAACATACGCCGTGAGGTCTGTTTAATGGACTGTACCCGCGTGAAAATATAATTAAGTAAAGGAGAACTTCTACAAATGGCAGATGCATTTGACCGAAGCAAGCCGCACGTGAACGTCGGTACTATGGGCCACGTTGACCACGGCAAGACGACACTGACCGCCGCAATTACGGCAGTGCTCGCAAAGCGCCTCCCAAGCGCAGTTAACAAACCAATTGCGTACGACCAGATCGACAACGCACCAGAAGAGCGCCAGCGCGGTATTACGATCGCCAGCTCGCACCAAGAATACGAGTCACCGAACCGTCACTACGCACACGTTGACATGCCAGGCCACGCTGACTACGTCAAGAATATGATTACCGGTGCTGCCCAGGTTGACGGCGCAATCTTGGTGATTGCTGCAACCGACGGCCCAATGCCGCAAACCCGCGAGCACGTCTTGTTGGCAAAGCAGGTTGGTGTGCCAAAGATCGTTGTATTCCTTAACAAGATGGACATGGCTGACGCAGACATGGTCGAGCTGATTGAAGAGGAAGTCCGCGAGCTGCTTGCTAAGAACGGCTTTGACGAGAATGCTCCAATTATTAAGGGCTCGGCTCTTAAGGCGCTGGAAGGCGACGAGAAGTACGAAGACGCCATCATGGAACTGGTTGAGGCGATGGATAGCTACATCCCAGAGCCACCACGCGACATGGATAAGCCGTTCATTATGCCAATTGAGGACGTCTTCTCAATCAAGGGTCGCGGTACTGTGGCAACCGGTCGTATTGAGCAGGGTGTTGTTAAGCTGAACGACGAGGTTGAAATCGTTGGTATCCGCCCAACTCAGAAATCAGTAGTCACTGGTATTGAGGCATTTAAGAAGTCTCTGGATCAGGGTCAAGCAGGCGACAACGCTGGTGTCTTGCTACGCGGTATTGAGCGGACTGACATTGAGCGTGGCCAGGTCTTGGCAAAGCCAGGCACCATTACGCCGCACACCGAGTTTGAGGCTGAAGTGTACATCTTGAAGAAGGAAGAGGGCGGTCGCCACACTCCATTCTCCAAGGGTTACAAGCCACAGTTCTACTTCCGCACCACTGACGTGACGGGTGAAGTTGAGCTGCCAGCCGACAAAGAAATGGTCATGCCAGGCGACACCGTAACCTTCAAGGTTAAGTTGCTCGCCCCAATCGCTATGGAGCAAGGTTTGAACTTTGCCATCCGCGAAGGCGGCCGTACCGTTGGTGCTGGTGTGGTAACAAAGATTAACAAATAATCTTTATAACCTAAGCATAAAAATCCCCTGGGAAACTGGGGGATTTTTGATGGGCTACATTGTCAATGGACTGTCATGAACAGTTTGACAAGTTAACGAGATAGCGTTACAGTAGAGGGGTTATTGCAATAAAAAATCAGGAGACAGACATGAATAAACAGAAGTTGGTGGTCGTCGGTGCAGGCGGTATGGTCGGTGCGACAGCGGCATACGCCTGCGCACTACGGAGTGTGGTTGAGGAAATTGTGTTAATTGATCGCAACCCTGACTTGGCGTGGGGTCAAGCGGCGGATATCACTGATGGAATGGGAATTGATCGGTGTGTCGTGGTGCGGCCTGGTAGTTATGATGACATCAAGACTGATGATATCGTGGTTATCACCGCTGGTGCACCGCAACAGCCGGGGCAGACGCGACTGGAGCTGCTCGGCGTGAATGCTGAGATTATGCGTGGGACAGTGAGAAATATTATGAGGAACGGTGCTCGTCCGTATATCCTTGTGGTATCAAATCCGGTTGATGCACTAACGTATGTGGCGCTGAAAGAATCGGGCCTGCCAAAGAGTCGGGTGTTTGGCACGGGGACAACGCTTGATACGTCGCGGCTTAAGTCGTATATCGCGGATCAGCTAGATGTACATAGTCGAGAGGTTGACGCCTATATTCTAGGGGAGCATGGTGATTCGTCATTTGCGACAATTGAATCAGCGCAAGTCGGTGAGGTGCCGCTCGCTGATTATCCGGGATTTAAGCCAGCGATGGTCGACGGCATTGAAGAGAAAATTCGTCAGCGGGCGTACCGGGTGATCGAGACCAAGCGGTCGACATATTATGCAATTGGTTTCGTTATCTCCAAGATTGTCTCGGCACTACGCTCGTCATCATGCTCGGTCTATCCAGTCTGCTCACTGGTTGAGGGCGAGTATGGACTGCACGATGTAGTGCTCGGCCTGCCATCAACGATTTGTGCGGATGGTGTGAAGATCTTGACCGGATATCCGCTTAATGAGCGCGAACAGGCGGCGCTACGTCATTCGGCCGAAGTGGTGACAGAAGCAATTTGTAGTTTAGAGTGATGCTTGACGGAATAAATATTATATGTTACAGTTAGATTGCTATGGAAGAGTTGTCGCACAAAAAAGAGCAAAAATTAAGAGTCAAAACACTTGGTGAGTATATCAATCCGCTAGCAGGTGATATTTACGAGACCGCCTTGAATTTGTTTCCGGCTCGGACACTAGAGGAGATGCAAATTGTTATTGATGAGAACAGTGGTGACTTCAGGGGTGGTGAGGGTGAAACACGGAATGGTGAGAAAATTCCAATGATTGTCATCGGTACAAGGGAGACGCTGTCTAGTCCGAATCTTATAGCACGGATGTCGTCTCGACTGGGTGTGCCGCGTGAGCGACTTGAGGATGCAGAAATAGGTCGTCAAATCGTCGGGTTGATAGCGTTTTGTCATGAGTTAGGGCACATAATCCAGCTTGACGAAAAGGTAATGCGGGTTTTTGGTGAGATAGATAATACTATCGTACCTCTGCCGGTGGACTATACTAGTGAGCAATACCAAGAATATGTCCGGTCTGACCACGAAGCTAATGCCGATTATATTGCAGCCTGTATTTTGGCGGCGAGCCGGTTGGGTGAAGCTATGGGTTATCGACCGCCGATTGAAGATGTCGCGCAGTGGCGTCAGTGGGTGGCAGCAAATCCGGTAGTTCTTGACTAGCCATACTTCAGGTATTGTGATATAATCGCCAAACAGTATTAATTTACTCCGAGAACTCGGCCATCCGCGAGGCACGGACGTGAGCAGAGGTTACGGAGTCGCACATAAAGGAGGAGCTATGGCTCAAGACACTGGTATCAAGATTCGTATTCGCCTGAAAGCGTACGACCATAAAGTCATCGACCAGTCAGCAAAACAAATTATTGATACGGCAATTCGCACCGGCGCAAGTGTGGCTGGCCCTGTACCGCTGCCGACTCGCCGCAGTACCTACACGGTGGTAAAAAGCCCGCACGTCTATAAAATGGGTGGTGAGAGCTACGAGATGCGCACCCATAAGCGCCTCATTGACATTACCAATGCCACGCCAAAAACGATTGATAGCCTGCAGAATCTGAGCTTACCGGCTGGTGTTGACGCCGAGATTCGGATGTAATTGGTCGCTAGTCCTACAGTAGAATTTACCACGATCCCGCTTGATAATCACAAGCGGGATTGCTTTTATTTAGAAAACGTAGTACGGTAGGAGTGTACTAAATAAATACCGTCTATGACGGTGGAGGGACGTATGGGAATACTAAAGAAAACGGTAACGGCGCTTGGGCTGTCGGCGACGGTGTTTGGCTTGGTGCTGAGTGGCGCACCAGTTGCGAATGCTACCGAGGGTGTTGTCTTCAGTGACGCAGTTGGCTTGAGCAAAGATGGCTCGTTGTGGCTGTATCAGAACAATGCTATCCCGGGTTGGCCGTTTAGTGGCGGTTCGACAAAGATCGGGCAGGGCTTTAACAAATACACAAACATTACATTTGCTGACATGGATGGCGATGGTCGTCCGGATATCGTTGCCTATTCAAAGAATCAAAAGGCTCAAGTATTCCGTAATAATGGTTCAGCAACGACGCCATTTGCTGACAAGCCAGTTGCGAGCGACATCGACCATCGTGGTGGCGCGGTATTTGCTAAATTGAACGGTAAGGATAGCCCAGTCTCACATGTTTATGTCGACGCTAACGGTAACTTGATGGCAGGCAAGGTCTATCTGCGCTACAAGAAGCTTGAAGGGACATATGATTTCGTGTCAGATGAAGCCCGTCAAATCGGTCACGGTTGGAATAATGTTCGATCGATTGTTGCTGGTGATTTGAATGGTGATGGTTATGATGATATCGTCGCAGTACGCCAGGACGGTACGATGTGGGCATATCTCAATCGTGGACGCGACAACAAGATGACAATGTTCGAGAGCGGTCGTCAAATCGGTCATGGCTGGAACGGGTTTGATACCATTATGCTCGGTGATATGAATACTGATGGCCTGGCGGATATTGTCGGTCGGACGAAAGACGGACGGTTGCTGCAATATACAAATAGCGGTAATATGAATTGGCCGTTTAGTAGTGGTTCAGCAGAAGTTGGTCACGGTTGGAATGGATTTAAGTCGGTCCATCTGACAAACATGTGGTAATTTATTTCTCATAACCTAAACTTAGGGTAGCCTCGCTTTCATGCGGGGCTGCTTTGCTATGGTGCGCCTGGTATGATATGATAAAAAAGCTTATGGCAAAACAAAAATCGCGAACGTACGCTCGTAATCGCTCGAAGGCAAGTAGCATCACCAACCGCAAAGGTCGGGAGCGGCTGTATGAAAATGACAGCACCTTTTTCGTAAAGTTGGTGGTGTGTGTCGTGCTGGCGGCATTGTGGTTGCGACTGAAGCAGCCGATTGAGCTGGGCGTGGTAGCGATCCAGGCGCTGCCGGTTGGACTGATTGTCGGCCTGCTTTTAGTGGTGTCGGTCGAGAAGTATCAATTTAATCGCAAGATTTGGTACGTGACGCTGATTTTAATGGCAATTGTGACATCATTTACGCCCGTAGGGATTATGATCTAGCCCGGGGTTATATTTAGGAAAAACAGAGGCCGTAGAGTGCGATACCGGCCGCGACTGAGACATTAAATGACTCCTTGGCACCCCGCATGGGGATTTCGACGATGTGATCGCACCGCGCTAGAATGTCCGGCTCAATGCCATGGACCTCCTCGCCGAGGAGTAGGGCAAAGCGGGCTGGTGGCCGAAACGTATTGAGCTCTGTACTCGACGCTGACTGCTCTAGGGCAATCACGGGTAAGCGTTCCCTGTTGGCATTCTCTGCCAGCCACTGACGAATATCGGCTACGTAGCTAAAGGGCAGCATTGTTTCTGCGCCCAGTGCAGTCTTGTGAATCTGGGCGGTTAACTTTTCGGTAATGTGCGGCAGCCTTGGGTCGATAGACCGGGGGTCGGCTAATCGTAAATCGGGGTACGGCGTATAGCCGCTAAAGATAATCTGTCTGACGCCAAAGCCTTCGGCTGTTCTCATAATTGCACCGACATTGTACGTCGAGCGAATATTGTGCACGAGGAGGGTAATTTCTGGCATGATATCATTATAGCACTCGCCCAAGGATAAGCTTTTTGCTATAATAAGGTTGATGGATGAAGATCGAATTCAACAACAACGTCGCGATCAAGATGAAGACGCAACCCGGAAACGAGCGGCGATTTTAGGCCTACAATATCTGGATGCTCGCGAGTTTGAACAAACAATTCCGCTGATTCGTGATATTTTGACGATTGAAGAGATGTATAATGGACACGTTGTGCCACTGGCGATAAACCCTGACGAGCAGTCATATCGATTTGGCATTACGTCACAGACGCCACAATCATTAGTAGCGACGATGACTAATAACTACCGCGAGCAGGGTATTATTGCTAAGTTCTTCCTGATATCAGCCTCAGGCTTTCGGGCCTTAATGCTGCGATTTGATCCGCCGAAAAAAGTGATCTATGACAATATCGAAATCGCCAAAGAGGGTGATAGTGACACACTCCAGCAGGTCAGCCAGACATTGGCGACCGTCGGTACAAACGACGTGTTTAACTATTTGATCGATCAGGCGGATCGGCTGAATGCATCGGATATTCATATTGAGAATCAGCGCGACACCATTCGGGTGCGGATGCGCGTTGATGGCGCGCTGCACTCGGTGGCGGAGCTGGGCCGTGATCGTTATCGAGTTATCATGGCGGCACTGGCTTCGCGAGCAAATATTTCGACGGCGTCCAATGAGCCGCAGTCGGGGCACATGCAGCAAGAAATCCATCGTGACGGGGTATCACACCTCCTTAACCTCCGTGTCGAAGCGGTGCCAACCATGTATGGTCAAGACGTAGTGCTGCGCTTATTTAATTTTGACACCTCGATGTTGAACCTAGACTTGCTCAGTATTGGTGCGGCTGAACGGGAGCAAATTGATGAGATTATTTCTCATCCGCGTGGCCTGGTGCTGTTAGTTGGGCCAACCGGTTCGGGTAAGTCAACGACTTTGTACAGCATTCTCAATGCGCTCAATACACCGGATCGTAAAGTGATTACACTGGAAGATCCGGTAGAGAATACCATTCCTGGCATTACGCAAATCCCGATTGATACGACGGCTGGCCAGCGGTTTGATGATGGGCTGCGTAGCGTGCTGCGCCTCGACCCGGACGTGGTGATGGTTGGTGAGATTCGTGATCAGGAAACGGCCAAGACAGCAATTCAGGCGTCGATTACCGGGCATCTGGTTCTGTCAAGCTTTCATGCTAACTCGACGTCAGCGGCATTTAGCCGAATTATTGATATGATTGGGCAGAATCCAATCTTTAGTTCAGCGGTGCGACTACTGATCGCTCAGCGGCTGGTGCGACGGCTACATGATGAGAGCAAGGAAGAATATGAGCCAGATGAGGCGACGCGCAATTGGGTAAAAGAGGTTATGCGGGATCTGCCACCACATGTTGATTGTCCTGATCTTGATACGTTCAAGCTGTGGCGACCCGTGGCGACCGACGAGGTACCGTTTGGTTACAAGGGGCGTATCCCGGTGATGGAACAGCTGGTGGTGACTGAGGAAATTCAGAAATTCCTGCGAGGTGATATTGCCGACGTTCACACTGAAGCAATTGAGGCTACAGCCAAGAAACATGGCATGGTGACATTATTGCAGGCGGGCGTGCTGGCGGCTTTGCGCGGCGAGACGACACTTGAGGAAGTTAATCGAGTTATCTAGTGGATATCAAAAAGCCGCGCTGAGGCCAGCTCTCCGACAGCTTCTATTATGATCGTTAGCATGTGGCGAATAGGGTTATATGATAACACGAGCGACGGTTGGCGCTACTCGCTCGTCAAACGGCGAAGGAATGACTTCCTCAGCAGTTGGGTTTTCGACTAGTCCAGCTAGCGCTTCGGCGGCCGCCAGTTTATGCTGGTCGGTGATTTTTTTCACACCATGATCCAAGGCGCCGCGGAAGATGCCTGGGAAGGCCAAGGAATTATTAATTTGGTTTGGAAAATCACTGCGGCCAGTGGCGATGACTGCTACGCCCGCCTCTCGAGCGACGTCTGGCATGATTTCTGGAACTGGATTGGCTAGGGCAAAGATGATTGGATTATCGGCCATTTTTTGTACCAATTCAGGCGTAAGTAGCCCAGCGCGCGACACACCAATGAACACGTCAGCATCGGTGATGGCGTCTTCAATTGAGCCAGCTTGCGAAGCGTCGACGTATTCTAATAGCGCAGTTTTTTCAGCATTCAAATCCGTGCGAGACGAGCCAACAATGCCGTGGCTATCTACCGCCACGATGTTCCTTGCGCCGTATAGATGTAGCAGTTTGATGATGGCCGTACCAGCTGCGCCTGCGCCAATGACCACGAATTTACAGGCTGCCAGGTTTCGTCTGGTCAATTTCGCAGCATTGATTAGTCCTGCTAACACCACGACTGCCGTACCGTGCTGGTCGTCATGAAACACGGGGATGTCCAGCTCAGCTTTCAGGCGCTCTTCAATCTCAAAACATTTTGGTGCAGCGATGTCTTCGAGATTAATTGCCCCAAAGCTCGGTGCGATTGCCTTGATCACAGCAATAATTTCTTCTGGCTGGTGAACGTCCAAGACAACCGGCACGGCGTCGACATTGGCGAAATGCTTGAACAGTAGCGCCTTGCCTTCCATCACCGGCATGGCGGCTTTTGGTCCCAAATCGCCTAAGCCTAAAATCGCTGAACCGTCAGAAACCACGCCGACCAAATTATTTGTCCAGGTGTACTTTGGTAGGTCTGCTGGATTTTCGGCAATCGCTTGGCTGACTGCACCCACGCCTGGGCTGTAATAGGCGCTTAATTTATCGCGATCCAACTCCTCCTGGTCGCGCAAACTGGTGGTAATTTTACCCTTATATTTCTTGTGTAGTTCGAGTGCTAATATATTGTAATCCATGCGATCAATTATAGCGCAGTTTAGTGAAGTTTTCAGGAGTTGTCATCTTTGGGTAATTGTGCTAAAATCGGTAACTGATTGTATCGGTGATATTAAATATCGAGTCTTTCAGTGTGGAGCTATAGGGATACAACTATATGGCCAGCTGTTAAGATCCCGAAACAGAGGAAAACAGTATGAGTTTTGAACTAATCAACAAAGTCAATCAAGCACAGAAGAAGCAAGCAGTTGTTGATGCCCGCAGCGGTGATACCGTTCGTGTGTATCAGAAGATTAAAGAAGGTAACAAAGAGCGTATCCAGATGTTTGAAGGTGTGGTCATTCGCACCGACAACAAGCAGTCGCACACCTCACGCATCACGGTCCGCAAAATTGCGTCAGGTGTTGGCGTGGAAAAATCGTTCTTGCTGCACAGTCCGCTGATTGAAAAGGTGGAAATCGTCCGCCGCGCCAAGGTTCGCCGCAAGTTCCTCAGCTTCTTGCGTAAGCGCTCTGGCAAGTCAGCTCGTCTGACTGCAAAAAACTTTGATCGCGCTGCTGTCAATGATGTCCACGATGCTAAAGCTGAGGCCGAGGCAGAACGCCTGAAAGAAGAAGCCGCACAAGCTGCCGCTGCCAAGCAAGCTGAAAAAGATGCTGCTCAGGCGGAGCTTGACGCCAAGGCCGCCGAGGTCGCAGCCCGCCATAAAGAAGCGTAATTGGTTTTGAGACATACAGACCGCCCTCTCTGGGGGCGGTTTTCTCATGGTATAATACCAGTATGTCAATCTTTCATTATATTTCTGTGTTTGTCCCCGTGACTTTGGTATTTGCGGTGCCGTATGTGTTGCGCCATCATGGCTTTACTGATGAAGTAAAGTACCGCTGGCTGCTATATGTTGCGTGCGTGCTGTTTTTCATCTCGTGGTATTTGCCATCGCCGCTGATCGAGGGGCGAGACACTAGTTTTACTACGCATTTCGTGGGCGGCGGACTGTTTACGGGATTGTTGTGGATATATTTAGTGCTGGCGACGCGCTGGCGGGCGCACTGGTTGGTGATGGTGTTTTCGGTGTTTGCACTGGTGTCGGCGCTAGGCTGCGTCAATGAGTTGGCGGAATTATTTATGGTCAAGGTTGGTTTGGCGCACATCACGTTGGACGATACCAATTGGGATATTTTGGCAAATACGCTGGGTGCGGCGGCGGTGTGGATCGGCTGGGTGTTCATACGTTCGGGCGTAAAAAAGGATGTGAAAAAGGGTCAGCGCGCGCATGATCCTCGGCATTGATGAAGTCGGACGTGGGCCATGGGCGGGGCCGCTGGTGGTGGGCGCGGTGATTTTGGGCGGTGCTGAGATTGAGGGCCTTAATGACAGTAAAAAGTTGACCAAAAAACGCCGCGAGGCTTTGGATGAGGTGATTCGTGAGCAGGCGGCTGCGTGGGCGCTAGGCTGGGTAAGCGCCAGGGAACTTGACGACGTTGGCATGAGCCAGGCGCTGCGATTGGCGACGCGGCGAGCGGTCAAACAAATTCAGTCGCAATGCAAAGAGAAGAATTTGGCATTTGATGAAATTATCATTGACGGGACGGTTAATTTTCTGGCGGATACGGCGCTGGAACAATATGTGGCGGTGATGGCGAAGGCTGATGGTTTGATCCCGAGTGTGTCGGCAGCATCGATCATCGCCAAAGTAGCGCGCGATCAGTTTATGGCCGAGCAAGATGTAGTCTATCCAGGGTATGGCTTCGCGTCAAATGCTGGCTATGGCGTGGCCAAGCACCAGGCGGCGATTGAGCGGTTGGGCGTGACGCCACTGCACCGGCTGAGCTTTGCGCCGCTGGCGAAGTATGCGGAGGCGGGTTCGCTGTCTCCTCCGACAGAGGCTGTGAAACGTTCGCGAGGAGCGGACGTTTCAGCCGAACGCTCACGAAGTATTATCTCCGGTGGAGATACGAGTGAAGAGTGTACTCTGGAGGAGGATGACGGCGAACCTGCCATCTGTTTACCTGTATCTTTCACTACACGTGCCATCGGCGACGCGGGTGAGCAGACGGCTGCAGACTGGATGGCGGCGGACGGACATGAGATCATCGCCCGCAATTGGCGGACGCGGTACTGTGAGATCGACATTGTCAGTGTGAAAGATGATGTTTTGTATTTCACAGAGGTCAAATACCGTAAAAATGATGACTTTGGTGACGGGCTGGCGGCTATCACCGCCAAAAAACAGCGTCAAATGCGTTTTGCGGCGGAGCTATTCATAGTAAAACATCCGCAATATGAGGGACGCGACATGCAGATACTAGCGATAGCTGTTGATGGAGAGCAGAGCGGCAAGCAATCTGTCGTTATCGACTAGCTATGCCACTACAACATAGAGGTAACGCCTAAGGCCAAATAGATCTAATTACTAAGTGCATCAATAACCGCCGCCTGATCCCGCTCAATCAGTGCTACTCTGCCGGCAATCTCGCGGACGCCCAGATCGATGGTGCGGGTTAGGGCTGGTTCGGCGCGCAGCGGCGTGGTAAATTCGGTAAAATCGTTTAACTCATCGCGGGTCAACAGAGCGCTGGCAGCGTAGCGGATAAAATTATCGTAGCTTTTATCGCCGCCAAAGGTGTCTTTCACCCACGACCAATTTTCTTTCAGCCAGTTCCAGGCAATTTTCCGGTTTTCTCGCGTGCGGATGAGGTAAATAAACCAGCGGCTGGCATCTTGCGGGCGGATAATGTCAGCATCCTTGATCGCCGTTAAAATTCGCTCGGCAGTCACTGGATTCTTCGTCGAGGTCAGGCTTAGCGCGATATCAACTTGCAGGTCGGCTGACGGCGTATTCTGATATATCGTAAAAAGTTTGTCAATCATTTCTGGCGTCTCGAAGTATCTGACATTGGCATTGATAATCAGCGGGCGAATCTCAGCTGGTAAATCATCTGAGTTAGTCTCATCAAAGCGTCTTTTGGCCTCCGCGAGCGCTGCCGGATCCTCGCCGTATAACATCAAACCTAGCGCTGCCGTGCGCCGCTCGCGATCGTCATCAGATTCGCCGTCCTGCTCATCCCAGCCAAGTTCCATGAATGTATCGCGGGCAAATTCAACAGAAATCTGCTTTAGCCGAGCGCGTCCTGCTTCATTGTCGTCGACGAATTTGCGTAATTCCACCAAATTTGTCCCGGCTTTATTAAAGACTCTTTCATTGGTCTCGTGCTGAAAAACGCGTGCCAGCGGCAGCAGTGCCGCCGAACTTTCTCGTCCAGACCGCGCCAACAACGTCATGTCTTGCAACAAGCAAATTTTATCTAACGTCGGTAATTCTGCTGCCTTTTCGATTAATCGATCTCGTGTTGCTGAGTCATAGTGCGTTACGAAATGTCCGTTCAGTCCGCAGTTCAGCCGAACGTCGCCATTTGCCGTAAATATTTTCTCGCGCTCAGTCAGAATATCATCAAGCGGCTGATTGGCGAACAGCGGAATCGGCCACAAGGCGTCGGATGGCTGATGGTTGCCGATGAAAAATCGTTCTTGGCGGAGGGTAGCGGTCGGTTGCTCGCCGGAGTTGTTCTGCTCAACTTGCACAATTGGTAGTCCTGGCTGCGAAATCCAGGTATTCATCAAATTAACAATCGGCTGGCTGCTGGCGGTTTCTAGCTCCTGCCATAAATCATTACCGACAGTGTTTTGGTAGGCAAATTTCTCAAAATATGACTTCAGCCCAGCGCGAAATGCTTTCTCGCCAATCAGCCGCCGTACCATCACTAATAGCCGCCCGCCCTTGGCATAGACAATCGCTGGGTCGAACAAGGTGCTGATCTCGTCCGGGTGATTAACATCGGCCTGCACGGGCTGTACGCCGTCCAGGCTATCGCGTCGCAGTGCCGCGGTGACCTCGCCCGTCGCAAAATCCTCCCACATCCGCCATTCAGGATGTAGCGCGTCGACCGCCACGTATTCCATCATATTGGCGAAACTCTCATTCAGCCACAGGTCATTCCACCACTGCATGGTCACTAAATTGCCAAACCATTGATGGCTGAGTTCGTGGGCGATGACAGTAGCGATGAAGCGCTTGGATGATTCCGGCGTTAATTTCGGGTCAGCCAGCAGGCAGCTTTCGCGGTAGGTGATGAGTCCCCAGTTTTCCATGGCGCCTGACGAGAAATCTGGCAGCGCTACGTGGTCAGACTTTGGCAGCGGATATGGTACGCCAAAATATTCATCATAAAAATTAATTGAGCGAGTGGCAATGTCTAGTGCAAAATCCAGGGTCTCCTCGCTCTGGGCCGGCGTGGCCCAGACATTTACTTCGACACCAGAGGTGGTGTGAGCGGTTTTTTTGTGGAGTTCACCGACAACAAAAGCAAGTAGGTAGCTGCTCATTCGTGGCGTGGTGGCAAAAGTTGTTATCAGCGTGCCATCCTTTTCGGATGATTCAGTGACGGGCATATTACCAAGGACAGTCAATTCCGGAGTGGTCACGAGCGTCACGTCGTAGGTGGCTTTGGCGGCTGGCTCGTCAACACACGGAAAGACTTCGCGGGCGTGGTGCGATTCAAATTGGGTGGCAAACAGCTGCTTTTTCACGCCATTGTGGGTGAAATAACATGGATAGAGTCCATGCATGGCGTCGGTGATGGTGCCGGAAAATTCAATGTGAACGACATGTTGGCCGCTGGAAAACTCTGGATGTAACAGGCGCAGCTCATCAAATTCACCATGAGAGAACTCAGCTGGCTGATCGTCAATCAACGCTGAATGAATAGTTAATTCTTTAGAATGCAGCGAAATTGACTCGCCAGTTGACTCGCCAGAAATAATCACTGTGCCAGAAAACGCTTTTTCTTCGGCGCGTGTTAGGTCGAGGGTTAATGCGTAATGATGTGGTATAAAGGTGTCGATTAAGCGTGGAACTGTTTTCATACTTTCATTATAATATAGATATGACAACGAGGAAAATTAGACGGCGGCAGATAATGGTGTTGCTCGTCATGGCGGTGGCGGGTGCAGTAGTGTGGGCGGTGCAACTGCAGCAGCCGCGGGTTACACCGACTTCGCCGTCCATGCAGCAGCAATTGTTTGGTGACTCAAACGCCCAGGCGGAGTTGGCAAAACTAGAGGTTAAAGGTCGTGCGCCCAAAACAGGCTATAGCCGCAAACAATTTAGTGATGGTTGGGGCAAAATGAGCGGCTGTTCGGTGCGCGAGGTGATCCTGGCGCGGGATTTAACGGAAACAAAAATTGATGATAGATGTCGCGTGTTGGCCGGGACGCTACGTGACCCGTATACCGGCCGGACGATCAAGTTTCAGCGCGGGCCAGAGACCTCGTCGAAAGTACAAATTGATCACGTGGTGGCGTTAAGTGATGCGTGGCAGAAAGGTGCGCAGCAACTACCACGTGAGGAACGAGAAAAATTGGCAAACGACCCGCTGAATTTGTTGGCTGCTGACGGTCCGGCCAATCAAGCCAAAGGCGATGGCGACGCGGCAACCTGGCTGCCTCCCAACAAGCCGTTTCGCTGTCAGTACATTGAACGGCAGGTAGCGATCAAGCGTAAATATCGTCTGTGGGTAACAAATGCAGAAAAAGAGGCGATGGGCAAGGTGTTGGCCGGCTGCGGCTCGACGTGATGAGTTGAGCTTCCAAGGACTTGATTGGTTGCAAATATTGCCCAAACCGCTTATACTAAACCCATGAAGATTTATCTTGGTTCAGATCATCGCGGGTTTGCGCTGAAAGAAAAAGTATTTGCGTATTTGGCGAAAAGTGGCTACGCAGTCGAGGATGTCGGTGGTCGTGAGCTTAATCCTGATGACGACTTTCCACAGTTTGCGGCAGCGGCAGCGCTGCGAGTGATTGGTGATGGCGAGTATGATCCACGGGCAATTTTAATTTGCGGCGGCGGTCAGGGTATGTGTATGGCGGCGAATCGTTTTAAGGGGATCCGCGCCAGTGTTATTTGGGATGCACATGAGGCGAGGATGACGCGGCGTGACAATAATTCGAATGTATTATGCCTGCCGGCTAGGGTCCTCGAGGATAACGAAGCTGCCTGGAAGGGCATTGTTGAAACGTGGCTCAATACTGCATACGCGGATGCCCCGCGGTATAATCGGCGCAATGCGCAACTGGATGAGATCGTATGAGTAGTGTTATCGCCCCGGCAATTTTGGCAGAAAATGCCCAGCAATACAAAGAGCAAGTCGATAGAATTACCGGCTTTGCTGAGCGGGTGCATATCGATTTGACTGATGGTGAATTTGCGCCAACCTTTACGGTCAGCATCCCAGAATTATGGGCACCAGAAGGTTGGACGATTGATATTCACGCTATGGTGAACAAACTAGATGAGTATGTACCAAAGTTAATTGCACTGAGGCCGCACTTGATTATCATTCATGCTGAGGCCGAAGGTGACGCGTTGGGGGCACTCAAAGAAATTAAGCGTTCGGGTATCATGGCTGGACTAGCACTACTGAGACCAACGGTGCCGCAAACCGTCGAAGAGCTTATCAAAGAGGCAGAGCATGTCCTGATTTTCAGCGGTGAGCTAGGTAAGTTTGGCGGAACAGCCAGCCTGATGCAGCTGGAAAAAATTCGGCTCGTCAAGATGATTAATCCGAATGTTGAAATTGGTTGGGATGGTGGTGTGATGGTTGACAATGCTTATAGCCTTGTTCAGGGTGGTGTGAACGTACTGAATGTTGGCGGGACGATTCAAAAAGCGACTGATCCACCGGCAATGTTTGCCAAGCTCCAGCAGGAGATTAGCAAGACAGGTGTGCTCGGGTAGTTTACCATGAGCCAACTCACGACTGGCCAGCTAGAAAAGAAGGCGCAAGAGTTACGGCAGCTGATTATTCGCCAAGTGACGGCTGCTGGTAGTGGTCATGTGGCGGGACCGCTGGGGTTTGCTGATGTGATGGCGGTACTGTATTTTCGGATTCTTCGATTGCGGCCAGAAGAGCCGGATTGGCCTGATCGCGATCTGTTCGTCATGAGTAATGGCCATTATGCACCACTGCTATACGCGGCGATGGCGATGCGCGGATTTTTATCGGAATCAGAGTTAATGAGTTTGCGGCAGTTTGGCTCGCGGCTACAAGGGCATCCGGAGCGGGTAAAATTACCAGGGCTAGAGACGACGAGCGGGCCGCTTGGCTGCGGTCTCAGTCAGGCTGCTGGCATGGCATATCATTTGCAGTATTTACAGAATTCGGAACGCTTCATATATTGTAGTTTAGGTGACGGTGAACTTAATGAAGGCAATATTTGGGAGGCGGCGATGTTTGCAGCCAAGTATAAATTAGGCCGGCTAATCACTATCGTTGATCGTAATACTATTCAAATTGGCGGCGATACAGAAAAAGTCATGCCGCTGAATGATTTGGGTGAGAAGTGGCGCAGTTTCGGTTGGCAGGTGCAGGAAATCGACGGGCATGACGTGGCGCGAATTATCGCGGCAATTGAAGCAGCACAGGCAGTACGCGAGCAACCGAGCGTGATTATCGCGCATACGGTACCTGGGTGCGGCGTTGATTTTATGGAGGGCGATTATCGATGGCACGGCAAGGCGCCAAATGCCGAGCAGGCCGCCGCGGCGCTGACACAATTGGGTTTACTGGCTAAGAAACAGTCGGAAGAAGGGGTGGGCGTATGAGCATGTTGCGGGATGATTGGCGTGCGGGAAATACCGCGTCGATGCGGCTCGGTTTTGGCCATGGGCTAGTTCACACAGCAATGAACAATAGTCAGGTTGTGGCGCTAAGCGCCGACTTGGCGGAAAGTGTTGGCTTTGGCGAGTTTGCTGAAAAAATCGGTGCGCCGCGGTTTATTGAGGTCGGTGTGGCAGAGCAAAATCTGGTGACGGTGGCGTCAGGACTAGCAGCGATGGGTAATATTCCGTTTGCAGCCAGTTATGCGGCGTTCAGTCCGGGGCGTAATTGGGAACAAATTCGGACGACGATTTGCCTGAATAATCAGCCGGTCAAACTGGTCGGCTCGCATGCTGGGTTGAATGTTGGTGCGGACGGCGCGACGCACCAAATGCTGGAGGACATCGCGCTGATGCGGAGTCTGCCAAACATGGTGGTCTTGGCTCCTGCTGATGCGTATGAGACCGAAATGATGGCAGCAGTGATGGCGGCTGATTCGCGGCCAAATTACGTGCGATTGCCGCGAGCTGACATGCCGCTGTTTTTGGATGGCGCAGTGGCGATTGGCCAGGCGTCCGTACTGCGCCAAGGCACTGATGTGGCGTTACTAGGTACTGGCACGATGACGTATCAACTCCTCATGGCGGCAGAACAATTGGCGTACGTCGGCGTTCAGGCAGAAGTCGTGCATTTTAACACTATTAAACCGCTAGACGAAGCAGCGGTCGTTGCCGCCGCCCAAAAATGCGGTCGTGTGGTAACAGTAGAAGAAGGGCAAATTGCCGGTGGATTTGGCAGCGCGGTGGCAGAAGTATTGAGCGAAAAACTGCCGGTGAAAATAAAGCGTATCGGCGTCCGCGACCAGTTCGGCGAAAGCGGTACGGTAGCTGAATTATGGCAGAAGCATGGGCTGGATGTCGAAGCAGTTGTCCGGCACGTAAAAGATAACCTGTCATTTATTTAGGCTTGCGCAGACGCCAGGGAATTTCTCGAGCGTCCACGGCTATACAGGAAATTGTCACAAGTGTCGCGATCTCCCATGCTGCTGCATAAGTAAAAATACCAAGTTCCCTCGTGAGGATTGACCCCATGATGAGCCAAAAGATAAGACCAGCATTTTGACGAAAACTGTACAAAAATAAATCGTAAAACCCCTTCACCTCTTTTCATTTTCCGTCACCGCTGCTATAATAACCATAAGTAGCATAAGGGATAAAAGGGTATATGGGACTGACAATTTCTGACATTCGGCGCAATATCACGCATGCACGCCATTTGATGCAGCGGACACGAGCGCAACATTTTGCGGTCGGGGCGTTTAATATTGATAATCAAGAAACGCTGATCGCGGTGGCGCGAGCGGCGCAGAAACTCCAATCGCCGGTGCTGGTCGAAGTGTCCGACGCCGAGGTCAAGGCCATGGGGCTGGAGAACGTGCGCGATCTGGTGGATAATTATAAGGCTGAATATGGCATCGAGATGTATTTGAACTTGGATCACGGGCCAACGGTGGAGGGATGCAAGCGGGCGATTGACGCGGGTTATGAGTTTGTGCATATCGATATTTCCCAGGCAAATCACGAGGCCTCGGATGAGGAAATCATCGCTAAAACTCGCGAAGTTGTCGAGTATGCCAAGTTCACTGGCGCGTTGGTGGAAGCCGAGCCGCACTATTTTTGGGGTTCGTCAAACGTCCATACCGAGGCGATTGACTATGAAGAAATTAAGAAAACTTTTTCCACGCCAGAGGGCGCGCGTGATTTCGTAGAGGCGACGGGAATTGACACCTTTGCGGCGGCAGTTGGCAATTTGCATGGGTTGTATCCGGTGCCGAAAGTGCTGGATTTGGAATTATTAACCCGCATTCGCGAGGCGCTGCACTGCCAGATTTCGCTCCATGGTGGGTCGGGCACACCACTGCATTATTTTGAGGACGCGGCGAAAATTGGTGTTTCTAAAATTAACATCAACTCTGACATGCGCTATGCCTTTCGCACGACGTTGGAAAAAACCTTGCGTGAAAATCCAAACGAATATGCTATTGTCAAACTGATGCCGCCAGTATATGCGGCCGTTCAGGAAGTAGTTGAGACGAAAATTCAAGCCTTCGGCTCAGCCGGAAAGGCGGTGGTGTAGTGGCAAGGATTATTACGGTTGGTGCTGGTGTGCAGGATGTTTTTTTAAGCCAGTCAGACGCCTTGGCTCCGGTGTGCGATAGCCCAGAACGTTGTTTTGCTAAGTTAGAACTTGGTGCCAAGGCAGACGTCAACCAGATCCATTTTTCGACGGGGGGTGGTGCGACGAATGCTGCGGTAACCTTTGCCAGGCAGGGTCACGAAGTGATGTTTTTGGGCGCTGTCGGCCGTGATCCGGCTGGCCAAGCGGTGTTGGATGATCTGGACACCGAGAATGTTGATACACGATATGTTCGATTTTCCCAAAAATACAATACGGGCTACTCGGTATTGTTATTGGCGCCAAACGGTGAACGGACAATCTTGACGTATCGCGGTGCATCAACGCATTATCACGCGGCTGATTTTACCGTGGCGGATATTGAGGCTGATTGGTTGTATGTATCAACATTAGCAGGTCAGATGACGGTCTTAGATAAGGTATTTCGTGAGGCGCGAGTAGCTGGTATGAAAATTTGCTTTAATCCAGGCAAGCGAGAGCTAGCACAGCGCGAGAAGTTAATGGGACTGCTGGATGATGTGGAGGTATTGGCACTGAACAAAGAAGAGATGCAACAGTTAGTGCCGGGTGATGATCTGGAACAGCTGGTGCGGCGAGCAAAAGAGCTTGTGCCGGTGGTGTTGCTAACAGACGGCGTGAATGGCTCGATGGCGTCTGATGGCGTAACGATTGTCAGAGCGGCGATGTACGAGGATGTGCCGGCAATTGATCGGACTGGTGCAGGTGATGCATTTGCCAGTGGCTTTTTGAGTCAGTGGGCTCATGGCGCCCAGTTGAAGGACGCAGTAGTATTTGCCAGCGCAAATTCAAGTTCGGTCGTCAATCATATTGGTGCTAAAACCGGTATCTTATATCAAGGTGCACGACTACATGCCATGCCACTAAGCGAAAAGGAGTTTTAATGTCAAGAAACTTAACAAAATTATTGGGTGATTCAGCGCAGACGCGAGTCGCCGTCAGTGAGCTCAGGCGAATGGCTGGTGATGACAGCGATGTCAGGCTAATCACTGAGATTCTAGCTCGAGCCCACTCAATTATTCGTGCGCTTGGGCTTGATCCAGCAGATACGACGGGTAGAGAAGTGTATCAGGCGCTAATGGCTGCTGCGCCACGGCTTAATCAGACGGCCTGGGCGAAAGCCAGCGACTGGGTGATGATGGATTTTGATGGGCAGATTATCTCGTTTCATCCGGTGGATATCGTTGAAAATTATCATCATCAATTACCATACGGTCAGCATCGTATCGAATCTGGTAAGCGCGGGCTTGGCTATGAAATAACCCGTCGTTTTTCAGTCCATCCGCGCACGCACACGCCGACTGTTGAGCACGTCGTCTGCGAGGGCGGGATTTGCTATGTTGCCTCGGCCGTCAGTGAGCCAGTCAAGTCCGCGTCGCCGTTCCAGTTACCGGTAGCTGACGCTAAACCAAAACGCCGCAAGTCAGCTACCGTGCCTGTAAAATCTAAAAAATCTGCTAGCAAAAAACCTCATAAAAAGTCCCAGCAAAACGCAAATACTCCGAAGAAATCCCAAAAAGTCTGAATTGACACGATAGGTGATCAGCAATAGGTCTTATTTGCTTGTACCAGCTCAATGATCTCGTCAACGCTATCGGTGATAGTATAAATATCCAGGTCTTTTTCGACGATAGCTCCCTCGGCCAGCATGTGGTTGCGGAAAAAGGCATCCAAATCGCTCCAAAACGCTGTGTCAAATAAGATCACCGGCGCGCGGTTGGCTTTTTCAGTCTGGATCAGCGTCAATATCTCCGCCAGTTCATCCAACGTGCCGAAGCCGCCTGGGAAATAAATATAGGCATTAGCAAACATCGTCATGACGATCTTCCGCGGGGCAAAGTGCTGAAACTCAAACACCTCGGTAGCATACTTATTAACTTCCTGTTCATGCGGCAGGCGAATATTGAATGCGATCGATTCACCGCCAGCAGCTCGCGCTCCCTCTTGGACGGCCTTATTAGCGCCTTCGTTGGCGGCGCCCATGATGCCGTGTCCACCACCAGAAACAATGGCGTAACCGAGCTTGGCTAACTGCTCAGCTGTTTCTTTTGCAGCGTCATAATAAGCACTATTTGGATCAGTACGTGCTGAACCAAATATCGTTACGGTTTTTTGATATTTCCGGAGGATCTCGTAGCCGCTCTGGATTTCGTCTTCCATCTTGCCGAGGCGGAACATCGCAGCCTGTAGCTGTACATCGCGCGGAATACATGTATTTTGTGGAGTCATTGAAGTGCCCTTTTTGTTTTATTGCTAATAACTGGTTAACTATATCATGAAAAGTTGTTATTTGTCAATAATGCTACAATAGTAATGATATGAGCGCCTTTAATCTCGTCTCCAAATACCAGCCGACTGGCGATCAGCCGACGGCGATTGCTCAGTTGATGGATGGTTTGGAGCGGGGCGAGCGCGAGCAAACACTGCTGGGCGTGACCGGTTCGGGTAAAACGTTTACCATGGCAAATATTATCGCCCGAGCCGATGTGCCGACGCTGGTGCTGGCGCACAATAAGACTTTGGCAGCGCAGCTGTTTTCTGAGTTTAAGGAGTTTTTTCCGGATAATGAGGTGCATTATTTCGTTAGCTATTTTGATTATTATCAGCCGGAGGCCTACATTGCCAGTAGCGATACGTACATTGAGAAAGACTCAAAAATTAATGATGAAATCGATCGGCTGCGGCATGCCGCGACCTCAGCATTGTTAACGCGACGCGATGTTATCATTGTAGCCAGCGTGTCCTGTATTTATGGCATTGGTTCGCCGGAAACCTACGCTGACATGGCCATTCAATTGACGGTCGGTGAGCGGCGGGTGCAGGACAAGTTTATTCGCTTGCTAACTGACATTCAGTATAAGCGCAACGACGTTGATTTTGCACGCGGTACTTTCCGAGTGCGCGGCGATGTGGTGGATATTTTCCCAGCCGGGCAGGACACGGCGGTGCGGGTGGAATTTTTTGGCGATGAGGTCGAGAGACTAACGCGAATTGATCCGCTGACGGGCGAGATTTTGGATCAGCCAAAGCAACTGACGATTTTCCCGTCCAGCCACTATTCGACGCCGCGTGAACGGATTGAAAAAGCCATCATTGGTATCGAAAAAGAATTTGATGAGCGGCTAAAGTGGCTTGAATCGCACGACAAATTACTGGAGGCGCAGCGCCTAGCTCAGCGTACTAAATATGACCTGGAGATGCTCAAAGAAACTGGCTTTGTTAAAGGCATTGAGAATTATTCGCGCTATCTGACGGACCGCGAGCCTGGCGAGCAGCCGGCAACGTTGATTGATTATTTTCCCGATGATTGGCTGCTGTTGGTCGATGAGTCGCATATGACCCTGCCTCAAGTCCGCGGTATGTATAACGGCGACCGAGCGCGCAAGGAAGTGTTGGTGGAGCACGGGTTTCGCTTGCCCAGTGCGCTGGATAACCGTCCACTTAGGTTTGATGAGTTTGATCAGCATATTCATCAGGCGATTTATGTTTCCGCTACGCCGGGCGACTATGAACTGGCTCATTCTCCAAAGCCGGCTGAACAGTTGATTCGGCCGACGGGGCTGCTTGATCCGCCGATTGAGGTGCGGCCGACTGAAGGTCAGGTTGATGATTTGATGGAGGAGATTCGCCGGACCATCACCAACGGTCACCGTGTATTAGTAACGACCTTAACCAAGCGCATGGCTGAGGATTTGAGTGCTTATTTGACCGACAATGGTGTGAAAACAGCGTATCTGCACAGTGAAATTGACACATTAGAGCGCGGCGATATTCTCAAAGACCTGCGGCTGGGGACGTACAACGTGTTAGTTGGTATCAATCTGCTACGCGAGGGGCTGGATCTACCGGAAGTCAGTCTGGTGGCGATTATGGATGCTGATAAAGAAGGCTTCCTCCGTAATGAGCAGGCACTGATTCAAACGATTGGTCGGGCGGCACGGCATATGGACGGGCGGGTGCTGATGTATGGCGATAACGTAACTGACAGTATGCGGCGAGCAATTGATGAGACTAATCGTCGTCGGCACATTCAGCAGCAATATAACGAAGAGCATGGCATCACGCCGCAAACCATCCAGAAGAAGATTGACGATGGCCTGCGCTCTATCATCCCGCAAAAAGAATCAGACAAAAAGCCAAAACTTGATTTGAAGAAGATTCCAAAGGATGAATATCCAACGCTGATCAAGGAATTGACTGGTCAGATGGAGCTGCATAGCGCTAACTTGGAGTTTGAAAAAGCGGCTGAACTGCGCGATTTGATTGCAGAAATTCGCCAGACCATGTAGAATGAGGGTAGCATAAGCGGAGGTAATAATTATGACACAAAAGAAAACAGCATCAACACCAGAGGTGGTGCAACCGGTACAGGACGCAGATGTTCCGCCAGTTCCACAGTATGCATCGCAGCCAACGGCGTATTACCCTCAGGCTACAGTTGATCCAAATCGCGGCAAGGCAAAGTGGCTGACATTTGAATATCTGCTGGCGATGGTATCAACAGTCGTTTCGGCGTTGTTATTTGCGCAGGTATTGGTGGCGTTGTTTGGCGCTTGGGTGAAGGCTAATGGTGCAACGACAACGACTTCGACTTCGATTGGTGGCTGGTTGGCTGACATACTGTCAATAAATATGGTGACACCAGGGACGGGTATCGTCATGGCGGGTGTATTGGCAACGCTATTTGCAGTTGTTGCGCTCATCACATTTGGTCGTGTCTCACGGGCTATCTCGGACCGCGACAACTACACTAGCCGGACAGCGTATAAAGTAGTAACATACGGCGCATTTGGTGCATTGATAATTCCAGCAATAGTGCTTGTAGCAAAAATAATAACAGTTCTCATTAGTTCACTACTATTTATCGGTGCGGGCAGTGCCGATAGGGTGTATGGTGCGCTATATCTCGCAGAGTTTGTGCCATATCTCTTGGCATTAGGGGTAATCGGCGTGACGTTGTGGATGCTCAAGGGGATTATTTCTGGCCGTAACACATCTAAGGCAATGTCTCTGATTTTGCTGGGTGCAACCGGAGCGGTACTGGTTGCCGGGGCGATCACGGCAGCCGTCCAGGTACACGATACCGGGTCGACATACACTAGAACCAATGTGCAGCGCAACATCCGTTCGACAATGTGCAATAAGTACGGAGTTGGATGTGACTAACAAAGCGTCTGGGTGGGATAAGGACGGTGGGTTCGTATTGCCGACCGTCCTTGTAGCGAGCATTATGCTGTTGCTGATTTTGTTGGCTGGTCTCCAGCTGGCGTCGGCAGCAGCTAATGCCTTGATGGAGCAGTATTATAATCAGCTGGCGCGCGAAGCGGCTGAGGCCGGCGTGGTGCGGATGAATGAATGTATCAGTCGTGGCCATGACAGTGCCATTGCCTCGGGCGTGCGTCCAGGTACTGATTGCCGCGGTAATGGTACGGCGATTGACGTATTTCGTAATGACAAATTACGTTCGTATTTTATTGGTGAATACACCTCAACAACTAACCCGCGGCGTGCTGATGTCAAGGGCTACCTTGAGTTGATCCGAAAATCTGATGGCCGCCCGTATAAGACCTATATTTACAATTCACGCCAGCAAGCTATCCCGGAAGTTGATTTTAAGGGGACGCGCGCCAGTAAGCGCTGGTGGTGTATCGGCGGGTCAGTCTGCCTTGATTTTGGTGCGGGCGGGTCAAATAAACCGACCCCACACCCTCATCCAACACACTCAAGTGGCCCGTCCCATGAGGGTTTAACGACAATTTCCGATCGTAATGGTAATTTGAAATTCTACTCTGACGGACTTCGTATCTGGAACTCGGCACGGAATATTATGCAGGTTGATAGCTCGGCTCCCGACGGTAATCCAACATGTGACGATGGTCAAACGGCGTACTATAGTGAATCACCACAGGGGTTGTGCGGTTCGCGTACTGGTACGCAGGCAGTGGTTGCCTTTCCAATCAACAAAGAGGAATCTAAGTATCTCGTAGTATCAAACTCGGCAAATGGTCGTGAGCGGGCAAAATTCGGTACATTATATTACCACGTCGTTGATTTTACCAATGATCCACTCGGACGAGTGACGAAAAAGAACATGTCCATTGGCATGGCGGGCAGTTTTTCACGCAACTATTCTGGCGAGGCGATGAATGCCGTGCCGAATAATGCGGGAAATGGTGCGGTGGTGTATACCTATCGGCCGGGTTCGCCGAATCAAGTCTATGCCTTTAATATTTTCTCGACCGACAACGGAGCGACTATTCAGACGCCAAATGCAGCAGTGTATAATGTGCCGTCTGGTCCGGCTCAGCCGTGTATCGTGCAACCAAATCCATCAAGTCCTTCGCGAACGGGATTCGGCTCAATTAACTTTAACAACGAGGCCACCAAAATGCTGGTGTTTATGGGGGGTAGTGTCTGTCCAAATCGTAATGGTAACGCTGGAGTATTACACGTATTTGATATATCTGGGGCTGATACTAATATGACACCAATAGCTCATTGGTCGGTCGGTGTATATAACAATGATCCACTTGATAACAGCCTAGGGTACGCTGCTGATTTTTCACCCAACGGCGACCATGTCTATGTATCGAAAATATATACCGGTGAACTGTTCCGGTATGACATTACTAGTCGCAATAGTAGTGCTATCAAAACAAGTGAGCGGTTTATCGGGTTTACCGGCTGCGAGCATTTCAGGGATTGTGTAATATCTGATTCGCTCCCTAACTCATCAACGCCAAATCACCCTGACTGGAAAGGCCTTGGTGGTGATGGCGGTGGACAAGTTTTGCGCGGCCCAGATGGTCGAGTGTACGTAGCGGATCGTGGGGCCAACAAGATTAGCTACATTGAGCGACCAGACGCACCAAATGCGGCAACCGATGCGGCAACGGCGGCGGCTATCGGTTGGAACCGCGGTGGGTTATCACTTGGTTCAGGAATGAGTATGTACGGTCTGCCGCAGATGGTGACACTCCATTCGCCGCGACTGCTAAGTTATTAGATTTTCCTCGAGACAGTGCTATAATAGACTGCATGACAACTATTTCTACCAGTGACATTCAGCACCTGGCGAGTTTGAGTAGTCTGGCATTAGCTGATGATGAAGTTGATGGACTGCGCCAGGATTTAGAAAATATAATTGGCTATATTGAGCAGCTCGGCGAGCTTGATACGGCGGGTGTGGAGCCAACCTATCAAGTTACAGGTCTAGAGAACGTTTGGCGCGACGATGAGGTTCAGTCAGGGATTTC
Organism: Candidatus Saccharibacteria bacterium oral taxon 488; assembly: GCA_046846435.1. GTDB lineage: Bacteria > Patescibacteriota > Saccharimonadia > Saccharimonadales > Saccharimonadaceae > Nanosynbacter. The sequence goes on along the minus strand of CP128407.1, from coordinate 579,781 downwards.
TCGAGATGAACTCCTTAACCTAGCGCCCGAAAAGCAGAATCATCAAGTGAAAGTGCCGCAGGTGTTGTAATGAGTCGGATTAGTGATTTTACCGGGAAAAGTGCAGTCGAAAATGTCAAGGAAGCATTACGACGGGCGCGCGAAGTTGAAGAATATCATGCACTGCTGAGTTTGACAGAAGAGCGGGCGCTGGAGCGGGCCGAACTGGTGGATAAGGGCGAGGTTTCTGGGCGATTGGCTGGCGTGCCATTTGTCGTGAAAGACAATTTCTTAGCCTTTGGGGCGCCGACAACTGCTGCTTCAAAAATGCTGGAGAATTTTGAGGCGCCGCTGCAAGCCACAGCGGTTGAGAGGCTGGAGGCCGAGGGCGCGATTTGCATCGGCAAGGCAAACTTGGATGCCTTTGCTCACGGTGGTTCGACGGAAAATTCAGCCTTTGGTCCGACTAAAAACGCTACGGATAAAACTCGCGTAGCCGGCGGTTCGTCAGGCGGCTCGGCGGTAGTGACGGCGCTTGACGTGGTGCCGTTTGCATTGGGGACAGACACTGGCGGTTCGATTCGTCAGCCCGCCAGTTTTAACGGCGTGGTTGGTGTCAAGCCAACCTACGGCGCAGTCAGCCGCTACGGCGTGGTAGCCATGGCATCAAGCACGGACACGATTGGTTGTTTCGCCACGAACGCTGATGACGCCAATTTGGTGATGGAAATTATGGCGGGTCGTGACGACAAGGATATGACGACGCTGCCTGACTTTTGGCAGAACCAGCCAGGCTTTAGAAAGAAAAAGATTGGTTTGGTCAAGCAATGTATGACTGACGATGTGGACGCGGCAGTTCGCCAGAAAACCCTTGACTATGCTGAAAAACTGAAGCAGTTGGGCTATGAAATTGAAGAAGTAGACTTAAGCATGATGCAATATTCGCTGGCGATGTACTATATTATTGTGCCGGCGGAACTGTCGTCAAATCTGGCGCGCTATGATGGCGTGCGCTATGGTCATCGGGCGGCCGAGGTGAAAACGCTGGCGGAATTGTACGGCCGCAGCCGTAACGAAGGTTTTATGACGGAGAATAAGCGGCGGATTATGATCGGTAGCTTCGTGTTATCGAGCGGCTTTTTTGACGCTTATTACATGCAGGCGCAAAAAGCGCGCACGCTGCTCATCAACGAGTTCAAGGAATTGTTTACTGAGTACGATGCGCTGCTGACGCCAACGGCACCAACGCCGGCATTCAAGCTTGGCGAGAACACTGGTGATCCGATTAAAATGTATCTGTCTGATATCATGACCGTGCCGGCCAGTCTGGCCGGACTGCCAGCAATTTCTGTGCCAGCTGGAAATAATGACGAAGGATTACCGATCAGCGTACAGCTAGTTGGTAATTACCGTTCGGACGGAAGCCTGCTGAAATTGGCGGCGGAAGTGGAGGTCATCTGATGGATGGATTGTTGATCGCGCTAGTGGTGGCGGCGCTGGTGATCGGTGGCCTATTGATGCTATTCATTCAGTTGACGTCAAAACAAACGGAGAAGCTCGACCGGGAACTATACCGAAAAGTCTGGCAGGCGGTGCAGCGGGTGGCTGATACAAATAACCCCGATAGCCTGCAGATGGCGATTATCAAAGCTGACAAGTTGCTCGACCGGGCGATGCGCGAATATGGCGTTAGTGGCACGACGATGGGTGAGCGGCTCAAGGCGCGGCGTGGTCTGTGGACGAATGAGGACGCAGTTTGGTCGGCGCATAAACTGCGTAATCAGATTGCCCACGAAAGTCGAGTCACCATCACCACCCAGACATTCAAGCGGGCAATGGCCGCATTTGAACAGGCATTAAAAGATTTGGGAGCATTATAATGAGCGTATATGATGAATATGAAATGACTATTGGTATCGAATGCCATGTCCAGCTGGCGACCAAAACTAAGCTGTTTAGCCCGGCTGATAACGACGCTCGCGACGCTGAGCCGAACGAAAAAACGCACGAGATTGACTTTGGTCTGCCAGGCATGCTGCCGGTGTTGAATAAGCACGCTGTCGAACTGGCGGTGCGCGCTGGTAAAGCGTTGAATGCGCCGATTGCTCGCGTTAGCCGGTTTGATCGCAAGCATTATTTCTACCCTGACTTACCAAAGGGCTATCAGACCTCGCAGATGTATCAGCCGATTATTTTGGCTGGCTATGTTGACGCGCCGCTAGAAGACGGTTCGCTCAAGCGGGTGCGGATTCATCATGCGCACATGGAAGAGGACGCTGGCAAGTTGACGCACCACGACGGCTACAGTCTGGTTGACCTCAACCGCGCTGGTACACCGCTGATTGAGATTGTCTCGGAGCCGGATATGCATTCTGCCGAGGAAGCCAAGGCCTATGCTTCGGAGTTGCACAAATTGATGGTCTATGCAGGCGTTACGCACGGTGATTTGTACCACGGCAACATGCGTTTTGATGTCAATATTTCGGTGGCTAAAAAGGGCGCGACTGAGCTTGGTAAGCGTGCGGAAGTCAAAAACCTTAACTCGTTCCGCAGCGTCGAGCGTGCCGCTGAATACGAGTTTAAGCGTCAAGTTGACCTGCTGGAGAGCGGCGAAAAGGTCGTGCAGGAAACCCGCGGCTGGAGTGATGACAAACAAGTTACTACCTCGCAGCGTTCGAAAGAAGACGCCCAGGACTATCGCTACATGCCTGATGCTGACATTCCGCCAGTGGTGCTGAGCGATGAGGAAATTGCTCGGATTCAGGCTGAAGTGCCGATGTTGCCGGGTGAATATCGTGAAAAATTAAGTGTGCTGAACGTTGATAAATCCGTCGTTTACACCATCATGGACTTTAAGCCATATGTCGACATTGTTCTTGGTGCCCTTGATCGGAAGGGTGCTCCTACAGCTAGGCGAATAGCGAATTGGTTTGCGTCAGTCAATACTGCCGTAACCACAGAACGGGGTGATTGTGACGCGATTGATACTTCTGGTGTTGTGCCTAAATTGGAAAGTCTTATTAGGTTATCCGATTTGGTTGACCAGGGAGAGCTCTCGAGTACGGCTGCGAAAGAAGTGTTTATTGCGGTTGTTTCAAATATAACAGATGATCCGCGCGAGTTTGCCGAAAAAAGGAACCTGTTGCAAGTGTCTGACGAATCGGCCATCGCTTCCATCGTTGACGAAGTATTGAGCGACCCAGCCTCGGCGGCATCCATCGCTGATATTCACTCGGGCAAAGACAAAGCTATCGGCTACCTCGTCGGCCAAGTGATGAAGCGTTCCAAGGGTCAGGCCAACCCGAGCCTCACCCAGAAATTAATTCGAGAGCGACTGTAATGAAAACATTCACGCGTATTCAGCCAACCACCACGCAGACTGTCGGCGAGGCGTACAAGCGCTCGGCCGTCATCAAGCGGTATCAAGCAGAGGATGGCGAACAGCATGAGTTTACAACCTTCTTTTCTGAGGAGTTAGTGTCAGTGTTGGTGGTGGCAGTGACGACGGATAGCAAGATCGCTATGACCTATCAGTTTCGAGCTGGTCCAGAAAAATGGCTCTATGATTTTCCCGGCGGTGACGGGGAGCCGGGTGAAGCAGTAGAGATGGTAGCGCGGCGTGAACTAGTGGAAGAGACCGGCTGCACGCCAGGGCACTTTGAATATATTGGTGAATGCTATGAGGGGCCGTACATCAATATCAAGATCGCAGTGTACTTGGCGACTGACTGCGTGTACAATGAGGATGCAATCCACCTTGATGAAGCTGAAAGTAGCCAGGGCGCTGAACTACGGTTTGTTTCAGCGGCAGAGTTGTTTGCTATCGCTCGGGCGGGTGATTTATGTGTAACAGGGCCATTCGCGCTTTTGTTTGATTATTTAGATAACCTACGACAGGAGGAACTATCATGAAAAAACCAACCAAAGCTATCATCGCCGCCGCTGGCTTCGGTACGCGGTTCTTGCCGCAGACCAAGGCCATGCCAAAAGAAATGATGCCGCTGATCGACAAGCCGATTATCCAATACGTCGTCGAGGAATTAGTCGAGGCCGGCATCAAAGATATCATTATCATCGGCAGTGCCAACAAACGAGCAATTGAGGATCATTTTGACAGGCCGAACGAGGAACTACTGGTCAATCTGCGGGCGGGCGGCGCCAAGAAACAGCCACTGATTGACATCGTGAATAATTTGTCGGAAATGGCAAACTTTGTTTACATTCGCCAGAAAGGCCCGTACGGTAATGCCACACCGTTGACCTGCGCCGCGCATTTGATCAATGGTGATGAGCCGGTTATCTATACGTTTGCTGATGACTTTATTGCTGCCAGTCCCAGCCGGTTCCGCCAAATGATCACTGCGGCGCAAAAATTAGACGGCGCGGTGCTATCGTGCAAGAAGATTATTGATGATGCTGAATTTGATCGCTACGGCGTGGTGAACGGTGAGCAGGTTGCTGACGGCGTGATCAAGATGACAAACATCGTTGAAAAGCCAGGTAAAGCCAATGCCCCGTCCGATCTCGCGAGTGTCAGTAGCTATTTACTGCCAGGCGAGTTCTTTGCCTATCTCGAAAAAGCCAAACATGCGTTTGATGGCCACGGCGAATTTACGGTGCAGCCGATTATGCAGAGCATGATTGATGACGGTCATAGTTTTTATGGCGTGGAAATCACCAACGGCACGTACTATGACACTGGCGATAAGCTAGAGTATCTCAAGACAGTGATCGATTTTGGCATGCGTGATCCGAAGCTTGGTGCGAGTCTTCGTGAATATCTAGTCAAGCGGCTTGAGGAAAATAGTGCCAGCTAAATCGTCAAAAGAACGTGGCCATAAAGACACTAAGGCCACCGATCCACGTCCCTCGGTAGCCCGCCGCGCCATTGATCGCATCAAGCGTGACAATGAAAATGGTGCCCGGCAGGCAATGATTGAAGATTTGTTTTTTGATTTTCATCGATCACGGCGGCAGATCTATTGGATAAACTTTTGGCGCGGCTTTTTCTTTGGCATGGGTAGCCTCGTGGGCGTGACGGTGCTGATCATGGTGTCAGCTTGGCTGCTGGGGCGGTTTGCCGACGTCTTTCCAGCGCTGGCGGATTTTCTCAATCAGCTGATTGATACCATGCAGCGCCGGCGCTAACATGCTATACTGAGTAAGGAAAATAGGAGGTAACGCCCAGGGCGTCATAGATGATGATAGCTACGAAAAACACGACAGCTTCAGCTCAAGCCGCGGCCGCGTTGCAGCCGTCTGATTACGTGCACCTACATAATCACACCCACCACTCACTGCTCGATGGATTAACCAAAATTCCTGATATGGTGGCTCGGGTGAAGGAGCTGGGTATGGAGGCCTGTGCCATTACCGACCACGGTACGATGTCGGGTGCGATTGAGTTTTATAAAGCCGCTAAGAGCGCTGGCATTAAGCCAATCATCGGCATCGAAACCTACGTAGCGGCGCGCACTCGTCACGACCGTGACCCAGCCAAGGACAAGGCACGTTATCACTTGACGCTGCTGGCCATGAACCACAAGGGTTATCAAAACCTGATGCAGCTCAGTACTATCGCCAACCTTGAAGGCGTCTATTACAAACCGCGTATTGACCACGAATTGCTGGAGCAATACAATGAAGGCATCATCTGTATGTCCGGCTGTATCGGTGGTGAGCTGGGCGAGAATTTGCGTAATGATGATTATGAAAAAGCTAAGGAAATTGCTGGCTGGTACAAGTCAGTGTTTGGCGACCGATACTACATGGAGCTCCAAGACCATGGTCACCCCGAAGCTCGCAGTCACTGGCCGGAGCAGAAAAAGGTCAATGATTACATTGAGCGCATCAGCAAGGAACTGGACATTCCCTGTGTAGTGACCAGCGACGGCCATTATCTGAATCACGAAGACCAAGAGGCGCATGAGATTCTGCTATGCGTTGGTACCGGTGCGTATTTGAGTGATGAAAAGCGGATGAGTTTGAAGGATTTTGAGCTCCATTTGACCACACCAGAAGACATCATTTCGCGGTGGCAAACAACCAACCCTCAAGCAATTGCCAACACCAAGGCCATCGCCGATCGGTGTGACGTGGAAATTAAGCTGGGTGATATTCTCATCCCGAAATTCCCAACGCCAAACGGTGAGTCCGAAAAAGAATATCTGGATCATCTGGTGTATAGCGGTATGGCGGCGCGCTACGCTGGCATGAAGCTGGAGGACGCCAAGAAATTGCCAAACGACGAGCTGCGTGCGATGTTGTCTGACGATCAAATCGAGCGGCTAGACATGGAGTTTGGCGTGCTCGACAAGATGGGCTATAACGGTTACTTTCTCATCGTCCAGGACTTTATCAACTGGGGTAAATCTCAAGGGATTATTTTTGGGCCAGGACGTGGTTCGGCAGCTGGCTCAATCATCGCCTATGCGCTGAATATCACTGACCTTGATCCGCTGCATTATGACCTGCTGTTCGAGCGATTTCTCAACCCCGACCGTATCTCCATGCCTGACATCGACATCGACATTCAAGATACCCGCCGCGGCGAGGTGATCGAATATTGCGCCAAGAAATATGGCTCAGAACGAGTGGCTAACATCTGTACCTTTGGTACCATGGCGGCGCGCGCTTCGGTGCGTGACGTGGCGCGGGTGCTGCAAGTGCCATATGGCGAGTCTGACCGGCTGGCCAAGCTCATTCCGCCACCCGTCCAGGGTCGTCATGTACCCATCAAAAAGTCGCTGGAGGAAGACCCTGATCTCAAGAAAGAATATGAAAGCAACCCGACCGCCAAAACCGTCTATGATTTTGCCTCGCAGCTGGAGGGAACCATTCGTTCGCATGGTGTGCACGCTGCTGGCGTGGTGATTGCGCCGGATGACTTGGTGAAATATGTGCCGCTCGAGATGGCGCAAAAGGGTGTGGTGGCGACGCAGTATCCCATGGGTCCGGTTGAAGAGCTCGGGCTGCTGAAGATGGACTTTTTGGGCTTGTCTAACCTGTCCATCATTAACAACGCCCTGCGTATTATTCGCAAAGTTTACAAAACGGATATTGATCTGTCGCACTTGCCACTGGATGATGAAGCAACCTACAAATTATTCCAGCGCGGTGACACCACCGGTGTGTTCCAGTTGGAATCGGCTGGCATGAAGCGGTACCTGCGCGAGCTCAAACCGAGTGTCTTTGAAGACATCATCGCCATGGTGGCCCTGTACCGCCCGGGGCCGATGCAGTTTATCGACTCATTCATCAAGCGTAAACACGGTGAAGAAGAAATCACCTACTTGCACCCCGGTATGGAAAACTCGTTGAAGAATACGTACGGCATTTTGGTTTATCAGGAACAATTTATGCAGATTTCCAAAGAGTGGTGCGGCTTTACTGGCGGTCAAGCCGACACCCTACGTAAAGCAGTGGGTAAAAAGAAAATTGACCTGATGAAAAAGGTCAAGCCGGAATTTGTCGAAGGCGCGGTCAAGGTCGGTGGCGCGACCAAGGAAATTGCCGAGCAATTCTGGGACGCGCTGGAAGAATTTGCTAACTACTGTTTCAATAAGTCGCACGCGGCGTGTTATGGCTTGATCGCCTACTGGACGGCGTACCTCAAGGCGCATTATCCTGACGCGTTTATGGCGGCGCTGATGACCAGTGACCAGGACGACACCGAACGTCTGGCCATCGAGATGACCGAGTGTAAGCACATGGGCATTGAAGTGCTCAACCCGGACGTCAATGAATCATTCGTCGAGTTCGCGGTGGTGCCTAATGAAAAGAAGATTCGTTTTGGTATGGCAGCGGTCAAGGGCGTCGGTGTCGGCGCGGTGGAAGAAATTATTCGTGCTCGCGAGGCTGATGGCCCGTTCAAGTCGGTCGAAGATTTTGCCAAGCGAGTGTCGACCAGCAAGTTTAACCGCAAGGCTTGGGAGTCGCTGATCAAAACTGGTGCCTTTGATAGCTTTGGTGATCGGTCTGATTTATTATTTAATCTTGATACCATTGTCGCCTTTGCTCAAAAAACTCAGAAAGAGGCCGCGTCGGGGCAGACTGACCTGTTTGGTATGCTTGGTGATGAGTCGGCTGATGTTCAGCCAACGATGCAGCTACAGCCGGCGCCGGCCAAACACACCAACAAAGAGCGGCTGATGTGGGAGCGCGAGCTGATGGGGCTGTATATTTCGGCGCACCCGCTCGATGCGTATGAAACATATCTGAGTGAGCAAGCGCAGCCATTAACGCAGCTGGTGCCAGAATACGACGGTCGCCTGATGACAATTGGTGGTATCATCACGACGGTGCGCACCATCGTTACCAAGTCAGGCAGCAAGATGGCATTCGTTGGGGTCGAAGATAAGTTTGGCGAGGGCGAAGTTATCGTTTTTCCGAATTTATATGAGCAAGTCGGCGCCAAGCTCGTCCAGGACGCTGTCATTCGGGTGACCGGCAAAAACTCAGCCCGCGATCGGGATGGTAATTTGGGATCAGAGAGCAAGATGATTGCTGATGAAATTGAACTGATTTCTGACGATGACCTCCGGCAGTATCAGTCGACCGGCCGTAAAATGGAAGCGCCAAGGGTGAGTAGCAAGGTCAAGCAAGAGCGGCGTACGGCATTTCGAACTCAAACGACTCAGCGAGCAGGCGCAGCCCGAGTATCAACAACACAAGGGGCGAACACGAAGTCAAAAAAAACGGCCGACACGACAAACACGCCGCGTCCAGCGGCCACGCACGCCGTGCCCGAGACAGAAAAGCTATTTCTTCATATCAAAAACCCGAGCGACCATGATAAACTAGTAGCGCTCAAGTCACTCTGCTCCGCATACGCTGGCGTAACTGATGTGGTGTTGGTGCTGGGTGAGGCCAATAAATCCGCCATGCGCATGCCGTTTCGTGTTGAGGCTGGCGACCAGCTGATGGATCAGCTGCGTCAGACACTGGGCGACGAGTGTGTAGTCTTGAAAAAGAGTATTCCCCGGGCTTATTGAATGTTAAGCTCTCGTCGTCGCAGGAGCTTATTATACCAGCGAATCATACCGCGCCGTACTGGTCGGCCGATCATATTACCAAGCGATGCACCGATGGCGATGGCCACGCCGATCATGATAGCTCGTGCGAGGACGGCCAGTGACAGTAAAAATTCAGGGTCGGTTGGCGGATTCTCTATCACACCCATCAATCCGTTGTAGAGCGACAAGCCCGGCACCAGCGGTACGATGCCAGCAGCGATAATGGCCACTGAAGGAAAGCGCCATAGTCGGGACGCGAGTACCGCCGTCAATCCGACTACTGTTGCTGCGGCGCCGCTGGCGATGACAACTCCGAGTGACCCAATTAGCGTACTTGACACCCACCATCCCAACACGCCAACACCGCCGGCAATCAGCATTCCGAACAAACGCGCGTGATTGCCGGCCGCGAAACCAGCGGCAATGATCAGCGCCCCCAAGTACTGTGCCCGTATGTCTGCCGCTAGTCCCAGCCGATCCGGCGTCGTTGGAAAACTAATGCCAAATCGCTGAATGATGTATAGCCCGGTCATCACGCCGACAACGATACCCATCGTCGCCATGGTCACCCGTAGTAGCCGGGCATTTGCCGTCACGTAATATTCGTCAATCGCATCCTGAAAGGCGCCAACGATCATCAGTCCCGCCACCAACAGTACGATACCGCTGATCACTAGCATCGTCGTATCAACCTGCCAGCCCAGCCAGCCATTCAGCCACTGGGCAGCACCCGCCGCCAGGGTGATTAGGAGTGCGGTAATGATTTGCAGGTAAAATGTTGCGAGACCCCATTTGTCCAGAATCCTCATTGTCGCCGTCGCCACGAAGCCCATCACAAACGCCAGCCCGCTCATCAGGATTGAGCCGTTAAATAAAATCACCACGCCCATCGACACGCCACCGCCCGCCAGGCAGACGATCCAGCGTGAATGTTCCCGTCGATTTGTCAATAACTCCTCGGTTCGTCTCTCAGCCTCTGCTAGTGGTAAGTGATGGTCGCGAATCACGAGGGCGAGGTTTTGCAATGCTTGGATCGTTTGGTAATTGACATACTTCAACGTGATCGTTCGCACCAACGTGAGCGGTTCGCGCTCAGAGCCGCGATCTTGAGATATGGTAATGAGCGTTGAGCTGATATCAATATGAACCCGTCGCCTACAGTACGTGCCAGTGATCCCCAACGCCATATGCACGACGTCCCGAGCAGCCACCCCCATCGCCAGTAGTTCCTCGGCGATTGTCATCGTCATCCGCAGCGCTCGCATGTTCGGCGTCAGGCTCTCGTCGATTTTATCTAATTGCCAAATGGGCTCTGGCGTTGGCAATCGTGGAATTCGTCCCAGTGATCGCTTGATAAATTCAGGTACTTTTCTTTTGACGGTTGTTTTCACATCACTACTATAGCGCCTCTTGGCTAAAATGAAAATAGTTTAGTGGGTCAAGGTCTACATGGGTGATACAATAACCTTATGGACGAATGGCAGATAGCTCAACTTGAGACAATAAAAAATAACGTGCGTGACATATTAGGCGGCGATCCATCAGGTCATGCTGATGATCACGTTGAGCGGGTGGCACTGCTGGCGGAGCGTTTTGTGAGCGAATGTAATGAGCCGGTAGATCTACACGAAGTGCTATTGACGGCTTGGCTGCATGACGTCGACGACTACAAACTAGTCGGCAAGGCGCAGGCAGAGAAATTGACGAACGCGGTCAATAGTATGGCAGAGGCGGGAGTGGCCGCTGACTTATGTCAGGCGATATTAGAAAATATTGCGGCGATTGGTTATAGTAAACGGCTGAACGGCCAGCAGCCGCAGCGGCTGGCGGGGCAGCTAGTGTCTGACGCTGACATGTGCGATGCTATTGGTGCGGTCGGTATTGAACGGGCGCTGGTCTATGCTTGCCATCACGGCGGGCGGATTTTTGACCCCACGGTTTGGCCAAATGTTGATCTAGCGGCGCACGAATACGACGTTAGCGGTAACACGCATGATACCGACGGCTTTATTAATCACTTTTTTGAAAAGCTGCTGAAACTGAAAGATTTGATGCTAACGGAGCCGGGGCGAATAGAAGCGAGGAAGCGTCAGCACGTTATGGTTGATTTCCTTCGTGCCTATTTCCGCGAAAAGAATGTGCCGGAGTGGAGTGAGTTTTTGGAAGGGTATTTACTTGATATAACTAAGGCAAATGATTTACAATAGGCGGACAAGGACTATAGTATGAGTGAAGTTTCAGAAAATATATACCCACTGCTGGTAGAACACAGCATTCATGATAGAATGGAAGATCGCGAATTTCCGTATAACGTTGTCGGCGGGCTGGGTCTACATGCAGTTACCAACGCTGCCGAAATTGATTGGGACAATCACGTTGTGTATCTGCCTGGCGGTGTGTGCTTACCGTGTTTACGTGAAAATGGTACGGTGCGAGACCTTGATACATTAGTGCAAAGCACAGATAAGGTTGTTGTGAAGGGTTGTCAGCGGGAAATGACCGATGCTATCGGTGATAAGTTAGTAATTTCAACCTTTGGACTTAATCCATACGAAAAAAATCGTCGTGGTATATTTGATTTCGTCGGTGATCGTTATATTGATGATGAAGGTCGTCTATACTGGCGCCTTGGCGGTATTGAGACGGAAATTCCTTCATCTAGTCTTGATCAGTGGCTTGTGAAGAGAGATGGCGAGACAGTATGCGCTATCCTTAATCCAATTGCTCAATTAGGAGCGTATGGATGTCGTTCAATTACCGGCTGGCGTCCAAAAGACAAAGAAAAAGTTGAGGAATTAGTAAATGTTATAATGCCAAACCACAAAATTTCAGATATTCCGCAAGATTGTCGTGATCAGTATTATACGTTCAGGGAACAATCAAAAAAAGTTGCCGAAGCTAGAAAAAAGTTAGGCTGGTTTGGGCTAAAGGCTGGATTGCTATCATTCCTTGAGCGTCAAGAGTGGGCGGTACGACTTGCTCAAGGCGAACTGGATGGCGTACTCAGTGGTTTTGTCGGCAAGACGTGATCGCTTGATATAATGGTAGCTGTGAATAAACGGTTGCAGCAAAAACTCAAAACCCTACCGCGCACTCCCGGCGTCTATTTTCACAAGTCAGCCAGCGGCGAGATTATTTATGTAGGCAAGGCGGCGGTGCTGAAAAACCGCGTGCGCCAGTATTTTCAAGATTCGCGCGGGCGGGATAATAAAACCATGGCGTTAGTGGCGGAAATTGCTGATACTGATTGGATTGAGACCGAGAGCGAAGTTGATGCACTGTTCCTGGAGAGCGAGATGGTCAAACGTTACATGCCGCGTTACAACGTACTGCTGCGCGATGATAAATCGCAAATGTATGTGCGAATTGACATGAAAAGTGAGTGGCCAACCGTCAGTTTTACGCGTAATCCAGCTGATGATGGGGCGGAATATGTTGGCCCGTTCTATAATGGCTTTGCTTTGAAAAAAGCGCTGCGCTATTTGCGGCGGGTTTTTCCGTATTTGACCAGGCAGCGCCGTCCGGGGCAGTCGAAATTGGATGAAGATTTAGGTTTGAGTCCGCGGCTGAGTGATGGGTCAGCCGCCTACAAAGCTACTTTACGCAAGCTCATCAGCTACATCAAAGGCAACCGTAAGGCTATCGCCGCCGAGTTGGAGCGCGACATGAAAACGGCGGCTGGGCTGCATGATTTTGAGCGGGCGGCCGACCTTCGCAATAAACTGCGCGCCATGCAGGAGCTACAGCGGCGGGTTTGTTTTGGCGACAAAGAGTTTTTGGATATTTCTAAGGACAAGGCGCTGGCTGATTTGGCGAAATTGTTGGGTCTAAAAGGTATCCCAGCGCGCATTGAGGGTTATGACATTTCGCATATGAGTGGGCGGCAAGTTGTCGCCAGTATGGTGGTATTTACGAATGGCGCGAGCGACCGGGCGGAGTACCGCAAATTCAAAGTCAGTGAGAAAAATGATGACACGGGTAATATCCATCAGACGATTTTTCGCCGGCTGAGTGAGCGTAATCTGAAAAGCTGGGGTCGTCCTGATCTGCTACTGATTGACGGCGGTAAAGGCCAGCTAGCGGCGGCTATAAAAGCACGTGATGAGCGTGGTGTAACCGTGCCGATTGTCAGCATCGCCAAGCGTGAGGAAGAACTACTGGTGTATAAAACTGGTTCGCAGGTTGATATGGCGTTTATCAAACAGGTTCAGCCGCAGCCGCGGTCAGATATCGCGATTCACGAAGACGGCGATGTTTATATAGTGAATTTACACCCAAACCAGCGTAACGCCAGCTCGCATTCAAAAAACTTACGAGCTAGCACTGAGCAGAATTATAAAGAACACCCCGAGGCAGAAGACAATGCTCTTGCGGCAACCGACATCGTCAAGCTGTTCCAGCGCATCCGCGACGAGTCGCACCGCTTTGCGGTGAGCTACCACACGGTGCTGAAGCGTCAGCAGCAAACGAAAAATCAGTTGGAGGAAATTCCTGGCGTGGGGCCAAAAACCCGCGCGAAATTGCTGAAAAAATTTGGCAGCATCAGCCGTATACGGAATGCCTCACTCACCGACCTGGAAAAAATCGTGGATAAAGAGCTAGCGAAAAAGATTATGCTTATGCTATCATCATAAGTATGAGTCGCAAGTATGGATTTACCGTCATAGAAATACTAATTGTCGTTGTGGTTATCGGCATCTTGGCGGGTATCGGTCTCGTCAGTTATAACGGGTGGCGCAAAGAGACGGTGCGTAAAGCTATAACGTCAGATCTACAGAATGCGCTATCAGCGGCGGAGCAGGAAAAAAACTTCAAAGGGTCATACCCAACGACATTGCCGCAGTCATTCAAGAGTGGCTCGCCAGATATCGTAATCACTGTACGGACAATCCCGCCGTCTGGTTCGACGCCGGCCGCGATCTGCATTGAGGGGACGAGTAGTCGTCAGCAGCTCCAGCTGCACATCAAGAGCACTGAGCGCAAGGTAGTCGACGGCGCTTGCTAGCATATATGATATAATGAAATGTAGTCATGAGACGACAATTTGCAATATTTTTTGTCAGGTGGATACTTAATTCTGTTGGCATCTGGGTGGCGGTGCGGCTTCTCGGGACGAGTGAGCCAGTGGTCGAGACGACGGCAACGTTTGTCCTCGCTGGTTTAATTTTTTCGATCGTCAACTCTATCTTAAAACCGATCGTTGTCATTTTGTCGCTACCGGCGATCTTGCTCACACTCGGTTTATTTACGCTGGTGGTGAATGGCATCATGGTTTACATATCATTGGCACTGGCGCCGGGATTATCCATGAGTTTTGGCTCGTCAATTCTTGCCGGAATCATACTCAGTCTGGTAAACTATATAGTAAGTAGCGCCTTCGTTATCAAGCCGGCGCCAGAATAAGGAGAAAACATGTCACTTGATACTATTTTGCCGTATGTTACATTAGGATCAGCCATTTTGATGATCATTGCCATATTGTTGCAGCAGCGTGGCGCGAGCCTAGGCGCAGGCTTTGGCTCGTCGGGCGAGCTGTTCACCACGCGGCGAGGTTTTGACAAGAACTTGTTTGATGTGACTATTGTGTTTGCTGTTGTGTTCGTGCTGTCGATCTTGGCGAGTTTGGTGTTGCCGAGTCTGAAGGGCTAGGAGCGCGCCTTGGACACAAAAAAATCATCTTGGAAAAAATTTCTGCGACTGGACTTCGCAACAAAAGATCTTGATGGGCAAGCGCAAAAACTGACCAAGACGACCTTGCGTCACACGCATATGTTTATCTCCTCGCGCCTTGAACATTTGGCTGGAGTCAAGCGCCATGTCTTGGGGTGGATTTTTCTGGTTATTCTGTTGATTACGGTGAGTATGGTGCAGTGGTTATCGTTTCGTGAATTATATGCTCATAACGCACCAGCCAAGGGTGGGTCATATTCAGAGGGTGTGCTGGGGCCATTAGAGACACTGAATCCAATCTTTGCTCGTAGTAGTGCCGAAAAGTCAGCGGCCCGACTGATGTTTGCGAGTCTTTATAATTATGATACAACCGGGCACATCAAGGGCGACCTCGCCGAGTCGGTCACAGTCAATGAGGCCGAGACTGAGTACACGGTCAAATTGCGCCGTAATCTCAAGTGGTCAGACGGAGCGCCGCTGGATGCTCGCGACGTGGTGTTTACTGTTAATCTACTCAAGGATGCACGGACACAATCGTCAATTACTGGCTGGCAGTCGATCAACGTCAAGCAGGTTGACGAGCGGACAGTACAATTTACCCTGCCAGCCCCATACGCACCATTCATGCACGCCCTTACCTTTCCGGTTTTGCCCCAGCACAGCCTCAGTGAAGTTAATCCGGCCGAGCTACGTGAGCATGGTTATGGTAAGTCGCCCGTAACATCTGGGCCGTTTGCCATGCGGATTTTACAAAACGCCAACGCTGATGGGTCGAAAAAAGTGCTTCACCTGGTGGCGAACTCACAGTATCATCATGGTGCGCCAAAGCTGGATCGCTTTCAGCTGTATGTATATCCGACGCGGGACGAGATCATCAAAGGTCTCAAGACGAGTGAAATTATGGCGACACCGGAGTTGTCATACATGGCTCAGTCAGACCAGATCCGTCACATGTATGCCTCACGGTCGTACGCTATTAACGATGGTGTCTACGCATTATTTAACACCCAGAGCGAAGTAGTGAGCTCACGTAAAGTTCGGCAAGCGCTGGTCCAGTCGATTCATACCCAGGCACTGCGCGAAAAGTTTGCCTTTGCGAGGAAGCCGCTGCACGGCCCAATTATTGACGACCAAGTGGATGGGCAACTGGCTGGTCGCTTGCCGTATGACATAGAAGCGGCAAAAAAATTACTGGACGAAGAAGGATGGAAGGTAGTCGGTAATCAGCGTAAAAAGGGTGAGCAGGCTTTGCAACTGTCCTTCGTGACGCTCAAGGGCTCTGATGTTGAAACTATTGCGCGTGAACTCGTAAAAGTCTGGCAGGAAACGCTGCATATCACCGTTGACTTGCGGGTGGTTGATCCAAATGATGCCTCGCAGAACGTTTTGCAGTCCGTCCTGCGGCCGCGCGGCTTTGATGTACTACTGTATGAGCTGGTACTGGGTGGTGATGCCGATGTCTTTGCCTACTGGCATTCATCGCAGGCCAATCAAAGTGGGCTTAACTTTGCTAATTATAATAGTGCCGTGGCCGATGATGCCCTCGCCGCAGGTCGTACCAAGCAAAATGCCAAGCAGCGGGTTAGCAAATATCAAGCATTTACCAAGCATTGGCAGTCCGATGTGCCAGCCCTCGCACTATATCAAGTGCAACTGGATTACATTCACTTGCGTTCCGTGTCGGCGCTTGATAAGTCAATGCGGTTGGTATATCCCACCGATCGGTTTGCCGACGTGATCTACTGGACCGTTCGCCGCGAATCCGTTTACAAAACACCGTAATCAGGTATAATGGTAAGTGGTCATGCGGGCGTGGCGGAATTGGTAGACGCGCTAGCTTGAGGGGCTAGTGAGCATTACGCTCGTGGAAGTTCAAGTCTTCTCGCTCGCACCAAATGGGATTATTGTACATCACTATGTTGGACGTGTCAGAAACTGAGAGACCTCAAGCTCGTCAGATTGTTAAAACACTTATTAGTGCCCTCGTAGCAGTTTGGCAGACATCACCGCGTACTATCATTATTCAAGCGGTTGGAGCGATATTGACGGCATCATTACCGCTCGCAACAACATATTTTGCAGCGTTAACAACCACCGCATTGACAGAGGCATATACCGGTGGTGGTGACTCGCAGCAGCTACTCGTGTACGTAATTATTACAGTGGTGCTTGGCGTGGTCATGAGTTTTTGGGGAATTGTGCAAGCCTATTTTGAGCAGTTAATGCGTTACCAGCTAGAATCGAGTATTAACGATCAGATGTATGCACGGCTTCATGGACTGGATTTTTGGCGTTATGATGACCCGGCGACAATTGATATGTTTGATCGAGCGAAGCGCTTTGCTGGTTTATTTTCATATCTGTTTTCACGCCTAACTAACATCGTGACAAATATCATCTCGTTAGTGATAGGGTTATGGATTATCTATCAGTTGGTTGGTGGCTAGGCCTGTTACTTGTCGTGGCTATTATTCCTAGTGGTATCGTCCAGTTCCGGCTATCTCGTTTGACATCAAACTATTGGCGCAAAAACACTAATGTCAGGCGGCGTATGTGGTGGATCGAATATGTGGTGAGTAGGCCAGAGAATGTTGCTGAATTACGATTGTATGGCATTATCAAGCATCTGTTAACAGAGCGGGCTGCTCTACGCGATAAAGATCAATTACAGATGATTAAATATGAGCGCAGCTTTATGGGTAAGCGGCTTGGTGGCGAGGCACTGCAGGCAGCTGCGGAAGTGGTGGCGCTGGTGTGGGTAACACTAGAAATTATTGCGCATCGCCAGCCGATTGGTCAGTTTGTATTGGTACAACAAATGGTGGGTCGAGTACTTGGTAGCGTTGATAGTTTGATTTCAATATATAACTCCATCGATGAGGAGGTAATAAATATGGCTGATTACCAGCGGTTTATGGAGTTGCCATTGGTAAATATCAAGTCAAGCCTACCGCTCAGTGTAGACAAATCGATTACGATTAGTAACGTCAAGTTTCGTTATCCAGGTAGCAAAAATCTCGTACTCAAGGGTTTGTCACTAGATATTAAGTGCGGTCAGTATGTGGCGATCGTCGGTGAGAATGGTGCAGGCAAAACCACGCTGGTGAAATTATTGACGGGATTGTATCAGCCGACTGGCGGCGAGATTTTGATTGATGGACAGAATCTTTGCGAGGTAAATATAGCTGATTGGCATCAGAAATTAGCCGTGCTAAGCCAGAGTTTCATTCGCTATGATTTTGCGACGGCTCATGAAAATGTGTGGTACGGCGATGTTTCTCGTGGATTAGATCGGCGACGGTTGGCGGCCGCACTCAGGCAGGCGGAAGCTGATGATTTCGTAAAGAAGTTACCAAAGGGCGGAGATAGTTACGTTGACAAGTGGATGATGGATGACGGTGATGACAGAAGCGTGGATCTGTCCGGTGGGCAATGGCAGCGGCTGGCGTTGGCGCGTAATTTTTACCGTGATGCACCAATCGTTATTTTGGATGAGCCGACCAGCGCTGTTGATGCGGCGGCTGAGGCACGAATTTTCCGTCATCTCTTCAAGCAAAAAGATAAAACGATCATCACTATCAGCCATCGCCTAAGTACCGTGAAAAAAGCTGATGTGATTTACTTCATGAAAGATGGCCGAATTGTCGAGCAGGGATCGTGTAGTGAGCTGATTGCTAAGCGTGGTGAGTTCTATGAAATGTTCAAAGAACAATTATAGTTTGATATAATGAGTGAAGTGGCGCGTTGGCGGAGCGGTTACGCAGAGGTCTGCAAAACCTTTTAGACGAGTTCGACTCTCGTACGTGCCTCCATGATTGTCAATAAATAGCTCTCTTGAAGAGTTACAATATACATAAAAATATTGAGTGAAACAAAGTTGAATTTGTAACTAAAATTTTTGTATTTTGTGAAGGGAGAATAATTGGGGTTTATGTTTTCAATATCAGGTGCCGTATTATTTGGAGTTATAGCAATCATGACCGTTCTTGTTGCCTGCGGTTTGCCTCTGGGCGAATTTACCATGGGTGGGCAACATAAAATCTTGCCTAAGAACTTGAGGGTTGCAGCAGTCATTTCGGTGGCTATCCAAATTTTTGCCATGATAATTATTTTGCAAGCTGGAGGTTTTATTCCCTTGTGGTTGCCTTTTACGGTTACTAAATATATTTGCTTCTTCTTTGCCGCGTATCTATCGTTGAATACTATTATGAACATCATTTCAAAAAGTAAGAAAGAAAAATATGTTATGACTCCAATTTCATTTATAGCAGGAATATGTTTTTGGGTGACGGCATTTTAGATGTAGTATGTCAAATGAGGACAATCTACAGTGCGTCACATTGGAATTTGGCAGCAACATTTATATACATGATTGTCAACGATATTATTGTGGTATTGATGGATACAGGAGGTACAAAGACGATGAAACATAACAGATTGCTTCATTGAATAGAACAATTTTTGAGATAGTAAATCGAGAAAGGTTTACTGTTTTTCTTGCTTAGTTTTCAAAATAAAAGCGTTAATAAAGTAAAAAAGTACAGTCGTCTTTATTATGTAGTAGGTGAATTTCTTTGGCAGATTTTTCGTTTGGCATACTGGGCAGCAAGATGTCAGTGTTATCTCGTTCTTAGGCCAACCATCTACACCATGTTGGCGCGTAGGGTGTACATTTTACTTCATAAATATAGTATACTATGGAGGTATGCGCGAGTGGCGGAATTGGTAGACGCGAGGGACTTAAAATCCCTTGACCAAAAGTCGTGCGGGTTCGATTCCCGCCTCGTGCACCACAATCGTTACAAAAGCCGCCGATAAAGGGCGGCTTTCGTTATGGATAGTTGAATTCTAGGGTGCCAGACCCAGATAAATTAGGTGTTTCGTCCGGTCATCTTTCGCCGAAAGATATAGATAGCGAGTGTGAAGATAACGGTGGTATAACACAAAACGATCAGTAGATGTGGTGTGATGACTTGCCAATTCCCCTCAATGCTGCCTTTAATGGCGGCAACACTGTGGTAAAATGGCAGTGCTTCCGCAACCATTTTAAAACCACCACCGATGAGATCAACCGGGACAAATACGCCCGACAGCCAGCCAGCGACATTGGTGAGCAGGGCGCCACATATACCGCCAACTGCTCGCTCGTTAATGAGACTGCCGAAGAATAACCCACATCCAACAAATAGAAGCGACGTTACCGTTGTAATAACCATTGCCCCAATAATATGCACTGAAAAGTCGAGCCCGATAAAGCAGGCGATAACGAGGGTAATCACTGCCTGCATGGTAGCAATGATAATCATCGGAATTGTGTATCCAATGATAAAATCTCGGGCTGTCATAGGCGAGGTAAACAGACGCATCAGGAATGATGAAGTTCGGTCTTTTGCTAGGAGCATACCTGAGAATAGTGCTAGGAATGCCGTACCGAACATTGCGATACCTGGTGCCAAATTTTTGATGGCAAACATAGTATTATTGGCTTCGGCAGGAATGCTGACATTTATAATAGAAAGTAGTCCAAGCAAAACGAGTGGAAAGACTAATCCAAAGAATAGATTGATCGGATCGCGTACAACTTCTTTCGTACAGCGTTTAGCAAATAGTAATGATCTCATCGAATACCCCCTACAAGTGCGACAAACGCATCCTCGAGAGTGCGCGTATTGGTTTGTTTTTGCAGTTCTGCTACTGTACCGATCGCCACGAGCTTGCCGCGCGCCATAACGCCGACACGATCAGACAATGCTTCAATTTCCTCGAGATAGTGGGTTGTGAGCAGTGTCGTCACTGTACCTTTGAGCAACTGGATCGCCTCCCATAACTCACGGCGCGAGAAAATATCAAGACCTAGCGTTGGTTCGTCAATGAATAATATTTTTGGATTTGAGATGAGTGCCATGGCGATCGACAGGCGTCGCTGCATGCCGCCAGACAAATGCTTAGCTTTTTTATGTTCGACAGTTTCGAGCTTGAATTGGCTTGCCATACGCGAGGCGCTCTCACTGGCGTTATGAGCAGATTGTCCGTAGAGTCCAGCGATCAGTTCGAGATTCTCGCGGACTGATAAATTACCAGCTACAGCAGTTTCTTGCGGTGAAACGTTGATCATCTGTTTGACTGCCTGAGGTTTTTCGGTAATACTATTGCCGAGTAAAATAGCATCACCTTGTGTTGGTTGGCTTAAGCAAGATAACATTTTAATCAGTGTCGTCTTACCCGCACCATTGACACCGAGTAGTGAAAATAACTCACCCTTTTCAATTGATAGATTAAGGCTGTCGACTGCGACAAAGTCACCGTAGCGTTTTGTTAAGTTGGTCGCAGTGATTGCATTCATGATTTCATCTCCGTATCATTGAGTACGGCGGTGATTGTATCAATGACTTTATTCTTAGTCGGAATAGCAATTCCTTGCTGCTTGTCGCCGAGCATGATAAGTGTATCGCCAGGCTTGATATTAAAAATATCTCGTGCCTCTTTGGGTATCACAATTTGCCCGCGTTCGCCAACCTTGACTGTCCAAGCATGTCTACTCTTTGGTTTTGTCATATAATTCCTTTCTTTCATATAAATATGATTTATATGAATAAGTATACGACTATGATGAGCTGCGTGTCAACAATGAGTTGGCATGATTTTGCCACTATACGACTCGTGTGTATGGTATAATTATGTGTATAAGGTACTAACCATAAGGAGAATAGAACATGGATGCAGTAATAATAACCTTAATTATCGTTGGTGTCGTTATCGTTCTGATCGTGGCGTTTTTGATCGGTACGTACAACGGACTGGTGACGCTGCGTAACCGCGTCGAGGAAGCATGGAGTGATATCACTGTCCAGCTCAAACGCCGGACTGACTTGATTCCAAACCTGGTTAACTCAGTCAAGGGCTACGCCACGCACGAGAAAGAAGTATTTGAAAAGGTTACTGAAGCGCGGTCGGCTATTATGGGTGCCAAAGGCGTGGCTGATACGGCTCAGGCGGAGAATATGTTAGAGGGTGCCCTAAAGAGCCTGTTCGCTGTCGCTGAGGCGTATCCGGAACTGAAGGCTAATGAGAACTTCTTGCAGCTACAGCAAGAACTGGTTGACACTGAGGATAAGATTCAGGCATCGCGTCGCTTTTATAATGGCGGCGTTCGCGATTTGAACACAAGGATTCAAAGGTTCCCAGCTAACATGGTTGCCGGCATGTTCGGCTTCCAGGCAAAAGAATTCTTTGAGGTTGCTGATCGAGCAAGTGTTGAGAATCCAGTCGAGGTGAAATTCTAAGGCAGGATAATCTTTGCCTGAACTAGGCCGCTCGCCTGTTTTCGGCGGGCGGTTTTTGGTATAATAACTACATGTATAGTGCAATTTCTCATAATAAGCGAAACACCGTGCTGATCATGGCAGTGTTTGTGGCGATTATCGGCGTAATCGGTGTACTGGTCGGTATGTATCTACGGAACTATTCATTGTCGTTGATCATTGTCGGTTGTGCGCTGCTTTATGCGTGGTTACAATATTATATCGCTGGTAAATTGGCCATGGCGATGAGCGGTGCGCAGCAGATTGAAAAGAAGGATGCGCCGGAGCTGTGGCGAGTAGTAGAAAACCTCGCGATTGCTTCCGGCATGCCGATGCCAAAAGTCTACATTATTGACGATCCAGCGCCAAACGCGTTTGCGACGGGCCGCGATCCAAAGCACGCTATCGTCGGTGCGACTACTGGGCTGTTGGAAATTATGGACAAGCGCGAACTCGAGGCGGTGATGGCGCACGAGATGAGTCATGTGCGTAATTACGATATTCGCGTTAGTATGATTGCCTTTGGGTTGGTGAGTGCTATTGGGTTGCTTGCTGATATCGCACTCCGGATGATGATATATGGCGATGATGATGACGGGGATACCAGCCCGATTGTCTACATCGTGGGTATTATAGTAGTAATCTTGGCACCGATTTTAGCAACGATTACGCAACTGGCAGTCAGCCGCCAGCGCGAGTATCTCGCGGATGCTTCGGGCGCGCTCTTGACTCGCGACTCGGAGGGGTTGGCGATGGCACTGGAGAAATTACAAAGTTATGGTCGGCCAATGCGCAGGCAGAGTACTTCAACAGCGAACTTGTTTATGAATAATCCGCTGCGTCCTGGCTTTTTCTCAAAGTTATTTAGCACCCATCCGCCACTAGAAGATCGAATCGCACGTCTGCGAAGTAATGCAACGAAGATGTAATCATGACGAAGTCAACCAAAAAACAACACACCACGCGGCGTAAACCAGCAACTTCAAAAGCAGATAGTCGCGCCGCGACAAAGAAAACAGTATCGTTAAAAGAGAGGCTTAATAAGGCTTGGCAGCGACTAACGCAGCGCCGCCAAGCCTTTCTCCGCCGTCGGCCGCACCGTAGTTTTCGAGTGACCAAGCGACGTGACTATCGTCGTTCGCTCAAGTTGCCAGGCTACTTTGCGCTGACCAAACAAGCATGGCAACTGATGCGAAAGCACTGGCGGATCTTCGTTGGATTGGCGGCAATATACGCGGTGCTGGGTGTGCTGCTGTCGGGGTTGATTTCGCAAGATACGTATCAGCAGCTAAAGGATACGATCAATGGAACGAATCAGGGGGGCGCCCTGGGTACTATCGTGCCAACGTTGATGCTATTTGCTGGCGTGGTTACCAATCAGCTCGGCAACTCGGCAAGTAGCGCTGGATCGTCGCAGCAGGTTATTGGCGCGCTGATCGGGCTGTATATATGGCTGACGACAATTTGGCTGGTTCGCGGCGTAATTGTCGGTAAGCGTCCAAAGATTCGTGATGGGCTGTATAATGCGGGCGCGCCGGTCATCGCCCTGTCGGTCCTAGTGTTTATCGCGCTCATTCAATTATTACCAGCAGCGATAGCGGTCATTATTTACGGAGCAGCCGACACGTCAGGCATGCTGCAGCAGACGGTGGTGTTGATGTTGGCGGCCGGCGCCACCATATTAATCGTCACCTTGTCGATATATTGGCTGACGAGTACGTTGTTCGCTATGGTAATTATTACCCTACCGGGGATGTATCCACTGGAAGCAGCGCGACTGGCTTCAGACGTTGTACTAGGGCGGCGGATGCGGATCTTGCTGCGATTGATGTGGCTACTGGTGGTGCTCGCCGTGGTTTGGGCGGCGGTGCTTATTCCGGTTATTACGATTGATGGCGCACTCAAAACGGTGATACCGGCGTTGAACTGGTTGCCGCTGGTGCCGCTCGTGGCGTTGATGTTGGTGGCGTTCTCGATTGTTGCCTCGGCGTGCTACATCTATCTATTCTACCGAAAGGTCGTCGCTGATGACAGTGCGCCAGCTTGATAGGCAGGCGGCCGAGCAACGAATTGTCAAACTGCGAGATCTGATCAATGATTATCGCTATCACTATCATGTCCTCGACGAATCGATCATGAGCGAGGCGGCGGCTGATAGCCTGAAGCATGAACTGTCGCAACTAGAAGAGCAGTTTCCTGAACTTATCACACCAGACAGCCCAACCCAGCGGGTGGCAGGAAAAGCGCTCAGTAAATTCGCTAAGGTTCAGCATCAAACGCGAATGATTTCGCTGCAGGACGTGTTTGACCGGGCGGAAGTTGCGGCGTGGATAGAGCGTATGCACAAAGTGCGTAGTGATATCACTGAAGAATTTTTGTGTGATATCAAGATGGATGGCCTGGCCTGCGCGCTAATTTATGAGGACGGTGTGCTGACGCGGGCAGTGACGCGCGGCGACGGATTAGTTGGTGAAGACGTGACTATGAACGTGCGTACGATTCAGAATGTGCCGCTGACACTGCGCGCCAACCAGCGATTCGCTCATTTTTTGCGCGGTCGGACGGAGATTCGTGGTGAAATTGTGATGCACAAGGCCGACTTTGCAGCATTAAATCAGCGTCGGCGAGCGGCCGGTCAGCCTGAATTTGCGAATCCGCGTAATTTGGCGGCGGGGACGATTCGTCAGCTTGATCCAAAACTGGTGGCAGAACGTCCGCTCAATTTTGTTGGCTATGACATTATTCGTGACAACCTCGAGGACACGCCGACGATTGCATTTGGCTATCAGATGATGAACGAGCTGGGTATCACCACTAGTCGGCAGACGCAAATTGTCTATGGCTTGGATGAGGTGATGAGCTATGTTAATCATCTAGATGAGCTGCGTCAGTCACTGCAGTTTAATACTGACGGAGCGGTCATCAAGCTTAACGACCGGCGACAGTTTGCCGAGCTGGGCATCGTTGGCAAGACACCGCGAGCCGCAGTGGCGTATAAATTTGCCGCCGAAGAAGCCACAACCATCGTCCGTGATATCGTTATCTCCATCGGTCGAACCGGTGCGGCCACGCCAGTAGCGGTGTTCGACCCGGTGGTGGTGGCTGGGACAACGGTGCAGCACGCTAGTCTGCATAATGCTGATGAAATTGCTCGGCTGGACGTGCGGCGCGGTGACACGGTGGTAATTTTTAAGGCGGGCGACATCATCCCGCAGGTGCAAACTGTGCTAAAAGAATTGCGACCGGCAGATGCTAAACCAATTGATTATCCAGCAGAGCTGGCGCGCCAATATCCAGAACTAGCATTTGTGCGGCCAGAGGGCGAGGCAGTCTACCGCGTTAAAGGTTTGAGTGGTCCGCTGATTTTGAAGCGATCTCTGGCACACTTTGCATCCAAAGGTGCCCTAGATATCGACACACTGGGCGAGAAAAATGTCGAGGCACTGGTCGAGGCTGAGCTGGTCAATGATTTGGCGGATATTTACCGGTTGACGAAAGATGATTTACTGAGACTAGAGCGCTTTGCTGATATTTCCGCACAAAAGCTCATCGATGCCATTGCCGCTAAAAAGCAGCCAGCGTTGGAACGATTTTTGTTCGGCCTCGGTGTTCGTCATGTCGGCGCACAGACAGCGATTGACCTTACGAACCACTTTGAAAGTGTTGAAAAGCTAAGCCAGGCAACTATTGATGAGTTACGCGAAGTGGACGGCGTGGGTGAGATTGTGGCTGAGTCGATCGTGGCGTGGTTCGCTGATGAGGATAATGTAGGGCTGCTTGAAAAATTTGCCGACCTTGGCGTGACGCCACAATTTACTAAAAAATCCGGCATTCTAACTGGCCAAAGTTTCGTCATCACCGGCACCTTGCAATCGATGGGTCGCGATACTGCTGCTGAAAGAATCCGTGATCTTGGCGGTACCTTCCAAACCGCTGTTGCAAAAGATACAACATATTTAGTAGCCGGCGGCAAGGTCGGTGCCAGTAAATTGAAAAAAGCCGAACAATACGGCACCAAAATTATTGACGAGCAAACATTATTAGAACTCATACAGTAACGGAGGCATAACCATGATACAGCAACCACATCGCGCCCTCACTATCAAACCCGCCGACATGGTTGTATTCACGGCGATGTCTAAGAAATATTTTTACATGAGATTTTTCGTAACGAAATTTGTGCTTGACCAGGGCGTTGTGCCGATTAATCCATTTGCCAGTTTTGATTATTTTTTGCTCGATGCGGTAGAGCGCGATACGGTACGGCGCGCCAATAACACGTTGGTGGCGCGCGCTGATGAACTGTGGGTATTTGGCGATATTGCTGATGGTGTGCGGGCGGAAATAGTTCAAGCCTGGCAGCAACATAAAACCGTCCGATTTTTTGCGTTTCGTAACGACAAGCATATTCAGGAAATTACGATTGATGAGGTGGTGCATGAAGACGGCGTTGAAACAGTAACCAACGGAGGTAATTAGATGGTCCGATTTTACTTACAAAAACTAGTTCGCGATAAAGTCGTGAAAAAATGTCTGGACGACGAGGAGGTTTTACATACGGAGTACCGCATATTAGACAAACAAGAGTTTCGCCGCGAGTTGCTCCGCAAGGTTCACGAGGAGGCAGACGAAATTCCGCTGGACGATAATCAGCGTGATGAATCGCTCAAAGAGCTGGCTGATTTGCAGGAAGTCGTTGACGCGCTGCGCCAGGGTTTTGGCTTTTCTATAGAGCAAGTTCAAGAAGAAATGGCGCGCAAAAAGCAGGATAATGGTGGCTTTGATAATCGGCACTATATTGAATACAATGATTTTATAGATGACAGTAGATGGGTGGAAATACTGCGTGCCCAGCCAGGGAAGTATCGTGAAGAAAAGAGCTAATATAGGAATATGGCAAAAAACGTTACGTTTATCACTAGCAATCAACACAAAGCAGATGCTTTAGCGCGCGTGCTGGGCTTGCCGCTAGCACACCGGGCAGTTGATTTAACGGAAATTCAATCAACGAGCTTGGAAGAGATTGTTGAGCATAAGGTTCGCCAGGCGTATGTAGTTGCCAAATGTCCGGTTTTGGTCGAAGACGTGGCGCTTGAGTTTACGGCGCTCGGTGGACTGCCGGGTCCGTTCATCAAGTTTTTTGTCGAGGCGCCGAACGGTTTAGAGAATCTCTGTCGGATGCTTGATGGTTTTGACGACCGATCGGCGGTGGCGGCGTGTGTGTTTGGCTACTACGATGGTGAGCAGATCAAATTGTTCCGCGCTGAACTTGGTGGTGTCATCGCCAAGCATCCTGTGGGCAGCGGCGGTTTTGGCTGGGATAAAATATTTTGTCCGGATGGCTATGGTGGCAAAACGCGCGCCGAATTAACACCGGATAAGGATGCTGGCACTTTCAAGCCAATTGATACCGTCCGTCAATTTCTCACCACACTTGAATAAATACATGCTATTATTTATATATGAAAGTGATCTATCTAGCTGGCAAAAATCTCGATAGGGCGAATCGCGTGGCAAAAATCCTAGAGGATTCCGGCTATAGCATTCCGTGTAATTGGTACTATAATTACAAAGATGACGAGACAAATTTCGGCCCGGAAGATGAAGTTCAGGCTGTTCGTTCTGCCGATGTTTTGGTATATCTATGGGAATCCGACCAGGAGAGCGCACGCTACGAAGTTGGCATGGCGATAGCGCTTGGTAAACCAGTGGTCGTCGTTCATGATAACCCGAAATGGTTTTTACAACTACCAAACGTTCGTGCGGTCTCACGGGATGAGGATATTATAAAGGCGCTGAGTGAGGTTGGTTGACGAAGGATTCCCTATGGCAAAACCAGTGCTACGGCTACACTAAAATAAGAAATGCTATAATAAACCCCATGACAAAACACATCAATCTCGTCACTGGTAACCCACGTAAAATCGAGGAAGCGACAGCCACGCTGAGTTAATACGACATAGCGGTGGAGATTATTAATCTAGATATTGATGAGATCCAGCACCGTGATCCATTAAAAATTACCGAGGCTAAGGTTCGGGCAGCGTACGAGAGGGCTGGCAAGCCGGTTGTTGTCAACGATAGTAATTGGGAAGTGCCCGCGCTCGGTGGCTTTCCCGGTGGTTATATGAAGGATATCGCACACTGGTTGACGCCCGAGGATTTTTTGGCTTTACTCCGCGACAAAGATGATTGGCATATTATTCTCCATGACATTGTCGCCTATTACGACGGGCATAATCTACAGACGTTTATCTTTGATCAGCCGGGGAAGTTTGTCGCTCCGCCGCGTGGCAAGAGTGGTGCGTCGGTCAACAAGATTATTACGATGGATGGCGGTAACGGTTTGACGATGTCCGAGGTGTTTGATCGGCGCGATCAAGGCTTGGCGGTTGAGACTGATACGCTGCAGCAATGGCATCAATTTGCGCAGTGGTATATCACGCAGTAGTGTCGCTCGTTGCTAGGAATGCGCTCGCGCCATACTGGCAGTAATAAGCGTGGCACCAATCACATCATCAACGCTAGAGCCGCGAGATAGGTCGCTGATTGGCCGAGCAAAACCCTGCAAGATCGGCCCGTATGCATGGCCGCCAGCCAGGTGTTCGGCTAGCTTATAAGCGATATTACCAGAATCAAGATCAGGAAACACAAGGACATTAGCTCTGCCAGCAACCGGACTATCCGGTGACTTTTTCTGGCCGATAGCCGGGACGATTGCTGCGTCTAATTGCAGTTCACCGTCAATGAGTATATCGGGCTGTTCTGTCTTGACGAGTTGCAGTGCCTGCGTGACGAGCTCGACACTGTCGCCGCCAGCGCTGCCTTTCGTCGAATATGACAGCATAGCCACGCGTGGCTCCCAGCCAAGCGACGCCGCACTACCCGCTGAGGTCATGGCAATCGCCGCTAGCTGCTCGGCGTTTGGCTGAATGTTCATGCCGCAGTCAGCAAAGAGCAGTAGGCCCTGTTCGCCACCCTGAAACTGTGGGACGTCTATCACGAAAAAGCTAGACGCATACCGAATATCGGGCGCTAGTCCAACAATTTTCAGCCCAGCTCGCAGCACGTCTTTCGTTGGATGATCAATCCCAGCCACCATAACGTCAGCCTCGCCGCTCGTTAGCATCGTCGCACCGCGACTGATAGCGTCCTCTTTCCCATCAAGCAGCACCGGCTGCACTGCGCCGCTTTCTTCTAGTGCGCGTGCTGCCTGCTGGATGATGTGATTATTGCCCTCAGGAAACACCACGCGCGGCGGATTTGAAGCTAAAATTTTTGCCAAGTCTCGTATGTGCTGATTCATGGGTATAGTATAATGGAAGCATGGACGAATTGACAATTGAACGCGCATCCCATATCACCGAAGCTGATGTGGCAGACATCACTAACCTCATCGCGGCACTCACTAGTAAGCCTCACCCAGCTGATGCTGAGTTATTGCAGCAGATCATTGACTCGCCAAGTCATGTGCTGCTATTGGCGCGGCTATCGGGCAAGATTGTCGGCATGGCAACAGCAGCACTGCTGCTTGGGCCGGCTGCTGGGCGCAAGATATACCTTGATGATTTTGTGACTGACCCAACGGTACAGGGCAAGGGTATCGGTTCTCGACTCTGGGACGCTGTCATTGACTGGGGCCGCGAGCAGGGCGCTCAAAAACTGGAGTTTACATCGCGCCCAGAACGCGAAGCGGCGCAGCGATTCTACTTGAAAAAAGGTGCGGTCGTGCGTAGCACTAATGCCTTCGCCAAACAATTGTAGGTAAATATTGATCAAACCCCTTGTGCTTTTTAACAAAAAAGCGCATAATATCGTCAGAGCTGGTACGCATAGGGGCGTTTCCTATGCTGCCATCCAAAACAAACACACGAAATTGCCCCGGGTGGGCGCGTAACAGCTCTTTTTTATTCGTCAAGTGGCGCGTTTGACAGCGCTTATGGTATGATAAAGGGGATGTTCAAGAAGTCGTTTGAGAAAAAAATGATACGCTATGTCCGGCAATTTTTTGCCGACCATGCTGATGTCAAGTTGATCGCAGTGACCGGGAGTGCTGGTAAAACGAGCGCTAAAACAGCGATCGCTACTGTGCTATCGCAGCAGTTTGCTGTCGCCATGCACGCTGCTGAGCCAACGTCGCACTTACAAACCCTTCTACAGATTATGGGTGTGCGCTACCCCGAGAATCGTCCGGAGGAGAAGTGGGGATTTTGGCACCGCCGCAAGATGGTGCGAGCTGTCAAGAAACGTGCTCGCGCCGAGCATCCCGAAGCTCATGTCATCGTCCAAGAATTCAGCCCGATGCAGCCTGGTTTTAATGCGTGGTTTCAGCAGGTTATTTTGCCGGACATGGCCGTTGTGACGTCAGTCACCTCTGGCCGCATGCGGGTTGAACATACCGTCGAAGAGGTAGCTGGCGAGATGTTGACATTGGCGAATAATGCTCGCTTTGCGGCCATTAACCGTGATGACATTGATGGTCGATTTGCTGCGTTTTTGACAAATCCCCAGATGACGACATATGGTACCAGCGAGGTCGCTGAGTATTATTTTGAGCAGCATGATTTCTCGCTGGAGCACGGTTATGTCGGCAAGATTATCGGCCCGGAATATCCTAATGGCATCGCAGTGACGCTGCCGCTACTTGGTGAGCATAATCTGCGGCCAGCGGTCGTGGCGATGCTCGCCGGGGTGCGGATGGGTATGACGAAAGAATTGATTGAAAAGGGTTTGAGCCAGCTAGGTTCGTTGCCGGGTCGGATGCAGGTACTTCGTGGTGCGGATCAGACGATTTTGATTGATGATAGCTATAGCTCATCACCACTGACAGCACTGTCGGCACTACAAACGCTATACAGTCTCGAGGTGCCGCAGCGTATCGTGGTGTTTGGTAATATGAATGGGCTACGCAAGGATACGCAGGCCGGTCATGCGAAGCTCGGCGCTCAGTGTTCGCCAGACGAGCTGGATTGGGTAGTGACCGTTGGCGAGGTGGCTAATCAATACCTGGCGCCGGTAGCACGTCGTCGCGGCTGTCAGGTCAAGGAGTGTCGTGATGCGCTGATGGCCGGCGGATTTGTACGCGAAAAACTTCATGCGGGCGGCGTGGCTCTCTTCAAAGGTTCGAGCGGGGGTGTTTGGCTCGAGGAAGCGATTAAAATTAATCTACACAGCACCGAGGATGAGAAAAAATTAGTGCGCCAGTCACCTGGCTGGATTAAGCGAAAAAATGAATTTTTCTCGCGCTTTCGCGGATAGTGATACAATGAAAGTATAACAAGGAGGAATATGGACGACGAGGGTACGAATAACAAGAAAACGCCAGCGGATAAAGCCGCTGCGTCAACATCGCCGGCAGCGTCGCAGTCGACGGGCACATCAAGCTCATCACAGTCGACAACGACTCCGCCCACACAGGCTGATCAGCCTGCATCGACGCCGGCGCGACCAGCATCGCCGACATCGCAACCACCGATCATGAATTCGGTTATGCCGCCAAAAAAGAAAACCGGCCTCATCATCGGTATTGTTACCGGCTCGGTCGTATTGCTGCTGGCTATTGCTGCGGTACTGTTGTACTTTTTCTGGTGGCAAGATCCGCAGAGGATGGTGACTGATGCAGTGGTTAATTCATTTCAGACCAAAAAGGTGGTTTCCTCGGGTAAACTCGTCATGAATCTCGGCAACGGTAATCGTATTGATGTCAAGCTCAAAGCCGCTGCTGACCCACCAAAATCAAAAACCGAGGCTACCATTACATTAGCGATCAACGGCATGGAGATCCAGCAAGACGTCATCTTCACAATGGTGGCTGACGGCAAAGGCACGATTTATATTAAGAGCGAACATCTAAAAGATATCGTGCGCCAGATGGTAGAGACGATCATCAAGGCTCGAAGCCGGGGAGTACTACCAGATACGCGGTCGACGATGATACGCGACCAGATCCTCAAACAGCTTGATGAAAAACTTAACAAAATTGAAGGCAAGTGGCTTAAGGTATCATTTGATGAGCTTGGAGCATCACATACAAACAAAGACACGTGCTCTCAAGAAATCTTTGATTTGATCAATGGTGACCAGCAGGTGCGTAGCGAACTGATCAACGCGTATCGCAAAAACAGCTTTGTGACGGTCAAAAAGGACGCTAAGGTCGAGCCGCGTGATGGTGTGCCTGGCTTTGAAATTGATTTAGCTTCGGACAGTAAAATGTCAGACAAACTACGCGCATTTGTCGACTCCCTAGGGGATACAAAACTTGGCAAGAAAATCAAGGAATGCTATGGTGACAAAGTATTCAATACAGCAAATAAAACTACGTCGTCAAAGAGATTGCCCACTATACGCATCTGGGTCGATCCGTGGTCGCACCAGCTTAAAGCGCTCGAAATCAAGGCGCGCGGCTCAGATGGCGACAAGGATCGGGATCTCACTATGGACATGACGTTCGACTACAGTAAGTCAGAGCAAATTGATATACCGTCAGATGCCGATAATCTTAAATCAGTACTTCGGGATTTTGCCGGCTCATCACCAATACCGCCGTTTGCTAGGGGTGGTGCCTCCACGGATGAGAACGATGAAGACACCGACACTAGCGTCGAGAGATGATATACTAAGGAGTATGAGACGCTACAATCCGACGGAAATTGAGAAAAAATGGCAAGATAAATGGGAGGCTGACGGCACTTATGTCACTGATCTTAGTGATACAACGCGCCCAAAGTATTACAGCCTCAGTATGCTCCCCGGCATCACTGGAGCTGGCATTCACATAGGCCATGGTCGGACGTTTCAGTTTGCCGACATTAAAGCGCGCCTCAAGCGCCAACAGGGCTATAATACTTATCATCCAATTGGTTGGGACAGCTTCGGACTGCCAGTGGAAAATTACGCTATCAAGGTTGGTAAAACGCCGCGGGTAGCACATGACGAAGCTAAGGCTCATTTCATTGCTCAGTTGAAGCGCCTCGGCTTCGGTTATGATTGGTCAAAGGAGATTTCTACTGCCGACCCTGAGTATTACAAGTGGACTCAGTGGATTTTTACGCAGCTATACAAGCACGATTTGGCATACCAAAAAGAGCAGCCGCAATGGTGGTGTGATACTGACAATACGGTGCTAGCTAACGAGCAAGTTGAGGGCGGCAAATGTTGGCGCTGCGGCAATCCTGTGACCAAGCGTAACCTCAAACAGTGGTTTTTCCGCATTACGGCCTATGCTGATGAGATTCTAGAGGCGACTGATGACCTAGACTGGACGGACATGGTCAAGACCATGCAGAAAAACTGGATCGGCCGGTCGGTCGGTGCGGAGGTTGAGTTTGCGGTTGAAGGCTGCGACGATGTCATCACTGTTTTCACTACGCGCCCTGATACTCTGTTTGGTGCCAGCTACGTGGCACTGGCGCCAGAACATCCATTGGTACCTCAGCTGGTTAATGCTGATACGCGCCAAGCAGTTGAGGCCTATGTGATGGCGGCACAACAGAAATCCGACGTTGAGCGCCAGGAAAATAAAGATAAAACTGGCGTATTTACTGGTAGTTATGCTATCAATCCGGTCAACGGCCAGAAAGTGCCAATTTGGGTGGCTGACTACGTACTGAGTGGCTATGGCACGGGTGCAGTCATGGCAGTGCCGGCGCATGATGAACGTGACTTTGCCTTTGCTGAGAAATTTAATCTGCCAATTGTTCAGGTGGTTGACAAGCCAGAGGATTCGGCAGATATTGGTTGCTACACTGGTGAAGGCGAGTTGATCAATTCTGGGCAATTCGACGGTACGCGGAGTGAAGATGCCCGCGAACAAATTGTAGCGTGGCTGGAGCAGCAGGGGTCTGGTCGTGGTAAAACTACTTACAAAATGCGTGACTGGCTGATTTCTCGCCAGCGGTACTGGGGTGCGCCAATCCCGATGGTGCATGTTGATGGCTTTAAGCCGATTGCTGTGGCGGATGAGTGCTTACCAGTGATTCTGCCAGAAGTCGAGAATTTCAAACCAACGGGTGGCAATACGTCGGTCCTGGCACAAGTTGATGATTGGGTGCGCGTGTGGGTTGATGTTGAAACGGGTAAAACTGTGCCAATCACCGAGCCAAAGCCAGCGGGCGACAATTGGCATGAGGGGCGACGCGAAACTGATACGCTGGACGGCTATGCCTGCTCCAGTTGGTACTTCCTACGCTATCTCGATCCGCACAACGACCAGCAGGCGTGGAATCCAGAGCTGATCAAACACTGGGCGCCAGTCGATTATTACAATGGCGCCGATCATGCGGTAGCACACCTATTGTATAGTCGTTTTTGGATGCGCTTTTTCTATAAACTCGGTCTAGTGCCGACACCGGAGCCGTTCAAACGAATGATGTACAATGCTTACATCATGGCGCCAGACGGTCAAAAAATGAGTAAGTCCAAGGGCAATGTTATCGATCCGATGGAGATTATGGACTCTGGTTATGGTGCTGATGCGCTGCGCGTATATGAAATGTTTATCGCGCCGTATGATATGGATGCACCATGGGATCCGCGCGGGGTGCCGGGGACGTATCGGTTCTTAAACCGAGTGTGGAATGTGGTACAGGAGTTTGTTGAGGCGGCTACATTACCTCCTCTGACAGAGGCTGTGAAGTGTTCGCGAATAGCGGACACTTCAGCCGAACGCTCGCGAGAAATCTCCAGTGGAGATTTGAGCGAAGAGTGTACTCTGGCGGAGGATGGTGATGTAGTCGCGGAGCTGTTGCGCCTCACTCACCTCACTATCAAGAAAGTCACCCGCGATATCGAGGACGAAAAATTCAATACGGCAGTGGCGGCGATGATGGAAATAGTCAATAGTCTATACAAGTTCAAAGAATCACATGGCATGCAAGCGTCAGAAACATGGCGGTTTACCCTGGAGAGTCTGCTGCAAATTTTGGCACCATTTGCGCCGCACATAACTGAAGAATTGTGGCAGGAATTGGGCCATGCTGATACCATTCACGTTAATCACTGGCCAAAGTGGGATGAAAAATATCTGGTGAGCGATGTGATGACCATCATCGTTCAGGTCAACGGCAAGCTCCGATCACGGCTGGAGTTGCCGGTTGACGCCGATAAAGAAACGATTGAGCGACGGGCGCTGGATGACGAAAAAGTTTGCGCCTATCTCGACGCCCGGACACCGAAAAAGGTGATTTATGTGCCGGGGAAGTTGGTGAATATTGTTGTCTAGATGTATTAATACTGCTAAGTACTAAGTAGGGAAGCTTCTTGGCTGTTAATACATACGAGGTTGTCTTTGTTGTTGGGATCTAGTCCTATTCCGGGCATGGCTTGGCCAGCAGTGCTTTCGGTTATGCAAATCCATGGTCCACTATTCGGGTTGTCATTACGCCAGACGCCATCAGTCACAGCGACTTCTAGTTTCCCCGTTGACGTAAAAGTTGCTAAAAGGTTATCATCGGTAACTCCGCCGGTATCGCGTATTTGGGCGCCGCCTTCCACAATAAGGGTTGCGGCATCGGCAACATGATCCATTGATCCCTTCTCGGCACTACCTAGGTGCTGAGCGGTAAGGTTACACCCAAATGTAACCATTGCCACGCCTACGGCCGCAGCGCCCACTTTAGCTAATGTACCGCGCCGCCTCGCTGCCTGCTCTGGTGTTTTTGGAGTTGTCTCAGCGATCCAGTTGTGTAATAAGTTGCTCATCGTAAAATATCCTTGCTTAGTGGTTGGGTATGATGTCTTTAATAATATCATAAACACTTAATAAAGTCAATAACTCACTGCCACCACCTTGTATCCCCTTGAGAAATCTATCAAAAACCGGTATAATGAAGCCCAAGTGTTACGATAAACTGAAATAAAGGAGATTTTTCTATGGCACAACCAAAAAAGCAGAGTAGCCCGCGCAAGACCGGTCTGCGTCGCAGCCACTTGGTACTGAAATTAGCACGCCGCGTCAACGGGACGTCACCAGTTAAAGTCAAGACGACCAAGCGTGAGACCGGTAAGAAGAGTACAAAATAAACTAACACGAACAGGAACGTTTTTGTCATGGCTTCAAACCGTCATTTGGGACGAATCGTCGCGTTGCAGACGTTATACGAGATTGAGTTTCGCCAGGAAGTTGGCGACAGCGAGGTTGATGTCGCCGATATCTTGACGCGCAATCTTGAGAAATACAAATCGTCAGTCGATGATGTTGAGTTTGTACGAAGTCTGATTGATGGCGTCACCATGCATAAAGCAGAGCTTGATGATAAGCTTCGTCCGCTGGCGCCAGAATGGCCGATTGAGCAGATATCGCGAATTGACCGGACGGTACTACGGCTCGGGCTGTATGAATTATTGTTTTCTCGGGCGGCGGTGCCACCAAAAGTGGCTATCAACGAAGCAGTGGAACTTGCAAAAACGTTTGGTTCGGATAACTCAGGGAAATTTGTGAACGGTGTGCTCGGCACGGCGTATCGCTCCCTTCAAGAGGATGCCGATGAAGACAAGCAGCTTTGATCATATTAAGAAATATTTTGGCGGTCGCAAAAAACCGTCAATCCAAGAAATAGTTCGCGAGCCAACCGCCGGTGGCGTGGTGTTTCGACGCAATAAAAAGGGCGATGTTGAGTTTCTGCTCTACCAAGACGCACGGGATCGTTGGACAATTCCCAAGGGTCACGTTGAACCGGGCGAGACAGCGCAGGCCGCCGCCAAGCGTGAGGTTGGTGAGGAAGCTGGCCTCAAGAACATCGAGGTGTGCGGTTGGCTGGGCAAAATTAATTTTCGCTACCGCCGACTCGATAAGTTAGTGTTGATTTCGCAGCAAGTGTACCTGATGAAGGCGCTTGATCCGGACGAAAAACTGCAAAAAGAAGACTGGATGAATGGCCTGGCGTGGTTTACGTTCCATGAGGCGCTGGATGAAATTGAGTACGAGGATATTGGCAAGCTGATTTTGCTCGCCATGAAACGAATCAGGCAGGAGAATCTATAAATGAGCGGCATGAATACGGCGCCGTATCAGGAGTTTGCGCGCGAAAAATTAGGTTTTGAGTTTACAAATTTGGATTTGCTGATTACGGCTTTAACTCATCGTAGTTATGTGAACGAACACCGAAAATCTGTCCACGAGCATAATGAGCGGCTGGAATTTTTAGGTGATGCGGTGTTGGAGCTAGCGGTAACGGAGTATTTATTTACGCATTTTTCTGAGCCGGAAGGAGTTTTGACGGCGTGGCGGGCGGCGCTGGTGCGCACAGAAAGTATCGGCGATGCGGGCGATAAATTAGGTTACGGGCCGTTGATTCGCATGTCCAAGGGTGAGAAAAATGGATCGGATCGGGCGCACTTACAGATTTTAGCCAATGCGTTCGAGGCGGTGATCGGCGCGATTTATCTGGAGCGCGGCTTTGACGATGCGCGCGATTTTATTCATAAACATATCATCGTTAAGTTGGACGGAATTTTGGAATCAGGCAGCTGGCGCGATCCGAAGTCGTATTTGCAGGAAATTTCTCAGCGCGTTGATGGTCAGACGCCGGTGTATAAAGTTTTGGGCGAGGAAGGCCCAGATCATGATAAGGTATTTACGCTTGGGGTGTTCGTCGGCGAAACGCTGATGGGGCGCGGTGTGGGTCCGTCCAAGCAGGTGGCTCAACAGCAAGCAGCCCGCCAGGCAATCGCTCGATATCGGGCAGTAAATTCTGAATAGTGATTATATCTTTTCTCAGTGCCTAACCGGTGTTATAATCAAAAGGATGAGTAACACAATTTTTAAACGTACCAAAATCCTAGCGACTGTCGGTCCGGCAACGATGAGTCAGGATAAAATTAGTCAACTTATGCAGGCCGGTGTCAATGGCTTTCGTCTGAATTTCAGCCACGGTAGTTATGACGAGCGGCGTGAGCAAATCGACTGGATCCGCACAGCCAGTCATGAGCAGGGCAAACCAGTTGCCATTCTCCAAGACCTTCAAGGTCCAAAAATCCGCCTCGGCGTTCTCAAAGACAACATGCTGACGGTGCGGGCTGGTGATATGCTGACGCTTGATTCGTCGATTGCGGAACATGATGGAGGTTTCAATCTACCCGTCCAGTATAACCTCGCCGAGAAAATGAAAGTCGGCGAGCCGCTGTATATGTTTGATGGCAAGATCAAGTCGATCGTTCGTGAAATTGCTGGTCCAACGGCCATCAAGGTGGAAGTGCAGAATGACGGATTTTTGATGAGCCGCAAGGGTCTGAATCTGCCAGATACCGATTTTGGTGGTGACATCTTAACGCCAAAAGATATCGCCGATATTGAGTGGGCGGCTGGTCAAGATTTTGATTATGTAGCGCTTAGTTTTGTACAGACGGAGGACGACATTATCGATCTGCGCTCGCGGCTGACGGCGCTGGGTTCGGATGCGTATATCATTGCCAAAATCGAGACTAAGTCAGCGATCTCTGATGAGCATCTGGAGGAGATCGTCAAGGCTAGTGACGGCATTATGGTGGCGCGTGGCGACTTGGCGGTTGAAGCCGGGGCGGAGATCGTGCCAGTTATCCAACGGCGTATTATCGCTCTTTGCCGTAAATATTCTAAGCTCAGCATCGTCGCGACGCAGATGATGGGCAGCATGGTTGACAACCCTGAGCCATCTCGCGCCGAGGTGAGCGACGTTGCCAATGCGGTCATCCAGGGTGCCGACACGGTGATGTTGTCGGATGAAACGGCCAACGGTAAATATCCGATCGAGACAGTGCAAGCGATGCGCCGGACGATTATGTATACCCAGGAGCACAGTGATGTCATGGCGGTTGAGTCGGGTGAAAAGCGTCGCAAACATGATGCGCTGCTCAGCTACACGGCGGCGCGGTTAGCCACAGAACTCAAGGCGCGGGCGATTGTCGCCGAAACTAGTACGGGTGCAACCGCGGTGAATGTCGGTGCCTTTCGACCAAATATGCCGATCATTAGCGTTACCGATAGCCAAAAAACGGCCCAGAAATTAGCGTTAAGCTACGCTACGCGCTCGTACGTTCGCCCAAGCGGTCTGGGTTCGGCGAATAAGTTAGCAGAGGAATTAAAGGCCGAAGGTTACTTTGGCGAGGATCCAGTGACCCTGGTATTGGTTAGTGGTCATCAACCGGGCCGGCCGGGCAAGACTGACAATATCCAGATCCGGACAATGGAGTAGGACGAGAAAAGGGTGGGCAGATTTTTCAAGCAAACAATTCATGACGTTAATCTCCGCGGGCTGACCGTCCTGGTGCGGGTTGATTATAATGTGCCCTTGACTGCGACTGGTGGGATTGCTAGTGACTTACGAATTCGCGCCAGTTTGCCGACTCTGCGCTACCTACTAGAGCAACACTGCAAGATTGTTCTGATGAGTCACCTCGGGCGGCCAAAGGGGGCCGACCCGGCATACAGCCTGCGTCCAGTGGCACGTCGACTGGCTGAGCTGCTCGGGCGGCCGGTGCAGTTTGTTGATAGCTGCGTCGGTGATCAGCTACGCCAAGCAGTGCGGCATATGGCGGCCGGCGACGTGCTGATGCTAGAAAACCTGCGGTTTTATGATGAGGAGTCGCGTGATGATATGGTGTTTGCTAGGGCCATTGCTCGGGCAGTGCGGCCAGATTATTTTGTGCAGGATGGTTTTGCGGTGGTGCATCGAGCTCATGCCAGTACGCACGCAATTACGTTATATGTGCCGGGGCTTGCCGGTGATCTATTGGTGCACGAATATACTGCGCTAACCGCAGCGATGTCACGTCCAGCGCGACCACTAGTGGCGATTATCGGCGGTGTGAAAATTGCTGATAAGATTGCGCTGATTGAGCGGCTGATTGATAAAGCTGACACGATCCTTATCGGCGGGGCAATGGCCAATACCTTCCTCGCCTATCGTGGCCATAGGATGGGCCACAGTACGATTGAGCCGGATCAAGAGCAAGTGCTTGCGGCCATCTACCGCCGTGCTGCCGAGAAAGTTGGCAGTGAGCGGGTCGATCAGTTCTTGCAGCTACCGAGTGATGTAGCAGTGGCGTCGTCTCCAGAAGTATCAGGTGATCGTCATGAAGTGTTGGTTGATGAGATCGGCGACAATGAGATGGCACTAGATATTGGCACTGAGACGATGGCGCAATTTGCCTCGGTGATTACCTCGGCGAAAACAGTCATCTGGAATGGGCCGCTGGGGTATTCGACCAATCGGTTGTTTGCTCGGGGGTCGGCCCGGATTGCCGAAGCCATTGTGCAAAATCACGGCGTTACCTCAATTATTGGCGGTGGCGATACGGCGGAGTTTGTCCTTGGGTGGGATGGACATGATGGCAGGCAATTTTCGCATATTTCTACTGGTGGCGGAGCGAGCCTCGAGCTAATGAGCGGCAAAAAATTACCGGGTGTGGAAAGTTTACTAGACGCGCACGGACTAAAATGATACACTAAGCATAAGCATTATGACGCGAAAAACACTCATTATCGGCAACTGGAAGATGAACCTCACCATGCATGAGGCCAGTTTGTATTTACATAAACTCATGGAGCAGCTGCCAGTGCGTCGTGACGTCGAGGTGGTGGTGGCGCCAACGATGTTGACCTTGCAGAGCTTAAGCTTGCAGGTCAAGCGTCGGATCGTCAAGCTCGCTGCTCAAAATTGCTACTGGCGCGATCACGGTCCGTACACCGGCGAAGTGCCAGCATCGCATTTGCACGGTATGGTTGATTATGTCATTATTGGTCACTCCGAGCGGCGACATATATTTATGGAGAGCGACAAGGATATTCGTTTCAAGGTACAGGCAGCGCTGCGCAATCGACTGCAACCGATTCTCTGTATTGGCGAAACGGCGCACGAGCGGACGCTAGGCGAAACGCGTGAGGTACTCCAGGATCAGATTGTAAACGGTCTCGCAAATATAACGGCCGAGGAAATAGATCATGTGGTAATCGCCTACGAGCCGGTCTGGGCGATCGGTAGCGGCGAGTATGCGCAGCCGAGTGACCTTGCCAAGGCGCTCAAGGTGATTCGCCAGCAAATTACGCATTTATTTGGCAAAGAAGCAGCCGAGACGGTACGCGTGGTGTATGGCGGCAGTGTTTCGGTTGACAACGCCGGTGATTACCTCGCGGTGGCAGGACTTGATGGACTACTGATCGGCGGAGCAAGTCTGGACGCATATCAATTTACGGAGATAGTAAAAAAGGCGCATAAGGAATAGGGGGGCTTATGTCAGACATTGATTTTGACGAACTTGATCGGGCAGTGACGTCACTAATGCAAAAACGGGCAGAAAAAGAAGCGGCTCAGCAGGCGGCTGATGTTGATGCGGACGTGGCGACATCGACAACATCTGCGACTAGCGCCACTGAAGATGCGGTGAACGTGTCGTCGCCTGAACCTGGTCAACCTAGCGCCTCCGCTTCTCAGCCTAAGCCAGTAGCGACATCTCCGGTCACGCCGCCAAGCCCTCAACCCCAGCCAGTTGCGCCGCAGCCTACGGTGTCATTGTCGACGCCGCCGAGCGCACCAGTGGCTGCCGCCCCACAACCGATTGAGAAGCCGGAACCGACGTCGATGCAGCCGTCGCTGTCTTCGTCGGTAACACCAGTGGCCCCTGCTTCGTCAACCTCACCGTCACCTGCCACCACGCCATCAACGCCGATTCCGCCATTGACCATCAAGCCACTAACGCCTTCGTCGCCGACTGCTACACCAACAGCGACGCCAGCACCGCCGTCGACGCCCGTGTCTGCACCTGCAGCTCCATCTCCATCTCCAGCTTCAGCCATAGCAACCGTACCCGCATCCGAGCCAACGAGTGACGATACAAGCAAGCCGCCATCCCCGGCCAAGACAACACAATCATCAGCCTCATCAAACACTCCAAGTGCGCCGCCAGCGGCTGCAGCAACACTGACGCCGACTGCTGTCCCGATTTCTGTTACAAAGCCAGCGCCAAAGCCTGTCTCGAAGCTGACGCTTGAGCCGATACCGTCGTTCAAGACAACCTCGTCGCCTGTCTCGCCGTCGCCTACCTCGACACCAGAACTACCGACTCAGCCAACAACCTCGGAGTCTAATAATGATAAGCCACAAGATAAGTCACGGACTGAATCACCGGCTTTGCCACAAAAATCATCTACTGAGGAGACGACTTCACCGTCGACGGAAGCCAATGGATTTCCACATGCCGCCTCGGAGGCTAAACCAGCTGTGGTATTTCCAGATATCAAAACACCAGATAAAAAGGCGAATGACCAGCCCGCCCCAGACGCGCCACAGGACAAGGCAGCCGATACGTCAGCAGCAAAACCAACTGACGATTCCTCGGATACGGAACGCGGTAACGAGTCAACTGTCGCTCCCTCACCAGCTATTTCGCGTCGACCGTCTGGCCGTTTCATGGACGTTGTGCACCCATCGTCTGTCATGCGCGGGCCTAGCGTTTCTCAGCCGCGCACTGGCGTGACGCTTCAGCCGACTGGCTCGTATCTGTCCAGTCGGACTGGTAATAACGGCCAGCAAGGTGTTAACATGACTGAAGATGCCGAGGACGCGTCAAGCGATATGATGGCGGATGATAACACCGCTCACTCACTGGCAGCTGATCGCGAGATTAAGCGCCGACCCCCACGCCTCGTTCTGCAGCCCGATCCATCGCACGTAGCTGAAGGTCTGACGTCAGACAATGTGTCGCTCAATACCAAGGACGTGCCTGATTATGAG
Organism: Candidatus Saccharibacteria bacterium oral taxon 488; assembly: GCA_046846435.1. Classification (GTDB taxonomy): domain Bacteria; phylum Patescibacteriota; class Saccharimonadia; order Saccharimonadales; family Saccharimonadaceae; genus Nanosynbacter. The sequence goes on along the minus strand of CP128407.1, from coordinate 537,112 downwards.
TCGATGGCCAGTGAAGCTGAGGCCAGTACCGACAGTGCCTTTATCGAGGAGGGCTTACTGGCAGAGGACGCTCCGGCTAAGGCGGCTGATAGTGAAGGACTAACCATGGATGAATTAACGGCCGATGATGATCGTCTGGTGACGGATGCGGAAGCCGGAGACGAGGTAGTAGAACACCATGATGAGGCGGCCGATACCGACATTGCTGCTGATCGTACGAGCCTTGAGGCGACCATTGATGAAATTGAGGCCAGCGAGGTCAGTGAGCAACTCGACGCAGATGCTACATCGGTAGGCGCTTCGTCCAAGCAGTCCGCCGCTGATACATCGGAGCTAGACAGTGAGCTGATGGCGATTGAGTCGATGGACGAAAGTGACGCTGAGACAGTTGATGAGACGCCACGTCGACCGCACACTCCGGGCGATATTCCTCAGCAATACACCGCCGGTGACGAGATCGCACCAGATCCAGAGCCAATGTTTGATGCGGCAGCCAGCCAGCCAGCCAGCGGGGAAGCACTTCAGCCTGATAAGAAAAAATCCGGCATCGGGACGATTCTATTGATCATTCTTTTTGCCCTTATCGGCGTTGGCGGCGGTGCGGCAGCGTACTTTTTCCTGCTATACTATAAGTAATGGACATTCTATCTGAGCTCAATCCTGAACAGCGGCGAGCCGTCCAGCATGATGGCGGGCCGCTGCTTATTTTGGCGGGAGCGGGGAGCGGTAAGACAAAAACCTTAACGCATCGCATCGCCTATCTGATCAGCCAGCAAGGGATTTTTCCCAGCCGCATCTTGGCGGTGACCTTCACCAACAAAGCTGCTCGAGAGATGCGCCAGCGCTTGGCTGATATGCTGGGTGAAGACGCCTCGGATCGACGCTTCATGCCGTGGATGGGGACATTTCATAGTATTTGTGTGCGACTACTACGGATGGACGGAGCGTCGATTGGCCTCGGTCGTAATTTTATTATTTATGATGAAGATGATCGGCTGGGTCTGATCAAACAGTTGATGAAATCGCGTGGGCTGACTGATCGCGACATCAAGCCGCGCCGCATTGCTGCGGCTATTTCTGCGGCAAAAAATGACATGCTTTCACCCGATGAGTATATGATGCAGGCGGTCGGCCCCATCAAACAGACAATTGCTGAATTGTTTGCTGCGTACGAGACCGCTATGCACCGGGCTGGGGCGCTCGATTTTGATGATTTACTGCTTAAAGCGGTGGAGCTACTGCGCTCCTCGCCTGATATCCGTCACAAATGGCAGCAACAGTTTCGCCACATTCTCATCGACGAGTATCAGGATACTAATGCGGTGCAGTACGCACTGATCAAGCTGCTAGTCGGTCCAGAGCGCAACCTCTGTGTGGTCGGTGATGATGCGCAATCAATTTATAGTTTTCGCGGCGCAGATTATACCAATATTCTTCATTTTGAGCGTGACTTTCCGGGTGCGGCAGTGATTAAACTAGAGCAAAACTATCGCTCAACAGGTGCGATTTTAACGGTGGCAAATAACTTAATCCAACATAACACCCAGCGCACCGACAAGAACCTGTGGACAGAAGCGGTTGGCGGGGTGACACCGCAATTGTGGCAACTGTACAGCGAGGCCGAGGAGACACAAGCAGTGGCTGACGAAATTCATCGCCAGGCCAGGATGGGCCGAGCCTATAGCGACATAGCAGTACTGTACCGCACCAACGCCCAGAGTTACGCCATAGAGCGCGCGCTGCGTCAACGGCACATCCCGTATAAGATTGTGGGCGGTCTGCGGTTTCTGGATCGAGCAGTCGTCAAGGACGTACTGGCGTATCTCCGGTTATTATATCAACCCAGTGACCGCGTTAGTTTCACGCGGATCGTTAACCTGCCAAAGCGCGGTATCGGTGCAGTGAGCGTGGCGAAATTTCTCGACTGGACCGATCAGTCGGGTCGGAATATTATTGAGGGGCTAGTGGCGGTTGATGAGGCTACAGAGTTGACGACTCGTGCCAGGCGGTCGCTACAGGCATTCGGTCAATTGCTGCAGAAATTACAACAATTGCTTAACAGCGCACCGGCTGAGGTGATTGAACAAATTATTGAGCAGACCAGCTACGGCGAGGCAGTGAATGACGGCAGTGTGCAGGCTGAAGAGCGGCTGGAGAACCTCGGCGTTTTGGTGGCTGAGGCGCGCGCCTATGCTGACGTGTCGACATTTCTCGAAGATATGGCGTTGATGTCGTCAAGCGATGACCAAGCGGACCAGGAAGTAACCTTGATGACGTTGCACGCCGCGAAGGGCTTGGAGTTTCCGGTGGTGTTTATGACTGGCTTGGAGGAGGGGATCTTGCCGCACGCACGGGTATTTGACAGTGGCAAAGCGGATGATGTTGAGGAGGAGCGCCGCCTCTGCTACGTGGGGATAACGCGGGCCCGAGAGGTGCTGTTTGTGACCTGTGCTAGTTCACGGACGCAGTTTGGTCAGATTGGCTATAATCTGCCGTCGCGATTTCTCGATGAAATGGGGCTGATGAGCGGTGGTTTGGATGCGCCTGCTGCGCCGCCAGTTGATGACGTGTTTTATGCTGATGATGTAGGTCTAGAGATGGGTGATCGGGTGCGAAGCCTACAATTTGGTGCGGGCGAGGTGGTGGACGTTGATGGCATGGCGGTGACGGTACAATTTGATGACGGTAATACGAAGAAGCTTAATGTAGAATTCGCCAGATTAGAGAAAATTTGATATACTACATAGTAGTTTGTGGCGCTATCCACGAGCGAGATTATGGAAAAGAGTTTATCGATTCGCTACCACTCAAAGAAGATTTTTCTCTTGATCGGTTTGCTCGTGCTTGGAGTGACATTGATACAGCTGGCGGATGCTGCACTGGCGCAGGGTACCGAGCATCCATCACGGAGCGACGGCCAGCGTCTGATGAGTGTCTATGATAAGGGAGTCGAGAAAACAATTATCACTCGGGCAAAAACGGTGCGCGGGGCACTGAAGGCGGCGCGGATTGAGGTTGACGAGCGGCGAGATGTAGTGGAGCCAGCACTTGATGAAGAGCTGGTCGCTAGTTCATATAACGTCAATATTTTTCGGGCTCGGCCGGTAACGGTAGTCGATGGCCGGGCGCGTATTCGGCTAACCACGGCGGAGCAAACCCCGGCGGCGATTGCCAAAGCGGCGGGGATCAAACTCTATAGCGAAGACATCGTCGATATTCATGCCGCCGAAAACGTGGTTGCCAGCGGCACGAATGTAGTCTTGACCATCAAGCGCGCGACGCCACTCCAGCTCAATCTCTACGGGTCTCTGGCTGAAGTGCGCACTCACGCGAAAACCGTCGGCGCGCTACTCAAGGAAAAGCATGTCCAACTAGCCAGTAACGATACGGTATCAATGCCGCTCGAGGCGCCGATTACTAGTGGTATGCGGCTGGATGTTTGGCGCAACGGTAAGCAGACGATTACAACTGATGAAGATGTCGCTTTTCCGATTGAGACAGTACGGGATGCCAATCGCGAGACGGGCCACAAGGAGGTGAAAGAAGCGGGCGAAAAGGGTCGGCGGATGGTGACTTATGAGATTGAGGTGCAAAATGGCAAGGAGGTGAGCCGTTGGGAGATTGCTAGCCAAGTAACAAAACAGCCTAAAAAACAAGTTGAAATTATCGGTACGAAGAATGCCGCTATGCCATATACTGGCGGTGGCAATAAAGATCAGTGGCTATCTTCGTCAAACGTCCCGCGTGACCAATGGGGTTATGCCGAGTGGCTGGTGCAGAAAGAAAGCGGCTGGAATCCAAACGCTCGCAGCCGGAGTGGCGCCTGCGGTCTCGCACAGGCGTTGCCATGTAGTAAAGTGCCAGGAAATCCGCTCAACCCAGTTGATTCGCTGAATTGGATGCATGGTTACGTGATGAAGCGATACGGCTCATGGGAGAAGGCAGTGGCACACAGTAAAGCCAGAGGGTGGTACTAGTAATTATTAGATAAATGTGGTATAATACGTCCGTTAATTAGGTATTAGAGCAGAATGATGAACTGGTGGAAATGGCACATAGAGAAAGGTTGGCGGCCGGTTGTTCTGCTGGGCTGCTTCATGGCTTTCGTGGCTGGTACGGTTGGCTTACTGCTATCTCAGCCTGTCCAAGCACAAGATAATCATGCCCAGTCGTCAGCGGAGCGGCTGGTGACGATTCGCGACCGCGGCCGCGAGCAGACGATCATGACCCGAGCACGCACCGTACGCCAGGCGTTACGGTTGGCGCGGGTAACGGTTGATGAGCGGCGTGACGTTGTTAAGCCAGACATTGATATGGAGCTGACAGGAACAACATTTACGGTGACAATTTTTCGGGCTCGGCCGGTAACGGTCATTGATGGTTCGCGGCGCTTACATATTACCACAGCGGAGCAGACGCCGCAGCGAATCGCCAAAGCGGCGGGGATCACGCTATATGTCGAGGATAGGGTTGAATTTATGACGAGCGATAATATGCTGCTGGATGGGACAAACGTGCTGATGAACATTACTCGTGCGCCACTGCGAACCGTGACCGAGGAGGTTGACATTAACTTCCCAGTGGAGCAGATCAAGGATGCGAATCAGCCGATTGGTTTCAAGGAAATTAAGCAGCTGGGCGAAAAGGGTATTCGTACCGTGACTTACCAGGCCCAGGCCGAGCGCGGTGTTGAGATCAGCCGTAAGGAAATAAGTAGCAGTATCAGCAAACAACCTAAAAAGCAAATCGAAGTGATCGGCACCAAGCCAAAAAATCCACTGACGAAGTCGAAGGGTGCGCATATCTTTACTGATTCGCGCGGCGTGGCGCACCGTGAAACTTATTATGACCTGCCAATGAATGTCGTCATCAATGCGTGCGGCGGTGGTGGTTATACCGTGCGGGCAGATGGTGCCAAAGTGGACAAGGACGGTTATATTTTGGTGGCGGCAAATTATGGTAATTATCCGCGCTGTTCGGTGGTGGAAACCAGCATGGGTCCTGGCAAAGTGTATGATACCGGCGGGTTTGCGACGCGGCATCCACATGGGTTTGATCTAGCGACTGATTGGACGAACGGAGATGGACGTTAGATGGCGTCAGCGCGTGGGCCGAAAAAAGAGTTAGGCCAGCATTGGCTGCGCGACCCAGAGATACTGGCGGAAATTGCCGAGGCAGCGGAACTTGGTGAAGATGATGTGGTTTTGGAAATTGGGCCAGGACTTGGCACCTTGACCAGTCGGTTATTGGCGCGAGCCGGGCGGGTGGTGGCGGTAGAATTTGACGCGGATTTGGCGCGCAAGTTACCGGGGCAGTTTCCTGGTAAAAACCTGGAAGTGATTAACGAAGATATTTTGCAGTTTGATCTGAAGCAGTTGCCGGCTGGCTATAAAGTAGTCGCCAATGTGCCATACTATATCACCAGCAAAATTGTCGAAAAACTAATGACGGCAGAAAATAAGCCGAGTTTGGCGGTACTGCTGGTACAAAAAGAAGTTGCCCAGCGGATCGTAGCGGAGCCTGGTGAAATGAGCATTTTAGCGGTTAGCGCGCAGCTATTTGCCCAGGTAGAACTAGACATTGAAGTGCCACGGCAGTTTTTTACGCCGCCGCCAAAAGTTGATTCGCAAGTGGTGGTATTGAAGACTCGCACCGAGCCGCTAGTCAATCATGAAGACCAAAAAGATTTTTTCCGTGTTGTCAAAGCTGGTTTTTCAGCCAAGCGTAAGAAACTACGCTCTAGTCTGAGCGGTGGACTGGGTATCAGCAAAAGTGCCGCCGAACAGTTACTAAAAAAGGCTGACATTTCACCCGATGTCCGTGCCGAAGATTTGGCGATTGACGACTGGCGGCGGCTGCTCAGAGAATGGCGGGCGCAATGATTGCGGCAGATCAGCCGACATGTTTTGACGATAGTCTGCTTGTGGCAATGTCGTCACGATCAGATGGGACCATGCTCGATCGTTCAGCTAGCAGGCACGCCCCACAAGTAGTTGCTAATCGGCGAAAGTTTTGCCAGCAACTAGCCGTGCCATATGAAGATGTGGTGTTCATGGGCGTGCTTTACCTAACGGGTCGGCGCTATGATTGTATCGTTGAAGTAGATGCGGCAGCTACAGCGCGGCATACTCCGGATGCAGTAGCGGATGCACTGGTCACGCGTACACCGGGCGTGGCGCTAATGCTGACTGAAGCTGACTGTATCGCTGTAGTGATGTATGATGCGATCAAGGGACTATTGGCATTACTTCATTTGGGGCGGCATTCGACGGTGGCAAATTTGATGCAGCGGATGGTTGAAAAATTTATCCACGAAGGATCAAAACCCGAAGACATTATCGTGTGGATGAGTCCGAGTGCACAACAATCAACCTATGTAATGAAATACTTTGATCAGGCAACTGATCCGGTGTGGCAGCCATTTTATAAAAAACACCACGACGGCTACTATTTAGATATGCAGGGGTACAACGCTTCTATTTGCCAAAGAGCAGGCGTACCGCCGAGCAATATTCATATCTCACCAATTAACACTATGACCGATCCGCATTATTTTTCGCATGCTCAGGGTGATACAACGGGCCGGACTGCAGTGGTAACAATGATGCGCGGGTGAGCCCTCGGCGAACGCATATCGGTGAAAATTGTTCCAGATGATGATACAATGAGTAGCATGACTAAACAACACGCCTACATCACTACTGCTATTCCTTATGTCAACGGTCTGCCGCACATCGGGCACGCCATGGACTATATGTTGGCGGATGTGTGGACGCGCTATCAGCGGCAAAATGGTCGTGAAGTACGTTTCCAGACGGGCGTGGATGAGCATGGCAATAAAATCGCTGCCAAGGCTGCTAGCCAAAACCAGACGCCTCAAGCCTATGTTGATCAAATGCACGGCAATTTCCAGAACATGATTGCCGAGTTGAATATTTCAGCGACTGACTTTATCCGCACGACTGACCCGCATCACGTTAGCGCGGTGCAGTATATTTGGCAGAAGCTTGCTGCGGCTGGCTATATCTACAAAGGTACTTATGAGGGCTGGTATTGCCAGGGTTGCGAGGCGTTCGTCACTGACAAAGAAGCGGCTGAAAATAACGGTATTTGTCCTGACCATCAAGCGCCATACCAACGGCTGAGCGAAGAAAATTATTATTTTAAGACCAGTGCTTTTTCGGAGAACATTCGCCAGGCCATTGAAGCAAACAAGATGAAAATTGTGCCTGAGTTTCGCAAAAAAGAGTTCTTGGAATTGATGAAAGATGGCCTGAAAGATGTGTCAATTTCGCGTCCGCGCAAAAATTTGAGCTGGGGTGTGCCAGTACCAGGTGATGACACGCAGGTGATGTACGTTTGGCTGGATGCGCTGAGTAATTACATCACGGTCATTGGCTATCCTGATCGAGCTGAGGAATGGCAGGCGTTTTGGCCGGCGGATGTGCAGGTGATCGGTAAAGATATTCTTCGTTTTCACGCCGGGATTTGGCCGGCGATGCTGATGGCACTGGATTTGCCGCTGCCAAAGGTGCTATTAGTTCATGGCTTTATCAACGTTGGAGGCACTAAAATGAGTAAGAGTCTCGGTAATGGTGTTGGTCCGGTTGATATCATCCCGCACTATGGTGTTGAGGCTTTCCGCTATTATTTTCTGCGCCACGTGCCAACTCAGGATGACGGTGACTTTACTTGGGAGAAGTTTGAAGCGGCTTATAACGGCGAGCTGGGTAATGATCTCGGTAATTTGGTACAGCGGGTGGCAAAGATGGTGCAGAGTTATCAAGCTGGCGTTATTGGTGACGCGCCACAGTCTGAGCACGATATGGGGCCGTATCGTGCTGACATGGAGTCTTTGAATTTTAACCTAGCAATTGATGAAATTTGGCAAATTATCCGTGCACTAAATCAATATATTGAGCGTGTCCAGCCGTGGCAAGTTGCCAAAAAGCGTGCCAAGGACCCAGAGGCGGAAGCGCATTTGGGCGAGATTTTGGCGCATGCTTGCGGAACATTACTGCAAGTCTCTGATATGCTTCGTCCATTTATGCCGCAAACTGCCGAGAAAATTCACGACATGTTTGCCAGTGGTGTCGTGCCGTCAGAGCTGGCACCATTGTTCCCGCGCAAATATTTGCACACAGCTGATCCGCGCACCCCAAAAGTAGAAACCCAAGGAAAATAGTCATGACTCCGGTGACAAACAATAATGTGGCGATAGACTTACGCTTGATTGATTCGCACTGTCATCTGCACGACACTGAGTTTTTTGCGGACAATCGCGAGGAGCTGTATCAGCAAACAATCGCGGCGGGTATCGGCATGATTTGCGTTGGCACTGACGAGCGCAGCAGCCGACAAGCAGTGGAGTTTGCCGCGAGTCGCGACTGGGTCTGGGTGGCAGTTGGCGTTCATCCGCACGACAGCAAAGATGGCTGGGGCGAGGTGGAGCGACTACTGAAAGCCAGGGCAGAGGATTCACCGATTGTGGCGATTGGCGAGATCGGTCTTGATTATTATTACAATCATAGCCCGCGCGAGGTGCAAATTCAGGCGCTGCAGGCGCAGCTGCAGTTAGCGGTGGATTATAATCTGCCGGTTAGTTTTCATGTACGTGATGGTACAGCTGGCCAAGTATCAGTGTGGGATGATTTTTGGCCGATTTTTGATAATTTCCATGGTGTGCGCGGTGTACTACACAGTTTTACTGATACGCGCCGCAATTTAGACAAGGGGTTTGCTCGCGGATTGTATGTTGGCTTGAATGGCATTAGCACGTTCACCAAAGGCCAAGCGCAGCAGGAATTATTCGCCTCCATTCCGTTGGAACGATTATTGCTAGAAACCGACGCGCCGTTCTTGACACCAAAGCCATTTCGTGGTAAGCTGAATAAGCCAGAATATGTGGAGTTGGTGGCAAAGTATTGGGCGGCGGAGCGCAAGCTGGTGCTTCGTGACCTCGAAAAGGTAGCGACCGATAACACGGTAAAACTTTTTGGCTTGTAAAAGTGGAGAGATAATGAATCAGCAGCCAAGACCAATCACAGAAATGATGTCGATTCAAAAGGCGCGGGCCGAAGCGCTGGATTTGGCGAGGCAAGCACACCCAGAGCGATCACAGCGAGTGGCGCCGCGTCTATCCGAAGCGGCGGTGCGCGGTAGTGCCGAGGTGGTGGCTGATACGGCCGAGCCGGCAAAGATATCGCTAGAGGAGCGACGAAGACTGGAGAGCTGGGTTGAGGAATGTTTGCAAACTGTTACAGCAATTGGTCGGCTCATTGGGGAGTATCGAGTGGGTTATAATACAGATGCAGCAAGAACACTCAGAGCGTCTGACGTCATGCCAAAGGATTATAGAAATAATTATAGACGAGCAGCCTGAAAGGAGGTGATTTATGCCAACGATTCTCAAAAAAGCCCTTGGTCTCGTCTTGGCGGATAACACACGCCTTTCGCGCTCGTCTCAATCGGCAAAGCCTACTCACGCCGCCTCGGCGCCAAAAGTCCCGAAATCAACACGCTCACTACTGCGACTCACTCGTAAAGATCGGCCGCTGAAGAAATTAACTGAGCGCGAGCTGATTCAACTGGAGAGTGAAATTGGTGCAACGATTTTTGGTGACAAGCCTGACCACGTTGTACGGCGGACATTCTTTAACCTCGATAAAACGACGTGGATTTGGCACGAAGAAGTGATGAGTAAGGACGGCAAGCGCCACGAACTGACGACGCGCTACGAGGTGCAGCCGAAGGGCATCTTGAAAATTCAGCCTAATTATCAGTATAACTACCTCGAAGGGCAGGAATTACAAAACTTTGTGCTGGCAGTCAATGAATATCATGAACGAGTGGCGCGCCAACTATATAATCGTGATCCGAAAACTGGGCAGTCGGTGTAGCCGCCGTCTGGGCCGCTTGGTATAATAGTATGTGTGGAATACTCTATGATATATCTTGATCACGCTGCTGCCACGCCGATGGATCCGTTGGTGATTGAAGCGATGCAGCCGTATTTTTCCGAAAAGTTTTTCAATCCATCCAGTCCATATGCACCGGCGGTTACCATCAAGCGTGATTACCGTGAAGCCAAGTCGCGCATCGCGCGGGTGCTAGGCGTGGGTGCGGATGAACTGGTGATGACGGCTGGTGCCACGGAATCAATCAATTTGGCATTTACCGCGGCGGGTGGCGTGAGTTTAGTCTCGGCGATCGAGCATAGCTCGGTCATCAGTTCTGCAAAAGTGCGCTCGGAAGTTCGGCTCATTCCGCCGATGAACAATGGACGCATCGATCCGCAGGCTGTTAAAAAACTGCTGACGCCAGACGTTAGTTTTATAAGTATTGCGCTGGCAAATCATGAGCTCGGATATATTCAGCCCGTTGAAGAAATTGCGGAAGTTGTGAGGTGTGAGCGTGTGCGGCGTCAGGAACATGGCGAATCAACGCCGCTCATGTTTCATACTGATGCCTCGCAGACCGCGGCGCTGATGGATGTAAAAATTAAGCGGCTGGGGGTTGATTTGTTGACGCTATCGGCGGCAAAAGTTTATGGGCCGAAGCAAGTTGGTTTGCTATGGGTACGGCCGGGCGTCAAGCTGCAGCCAACCATTGTCGGTGGCGGCCAGGAGGCGGGTCTGCGTAGCGGCACGGAAAATGTGGCTGGCGTGGTTGGCTTTGCGACGGCGCTGGAACTAGCTGCCAAGCGTCGCAGCGGTGAAGTAAAACGGCTGCGGGGACTGCGTGACATGCTAGCAAAAAAATTAACGGCGGCCTTCCCTGATATGATTATTTCTTCTGATCAGAAAAAATCACTAGTTAATTTTCTCAATATTTCATTCTCTGGTGTTGATGCTGAACGATTAGTGTTTTTACTAGAAACGCACGGTGTGCTGGTGGCGACGGGTAGTGCCTGTGCAGCTAATTCGGGTACGCGATCACATGTTTTGGCGGCGATTGGGCTGAGTGACGCGGCGATTGATGGTAGTCTGCGGCTGACGTTGGGGCGGCTGAACGATGAGACTAATGTGTGTCAGGCGGCAGAGTTAATCATTGAGGCGGTGCGGCGCGAGAAGGCGAGGACGCAGTGATTCATCGGTTAATCGGCTTGGTGTTAATTGCTGTCGCGGTCATTGTCGGCCTGAGTTATTATTTATCGCCGGATGACTTGAAAGATTGTCCGCGCCCTGGCTCAGGGCAGTGCCAAAAAGCGGGCGCGATCATTGTTATCAGCGGCGGCGATACCGAAGCGCGCACAGCCGAAGCAGTCAAATTATATCAAGCTAGCTGGGCGCCGACTATTATCTTGTCTGGTGCTGCAGCTGATAAATCCGGTCCGTCTAACGCCGCCGCCATGAGAAAACAAGCCGAAGCGGCGGGTGTGCCAGCTGCGGCCTTGGTGATGGACGAACGTTCAGAGACCACCAAGCAGAATGCCCAAGAAGTGGCGAGCATCATAGCGCAGCGTGGCATCAAGCGTGTCATTCTGGTCACTAGCGGCTATCACATGCGGCGAGCGCTGGCTGAGTTTTCAGCGCAACTGCCGAATGTTGAGCTGCGGGCACGCCCAACAACGCACGACAAGCATTGGAGTGCATGGTGGTGGTTGACGCCGTGGGGGTGGTGGCTGGCAGTCGGCGAATTGCTGCGGATCGGTTTGTTTGCACTGGGAGTGTCGCGCTGATGGCTCGGGTGTTCGTCGGTATGTCGGGCGGCGTTGATTCGTCGGTAGCGGCAGCGCTATTGGTCGAGCAAGGCCACGAGGTGACTGGCGTATATATGAAAAACTGGTCGGAAGATCTACCAGGTATGCGCTGTCCGTGGGCAGAAGATGTGGCTGATGCCAAGCGCGTGGCGGTGGGGCTGGGAATTGATTTTCAGGTGTTTGATTTTCAGAAAGAATACAAGCAAAATGTCGTTGACTATATGATCCGCGAATACCAAGCGGGTCGGACACCAAATCCTGATGTGATGTGCAATCAAGAGGTGAAGTTTAAGTTATTTTTGGAAGCGTCGTTGGCGGCAGGTGCGGAATATATCGCGACGGGGCATTATGCCAGGACGAGCGAGGGGCGGCTGTTACGCGCCCATGACGACAATAAGGACCAAACCTATTTCCTGTATCGCGTGACGTCGGAGGCGCTCGCAAAGACCATGTTCCCACTCGGTGATGTTACTAAGGCTGAGGTACGCGAGATGGCCAAAGAGCGGGGCTTGTGGACGGCTGGTAAAAAAGAATCGATGGGGATTTGCTTTGTTGGGCAAGTGGGGATCCGTGAGTTTTTGTCAGAATATGTCGAGACGAGTCCTGGCGATATCATTGATCAACAAACAGGTGTAGTTGTTGGGCGGCATGACGGGGCAATGTTTTATACGCTGGGACAGCGACATGGGTTGGATATTGGTGGCGGCTTGCCGTATTATATCGTTGGCAAGGATATGGCGAAGAACGAGGTTTACGTATCGCGCTCAATTGATGATGAAAATCTCTGGCGGAAAGAGTTAACTTTAGCTGATGTTCACTGGATTGGTGAACCACCAAAAGACAGCACCTGTCAGGTTCGAGTGCGACACCGGGCGCCATTGATTGATGCGGAAGTTGCGCACATGAACGACGCTAGCGAGAAGGTGACGGTGAAGCTGTCTGAACCGCAGCGCGCCGTCGCCCCAGGCCAGTCAGCCGTGATATATGACGGCGAGGAATGCTTGGGCGGCGGGATTATTTGCTAAGTCATTTAATAGATTACTGTTGCTATCGCTCCGCCTCTGGATTGATCATGATGGCAATTAACACCGGATGCCTCAAGATGGCGTTCCTCTTTTTCTACTCTGTTGGCTACGGCTTTTGTTGGGTAAATTATACACTTTGCGTCAAGCAATGATAAAAAGTTAATTAGCGATTACTTGAAGTTTCTGTGATAGATTCATGCGCTCACGAAAATCGTAGCCCTGTTCTTCAAAACGTCTCAATTGTTGGTAGTCGAATATGTTATCTAACATAGAGACAATTATTCCTGAATAACCAGCTCGAAGATTATCTTTGTTAGTCGAATTATTAATTGTCATATCCTGTAAGTCATAAAAAAACAAGTGCATTGATCCATCGGGCAAAGCGGCAAACGATATACTGTCTCGCGACAGGACGATTCCCGATTGTGTGAGCGTGGCGATATCGGCGCCAAAACCAGTGATATAGGAAGAAATATCCGAAAAATGTTCAATATGAGAAAGTGGACCGTGTGTATATGTCTGTGTTCCATCCTTGCCGCCAAAGACCTTAAAAGGAAGGTCAGAAAATGGTGTCATACTTAGTGCCGGTAATTCCCGACCGTTTATAGTAGCAACCATTATTTCGTATTCTGGAATGGTGAGAAGTCCTAATTCAGACAGTAGTCTCGCGTTTTCGGGTTCTTGTAATACACTGTTCCATTTCTCTGCCTGTGTATCGGGATCGTCAATACTATTCGGTATCGCCAGCGCTCTTCTTTTTCCATTAATGACTGTGTCAAACACTGTTTTTGAGCCGCCTTCGCCAAGTAGACCCAAAATAATAAAATCTGTATCATCGATCTCTCTTGGTTGGATATGTTCATGTGGCATATTTGGATATTATAACAGATAGACATAAAAAAGTCAATAGCAGTCTCAAGGCAGAATTGACGACCGCGCATAAATAGTGTACACTCTCTAGGAGTAATACATTAATCAAAGAGTTGTAAGAAAAGGAAGAAATTACACATGCTAGCAATTCGTTTGCAACGGTTGGGTCGCAAGGGTTATCCGGTGTACCGCCTGGCAGTACAAGAGGCGCAGCGCCATCCATCAAGCGGTCGCGTGGTCGCGTATGTCGGCAGCTACAATCCACACACTAAAGCAGCAAATATTCAGGCTGAATTAGCACAGAAATATTTGGACAATGGTGCCCAGCCAACACCACGTGTTGTTAAGTTATTGAAAGAAGCTGGCGTCGCCTTGCCAAAGTGGGTTAAAGAGCCAGCTGCTGATAGGCACAAAGCCATCCGCAATCCAGAGAAGCTTCGTAAAAACCAGCCAAAAGAAGAGCCAGTTCAGTCAGATACTGATGAGTCAGGCGCTGAATAATACGACGTGATAAACTGAGACATTTCCCGCCCGCGATGAGGGCGGGATTTTCTTGACAATGGAGGGCTTAGTCGCGTATTATTTGAGGTAATAGTACAACGAAGTAACACGAACATAATAGGGGGTTTATGAAATATTTACAACGACGCGGGCGCTTGCTGCCGACGCTAACAGCAGGGGTTATGATGCTTGGTATTGGTGGCGTGACGCTACTTGCGATGACGCAGCCAGTGAAAGCTGATCCAATTAACAATACTGATTTTGTCATGACGATTGACACGACGAAGCCGGGCGTATCAAACACCGATCAATTTACTATACCGGTGACAGGCGGGGGATATAATTATACGGTTGACTGTAACAATGACGGTATTCCTGACGCTGTGGGCGTGACCAGTAGTCACACCTGCACATACAGCGACGAGGGTCGTCACACAATTCGTATCGGCGGTACATTCCCGCAGATTTATGTGAATAATGCCGGTGATCGTTTGAAAATCATGTCAGTTGACCAGTGGGGAACGGGTGCGTGGCGCAGCATGGACTCGGCGTTTCGGGGCGCTGAGAATATGGATGTCAAGGCGACTGACGTGCCAAATCTCACGAACGTAACGAGCCTGCAAGGTATGTTCGACACAGCTCACTCGCTCAAGGGTGAGGGTGCCAACTGGCAATGGAATACATCAAATGTGACGACAACTGCTAATATGTTCCATGGCGCCGGACAGTTTAACCAAAATATCGGTTCGTGGAACATGGGAAAAGTGACGAGCGCTGGCCATATGTTTGCGTATGCAGGGGCGTTCAATAACGGCGGCAGTTCGTCAATTGCCAGCTGGAATACTGCAAAACTTGAATACGCTGATAGTATGTTCGAGTGGGCAAATTCGTTCAACCAGCCGATCGGGCTGTGGAATATGACGAAAGCACATGCTATGGTGCGGATGTTGGCTAATGCGCGGGCATTCAACCAGTCGCTGGCTGGCTGGCAACTGACCTCGCTGCAGGACGTTACGGGTAATCCGTATGCTGGTGGGGCGAATATGCTTGATAATACGGCGCTATCGGTGCAAAATTACGACGCAACACTGACTGCCTGGAATAATGCAGTACTCAAGTCACCAGTGACGCTGGGTGCGGCTGGCCTGAAATATTGTACGGCGGAGGCGGCGCATGCAGCACTGCAAAAGACAGTGGCCGACGGTGGTCACGGCTGGACGATCAATGGCGATGCCAAGCAGTGCCCGACCTACACGCTGACGTTTGATACCGGCTCAGGCTCACCGGTACCATCTCAAACGGTCGCCTACACTGCCAAGGCGGTGCGGCCGGCTGATCCGACGCGGGCTGGCTATACCTTTGCTGGGTGGTACGCTGATCCAACTTATCTGATGCAGTGGGACTTTAACGTCCATACGATGCCAAATTCTAACTTCACGCTATACGCTAAGTGGAACGCTGTGCCAACAGCGCCGGGTAATCCAGGTGCTCCTAACCAACCGGGTCAGCCGAGTCAACCAGGGCAGCCGGGCGCTTCGCAAGGCCGAGCAGGCAGTCAACTAGCCGATACCGGTACGAGTTTGCTGGTAGCCATCGGGGCTGGGGTCGCGGCCATCATCAGCGGTGCAGTGCTGCTGATGCGGAAAAAACGCTCGTAAAGATCCAGAGTATCTGAGGAGACTTGTGCTATAATTGCTCCTATGAACGCTCAAGAAATTCGCCTCAAATACCTCGACTTTTACCGCAAACAGGCTCATGCAGTCATTAGGCGCGCGCCGCTGATTCTAACCGACGACCCGACAACACTATTTACCGGTGCGGGCATGCAGCCGATGATCCCGTACCTACTGGGTGAGCCACACCCTGAGGGCAAGCGAATCGCTGATTCACAGACGTGCTTGCGGGCCCAAGACATTGATGATATCGGTGATAACCGCCACACGACATTTTTTGAGATGCTTGGTAACTGGAGTTTGGGCGATTATTTCAAAAAAGAGCAGATCAATTGGATGTGGCAATTCCTGTCCGAAGAGGTTGGGCTGGACATGAACCGGATTTATATCACCTGCTACATTGGTGATGAACGCTACAATATTCCTAAGGATACTGAGGCAGCGGAAATCTGGGCAGAACTATACGAAACAGCAGGTCTAAGCAGCGGTCAGGCCGATATTGGTTCGGAAGAAGTCGGTTATGCGCGCGGTATTCACCCAGGTGAGCGGATTTTCTTCTATGATGGCAGTAAAAACTGGTGGAGCCGTAACGGCGGACCTGAAACGACGCCAATTGGCGATCCGTGCGGGCCGGATAGCGAGATGTTTTATGAGTTTGATTTCATCGAGCATGATCCGAAGTTTGGCGAGCATTGTCATCCGAACTGCGATTGTGGCCGCTTTATGGAGATTGGTAATAATGTCTTTATGGCCTATAAAAAAGTGGCGGACGGTGTGTTTGAGCCGCTGGAAAAGCCAAATATTGATCATGGTTCGGGCCTGGAGCGGATCGCGGCAGCGGTTAATAACGACCCTGATGTCTTCAAGATTAGCTTACTGTGGCCGATCGTCGAGAAATTGCAGGATTTGAGCGGCAAACAGTACGCTTCACATACCGAAAGTATGCGGGTAATCGCTGATCATCTGAGGGCCGCTACCTTTATGGCGGTTGACGGCTGCATGCCGAGCAATAAGGAACAGGGCTACGTGATGCGCCGCTTATTACGCCGGGCGATTCGCTATAGTTTTGACCTAGGGATCGAGCAGAATTTCCTCGAGGAGGTCGTGCCGGTGATCGCTGATTTATATGAAGCGGATTTCCCAGAAGTTAAGGAAAACCGCGAGAGTATCATCGCTGTGCTAGTCAAAGAAGAAAAAGCCTTCCGCCAGACGCTGCGCAAAGGTCTCAGGCAAATGCAGCAGTATATCGACGATGGTTTGACTGGCGAAGAGTTATTTACGCTGTATGATACGTTTGGTTTTCCGGTGGAGCTGAGCACTGAGGAGGCGTATAAACAAGGCATCAAGCTTTCTGATAACTGGCGCACTGAATTTGATGCTAAGATGGCTGAGCAGCGCCAACGTTCCAAGACCGCGCGTAAGGGGCAATTTAGCGGCGGTCTTGAAGGACACGATCCGATTCATCTGAAATATCATACGGCGACGCACTTGTTGGGGGCGGCACTGCGCAAAGTTCTGAAGGCACCGGATTTGCAGCAGCACGGCAGTAATATCACCGCCGAGCGCCTGCGTTTTGATTTCAATCACGATAAATTGACGCCGGAGGAAAAACAGGCGGTGGAGGATCAAGTTAATGCGTGGATTGACGCTGATTTGCCAGTCAGCTTTGCCGTTTATCCGACTGACGAGGCGCTAAAAATGGGTGCAATCGGCGCCTTTGGCGAGCGCTACGGCGACACGGTGAAAGTCTATTCTATTGGCGCGGGCAATAATATTATCAGCTTTGAGATATGCGGCGGCCCGCACGTCGAGCACACGGGTATTTTGGCTGAGGGCGGCAAGCGCTTCACCATCACCAAAGAGGAGGCGAGCGCTGCTGGGATTCGGCGGATTAAGGCGATACTTGACTGAGGCTGGTTAATTATCCTCGTAAAAAACTAGCCAATCCACACACAAATGGTATATAATCATAAAGACTATGGTGTTAGATAGGCTTTTCAAGAAGACAGACAAAGATGAACACCAGTACCTGGTCGGTCTCGACATTGGTACGGAGTATATCAAGGCGCTGATTGCCGAGATCAAGGATGATGATATCGAGATTATCGGAGTTGGTCGGGCGCAGCAGAATCTGGGCGACATGCATCAAGGCGCGATCGCTGATATCGCCGGTGTGGTGACCAATTGCGAGGCGGCGCTGACCGAGGCCGAGGATAAGGCCGGCGTTCAGGCCAAGCGGGTGATCATCGGTATCGCCGGTGAGCTGGTCAAGGGTGTGACCAACACCATTCGCTATCGCCGACCACAACCTGATAAGCCGCTGGACGTTGCTGAGATGGAATTCATCATCGAGAAGGTACAGGAACGGGCGCAGGGCAAGGCGCAGGCGCAGATTGCGCTGGAGACTGGCAACGAGGATGTCGAGGTGAAGCTGGTTAACTCAGCACTGGTCAGTATTCATATTGATGGCTACAAAGTGTCGAACCCGATCGGTTTTCAGGGGCGGGACGTGGCGGTGCAGATTTATACGGCATTTGCGCCGATGGTGCATATCGGGGCGCTGGAAAAGGTGGCTGATGAGTTAGCGCTGGAGCTAATCGCCGTGGCGGCCGAGCCGTTTGCAGTCAGCCGGAGTGTGCTCGGTACGGATGCGAATTCTAATTTCACGGCGATCTTGATCGACTGCGGTGGTGGCACGACTGATATTGCGGTTGTCAATGACGGCGGCGTTGAGGGCACCAAGATGTTCGGTATCGGCGGACGGAGCTTTACGCGGATGATTGCGACGGATCTTGACCTGGGTTATAAAGAGGCGGAAAAGCTGAAAGTAAACACTGATAATGGTTACATTAAGCCAACCCTCAGGCGCAAACTTGACGAAGCAATTGATAAGACGCTTGAGGTATGGCTATCGGGTGTTGAGCTGGCGCTCGGTGATTTTGACAGCGTCGATCATTTACCGAACCGGATCTTGCTATGTGGCGGTGGCGCGAGCTTGCAGCAGCTGGTTGATGCACTCGCCAATCAGCCATGGTACAAGGAACTGCCGTTTACGAAAAAGCCAACCATTCAGCATATCAAACCCTCCGATGTCATCGGTATCACTGATACGACCGGTGATATCACGGATCACACATTTATCACGGTGATGGGCCTGCTGCGGGTTGGATATGATACAATGGTAAGTAATCAAGACGCTCATGGCTTGATGGATAAAGTTAACCGATTACTTAAAATATAGATGAATAAAGATGTTATTTACATTGACGTCGAAGATGATATCACCGCCATTGTTGGCAAGATAAAGGCGTCAAAGGAGCGAATTATCGCGTTGGTGCCGCCCAAGCGGGTTGGCGTGTTGCGTAGTGCTGTCAATATGCGGCTCATCGCTCGGACGGCTACGTCGGTTGATAAGCGAGTCGTGCTGATTACTGGTGATACGATTCTGTCTGGCCTCGCGGCGGCAGCCAAAATTCCCGTGGCCAAGACGCTCCAGAGCAAGCCAGAAATGGCCGAGGTGCCGGTGCTGAAGGTGGACGACGAAAATGACGTCATCGATGGGCGCGAGCTGCCAGTCGGCGAGCTAGAAAAGAGCGCGCAACCTGTTGATGAAACGGATAAGGCGATTGATTCGGCCATCGCTGATTCATCCAAAAAACAGAACGACGAAGCGCCGAAGCCGGCGGATAACACCAACAAGAGTAAGACAGCGCCAAAAGTCCCGAACTTTAATCTATTTCGTAAAAAGTTTCTGCTGATCGGCGGCGCCGCGCTGCTACTCATTGGGTTTTTGATATGGGCGATTTGGTTCGCACCGCATGCGCGAGTGATTATCACGGCCAAGACGACAACGGTGACGGTAAATAAGAAAGTGACACTCAGGACTGACGGGACGACTGATCCGGCTGCTGACGTGATCAAGGCGCGCCGGCAGGAGCAAAAAGCAGAGTTATCCGTTGAGTTCTCGGCAACTGGCAAGAAGAAAGTTGGTGAGCGAGCCAAGGGTAAGCTACGTGTCGCGACTGATTCCATTAGCCTGCTAGATAAGACCATTCCGGCCGGGACATCAATCCGTACGAGCGGTGGGATGACCTTTACGACCGATAGCGCGGTGACATTTAGTCGCTCTAATGCCTCAGGCTCAACGGTCATGGTGACGGCTGCGAATATCGGGGCGGAATATAACGGTGAAAGTGGTTCGGTATCGGGAATGCCATCAGGAGTTAACGCGACACTCGTTGGCGAGACTTCGGGCGGTAGTAGTCGCGAGGTGACGGTGGTTAGTAGCGACGATGTTAGGCGTGCCGGCGATTTATTGAACGAAAAAAAGGCCGACTCTCTCCGCACCAAGGTTGAGCAGTCATTCGGCGGATCAACTGTTGCTATCAAAGAAAGCTACCAGGAGCAGCGCAGTACGCCGACTCCAAGTGTCGCCGTTGACAGTGAAGCGACCGGCGCGGTGACGCTCAAAACGGTGGTGACTGCCTCAATGGTCGGTATCGAAAAATCAGAGTTAAGCACCTACCTCAAGGCGACCGCCAACAAGGAGCTAGAGGGCAAGCAGTCACAAAAGATCTATAAAGATGGTGTTGATAGCGCGCAGTTTGCGCAGTTCAGTGGCCGGGGCAGCAACTTCATTGCTCACATCACCGCCAATGCTGTCGTCGGCCCAACCATTGATGAGGAAAAGGTCAAGGAGCAGTCGCGCGGTAAAAGTTATGGCGACATCCAGTCAGCGCTTGAAGCCATCAAGGGTATCGAAAATGTTGATGTGAAATTCTCTCCGTTCTGGGTGCGCACCGTACCAAATGATACCAAACGAATAAGCATCGAATTCAAGCTCAATGAAAGCTAAAAACTTTCTAGCGCTAGATGTGGGCGAGAAGCGGATCGGTCTGGCGATGGCCGATTCACAGGTGCGGATTGCGGTACCGTTTGGCTGGGTGGCTCATGACGAGCGGGTCATGGAGGAGCTGGCAGAGATCATGCTGCGGCACGATATCTCACTAGTGGTGGTCGGCTATCCGCGTAATCAGTCCGGCGAGCCAACACAGCAAACAGAGTTCGTGGTCGATTTTGTCAGGCGGCTGGGTCGGCTGGACATTGATGCCGAGATCGCTTATCAGGATGAGTCGCTAACCAGCGTTCAGGCCGAACAGCGCCTGGCTGGCAAGATCAAAGATAAAGGCGACATCGATGCCGAGGCGGCGAGTATTATACTACAAGATTATTTGGAGGTGCACGGATGAAGAAATTGAAGATTAAAAAACGGCGATTGTGGCTCATCATCGTATCGGCAGTTGTCGCGGTGGCGGGCGTGGTGCTGCTTGGCAGCGTCATTTGGTACAAACAAATGCTTCGTCCGGTCGATGCCGGGGCACGGCAAAAAATCAGTGTCGAGATCGCCAGTGGCGACACAGCGCAAGTTATTGCCAAAAAACTTGAAGATAAAAAAATTATTCGTAGTGCCTTTGCCATGACGATTTACCTCAAGTTAAATAATGTTACCGGCACCTTCAATAAAGGCGTGTATAGTTTTACGCAAGATCAAGATGTGGCGTCGGTGCTTAAGCATCTACTCGGCGGCAAACCGGATCGGCGCTCGGTATTGTTTTATCCAGGGGCAACACTGCACGATAAGACCTCGACGCCTGCCGCTCAAAAGACCGATGTTGCCAGCGCCCTCAAGCGGGCTGGCTACAGCGATGAGCAAATTACAGCCGCCTTTGCTGCTACTTATACCGGTACGGTACTAAAAAGTAAGCCAGCGACTGCTGATCTCGAGGGCTATATTTATGGTGATACGTATTTTTTGCCGTCAGACGCGACCGCCCAGCAAGCCTTGCAGCGGGCCATCAGCGAGCTAGACCGGGTGGTGGCTGAGAATAATCTCGAAAAGAAATTTGCAGCTCGAGGGCTGTCGCTGTATCAGGGGCTGACGCTGGCCTCAATTATTCAGCGTGAGTCAATCGGTTGTCCGGGTAAAACGACCTGTGAGGACATGCGGCGGATTGCCAGTGTGTTTTATAACCGTCTCAAAAAGGATATGCCGCTCGGGTCAGACGTGACGTATCATTATGCCGCCGACAAGGCTGGCGTCGCTCGCTCGCACACGCTTAATTCACCGTACAACACGCGCATTCACAAGGGGCTGCCGCCTGGGCCAATTGCTTCGCCTGGTCTCGCGGCGCTGAATGCTGTGGCCGATCCAGCCCAGGAGGATTACCTTTACTTCTTGAGCGGCGACGACAATGTAACCTATTTTGCTAAGACCGAGGCTGAGCACAAAGCGAACATTACCGCCCACTGCGCCAAAAAGTGCCAATTGCCATAGTTGCCCTCGGCAAACCGCCTATGCTATACTAGGAGTACAGTTAATTCCAAGGAGGGGCAGTATGTCAACGATAGATCAGCAATTTGTAGAATACGTAGTAAAGGCGCTGGTTGGATATCCAGAAGATGTCGTCGTCGAGCGTTTGATTGACGAAAAGGGAGTGTTACTCACACTGACGGTCAACCCAGAAGATCTCGGTCGGGTCATCGGCAAGCGTGGCGGTACGGCACAGAGCCTGCGGACGCTGCTCAGGGCGTTGGGGACGAAAAATGATGCGCGCTACAACCTGAAAATTGTCAATAACGACGGCTTTACGAGTGCTAAACAAACTACGACTGCCGCTTCAGACGATGATTCTGTGGACAACTCAACAGATGAAACTGTGGAAAATAACTCTTCTTATGCAGAAAATGCTCGAAAAGAGCTTGCAGAACTGGATGATCTTGATATATAATCATAACTAGTTCAAGCACAGACAATATGCGAGAACAGCTCTATGCGAGCAATGGGTAACCATTGAGAGCCTTATTTGTGCTAAAAAACCGCCTAGCTAAAGGGCGGTTTTTTGGTGGTTTTTATGTGGGCGCGGTATAATGAAGGGTATGCGAAAATTTCAAGTCATTACCCTGTTTCCCGAAATGTTCTCTGGGGTGTTTGAAAATTCTATGATGTGGAAGGCGCAAAAAGATGGTATCGTTTCACTTGAGACAGTGAACTTGCGTGAATTTGGTCTGGGCCCGCGCCGCCAGGTGGATGATACGCCATATGGCGGCGGCGATGGGATGCTACTGATGATTGAGCCGTTATGGCGGGCGGTGGAGTTTGCGAGGTCGCGAGATGAGAGCGCAAAGGTTGTTCTGATGAGCCCACGTGGTCGGCGCTGGCGGCAGGCGATGGCGCGCATGGCGGCGGATGATGGCCGGGGGCTCATTATCATCTGCGGGCGATATGAGGGCGTTGACGAGCGCATTATGGAATTGGTTGATGAGCAGTGGAGCATCGGTGATTTTGTGCTGACTGGTGGTGAGCTGCCGGCAATGACTATCATTGACTCGATCGTGCGGCTGCTGCCAGGTGTACTGGGCGGTGAAATGTCGGCCGAGATTGAGAGCTTTTCAGACGGCGAAACACTAGAGTATCCGCAGTATACTCGGCCAGAGGTATTTAATGGCCTGCGAGTGCCGGAAGTTTTGCTAAGTGGGCACCACGGCAAGATCGCCGAGTGGCGCAAAAAGCAGTCGCAAAAAGCAGCCGTTGATTAGGCGGATAGCAGCGACTCTTGTTCGTAGCCATTGACAGCAGGAGTCGCTAATGCCTTGGCTTTTGCGACGAACTCCTCGAGTTCAGCTAGCTGTTCGGGCGGCATATTTCTTGGATCGTCTCGACAGGCATGCCGCATGGCCGATACGGCTGTCTTACCGAGGCGGGTCTCTGATGCCTTTCGCTGAGCTCCAGAGCTGGTTTCTGCTATAAGGTCAAAGCTGGGCTGGGCATTGATAATTCGTAGTTCTAGGTCTCTAATCTGCTGTTCAATATAGTGATTGCGCTTCTTGGCGCCAAGGAGGCCTTCAACAATGGTATTCGCCACGATATGAAGGTGATTCTCGACATAGGTCTCACAGTCTTCCCCGTCCATGGTTTGTCCGAGCGAGAGTAGCTTATCATACAGCTCACCCCGTTTGCGCATTAGTGGCTCGAGTCTTACAAGGGTTGAGTAGGGGAGGATATCACCATGAGTGGTAGCAAGTTTTCGGATACTTTCCGGTAAGCGTTGAAATCGTAGCGCAGTACTAATGATGCCCTCGCTAATACCGGTCATCATAGACAGTCGCCTGTAGGTCGGCTGTGCCCCTTCTTTATTCTCGAGGTAGGCGTGTAGTTGCTTGATATATTTGGCAGTTTCAGTAGGCGACACTTTCTCGTGCGTATTCTCGCGCACTTGAGCAACGAGTGCTTCCTCAAAGGTAATGCCACGGCGAAGATTGACATTTACTAGAGTACACTCCGGTGCAATATTATGTTGGCTCAGTAGCTGCTCGATAGCGCGTTTACGACGATGCCCAGAGATTAGGATGATGTAGTTACCGTCATGGTCCGGCGTGAGGCTGTCAATTGATTGAGATCCTTCATGAAACGCAGCGTGTTCCTTGAGGTATTGCTCCGCCTCCTCTGGTGTGAGGCAGGCGGCTAGGAGAGGGTTGTACATATCGAACCAAGTATTACCGTCTTCCTCGTGAACGATTGAAGTCGCGAGCTCGGTGATTGCCTGCTTGTCATAGGTTTTACGAATCTGCTCAATTTCGTTAATGGCAGATAATGGTACGGGTGCGGTATTTTTTGGACCAAACTCAACAAACCCTCTCGACTCACGATATTCTTTCATATTGTTACTATAGCACGTATACGCTATATATAGCGTTGTGATTTATCCA
Organism: Candidatus Saccharibacteria bacterium oral taxon 488; assembly: GCA_046846435.1. Lineage (GTDB taxonomy): Bacteria > Patescibacteriota > Saccharimonadia > Saccharimonadales > Saccharimonadaceae > Nanosynbacter. The sequence goes on along the minus strand of CP128407.1, from coordinate 512,576 downwards.
ACAACGGAAAATACCGCTACATCTCCGTAACGGTATTTTGTTGTGGTGGATGTCGTAGAGCGAAAGAAACGTCAGTAGTGTTTGTTTTTGTATCGTTCGCTTGTTGTTACTGTACGTGTTTTTAATAAAAAAAGCAAGCGCTTTGGTAAATAATACAACAAGCTTGAGCTTTTTAGGGCGGGTCGGTATACTATATCTATGAAGAAAACATCAACCCAACGACCAATATCAGTCGTATACATTGTACGGTTAATCATTGCCGGATACATTCTCGTCATCGTCTTGAGCCAGCTATTCTCGTTTGATAAGTTTCCATCAATGCTAGCTGGACTGCCGGGTGTGATGGCGGTAGTGTGCGCCATCGTTCTCGTTGTCACAGAGATTGGGGCGCTGCCGTTCTTACTTGCCATGGACGTGTCGGCTAGACTGAGAAAAGTAAGTGCCGTGATGGGCGTCGTAGCGCTACTGCTATTGACATTGCTGGAGGGTATGGCATTTTGTCACGGAGTATCAATGATATTTGGGGCGACGTTTGACCTACCAGGTGGTAGCTGGTCGCTCCTGTTTCTAGCCGGTGTGTGGATTTTGGCGATATGGGCAAGTGGTCTTGGCCAGGGTGGCGCGACAACTGCAGTGAAATCTCAAGAGAGGCCAGCCGCCCATAAAGATCATGCCAAACCAAAGCGCAAGAAAAAAGATTGACAAAACGTCAATCCTTTTTCTTGGCTGGGGATGAGGGATTCGAACCCCCGAATGCCGGGACCAGAACCCGGTGCCTTACCACTTGGCGAATCCCCAACGTGTGTCTGATTATACTACGGATAATGAAGTGGTGCAAGCCAGCAAGCTGACTTTTCGGGGTTTGACGCTGACGCCTGGCAGGGTATAATGGGGCTTATGGATATCTCATGGATCGTGAAAATTATTGCCGATGGACTGGTGATCCCGGTGGTGCTGATCGGGGCGTACACGCTCATCCGACATGTACCGCGAGACCGACGGTATCAAGTGTATGCACGGGTGCTGATGGCGGGACTGACGGCGTTTGTGGCGGCGAAGATTATTGGGCTACTATATCAGCCCTCAGGCCTCCGTCCGTTCGAGCTGGCGGGTGTGAGTGCCGGTGCTTCGTTTTTGGATAATCCAGGCTTCCCGTCTGATCACGCCCTGTTCACTATGGCCATCACGTTGGCGGTGTGGTTCGGTGCAAGGTGTAAAGGATGGGCTATGGCCTGTTTAGTAATGACGCTACTAGTCGGCATAGGTCGTGTGGTGGCGTTGGTACATACGCCGCTTGATGTGGCCGGTGGGCTCATCATTGCCTGGGCGGGTATATTTTGGTATATGCCACTGCAACAGGTGTCACGCACTGCAAAATAGGGTTGCGGTTTTATCAAATTACTGCTATAGTTGTACCTATTGTGAAGTGGTTTGAGAAAGTTTTTCACGAGGAAGAATCAGACTATATGTTTCCTGTGACGCCGGCGGTGTTCTGGCGAGTTGTCGTCAGCGGTATGGTTGGCGGTGTCGTGACATGGCTGATCGCCCTGGCGCTCGATCGCTTTATCCTAAAGCAGATTATTTGCGGCCCGACAGCCGACCCATCAATGTGTACGAACAGTGCGCAAATCGGTGCCTACGTTGCGCTGGTATTGGTCAGCGTTATGCTCGTACCAATTATCGCCCTCAATCGAGTTCGGCGGCCGCTGCTCGTGGTGCTCGCGGCGGTTGGTGCACTGTGGGGTGTTGGCGTCTCGACTGCCGAGGCGTGGTGGTTGTCGTTGATAGTGACAACCGTGGCGTTTGGCTTCGTATACGCAACCGCAATGTGGTTGAATCGGATCCGCGGTAACGTGGCGGCAATTATCTTTTTGGCTATATTCGTCCTGTTGGCGCGAGTTGTCTTGTCTCTGTAATCCCTGTACACTAAGAGCATGGAAATCATTATCATTATTCTCTTGGTTATTATCGTTATGGGGTTGGGTGCGACATTGTTTGTGTTGCAGTCAAAGTTAAGCGATCTGAAAAATCAGTCGTCGGTCGAGCTCATCAAAACTGATGTGGTGGAGTTGGGGCGAACCATCGCCAAGTTGAATGAATCGGTCAGTGACAAATTGGAGCGCAGTAACGCTCAGGTACAAACCTCAGTCCAAAAGCAGCTGTCGGAAAGTGCCAAGCTGGTGGCGGACGTAACACAGCGGCTGGCCAAGTTGGATGAAACAAACAAGCGGGTGGTCGATGTGGCGACTGACCTAAAAACCTTGCAAAATGTACTGCAAAATCCTAAACAGCGCGGCGTGTTTGGCGAATTTTATCTGGAAAGCGTACTAGACAACGTGCTGCCAGCCAAGCAGTTCCAGATGCAATACCGTTTCAAGGATGGCGAGATTGTTGATGCGGTGATTTTTCTGGACAAGGGGCAGATTTTGCCGGTGGACAGTAAATTTAGCCTGGAAAATTATAACCGCATGATCAACGCTGAGACCAAAGCTGAGCGCGAGCTGTGGCTGAACAAGGTAAAAGCTGACCTGAAGGGGCGCATTGACGAAACCAGCAAATACATTCGCCCGCGTGAGAACACCATGGACTTTGCCTTTATGTTCATCCCCAGTGAGTCGCTGTATTATGACCTGCTGATCAACAATGTTGGTGCGGGCGGTTCGAGCCGCGATTTGATCGAATACGCCTTTCGTGACAAGCGCGTGATCATCGTCAGCCCGACCAGCTTTTTAGCGTATTTGCAGACGGTGCTGCAGGGTCTGAGGAGTTTACAAATTGAGGAGCAGGCCAAGGATATTCAGGTGCGTGTCGGCCAGCTGGGCGTGCATATCAAAAAGTTTGATGAGCTGATGACCAAGATGGGCAAAAGTCTCAGTACCACCGTCGGGCATTATAATAATTCGTATAAAGAGCTGGGCAAGATTGATAAAGACGTGGTGCGGATTGCTGGTGGTGATCATCAAACGCAGCCAGAATTAATTGATCGACCAGCGCAGGAAGAATAATTGTCTCACCAAAAATCCCCGCCAGGCGGGCGGGGATACGGTAACTACCGAGGAAGAGAATTATTCTTCAACCTTATTGCGATAGCCAATCAGCAGGAACAAGTTACCGCCGAGTGCTGCGCCAACGAGGGTTGCGGCAATAACCTCGAGGCTGAGGCGGGTATACATTTTCTCTGTTTTCTGTGCTGGTGCTGAGGCGTTCTGTAGCTGCGAGTTAGTCTTTTCAGTGACCGCCAGAGCAACTGCTGGGTTCAGGGTTGCACCGCTGATATACACTTCGCGTGGGTAGGTGCGCTGGTCTTTTGATTGCTGCGTTTGTCGAGAAGCGTTCGCCTGCTCCTGTTGGTACTTTTGGACAGCAGCATTTTGGGCAAGTGGTAGCAATGCACCGCTAACCACCAAGCCAAGTGTCAATGACATACCGATGACTACAGCCCTGCTGGTGTTCTTGAGATCAGTGCGTGACAGAGCAGCACTCACCCCGAACATAAAGACCGCCATACCGACGAGCTCGACGGCAAAGATCGCCCATGAAAAAGTGGTGAATTGGTCAAAGTTAATGACGAAGCTGCCTGATGAAATTGCTCCCATCAAGACAACGGCAGCCATTGCGCCAAGGAATTGTGCTGCCCAGTAGAACGGTACGAGTATAGCTTGAAGCTTGCGCATCGTCCAGAGACCAAACGTCACGGCTGGGTTAATGTGCGCACCGGAGATTGCACCAATACCGAGCACTAGTACTACCAGTGCTAGACCAATGTAGAACGGCGTCATCATGTATGCCGAGAACAAGGCAACTAGCGTCAAGATGAACGTACCGGCAACTTCGGCGAGTACGATATTGACGAGATTGCGCGGTAACTTGGTATCTAATTTTTTGCGTGGTGAGCTAGTTCTGACGGGTTTGACAGCAGTCGATTTGACCTCTGGCTTTTTCGTCTCAGCCTTGCTGGTGACACGCGTTACGGTTGTTTTCGATGTAGCAGCTGCAGCAGTCGTTTTCTTTGAACTGGATTTTGCAGTCGCGGCCTTTTTAGTAGTCTTCTTCGTGGCCATAGTCCCTCCTTACTGTACTATTACTATCATTATAACATATCTGGTATAATCGACATATGGGATTACTTGTAAATCAACAAGATCGGCGCAGTGAATTACAAGAACGCATTGCGGCGGAACTGCGCGAGAAGGCCAAGGCGTCGGGCCTTCAGGAAAAAGCCAGTCTAGACGGCGTAGAGGATGTAAAATATTTGGAAGATACGAAGCAGACGACGACGCTGGCGCCGGCCTGGATTATAATTGTGATCATGGCGGCCGTGGTTGTCGGTATGTTTTTGATGCAAGGGCGATGACATGGAAACGTTAGAGGAAGTTCGATCACTATTATTATCGCGCGTAGCCGAGGCGGCTGAACCGCGCAGTGTGTTGCGGAGTACCGAGCTGCGGGAGCTATATGGCACTATTGCGACGCTGCCGGCCGAGAAGCGCGGGGCGTTTGGTAAGAAAGTTAATGAACTGAAGCAGGAATTGGAACGGGCAGTTACGGCTCGTGAGAATGAACTATCGAAAGTTGACTTGCCGCCAATTGACGTGACGGCGCCGATGGATGTGAATGCCCTGCGGCCTGATTTGCTGCCGAGCGAGCGCGGTACGATTCATCCATTGATGCGCGAAATTGATCGCATTTCTGACATTTTCAATCGCATGGGTTTCGTGACGGAAGAGTCGCGTGAAATTGATGATCAATTTCATATGTTTGAGAGTCTGAACTTTCCAAAGGGTCACCCGGCGCGTGATGATTACGATACGTTCATGACTGAGGAGACTGACGCGAATGGTGACCGCTTGATTGCGCCGGCGCACACCTCGACCATGCAAAACCGCGTGCTGAAAAAATATCATGGTAATTTGGAGAACAGCGAGGCGATCGCCGCCATCGTGCCCGACCGGGTGTTTCGTAACGAAGATTTGGACGCGCGGCACGAGCATACGTTCTATCAAGTTGAGGGTGTGTATGTTGCCAGAGGGGTCAATGTCGGCAACCTCATCGCGACGCTGCAAGAGTTTTTGCAGGAATATTACGGCAAGAAACTTGATGTGCGCGTCAACCCGTTTTATTTCCCGTTCACTGAACCGAGCTTTGAATTTGCGCTGAGCTGTCCGTTCTGTGAGGGCAAAAATCCGGATTGTAAAGTTTGCTCGGGCGAGGGCTGGATCGAACTCTTGGGCTGCGGCATGATTCACCCGAATGTGCTGAAGGCTGCCGATATCGACCCGAATGAGTACACTGGCTTTGCCTTTGGCTGCGGCATCGACCGGCTGGTAATGATGAAATACGGCATTGAAGACGTGCGGCATTTTGAAAGCGGTAAGTTGGACTTTTTGGAGCAGTTTTAATTTACGTTAGATTGACTGTAGGTATGTGATGATTAAACGTAACGTATTTCTATACAACATTACCAATCGCGACGACGAGGGATATGGCAGCTACCTGTTTGAGGACGCTCTGCGTGATTTGATGAACCTCGAAGAAGACGACAGAAACTGGCAACATAATCCAAATGACGATGAGTCGTTTATGCGGCTCTTGCAGTTTGACAAGTTACATAGAACCAGCGAACTATCCAGATGCTATGCTGGCATCATCGCCGTGTATGGATCAAATGTGATTACAACAGGCAGGGACGATGATGATCTAGTTAGGCGCTATCCTCTTCCGGGTGGGCGTCTACCTGTACAGGTAGTACACTTTTTATATTATGCAGATAAAAGAATTATGGCATTAGAGTACAACCGAAATGTTGTCACAAATGTAAAGATCCTAGCGTATATAAATAATCGCATAACAAAGCTCTCGCTCTCTGAAAAGCTAGCATTTATCGGGACGGTGATCTGCCATCCAGATGCTATCGAGTTAATCAGGCAGGCTCATCGTATAAAATCCGCGAAAATATTCGTTCCTCGTGAAGCGATAGAACAAAACAATAAAATCTATCAAATTGCTAGGGATGTATTTTCCGCTCCTTCAGTCAATAACCATACTGATACGCTGGGTACTTTTGTTATTGAATTTCGTCCCAATAGAGGAGAATTCTTGTCTCCCGGGTCTTATATCGATAAGTATGTAAACGAGTTTCCGGGTGTTGATAAACAAGTCTACGAAGTTGAAATCGAGGAAGGTATGGAAGTGACATCGGTTAATATCATGCAGCCTCAGTTTAAGAATACTATTGAACTGCCAGACAGCAGTATTGAAGACCGAGAAGAGTATGACAGGCAGGTTTTTGGTAAAATTCACGAGGTATATCAAGCGGCTACTGACGTCATAACGGGAGCGAACAATGTGGACTAGACGGTGGAGCTCCATTGGGCTGGTGCTGATCATACTGGTGTTATTTTTTGGGATTTCCTTGGGTATGCAAGAGGTTGTAAAGGTGGTGAAGCCTGATATCATGAAAGTGAACCCGTGGGATGTATTTGAGGGTATAATAACTATCCCATCATATATCGTCATACTGTTATTGGTGTTGTTACCGTCAGAAGTTCGATATAACCTGAGGCTATCAATATTTCAGCGCTCCAGCTATGTGCGTGAAATCATTATCTCCGGACTTCTGATTATTATCGTGATGTCCGTAGTGGGATTTGTGGCGTACGACCCAACAGACAGCCCGACCCGCAATCCTTGGAATGATTTTAATTGGGGTAATTATCTGAGCGTTATTTTTTGGGGGGTTAGCATATTTTTGTATAGTGTGCTGCTGCGGTTGGATAGTAGGGCCAGGCGTGGATTTGATAAAAACGTAGCTTAATTATCCCATACAAATATCCCGATAAGGCCGCGTAACAACTTCTGCCGACTCAAGGCCGAGCTTGGTTTCAATGTCACTAATCATCGCCAGCGCACTAGTCTCATCATCTGACAAAACCTCAACTTCCACGAACGTCCCAGTGTTTTTGATTTCGTCGATGGCTACCGTTGCCTGTGGAAAATCAGAAGACTGGAACGATCGTCGGTATTTGTTAACTTCAACGAGCTGCACCATGCCGAGATTTGCCAGTAGCTGCTTGGCGGTCGCCGCGTCCCCAGGTTGAATTGGCAGGTTTGTCTCGGGCTTAATGATCACATTGTTTTTCGTATGTGTCGCAGAGGTCGTCGCTGGCTTATATGTCACCTCAGCAAAACCATCGCGCTGGCGAATCCGCAAGCATTCAACTGTCTGCATAAAGTCAACATCAGGACGAGAATAATACGTATCAATCTCGTGGAGATTACTCTGCAGCTCAAAACCGAGATCTTGTAATCGCTTAATTAATTCTTCTACGTCACCGGTTAATTGGCGTTTGCGTTCGATTTCTAGTAGTTTTCTGGTCATTTGGTGGCCTTTCATTCTCATCCAGTATCGTGTTTGTTCAGAGGTTTATTTATCTGCGATCTCCACGCCTTGTTTTGCCAAAAACTTGCGTGCCTCATTGTCCAACTGGCAATTCACGAAACGCGATCGTGCTGCCAACTTGCCACTGCCATAAACAAATTGTGTTTCCTTATCATATTTCATGCCGCGAAAGTCACAGCCCTCTGCCTCAATAATAGCTTTGACGCCGCGAAAATCTACGCTCTGAACTGATGAATTCTTAAAACAAATTGGTTGCCCGTAAATATGCTTTGCGTAATCCAGGTTGCAATTCTCAAACACGAAAAATCCCATGACAAACTGGCCAAAATCAACGCCAGAAAAATCCTCATCTACAAAACGAACAAACTCGCCCTCTTGAATAATGGGATAACGCTCGCGTTGATAGGCTGGCAAATCATTGGCACGAATGGCAGCGGCGATTTCATCAGTAGGTCTCATAATACAAGAATAGAGCAGTTTTTGTTTTGTGCCAAGGGCACACGCAGACATGCTGAGGTCTGCGAGGGACCGACTAGCTCAGACTAGTCCTGGTCTTGGCGCGGCACTTCGACCCAGTCGCGATTCGCCGCCACATTGGCGAACGTTCCGTTAGGGTTGTAGACGGCCGTTGCGTGGCCGTCAGGGCCGTGCTGGTTGTAGTAGTATCCACCCGGAACATTGGGATCGTTGGTCGAATTGACCGTGTGAGAAGTTCCATCCGGGTCAACCCAACGATCATCGTCCTGGTAGCCACCCATGACTACCCCTTTCTACTAGCACTTGCTTGATACGCGGAATTACGTAAAAAGCTGACATATATCAATACTAGATCGCTAAGTCAAGTGATTTTACAAAAATTCCAGTAAAATCATGGCGCCGTATATGTAAAATTAAAATGACGTGATCGTAATTAGCTCCATGAACCAAAAGTTCTGTAGCGCTTTCAGGGGAAGATCGCGGCATGCTAGTAGTTTTAGGAGATAATACAACTATTAGTGCTTGCGCAGTGTTAAGTAATTTTGCTTTAGCTTAAAATTATTTGCTATAATTATCTTAAAAGGAGTAACTATGAACCATACAATTTTCGACGACATTGTATCAGGCACCGTAAAATCATGGAAGGTTTGGGAGGACGAGCAGTTTTTGGCATTTCTCACGCCGTTTCCAAACACCCCGGGGGTGACAGTGGTCATTCCAAAGCACAATCCGGGTGATTATATTTTTGCAATTGACGAGACGCTGTACCTTGAGTTTATGCGAGCAGTGCGTCAAGTGGCGCGGCTGCTGGAGCGCGCGTTTGATACACCACGAGTAGCACTAGTGTTTGAGGGAACGGGCGTAGCGCATGTACACGCCAAGCTGTATCCGCTGCATGGTGACTTGGCGGGCCGGACTGATGTCTGGGCGGAGAACGCGGAGTTTCATGAGAGCTATCGTGGTTGGCTGACGACGACCGAGGGGCCGAGGATGGACGAGGCCGAACTAGACCGTATTCAGGCACAGATTATTGCTGCTCGGGAGTAATATTTAGTCAACAGGGCGAAATAATGAAGTGGCTCGGAGTTGTCGGTACACGCGAAGTAAATGATACGATTCGCCGTGACATTGAACATTTTGTTGGTCAAAAGATTGCCGATAGTAATGGAATTGTGTCGGGTGGCGCTACTGGTGTTGATCACGAAGCGGCTCGGCTGGCATATGAATGGGGTTTGGAAGCGGCACGGTTTCAGATATTTCTGCCGGTAAAATTGGAGCTGTATTGCCAAGCATTGTATGATCGTGCGGCCGTCGGCAAATGCCGCCAGGATGATGCGATTGCGACGGTCGCTCTTTTGCGAGACATCGCCAAACATCGGCCAGGAGTACTGCGCGATGCTACTGATTTTAATGAAGTTAACGCTGATTCATTTCATGCGCGTAATTGTCAAATTGTTGACTTGGCAGATGAATTAGTGGCATTTCGGGTTAATAATAGCCCTGGCACGACGTTTACAATTGATCAAGCTCAGGAAAAAGGTATTCCTATCAAGGTGTTTGACTACACCATTGATTAGAATGGTATACTGATATATATGAAAGTCAGCCTAAACATTATCAAACAATTGATTAATTTTGAATTGCCGCCGGTGGATGAGTTGGTGGCGCGGGTCAATCAGCAACTTGGCGGTGTCGAAGAAGTGATCGACCTCAGCGCTAAATATGGTGGCGCGCGGATCGTCCGGGTGGTTGAGTGCGCTAAGCATCCTGATGCTGATCGGCTGAGCGTAACCAAGATCGATGATGGTGGCGTAGTGGCGGATGTGCCGCGTGATGAGAACGGCCTAGTGCAAGTGGTCTGCGGTGCGCCAAATGTGCATGCGGATATGTGGGCGATTTGGTTGCCGCCGAAAAGTACGGTGCCGGCGAGTTTTGATGACGACGAGCCGTTCGTGCTGGACGCGCGACCGCTGCGTGGAGTTCTCAGCCAAGGTATGTTGGCGGCGGCGGACGAGCTGGATATCGGCACGGATCACGAGGGAATTGTTGAAATTCATGAACGCGACGTGCCGGTGGGCGTTGAGCTCACGGCTGGTGCGAGTTTCGCGGAAACGTTTGGGCTGGATGATTACGTGCTGGATATTGAGAATAAGATGTTTACTCACCGGCCGGATTGTTTTGGGCAGCTCGGCGTGGCGCGCGAGATTGCTGGGATTTTTCATCAGCAGTTTACCAGCCCCGAGTGGTACAATGTGATTCAAGAATTTGCTGGCGGCGACGGTCTTGAGCTCGAGATCTTCAATGAGGCGACTGAAGTAGTGCCGGTGTTTTCAGCGGTAGCCATCAAAAATATTGAGGTGCAGCCAAGTCCGCTGTGGCTGCAGTGTCAGTTGGTGGCGATGGGCGGCAAGCCAATTAACAACATTGTTGACGCGACGAATTACATGATGCTCATGACGGCGCAGCCAACGCATGCCTATGACTATGACAAATTGCGTGGGCGTACGCTCGGGGCGCGGCTGGCTCGTGACGGCGAGAAGGTCAGCCTGCTCAACGGTAAGGACTACGAGTTGACGAATGACGACATCGTCATCGCTGATGGCGAGGGTGTGATAGGTCTCGCGGGAATTATGGGCGGTGCTGACACTGAAGTCTCAAATGGCACGAAAAACATCATCCTCGAATGTGCTAATTTTGACATGTATGCGCTGCGCCGCACAGCCATGCGCCATGGTATTTTCACCGATGCGCTAACGCGGTTTAACAAGGGTCAATCGCCGCTCCAAAATGCCGCCGTGCTGAAACAGCTGATGAGCATGGTGGGTGGAGCGCAGGCGAGTGAAGTGTTTGACGCTAGCTCATCTAATGAATGTATTATGCCGGATGCTATTCACCGTGTTGACTCGCAAGGTGTTTCGAATGAGTTTGTTAACGAACGACTGGGTACTGATTTTTCTAACGATGAAATTGCCGATATTTTGCGCCGTACTGAATTTATGGTTGAAGTTGATGAACATGGTTGTGAGGTCTACAGCCCGTTTTGGCGCACCGATATTGAGCTACCCGAGGACATCGTCGAGGAGGTTGGGCGGCTGTATGGCTTTGATAAGTTACCGCGTCAACTGCCTCGTCGTAGTATTAAACCCGCACCGAAAAACCTGCGTCGTGAGTTGAAAAACGCCGTTCGCCAAAGTCTATCGCGCGCTGGCGCCAACGAAGTCTTGACCTACAGTTTCGTTCATGAACGTATCCTGAAAAACGCCGAGCAAGACGTTGCTCAGGCATACAAATTATCAAACGCCCTCAGTCCTGATTTGCAATATTACCGCTTGACGGTGCTGCCAAGTCTACTCGACAAGGTTCACGCCAACATCAAGGCCGGGCATGATGAATTTGCCTTGTTTGAGATGGGCAAGGGCCACAGCAAAATGCACGGCCTAGGCGAAGATGGTCTACCAGAAGCCAGTCAGTTCACCGACGTCGTCTATGCTGCCAAAAAGCCGGGAGCGGGCGTGCCGTTTTACAAAATTCGTCGCTTGGTTGAGCAGCTGGCGCGTGAGCTTGGCGCTGAGTTGGTATTCAAGCCAATTGAACAAGAACTTACGCTTCCAGTCGCGGCACCGTTTGACCAGTCGCGTAGCGCACTGGTCGAGACAACTGACGGAACGTTCATCGGTATAGTTGGCGAGTTGAAACAATCAGTCATCAAGAATTTCAAATTGCCGGCGTACGTGGCAGCGGCGAGCTTGGATACGGCTGGCTTGGAGGCTGTCTACGCCAAGCGTGACAGTCATTATCAGCCACTCAGCCGCTATCCTTCAACGACGCGCGATATCTCGCTCAAAGTGCCATCCGCTGTCAAGTATCAGCAGCTACTACAGACGCTGGACGAGGTTGTACGGGACGTTGATATGGCGGTGCGAATTGAGCCACTCACTATTTATCAGTCTGAGGAGGATGTGGCGCAGAAAACGATAACATGGCGGCTGACGTTTACTTCACTCGCACGGACATTGGCGGATAAGGATATCGCGCCGGTGATGCAGCAGATTGAGCGGGTGGCCAAAGACGCGTGGGGCGCTGAAATAGTCTGATGAAGCCGCTGATCCACATGCTCCGATATGCGCGCGGCATGGGCAGATACTACATCGGAGTTAGTGTCAGCTCGGTTGTCGTGGCGCTGACCGGCATCGCAGTACCGTTCGTGATTTCGCGGGCGACCAACTTGATGGTTGAGGTGGTTGAGGGCGGTAATGTAGGAATTGAGCAGGCAATTTTCCTGGCGCTGGTGCTACTGGCGCTTGACGTGACGAATACGATTGTGCGAAACCTTGGCGGTTACTGGGGCGACGTGATGGCCACGCGGCTCAAACAGCAGCTGTCGACGCGGTACTATCATCACTTGCTTGGCTTGCCGCAAAGTTATTTTGATGGCGAGCTGACCGGGACGATTATCAATCGCCTCAACCGCGCGATTACCGAAACGACGAATTTCCTGAACATGTTTGCCAATAACTTTTTCCAAATGCTGCTCACGACGGGCATCACCATCGGCATCGTTCTGGTGTATAGTCTGGAGTTGGCGGCGATGGTGGTCATCATGTACCCACTATTTATGTGGCTGACGGCACTGACCAGCAAGAAATGGCAGGCCTTTCAGAACCGTAAAAATCACGAGACAGATATGGCCAGCGGTCGGTTCGCCGAGGTCATTGCCCAGATCAAAGTTGTCAAAAGCTATGTCCGCGAGTCGCTCGAATATCGTCATTTTGCTAAGCGTTATCGCAAAACAATTGCCATTACGCGCAAGCAATCGCGCTACTGGCACAGCATGGACATTGTGCGCGGCGTGGTGCTGTCGGTCATTTTCTTCATGATTTTTGCGTACATTTTTGTGCAGACGACCGAGCGGCGCTTTTCGATCGGCGATATGGTGCTGCTCATTACGCTGATTAATAATTTGCGGATGCCGTTATTTAATATGAGTTTCATCGTTGATAATTTCCAGAAAGCTCTGGCCGGGAGTAGGGATTTCGTTGGTGTGATGACGCTGCGCCCGGCGATCGAAGATAACCGTCACGCGTCGGAATTGGTGGTGAACCGCGGGGCAGTCGAGTTTCGCAATGTTTCATTTCGCTACGCCTCTGCCATGCAAAAACCAGTGTTGACCGATATCTCGTTTACGCTTCGTCCCGGTGAGCACGTCGCTCTCGTCAGTGAGTCAGGCGGCGGCAAGACCACTTTAACGAACTTGCTGATGCGCCTGTATCAGCCAGATAGTGGTGAGATTATGATTGATGATGTGGCAATTGATGCGGTGCAGCAAAAGAGCTTGCGTCGTCATATCGCCACGGTGTTTCAGGAGCCGGCGCTCTTTTCCGGCACAATTCGTGAAAATATCGCCTATGGTGCCAACGAGCCGACGGATGAGCAAGTGATCACCGCCGCCAAGGCCGCCAACGCGCACGACTTCATCAGTGAGCTTGACAAAGGGTACGACACGCAAATTGGCGAGCGCGGCCTCAAGCTGTCCGGTGGTCAAAAGCAGCGCATCGCCATCGCGCGGGCAGTGCTCAAGGATGCGCCGATTCTCATCCTCGACGAGGCAACAAGTAATCTCGACAGCAAGAGCGAACATCTAGTACAGCAGGCGCTGGAGCGGTTGATGAAGGGGCGGACGACACTGATTATTGCTCACCGGCTGAGCACCATCGCTACGGTGGATCGGATCGTGACGCTGAAAGATGGTCGAGTCGACGAGATCGGTACGCCGAAACAGCTGGCGAAATCAGGCGGTATTTATGCTAATTTGCTCAAGCTACAGCGGACAGCCGGCGTGGGGATTGATGATGAGCTGGCACGTTATGACATTGCGGCTGAGGGGAAACATTGATATAATTTCAAGGTAAGATAAAGGAGGATTATGGCGACGACGAGGGGACAGCGACTCGGTATATGGATCATCACGGGGACATTAGCGATTGGGACAATTGGCGGGTTCATCGCCATGATGGTGCAGCCAGGCAATGACGCCAAAGACCAGGCCGAGCTGAAGCAGGCGCAAGAAGATTATAAAAAAGCAACCACGGAGTGGCAAAAGAAAGTTGACGCTCAGACGGCGGAATTGAACAGTAAATATCACGGCAAGTTTTCGGGGTTTAGTACGCGAGTCAGCGCCTTTGAGGCTGCTGGCGTGAAGGAGCTAGGCAAAGAAGATTTGGTCGTGGGTGACGGCGCGGAGGTCAAGGATGACACCAAGTTTGCAGTCTACTACATTGGCTGGAATGCTAAGGGTGAGATTTTTGATCAGTCAATCAACAGCGGTAAATTGAAAGCGCCGTTTGCGGTAAACGGCCCAGCACATACGTCGGTGATTCAGGGCTGGAAAGAGGGGCTGATTGGTATGAAAATTGGCGGTGTGCGTGAATTGACAATTCCGGCGGATAAAGCTTACGGCAACAAGGGCCAGGGCAATAAAATTCCTGCTAATGCACCACTCAAATTTGTGGTAATGGCTATCGAAAAACCGGCGGAGATTCCGCAGCCGGAGATGCCAGAAGTTATCAAGCGATATTACAGGTCAAGGGGGTTAAATGTCTAAAGAAGTTATCATTGTCGGTGCCGGTCCGAGCGCGCTGACCGCAGCAATTTACCTGTCGCGTGAAGACGTGCCGACGACACTGTATGAACGCGGCGTGGTCGGCGGCATGGCAGCCATCACCGACCAAATCGACAATTATCCAGGTTTCGCCGAAGGCGTGACCGGTATGAAATTGGCATCCGAACTTCAGCAGCAGGCTGAGCGGTTCGGTGCAGATATTGAGTACGGTGACGTGACGGAACTCAAGCAAGTTGACGGAGAATTGGAGTTGACAGTTGATGGTCAGCCAGTGCGCGCCAAAGCGGTGCTGCTGGCGACCGGCTCAAATCACCGCAAGCTGGGCGTGCCGGGCGAAGATGAATTGTATGGCCGCGGTGTGCATTACTGTGCAACGTGCGACGGTGCATTTTACCGCGACAAGTGCTTGATCGTCGTTGGCGGCGGCAACTCGGCAGTCCAGGAAGCGATATTTTTGACTCGTTACGCCAGCCACGTTGACCTATTGGTGCGCAGTAAATTACGCGCCAGCGATGTCTTGCAGAGGGAGCTGCAAAAATATGTTGATGCAGGCAAAATAACCGTCCACCTTGGCGCGACAACCGATGAAATTATTGTGAAGGACGACAAATTCTACGGCGTCAAATCAACCCAAGACGGCGAGCAAAAAGAATTTACTGCAGATGGATTGTTCGTCTTTATCGGCCTCATTCCGAACACGCAGTTCTTGAAGGAGTCAGATGTTGAGCTGGACCTCGGAGGACACATCGTCACTGACGAACACTTGCGTACCAATGTCCCCGGTGTCTTTGCCTCGGGCGATGTCCGTTCGGGTGCAACCATGCAAATCGCTTCGGCGGTCGGCGAGGGCGCAGTGGCGGCACTGCAAATTCGTGAATATTTACAAGAAAAAGCCAGAGAGGAGTAGTATATGGCAGATTTTAACCAAGTATTAACCCCGGGAAACTATCAGGACGGCGAAGTTACCGTTGTCGTAGAGATTCCGGCTGGGTCAAATCATAAAATTGAATGGGATCGGAAAGTCGGCGTCATGCGGCTGGACCGGGTTGATCCGGCGATTTTTGCCAAACCGACTAATTATGGTTTCATCCCGCAGACATTGGATGAGGACGGCGATGAGCTGGATGTGCTGTTGGTGACGGATACGCCGCTGACGACCGGGCTGGTGGTCGAGGCGCGAATCCTTGGCGTGATGAAGTTTGTCGATGACGATGAGGTTGATGATAAAATTATCGCGGTACCAAGTGACGATCGCCATAATGGCAACGCTATTCAGTCGCTGGAGGATCTGCCGGCGCAGCTGATTAAGCAAATTGAATTCCATTTTAATCACTACAAGGATCTGAAAAAGCCGGGTTCGACCATTGTCAAAGAATTTGCCGGCGTTGATGCTGCCAAGCAGGTTGTGGCGGCAGCGATTGAGCGCTGGAACTAGCAGGCGTAAATTATCGTGTAAAGCAGGGTGGTATCACGTCTCACCTAAGATTCGAGCCGTGTTTATCACGCAGTGCAACCGTCAGCCTCTCTGACATGTCGACGGTTCTTGCGGACGGCGCCCGCCGGATGTATTCGACTTGGAGGAGATGGCTGGAGTCCGAGCTGCGGCAGCCACTCCACCGTCCTCCGCCAGAGCACACTCTTCGCTCAAATCTCCATTGGAGATTTCTCGCGAGCGTTCGGCTGAAATGTCCGCTACTCGCGAACGTTTCACAGTCTCTGGCGGAGGAGGTGCCGTGTCTGCCAAGCCACTGGGATGAGGCGTGAGAGTTTTGCTTACCGTCGAAACAACGACGAAACGCCGTCGGTTAAGCCGGTTAGATGTGCTAGCACGCCGCCGCTTTTTGACAGCTGCATGCGCAACTTAGTTTTGGCATGCGGCGTGATGACCATATCGCGCCAGGCTGGTTTGGGCTTGGCGGATTTGCTGGTTAAGACTTCGACGACGTCGCCGTGCTGCAATTCATAAGTGAACGGCTTCATGGCGCCATTGACTTTAAAGCCGCTGGCGTGCGCTGCGATGTCGGAATGAATGCGATAGGCGTAATCCAGCGGGAAGGCGCCGCGCGGCAAGTCGTAAATGTCGCCTTTGGGCGAATAGACAAAAATCCGATCCTCAAACAATTTCATGCGGAATTTTTCCGAGTCAAACGCCTTGCCTTCGCGTGCTCGAGCCGCCGTTTCCTGTAAATCGCGAATCCATGCCAAATCCGTCGGCAGCGCCGCGATTCGCCCCTGCCGGTAGGCGTCAGACATCTTTTGTTCATTATAATGAAAGCTGGCCGCCAAACCGCGCTCGGCGTATTCGTGCATGTCTCGGGTGCGGATCTGGAATTCGACAATTTGTCCGGTCGGCGTCTGTACCGTCGTGTGCAAGCTCTGGTAGCCGTTCGGTTTAGGATTGGCGACATAATCTTTGATGCGCTCATAGAATGGCTGGTACATTTCGTGCAGCACGCCCAGCACCAGATAGCCGGTCGCTAAATCATCAACGATGATCCGTAGGGCGATCAGGTCGTAAATCTTATCAATATCACCAACACGGTCGAGCTTCTTGAACAAGCTATATACGCTTTTCACCCGGCCGTCCATCTCAAACTGCAGACTCTCATTCTTGAGGCGCGCCGTAACGTCGCGGCGGACTTTGGCGAGTTTGCGCTGGCTTTTCTTTAGGCGGCTATCCATCAGGCTCTTAGTACGCTGAAAATCCTTGGGCATCAAAAATCGAAAACTGAGCTCTTCCAGCTGCACGCGCACCCGCCCCATATTCAGTCGATCCGCCAACGGCGCAAACACCTCAATCGTCTCGCGGGCGATTTTCTTCTGCTTGTCGCGCGGCATATATTGAAGCGTACGCATATTATGCAGTCGATCCGCCAGCTTGATAATAATCACTCGAATGTCCTCGCCGACTGCAATCATCAGCTTGGCGAGATTATCTTTGGTGTGCGGCAAATAACTATCAAGACTGCGCATACCAGCGCGTGCCTGCGAAACTTTGGTCACGCCATCAACCAGAAAGGCAATGTCGCGGCCAAACAAACTTTCCAGCTCGTCCAATGTCGCATCGGTATCCTCAACCGTATCATGCAGCACGCCAGCGATCACCGTGTCGATATCCATACCCCATTCCACTAAAATCCCAGCCACTGCCAGCGGGTGTGTGATGTACGGTTCGCCGCTTTTGCGTTTTTGGCCGGCGTGTTTTTTAGTAGCGTAGTCAATGGCGCTATCTAACACCAGTACCGGCACCTCATCGTACTGCGGTGTTGCCAGGTGTAGTAATTCCTCGCGCGTCATAGTTTCATTATACAACTTTGTAGTATAATTAGTAAAAAGCTAATGCTACTCGGGAGGGATACTTGTATGGCGATAACGGAAATAGCAATTAATGGTTTTGGACGGATTGGGCGCAGCGCCTTTAAGATCGCCCGGGAACGCAGCGATTTGGAGATCGTAGCGATCAATGACTTGACGGATACCAAGACGCTGGCGTACCTGCTCAAACACGATAGTAATTACGGGGAATACGGCCGTCAGGTTGATGTTACAGAGGATGAACTCATCGTTGACGGGAAACCTGTCAAGGTGCTGGCGGAAAGAGATCCGGTGAACTTACCGTGGGGCGAGATGAACGTTGACGTGGTGATCGAATCGACGGGACTCTTTACTGATAAAGACGGCGCGGGCAAGCACTTGACTGCCGGCGCTAAGCGTGTAGTCATTAGCGGGCCGACTAAATCCGACGGCGTTGACACCATTGTCCTTGGTACAAACGATAGCAAGATCAAGGGCGCGACGCCGATCATTTCTAATGCCAGCTGCACGACCAATAGTTTGGGCGCGGTGATGGCGATTTTGGATGCGGAGTTTGGCGTGGAAAAATCAATGCTGACGACGGTGCACAGCTACACTGCCAGCCAGCGCCTGCAAGACGCGCCGGCTAAGGATCTTCGCGAGGGTCGCAATGCGGCCGAGAACATCGTGCCGACAACCACCGGTGCGGCTATTGCCGTGACCAAAACCCTGCCGCAGCTAACTGGTAAATTCGACGGTCTCAGTGTGCGCGTACCAACGCCGGTGGTGTCGCTCAGTGACGTGACGGCACTGTTGCGGCGCGACGTGACAGTCGAGCAGGTAAATGAAGCGTTCAAGAAAGCCGCCGCTGATAGTTTCTATCAAGGGATCTTGGGCGTCAGTGAAGAGCCGCTGGTCAGCCGCGACTTTATCGGTAATTCACATTCTGGCATCGTTGATCTGCCGCTAACCAAGGTCGTTGGTGGCAACATGGTGAAAATCATGGTCTGGTACGATAACGAATGGGGGTACTCTAATCGCCTGGTCGAGCTGGTAGCGGACGTCGGCCATTACCTCCAGCAGCCAGCGATGTAATAGTTATGTAATCATAAGTTCAGTTCAGTGATGTGAGTGGGGCGGGAGATACAAACAGTTGTATCAATCCCGCCCCGCACCTCTCAGTAATTACCTCCTTTCCGTCGTCGGGGAAGGTGGATGTAGTCATCCACCAACAGTGCGACAGCCACCACCCAGAGGATCGCGGTGGTCGCGACGCCGACGTAGCCTACCCATTCAGGCAGGGCGGCAATCGGCTTGTACAGCCACAGCAAGGATGAGTCCTTGCTGAGATACCGTATAGTACCTTTCGCTATCCAAAACAGTGAAGTTGTTCCGAAAATAGCGAACATAAGCCCGCTCACGGCCGTGAAGCCATCATCCCTGGAGGTCGCGGTGATTACGATCCCGAGAACAATGGTCACGCCGATGACAATAGTCAGCCCTGTCAGCATGATGAGGAGTCCTTTCCACTTTTTGAGGTGCGGCCGTTCCGCGCCTCAAGCCACCGTAGATATCCGATCTACGACAGCGAAGCGCAGTTGACAATTTACAATAAAAATTGTCAAAAGGCTGATATATATATATATCACTATTAGTAGAAAATGTCAATGCTTTTTGTCAATAATTGTAGTATGGCCATGAGCTGCTAGCTCTGTTAGATACGCATACCCGTTCACAGGCTGACGTGGGTAAATGAGATGGCTGAGCTTGACGCTGCCTGGCTGAGTATGCTACACTACTAGCATATCCGGCCAATCAGGTCGGAGTTTTTCGTCTCTTGGGCGTTTGCAACGAAACGTAGTATAATAATATAGCGTAAAGGAGCTACTATGGAAGATTTGAACATTAAGCAGTTGACGTTGGCGGTGCGGACGATTGCCGAGGAAAAGAACCTGCCAGAAGAAACGGTTTTGGAGGTAATTGAGCAGGCTATCGCGGCAGCGTGGCGGCGTGATAACGGCACGCGCGAGCAGTTGGTGCGCGCCAGCTTGAACATCAACAGCGGCACGGCCGTGGTGTCAGTTGTCAAAACGGTGGTTGAAGAGGTTGAAAATGACGTCAATCAAATGAGCCTGGACGAGGCCAAAACCGTTGACCCGGCAGCTGAGCTGGGCAGCGAAGTGACGGTCGAGACCCACAACGTGACGACGTTTGGCCGGGTGGCAGCCCAGACTGCCAAGCAGGTGATTTTGCAGCGGCTGCGCGAGGCGGAGCGCGAAGTGGTGCTGGCAGAATTTGAGGATAAAATCGGCACGGTGGTGACCGGTACGATTCAGCGGGTTGAGCCGCGCGTGGTGCGGATTGAGCTGGGTAAAGCAGTTGGCATCATGCCGCAGTCCGAGCAGATTCCTGGCGAATACTACGGCGTTGGTCGCCGCGTCAAGGTGTATATCAAGGACATCGAGCGCGAAGGTCGCGGCCCGCAGCTGATCTTGAGCCGCGGTAATGAAGAATTTGTGCGGTTCTTGTTCAGCCAGGAAGTGCCAGAGATGGAAACGGGCGCCGTGGAAATTAAAGCCATTGCCCGCGAGGCTGGCCGCCGCACCAAATTGGCGGTAGCGTCGGCTTTGCCGGGTGTTGACCCAGTCGGTACCTTCGTCGGCGGTCACGGTACGCGTGTTCAGGCGGTGATGAACGAAATTGGCGAGCAGGAAAAAATTGATATCATTCCGTTTGAAGAAGACGCAGCAGGCTTTATCGCCAACGCCATGAGCCCAGCGGAAGTGCTGAGCGTGACGGTCAATGAGGACGAGAAGCGAGCAACCGTCTATGTCAGCGAAGATCAGCAGTCAGTGGCCATCGGCCGGGCTGGGCAGAATGTTCGCTTGGCGTCACGACTGACTGGCTATGAACTGGATATTGAGGCAAAGGCGGCTGTTAAACCTGAAGCAAAACCCCGCAAAAATATTGAGGACAGCTTGATGAGCGCGGTTGAGGAGGTGGCGGAATAGGCTGTTTTCTGATAATCGCCGAAAACGAAAGGAGGGCGATATGCCGGAAGATTTTTCTGAGTTGGAATCTCGGCTGACTGATACCGCCAAGGCCAGCTTAGAGCGTGCTGGGCTGCTGGCGCATAATAGCGGCAGTCCGTATGTCGGCACTGAGCATGTACTACTTGGCGTGCTGGCGCAAAATTCGTCGCTGGGTGCGAAGATTTTGGCGGAGAGTGGTGTGACGCTGGATCGAGCGGAGTTGGCGCTGGGCTTAACCGCGCAGTCGTTCGTGGTGGTGGTTGTTCACAAAGGTATGAACGCCGAGGTGCTGGAGACGATACGGGCTGCCTGGCAGCTGGCGACAGAGTTTGGGCAGGAGCGCATCGGTACCGAGCACATTGTTTATAGCATGCTACTGCAGCACAAGGCTCGGGCGACGAAGTTGCTCAGCGATATGAATGTGGACCTGGAGGAGCTGCGTGGTACATTGGAGGACGTATTTGATCGGCAGCAGCTGGAAGCCATACAGGACGAGTCGAAGGAAGGTACGGTGCCGCATGCTCGTCGGTCGGCTGATCTCAAGATTCTCGATCGCTACGGAGTTGATATGACCGAGCGAGCGCGGAGCGGACTGCTTGATCCGGTGGTTGGTCGGGAAGTCGAGACGGAGCGGCTGATCACGGTGCTCGGGCGGCGCGGTAAAAATAATCCAGCGCTGATCGGTGAGCCGGGCGTCGGTAAAACCGCAGTGGTCGAAGGATTGGCACAGCGTATTGCCGCGGGGACGGTGCCGGAGTTTTTGGTCGGCAAGCGGCTGATTCAGCTTGATCTGACGGCTATGGTTGCCGGTACAAAGTTTCGTGGTCAGTTTGAGGAGCGCCTACAAAAAGTGGTGGCGGCAGCGCGTAATCATCAGGAGATCATGCTGTTCATTGATGAGCTGCATTTGCTGGTCGGTGCTGGCTCGGCCGAGGGGTCGATGGATGCGGCGAATGTCCTAAAACCGGCGTTAGCGCGTGGCGAGGTGCGGGTGATCGGTGCAACGACATTTGATGAATATCGCAAGCATATCGAGAAAGACGCGGCCCTCAGTCGGCGGTTTCAGGCGGTGACGGTAGCGGAGCCGGATGAACAGGCGGCAGTGGCCATGGTGCGGGCGCTAGCCAGTCGGCTGGCGACACATCATCGGCTGCGGATTTCTGATGAGATGATCGAGCTGAGCGTGGCCCTCAGTCAGCGCTACGTGACGGAGCGTCATTTGCCGGACAAGGCAATTGACGTACTCGATGAGGCAGCGGCGCTTGTTAATACGCAACGGCCAGCCAAGCCAACCAAACAGCAACAGCTAGCACGGCGGATTAAACAACTAGCGGGCAAGCTCGATGCGGCGGTCGAGGCTGAGCAATATCAACGCGCGGCTGAACTAAAAGTTCGCATCAAACAACTGGAGCAGCAGGCCAAGCAACTACCGGCTGACGACCCAGCATTGCCGGAGCTAACCGAGGGTGATGTGCGGCGAGCGGTCGCGGCGATGGCTGGTGTGCCGGCGGAAAAAGTGACGGTGAATGAGCGCAAAGATCTGGCGGCGCTGGAGCAGCGATTGGGCCGGTCGGTGCTCGGTCAAGAAGGGGCCGTGGCGACATTGGCGCGAACCATTCGCCGGGCGCGGGCCGGGCTGAGTCGGCGGTCGGGGCCGCTTGGGTCGTTCATTTTTCTCGGGCCGACTGGTGTGGGCAAGACCGAGCTAGCTCGCGTGTTGGCACGGGAAGTGTTTGGCGGCGATAATAGTTTGATCAAGATCGACATGAGCGAGTTTTCGGAGCGACACACAGCCAGTCAGTTGATTGGCGCGCCAGCTGGTTACGTTGGCTATGATGAGGGCGGCAAATTGACCGACAAAGTTCGCCGGCAGCCATATAGCGTGGTGTTGTTTGATGAGATTGAAAAGGCGCATCCGGATGTACTGAACTTGCTGCTGCAGATTTTGGAAGACGGTAAGCTAAGTGATTCGCACGGGCGGAGGGTGAGTTTTCAACAGACCATCGTGATCTTGACCAGTAATGTTGGTGCCGAGGCGATGGTGCGCGACGGTGAGCTGGGCTTTGGCTCGCATGGTGAACATACTTCACGGGCGGACGATATGAATGAGCGCAATGCCCGAGCGGCGCGGCGCGAGCTGGAGGAGTTACTGCGGCCGGAGCTAATCGGGCGATTTGATGCAGTGGTAAATTTTAAGAGTTTGACTCGGCCGGTGGTGGGTAAGATTTTTGATAATCTCGTGAGTGAGCTTAAAGAGGCAGTACGGGCGCAGCAGATGACGCTGGTGATTATGCCAAGCGCTAAACGTTGTATCATAGACAACGGTTTCGATGAGCAGCGTGGTGCGCGGGTGCTTCGGCAGACGATTCAGACGATGTTGGCTGATCCGCTCAGTGACGTCTTGTTATCCGACCAGGCCCGTCCCGGTGCGGTGTTGGTGGCAACCACGAAAAATCGTGAGGTAGTGATCAATGTTACGGCTGCGTAATCTCCTCGGCGTCGTGGTGTTTGTGGGGCTGGTGGCCGGCGGTAGCTGGCTGGTACTCAATCGCCAGCTAGTGCTGGACCACATTCGAGTTTGGCAGTACCAGCCTAGTCAAGACATAGCGACGCTGGCACGGCGGGCAACGATGACTGATAAGGCCAAATTTAGCTTTTATCTCGCCCAGCCGCGACTAGAAAACGCCACACAGTTTAATCACGATTGTCGTCGTGTCGAACAGGCCAGCCCGATCGTTGGCTGTTACGCTCACGCCAAAGAGACCATTCACATTTATAATGTGCAGAACGCGGAGCTAGACGGTATCAAAGAGGTGACGGCGGCTCACGAAATGCTGCACGTAGTCTGGTCGCGCTATTCGGCGGAGCAGCGTCGGCGGCTGGGTGAGCTACTGGAGGCGGCTTACGCCAAGGTCAAGACCAAAAAGCTGGAAGAGCGGATGGCGTACTATGAGCGTGCTCAGCCGGGTACGCGCGCCAATGAGCTGCATTCGATTTTGGGTACAGAGTTTGCTGATCTCGGATCAGAGCTGGAGGCGCACTATGCCGAATACTTTAGTAATCGAGCGGCGCTGTTAAAACTGCACGCTCAGTATAATCAGAAGTTCACCAGTGCCGAGGCCGAGGCTGACGCTCTCACGGTCAGTCTCGCCAAACGAAAGCGCGAAATTGAGCAGCTGACAGCATCATACCATGTACGCATTAATGCCTATAACCAAGACGTAGCGGCATTTAATCAGCAGGCGACGACGGGCGGTTTTCAGACGCAAGCTGAGTTTCAGGCTGAGCGAAACCGGCTGAGCCAGCGCGGCCTGGCGCTTCGTCGTGAACAGCAGACCATCCAGGGCAAGGTCGATACCTATAACACTGATGTTGAAAAATTAAATGCGTTGGGGCGCAAGATTGACCAGCTCAATCAAAGCCTTGATAGCCAAAAGGCGGTCAAATAATGGCCCGAGCAAAATCACAATTCATCTGCCAGCAGTGTGGCACCAGCTATCCGAAGTGGGTCGGCAAGTGCGAAAATTGCGGCGAGTGGAATTCACTGGTTGAGCAATTACCGGTTGATATGGGCGCGTCGGCGGTAGCCCGCAGCAGCGGCAAGGGCAAGGCGCTCACCACGCTCAGGCTCAGCGAGACGGTCACCGAGGCCAAGCAAGCGCGGCTGGCAACTGGCATCGCTGATCTTGACGCGGTGCTCGGCGGCGGCTTTTTGCCAGGCGGCGTGGTGCTGGTGGCAGGGCAGCCAGGAATTGGAAAAAGTACCCTGCTAGCACAAGTCGCAGCGTTTATTGCCCGGCAAAACCAAGTCCTGTACGTCAGTGGCGAGGAGTCGGTGTCGCAGGTCAAATTGCGGGCTGAGCGGCTGGGCGCGGTTGATTCAGAGAGTCTGCAGCTGGCGTCCAGTAACAGCGCCGAGGACATCGCCGCCTCCATCCAGACTGCCCAGTACAATCTGGTGATTGTCGATTCCATCCAGACATTGTCGCTGGCAGAAATTGCCTCAGCACCAGGCTCGGTCAGCCAAATCACCAACTCATCCAACGTCATCATTCGCGCCGCCAAGGCCTCGAACACCGCAGTGATTTTGGTCGGCCACGTCACCAAAGAAGGCTCAATTGCTGGGCCGAAAGTCCTGGAGCATTTGGTCGATGTGGTGCTGAATTTTGAGGGCGATCGCTACGGCGGTTTTCGCGTGGTGCGGGCGCAGAAAAATCGCTATGGCTCGACTAACGAGGCAGCAATTTTTGAAATGCACGAGGATGGCTTACGGATTGTGGCTAATCCATCGGCTAGCTTACTGGCGGAGCGGCAAAACCTCGATGGCTCCATTGTCCTGGCGACCATGGAAGGCGCGCGGCCGCTACTGGTGGAAATTCAGGCGCTGGTCAATCCGACGAATTTTGGCTATCCCAAACGCGCGGCCAGCGGCTTTGATCTCAATCGCTTGAACTTGTTGGTGGCGGTGCTAGAAAAGCGCACCAAGCTCAATCTCTCCGACAAAGATATTTACATCAATGTGGTTGGTGGCTTGAAACTGAGCGACCCAGCGGCGGACTTGGCGGTCGCCATGGCCATTGCCTCAGCCTCAGCTGGCCGCAAACTGAGTGACGAAGCGGTGGTGTTTGGCGAAGTCGGCTTGGGCGGCGAAGTGCGCTCCGCTCAAGGCTGGCACGCCCGCGTCAAAGAGGCCAAGAAGCTTGGCTTTACCTATGCCATTGCGCCAAAAACCCACAAGGACGCATTTGTGCGCGGCGTCGGTGATCTACGCCAGGCGCTAATTGATTATTTACAATAACATTATTATATAAAAGGAAATTATTATGGAAAAAACAATTGAACTTCTTATCATTATCATGCTGCTAGCCATCATGGCGGAAATATATCTATTAGTCAAGCCGCGGCGGCACGCAGCCAGCGGTACACAAATGCCGATTTTGGTTGACACCTCGGTGCTGATGGATGGCCGGGTGGTTGATCTAGCAAAAACCGGGTTCTTGCTGGGGCAGATAATCGTGCCGCGCAGTGTGTTGATAGAATTGCAACTGTTGGCTGACGGTGCTGATCACGCCAAGCGCGAACGCGCCCGCTTTGGTATGGACGCCATGAAGGAATTGAAGGATGTGTTGGGCGGCTCGTTCACGCTGTTTGACGATGCAACGCACATTCCCGAGGGGGTAGATAACCGCTTGTTGCAGCTTGCCAAGGAAATGAATGCTGCCATTTTGACGCTGGATTACAACCTGAACAAGGTGGCACAAGTCGAAGGCATTCAGATTCTCAATATCAATGAGCTAGCCAAGAGCTTGCGGATGAGCTATCTGCCTGGCGATGAGCTGGTGCTCGAATTGACGCAAAAAGGCCAGGATTCTCACCAGGCGGTTGGCTACTTGCATGACGGCACCATGGTGGTGGTCGAGCAAGCCAAAAAGTTCCTAGGCCAGAAAAAACGCATCGAAATCATTCGTAGCCTACAAACTGACGCTGGCAAGATGATGTTTGCGAAAGTTTGCGCCGAGCCAAAAGAAGCAAAAGAGGCGGCGCAACAGTCACCAGCTCAAGCCGCTCCCAAACAATCCAAGCAGCGCTCCACCGGTCGTCGGCCGCAAACCAGCAAAGCAACGAAGCC
Source organism: Candidatus Saccharibacteria bacterium oral taxon 488 (assembly GCA_046846435.1). Classification (GTDB taxonomy): domain Bacteria; phylum Patescibacteriota; class Saccharimonadia; order Saccharimonadales; family Saccharimonadaceae; genus Nanosynbacter. The sequence goes on along the minus strand of CP128407.1, from coordinate 486,126 downwards.
TGATGCCCCACGCGCTGCAGCTCAAAGTCACCGTTCGACTCGCCCCAAGACTCAGTCGCAGCGCGAGGCTGACTTGATCCGGATGGTTAATGAGCAATAATCGCTAAGGCTAAGAAGAAGTAAAAACCAGACTAAAGCGGTCTGGTTTTTATGTGTCACAAGGGGAAAGAGGGGCGGATTAGTCGGAGCTTGAGCTGCTGCCTACCGAGAAGCTGCCGCTGTCTGATGCAGTATAGTAGCCTTCGTCGCGGGCGATCGCCTGAATGGTGTGCCGACCTGGGCTACTGATCCTGATATCGACCGAAACACTGCCGCCACTACCGGAGATCGACTCGCTTTTGACGCTGCGACCATCAACGAGGATGTCAATTGAGGTGAGCGGGAATGTGCCGTTGGTGGCGCGGGCGGTGATGGTGCGGTTGGAGCCAGAGCCAGAAAGTGATAGGCTGACACTTGGCTTGGCGTCGTCACATTTGTGCTTATCGTCATCAGCGTTGGCATCGTAACCTTCAGGCGCTGAGTATGATGGTTTCTTAGTGAGCGGGTCAATGGTCTTGGTGACCTCAATTTCCTCGATGGCGTCGGCTGGTGTACAATTTGTCGCCTTTTTCTTGGAGACACGGTCAAACTTGATCTTTTCAGTGGTCTCGCCCTGTTTTTTATTCCACCACGATGGATAGAGCTCTTTGCCTTGCTGTTGGATACCATTTGGTCGCTTGAACCAATCATTTGGCTTCCATTTGCCCTGTTTGGCATAAACCTCGTTGTGAGCAAATGACATGACGTTACGCACCACCGGCATACCAAAGGCCGAGTTCGGGGTGTTGATGGTACTGGTGTCGGAATTACCGAGCCACATACCCATGACTAGCGCCGGACTATAATTGACGATCCAGACATCCTTGGCGTGGCCGTTTTTGTCGGTAGTACCGGTCTTGGCGGCGGTTCTAACACCAGGCACATTCATCGCGCCATAACCGTGCAGGTCGCGCGCCGCGTCCGCGTCACCCAAGATGTCATTGATGATGTAGGCGACTTGCGGGTCGGTTGCCTGTTTGCTCTCGTCTTTCCATTTCTTTAACGTATCACCCTGGCTGTTGGTTACCTCGAGGACGTTGGTGCTTGGCTTGGCGACGCCCATGCGGGCAAAGGTGCCATAAGCATTCACTAACTCGGTCTGCTTCGTACCGCAGGCGCCAATGGCTGCTGACAAGCCGTAGCCGCCGGCCGCTTCCTCTTGTTGGCAATAATTGGTATTACCCATGTTGTGAATATAGTCAACGGTTGGTTTTGGTGAGCCGTTACCTGCGATGTACATTGCCTTGACCGCTGGGATGTTACGGGAAAGCGCTAGCGAACGGCGAATAGAAATACTTCCCATAAATCGTCGATCCCAGTTGTTCAGCTTGGCGCCATAAATCTTGTCTATGTTCTCGTCGCTGAGGATTGAGCCTGAGCCGTAATTTTGTTGATTACTGCCGCGATTCTCAAACAGCTTGGCATAGTCGAAAGCCTTGATGGTCGAGCCCGGCTGGATAAAGGCGGTGGCGGCGTTATCCTGCCCAAAGCCAGCATAATTGAAATCACGACTGCCAACGAGGGCGACAATCTGTCCAGTCTGTGCGTCCTCAACCGTTGCCGCGCCGTTACTAATGCGCACTCGACCCGGACGGCCTGAGTCAAAGAAGGCTTTCATCTCTGTTTCGAGCTTCTCCTGAATCCTCCAATCCAGCGTCGTCTTGACAGTTAGTCCGCCGCGACCAACGACTGCTTTGCCGAGTTCACGCTCCAGTTGATTGCGCACCATGAGCACGAAATGCGGCGCCTTGATGCCGGCTAGCTGTTCGGTCTCGGGCTTGATCTTGTCAAGGATCGGATACTGCTTGGCTTCTTTGGCCTGCGCTTCAGTGATGTAGCCCTGTTCCAGCATGTAGTCCAGCGTCGTGTGCTGGCGCGACAACAGCATCTTGCGGCCAGCGATATTGTACGGATTGAACGTGCTTGGGTTTTGCGGAATTGAAGCTAGCAGCGCTGCCTCGGCCAGAGTGAGATCCTTGGCGGACTTGCCAAAGTATGTTTGAGCGGCTGACTCTGCGCCATTGCGCCGACCGCCGTATGGTGCCTGGTTGAGATAGAGTGCGAGGATCTGGTCCTTGTTGTACATGCGCTCAACCTCAATGGCCAGAATAATCTCCTTAATCTTACGTGGAATACCGCTCAGGCCTCGCTTGTCGGCATCCTCAGCAAAGAAGACCTGCTTGACGAGCTGCTGCGTTAGTGTCGAGCCGCCCTGGACCTGTCGGCCTGATGCTGTGCTAAACATGGCGCGAGTCAGCCCACTAATACTGATACCGTGGTGCTTGTAAAAATCACGATCCTCAATAGCGATAGTTGCTTTCTTGAGATAATCGCTAATTTTATCAGCCTCAACTACCAGCTTATAGTTATCCGTACCTTTATCTTCCCAGAGCAGCGCACCATTGCGGTCATAATATTTCGTGACCGTCGTCTGGACACGCTTGGCGAGCTCGCCCGGGCGGATCTTGTCGAGGTCTTTACGGAAGTAGGCGAACAGGCCGCCGATCAGAATAATCATCACAACGATGGCGACACCGAGAATTTTTAGCGCCATCAAGCCGCCGCGCTTGGAGAACCAATAGCGAAAGACGCGCTTGGGGTGGAGGCGGTAAAAGAACCGCTTGACGGGGTGCTTTGGCAAACTCGCCAGATACTCTGCTTTTTCGCGGGAGCGCTTATCCTTCTTGAGCCGACGCTTATTCGCCAAGTTTGCATAGACACTCAGCCGTTTTGCCGGCTTTGGATGCGGACGCGACGGCGCTGGTTTGGCGCTGGAGCCCGACTGCTTATCTGAGGGTTTCTTGTTCACACTATCATTATATCACGCCTATGTTTCGCTTCAATCATAAAATTGCTATACTAATAACCAGAAAAGGAGGAATATGCAATTATCAGAGGAGCTAAAGTGGCGCGGGTTTTGGAATCAAGCGACATTCACCGATAATGAGCGTATTGATTCGGGAAATTTTACGCTCTACTTAGGCACAGATCCGTCGGCGGACAGTTTGCATGTCGGGCATCTCGCGGTCTACATGATGGTGCGGCATTTTTTGGAGCGCGGCCACAAGGTGTTCTTGCTGGTTGGTGGCGGCACGGGCATGATTGGCGATATGCGCGACACCGAGGAGCGGAGTCTGCTTTCTTATGCAGAGATTGAGCACAATAAACGAGCCTTGAAGGCGCAAGTGTCGCAAATTTTTGCGGGACGCGATTTTACCTTGGTGGACAATGCGGATTGGCTGGGTAATCTGGAACTGATTCCGTTCCTCCGCGACATTGGCAAGAATTTCAACATGGCAGATTTGATTGGTCGTGAATTTTTCAAGGCACGCATCGACAACGGCAAGGGGTTGAGCTTTGCTGAATTTACCTACACCTTGCTGCAGGGTTATGATTTTTGGCACTTATTCAAGCATCACGGTGTCAATTTGCAAATCGGCGGCTCCGACCAATGGGGTAATTTGCTCTCAGGCGTGGAATTGATCCGCAAAAAAGAAAACGCCGAAGTTTACGCTATGACCGCACCACTGCTCATCAACAAATCAACTGGGCGCAAATTTGGCAAATCCGAAGGTGGCGCCGTCTGGCTGGACGAAACCAAAACCAGCGTGTACAAGTTCTATCAATTCTGGCTGAACGTTGATGACGAAAGCGCCATCGAGTACATGAAAATCTTCACCATGCTTGATCGTGATACCATTGAAGCCATCGCTGAAAACCACGCCGTCAATCCAGGTGCGCGCTCAGCACAGAAAGTTTTGGCGCGTGAAGTCACCGACATCGTTCACGGTGTTAATCGACGCGAATCAGTGGAGCGGGTGACGGAAGTATTGTTTGGCGGCGGCGATTTTCGGCAACTGTCGGACGATGATTTGGACGCCCTGGCCAAAGAAATTCCACGTGTTGATGTCGGCGTCGGCGTGATCGAAGCATTGGTGGTTTCTGGCGTGGTCAGTTCCAACGGCGAGGCCAGGCGCCTGCTCAAATCTGGCGCCATCAGCCTCAACGGCGAAAAACTGGCTGAGGATCAAGCCATCAACAATCAATCTTTGTTGAAAAAAGGTAAAAATACGTTTATTCTAGTTGCAGAAAATATGGAAGGAGAGGAATAATGAAAAAAATTATCGGGTTTGATTTGGATGATACGCTAGCCATTACCAAGTCACCAGTTAGCGATCGTATGGAGGATATCCTTAGTCGGTTGCTTGAAAACTATGAGATGTGTGTCATCACGGGCGGCACATTCCACCAGATTAAAAAGCAAGTGATTGACCGACTTGATGTTCAGCCCGAACTACTCCAAAAATTCCATGCAATGCCGACGTGCGGTACGAGGTATTATCGATTTGATGCTGCTGATAATGAATGGAAGATTCAATATGCGAATGATTTATCTGATGAGCAAAAAACTCAGATAACTGCAGTGCTGGAGGAGGTTGCTCGAGAGATGGGTATTTGGTGCGATAATCCTGCGGGTGAGATTATCGAGGATCGCCACAGCCAGATTACCATGTCGGCACTGGGCCAGCAGGCGTCGCCAGAGGATAAGTATGCCTGGGCGGAAAAGTACAAGGATGTCCGTCCGGTGTATCGTGACAAGGTGGCGGCGAAACTGCCAAATCTCGAAGTTAGGATTGGTGGTACGACTAGTACTGACATTACGCTGCCAGGAATTGATAAAGCCTATGGCATTGGTAAGCTGCTTGAGCTGAACGGCTGGTCAAAGGAAGAAGCGCTATTCTTTGGCGATAAATTACAGGAAGGCGGCAATGATTTTCCAGTCAAACAAATGGGCGTTGACTCAATAGAAGTAAGAGGTTGGGAAGACACCGCCTACGCGCTGGAAGGCATCAATGCCGTTTCCTAGATGAAACTAACCACCCCTCTCGTGCACATCAAAGGCGTCGGCCCCAAAACCACCCAGGCGCTGTCGGTGGCGGGTTTGGAGACGGTGGCGGACGCCTTGGATTTTTTGCCGCGGGCGTATGATGATTATTCGGCGGCAGTCAACATCGCTGATCTTCAGCCGGGCAAGGTGACGGTGCGGGCGCGCTGCGAGTCGATTTCGACGCGCATTGTTCGCCGGGGCTTAAGGATTACCACGGCGGTGCTAGCGGATGATTCTGGCAAAGTTAAGGCTGTTTGGTTCAATCAGCCATACCGTGAGTCTCAGCTCAAATCGGACGCCGAGTTCATGTTTTCCGGTCAATTTGGTATGCAATATAACAGCTATCAGATCAGCAATCCGTCGGTCGAGCTCGCCAAGTCAACTGATACATCCGACGTCCACCATACTTCGGGTATCCATCCTGTCTATAAATCCATCAAAAACCTCCGCCCCAAAACCGTGCAGGATTTGCTGAAGAATCTGCGCCCCATCATGGAGTTTTTGCCCGAAACGCTGCCGGAGCACATTGTCCAGCGGCAAAAATTAGTCAGCCGCGCGGAAGCTGTCAAGTTCCTCCACGCGCCGAAAAATCATGAGGAAATTGCCCGCGGTCGTGAGCGCTTGGCCTTTGAAGAATTATTTGAAATGATTTTGGCAGCGCAGTTGAATAAGCAGGAACAAACCAAGTTGACTGGCTGGCGCATTCCGTTCAATCAGCCGGTCGTCAAGCAATTTGTTAAGCAACTGCCATTCCCCTTGACCAACGCGCAGCGCCGCGCCGCGTGGCAGATTTTGCAAGATTTGGAATCGGAGCATCCGATGAACCGCTTGTTGCAGGGCGATGTTGGCTCAGGTAAAACAGTGGTCGCCGGGCTGGTGGCGGCGGAAGTGGCACAGGCTGGTTTCCAGACAGCCATCATGGCGCCGACGGAGATTTTGGCAACTCAGCATGCCAAAACGCTGGATGAATTATTGTCGCCGTTTGGCGTGTCGGTGGCGCTGCTGACAGGACACGTCAAGGGCGCTCAGCGGCGGCAGCTGCTGGATAATTTAGCGAGCGGCAACATCAACGTGGTGGTTGGCACGCACGCGCTGATTCAGGAAAAAGTGGCGTATCATAAACTGGGGTTCGCGGTGATTGACGAGCAACATCGGTTCGGCGTCAAGCAGCGGCAGGCGTTGTTGCAAAAAACGGATTACATGCCGCATCTGCTCAGCATGACTGCCACGCCGATTCCGCGCAGTTTGGCGTTGACCTTGTATGGCGAGCTGGACATCTCGATTTTGGACGAGCTGCCGGCCGGTCGTCAGCCGATTGAAACGAAAATTTGGTCGCCAGCCTCAGCGCCGAAACTCTATGAAACCATTGACCATGAACTGGCTCAGGGTCGCCAAGCCTACGCCATTTGCCCGTTGATTGACGATAATCCTGACAATGACAAAAAGTCGGTCGAGGCGGAATATTACAAATTGGCAAAAACGATATTTCATCATCGCCGTGTTGGGCTGCTACATGGTAAACTGCCGCCAGAAGAAAAAGCCGCGGTCATGCAGCAATTCGCGGACGGTGACATTGACATGTTGGTGAGCACCACAGTCGTGGAAGTTGGCGTCAATGTGCCGAATGCTACAGTCATGCTCATCGAAAATGCTGATCATTTTGGACTCAGTCAGCTTCATCAGCTGCGCGGTCGAGTTGGGCGCGGTCAGCACCAGAGTTTTTGCCATTTGATGTTGTCGAGCCATGACAAGCCGTCCCGGCGCCTCAGGGAAATTGAGAAATCCCAAGACGGCTTTTACTTGGCGGAAGTTGACCTGAAACTGCGCGGTCCCGGTGAAATTTATGGACGGTCGCAGCACGGCGCGCTCAATTTACGGATTGCCTCGCTGAGCGACACGCCGCTGATCGCCCGTGCGCAAACGGAGGCCGAGCGCTTTGTCAAAGAGGGGCAGGATTTGCTACAATATAAGCATCTGGCGCGTGCCGTCAGTCGCTATCAGCGATTAACGACGCTAAATTAGTGAGATAAGTATGTATTCAGGAACCACATTTCACACCAAATCAGGCAATCTGATGGGTGTTCATCAAAAAATTGATCGGGTCGCGCGGCGGCACATCGTGCAGCTGTTGCCGTCATGGTGCAACTTTCCGTCGAGTAAGGAGATTTTGCATTTCGAGGGTAATAATGGCCCTGATGGTATCAAGCGGAAAAGTCCGGCCGTTGATGAGCCGTGGCACTTCATTGACCCGCACGATCCAAATGACGTGGCGCTCCTCGAGATGGTTGATCAACACATCACTAATCTCGCAGCGGCGCTCAGTGCTGATAACTGTGAGCGAGCAGCATTTGAGGCAGCATGGATGGCGCACGCGATCACCGATGGCTTGACGCCACCGCATCATTTTCCACTGGAGGAGAAATTGGCCCAGCTGCGCGGTGAAGGTATGGAGACCCGTAACTCGCTGATCAAAAAGAGCCTCATACCGGGCGAAACGGTGCTAAAAACCCTGCGCAATAACTGGGAATTTTGGGGCGCAAAGGGCGTGATGACTATGCATCTGGCGTTTGAGGCGGGTGTCGCCAGCGTAGTAGCCTACCAACGGTTTACTGCCGGCCTCCCGCAGCAGCACGATATCCAAAAGGTACGCCAGGCGGGCTTTCGGGCGTTTTATCTTGGCTGCGTTCATGAGGTGGCGGATATGGCCATGTATGAAAAGTTCGCCAAGACTGGTTGGACGACGGAGCTAGCGCGGCAGACCAACCGTCAACTGATGCCGCTGATTATTCGTGCGGTGGTGCTGGGCTGGCTGAGTGCAGTGTGGCTCGCCGAGGAACAGCGTGCGCGTTAAGCTCATCGCTGGCGAATTTGGCGGGCGATTTATCCAAGCACCGCCAGGCTCGACGACGCATCCCATGGGCGAGCGAGTGCGCTCAGCGATGTTCAATTCACTAGGCAAAACCGTGCGTGGTGCGCGAGTGCTGGATGCCTTTGCCGGCTGTGGCGCGATTGGTTTGGAGGCGCTCAGTCGTGGCGCTGAGTCAGTAGTTTTCGTGGAGCGAGACCGCGTTGCCCAGCGGGTCATTGCCGAAAATATCAGCACCGTGGACGCCAGCAAAAAATCTATTGTAATAAAAACAGCGATATCAAATTGGCTGGAAAGCATGAGCGTAACAGAGAAGTTTGATATCATTTTTGCCGATCCGCCATATCATAATCCTCAGTTTTCCACAGTTTCACGACTGATGGGACTTCTCAAACCGGGTGGACATATGGTATTATCACACTCAGGAATAGGTGAGGTGCCAATTCAGAACGGAATTGTTGTGGTGGACAATCGTAGTTATGGGGGTGCGCACCTCACTTACTTCCGTAAGGAGATAAGTGACTAACGCCAGTGAGGTGACGATGGAGAAACGGCGAGACGGACACAATCACTCGGCTCTTCGCCCTGAACCCCTACCGTTATGGACGAAAATGGCGGACGTAGCAATGCGGCCGCTAATGTTTGTGTTGGGTGGTTTTCGCCGAGACAGTATGCAGGAGACACACCCGTGGCACTGTCGGCGTGATATTGACCCGTCGCTGATAGATCCAGTGCTGACGGTGACGACGAATGGCGAGACAGATGAGTTGCTACCGGGCCGCTTTTCATTTCTTTTTCATGCGCCAGGGTTCATTGGCTGGCGGCATTATTGTGTGCTGCGGGCTGAGCCGCCATTCCATATTGGCTGGGTAGTGCGTGAACGTGGGAGTGGTCAGGTAAAGCAGTCAATAGTCCATCGTCTGCCAATCAATGATCAATACGTGCGAATGTTGAGTGGTCCAGCGCACCTAGAGACAGAGTTTTTTGCGGTACATCCTGATGGAACGCAGATTGGACTGGAGATTGTAGACACTGGTATGCTCGGTGATAATAACTATCCAAAGGTACGATTATTATAAGGAGGGGGCGAGTATGAAAGAACAATTTGATAGTGAATCACCGCTGCGGCCACTCCCATACGGTATATTAAAACGAATGGGGGACGTAGCGATATCGCCACTGCGGCTACTGGCAGCTGGAGGGCGTGCATATGATATTAATCACTCCAGCCCATGGTCATGTCACGAAGTTGACCCGGATGCTATTGATCCGGAGAAAGCACTTATCATGCCAGAGGCCGAGGAAGAGGTGCTAGATAAAGGGACGCCACTATTTCAGATGCCAGTTGCTGGCGGCTGGAATGAGTATGGGGTGCTGCAGCCTCGGTTTGAGGGTAGTGCTGATGAGCTTGATAAGTTGCTATTCTATATCGGCTGGGTGTCGGTGGCTGGTAAGGCTGAGTTAAATGATCGGCCAATTAAGGGGGCGGTACGAGTGCTGCGTGGTCCTGATCCAACGGCATTCTTTGCGGTCAATGGTTTGGGTCAGCAGTTGAGGTTGAAGTGTATCGGTGCAGGGCGGCTCGGCCCGAATGGACTTAATAGATATGTTGCGTCGTGGGCACAGCTGTACTAGCAGGGGATTGTTGGCGGGGTGACAGGTATAGCCTTGGTGAAAGCACGGTAATTAACTGATTAGTTTGTCAATCGCTTTGGCAACCTCGGCATCGGTAAAGTTGATAGTCGACTTTTTCTTAATGAACAGTCTCAAGCTACGAATAACATCGGGTGACTTGATAGCCTTTCTCATGTTGTCTTCGGTTAGCGCATCAAAACGCTTCCAGTATTTATCCAAATCACCTCTGAGCACTGATTTCTTGGTAAGGTTTACTAGGTGCTTTGCTGCAGTTCTAATTGTTGATAAATTGGTTAAGTCATAGGCAAAAATGCGCTGTGAGCGAATCGGCTTTTCAAAGATAACACGGTGAAGCTCGACACAGCGACCATTAGTTAAGATCACCCAATCAACGCCTTCGTTTGAGGCATAGTCAACAGCCTGTTTGAGGTGGCGCTCATTGAGGTCAATAGAGGTGGCCTTTGCTTCAACAATAAAATGAATTTTCTTATTTAACTGCACAACGTAGTCAACATATGTACCACGAATCATATGTTCTGTTTTAATCTCGTCGATGAGAGTATATCCAAGCACCATACTGAGCAGGCTATTGACCATCAGGCGTGCCGTTGACTCATCAGCATTGAGGTTTTCTTTCTTTGTTAAATATTTTTTACGATACTCACGTAAAGCCTTTTCACAAGCTTTTTCCTGGAAGTCTGTAGCCATAGTTACCCTTCGTTATTAACTAAACTTGCAGATATTGTAGAACAGTATACTCAAACTGTAAAGACATAAGAAATAGCTACCTATTATTCTGTGGCAATAATAAAACCCCACAATATTTCTGAATTGTTAGCTGCTGATTATTATTGATGGTAGAGTAGTAGGGGTGGGTTGAGGCGATGATCTCGGTATTTTCTGGGATAAAAAAATGCTGTGGTGCATCAGCGAAGTTAATATAAATATAAGCCCGCTCGCCTCCTAGCTCTCGTTTGATGCCGAGGACAAACCCATTACCGGTGTTCATCACCTCGAGCGTGCCGCGCTGCAACACTGGCATGCTTCGCCGCAGGCGAAGCAGCCGTCGGTGTAGATGTAGGAGTGAGTCAGGGTGCATGGCCTGTGTCAGGACGTTGGTTTTGGCCGCGTTAGTGTGAACGGGCAGCCACGGCTGTACGCTTGAGAACCCAGCGAACCGCGTGTCGTCCCATTGCATCGGCGTACGCTCCAGGTCGCGGCTGTCGATAGTAGAATGAACAGGGCTAAAATTATCCTGAATATCCTCAGCAGTCAGTTCGCCATTAGTCATACCAATCTCATCGCCATAGTACATTACGCTGACGCCCGGCGTGAGTAGGTTGAGAAAATGTAAGGCTCGCGCTCGCTCCGCCCCGAGCCGCGAGCCAATGCGGGGCTGATCGTGATTACCGAGACAGAAAAATGGCTTGGCCAATCCCGCCGCTTGCAGATATTTCTCAATCTTCTGCCCAGTACGCTCCGCGTGCCACTCGTCCTGGCGATACTCCATAAAGAATGCCGACGCCTTCGGGTGGGCTGTTAGTACCTGGTGGTACTGCTGGTAAATATCGCCCAACTTCTCATCCGGATAAAATTCAAACACCATCTGCTTATCGTCATATTCATCGCAAACTGACGCCAGCTCACGCAGATATTCTTGAAAATACGGCCCCATTTTACAGTGGTCGTGAATGAACTCGCCGTAGGCTTCAGGATCGCCGTGAAAATCAGGATTTGGCGAATCGTCACCAAACTCAGGGTCTTTCGAAATGCCCCAAATCGCATCAACCCGCATGCCGTCCACGCCTATATCAAACCAGAACCGCACCACGTTTTTCATCTCATCACGAACCGCAGGATTATCCCAATTCAAATCCGGCTGCGTTTTCAGGAAAGAATGGAGATAATACTGGCCGGCCTGCTCGTCAAACTCCCACGAACTGCCGCCCGATAAACTTCGCCAATTGTTTGGTTCAATGCCGTCCCGCCCGTCGCGCCAGACGTAATAATTACGCCTAGGGTTGTCACGCGACGACCGAGCCTCCTGAAACCACGGATGCTGGTCGGATGTATGACAGGGAACGAGGTCGATCATGACTTTGATGTCCAGGGTGTGAGCTTTTTCTAATAGTTTTTGAAAATCCTCTAGCCCACCAAATGTTGGATCAATCGCTCGGTAATCAGCGATATCGTAGCCAAAATCAGTCATCGGCGAGGTGAAAAACGGTGAAATCCAAATCCCGTCAACCCCCAACCACGCCAAATAATCCAGCTTCTCAGTAATGCCATTCAAATCACCAATCCCATCGCCATTAGCATCCCGGAAACTACGCGGATAAATCTGATACAGAGAAGCGACATCGTGCCAAGTTTTCATGATTTAAGTATAAGCGAGATGAGAGCAAAATTCTAGTTTTTAGATGGTGATGCGAAGATTATTGACATTTCTACTTTACTTTGGTAAACTAAAAATATGAATGGCAAGAACGATATTTGGAAAGATGAACAGGCGCGTCAGCTGGCGGATGTTCTTGCTAGTATAGATGATTCTAATGAAATGCGGGCGTTTCTTCGCGATGTCATGACTCAGAAAGAGATTGTCGAAGTTGGCGCGCGCCTACAAGCTGCCAAAATGTTATCAAAAGGCGAAAAATACGCTGACGTCATTGCAGCGACGAAGCTCAGTAGCCGTACGGTTGCTCGGATTAGCGACTGGATGCAAAACGGTACTGGCGGCTATAAAAACGTCTTCAAGCATCATTCGCACGTTTGGCCAGCTCGCGCTGAGTAGTTTGCGAATAAATCCAAATAAATGCCGGCGCGACGCTGGCATTTTGATTTTTTAACAGTTAATTTAGTTAATTTTTGGAGATATTTATGAGTGAAATAAGAACAGCCAGGTTCGCTGCGCCAGATGAGGCGAGGGGGAAATACGACGCGATTATTCCTGCGTATCAAGCGGCGTTCGCAGCAGAGCCTTGGTATGAAGTAAGTAAATGCGGCGGCTGCTCGTCAGGCTATTCTCGTCAAAATCCTGGTGATATATGTCAATCTTGCGGCAGCGCGACTGGCGGCGAAGCCTATACGGAACAGGAATTGACCGAGAAATTTGACGCTATTGGCGAGACGCGCCCAACGTGTTGGTATATCGAGGAGACGCCAGCGGGACTGGCATTGGCGGCGGTCGCTTGGACGGCTGATCCAATACAGATTGCGGCGGAAAAATATCCTGGGTCGCTAGAAATGGCAGCGTGGCTTAAGCAGAAGTACGCGCCAAACACTGCTCCTAACCCAGAGATATTATGGCTGGACGAAGTTTTTGCTGACCGCCAAGTCTCGAGACGTAATAATCTAGTGAATTTCCGCTCAATGGTATACGGATTTTCCAGTTGCCTAGATCAGATGAACGTGGCTTATCGGACTATTGCGCCGGCAATGACGCGCGCAGCTATGAGAGACTTTGGCAATGATGCGACCATTGATAAAGCCAAATCTAATGTTCCTGATTGGCGGAATTTTGTATCAATTGATTTATCTCGGTAAAAAAATAATATATAAGGAGGATAAGAATATGAAAATATTAGTAATTGGCGGCATGCATGGGAATGAAATGCTGGGCATTGATTTGGTCAAGAGTTTACAGGAAAATCCGCTGGAAAATATTGACAGCGTGCTGGCGAATGAGGAAGCTATAAAAATAAATAAGCGTTTCGTCGAACAAGACTTGAACCGGTCATTTCCCGGCGTGAAATCGAGCGACATATACGAGCAGCAGCGCCCGATTGAGCTACTGAAAATGTGCAAGGAATATGATATTGCGCTTGACTTTCACAATACGTTTTGCCCGGATAATGACTGTACGTTTGTCGGGGAGGGTGCAAATGAAGAGTTGCTGGGCGCGTCATGGTTGCTGGGTTTGCCGCTGGTGATTGTGGCTGATTATGATTGTATAAATAAGTATGCGCTTAATTGCGTGTCGATAGAAATTAGCGTACAGAGCAGGTTGAATGATGTGAAAATCTGGCGCCAGAAGCTGCAAATGCTTGCTGAAAAGGAAATTGCTGATTACCGGGCGGTCTCAGGGGTGGAGAAGTTTCGCTTTGTATATCGGATAACCCTGGAGGATAAAACAAGGTTAAACCTTGATCGGGCAAACCTACGAGCATTCCAGCCTATTGATCAGAATTTGGCAGAGAAAATGGGAGTAAAAACTCCGGCCTATCCAATCTTTATCAATGACAAATTCACGCCGTATAATTATGGAGGGTTATTGAACAGGATTGATAGCTAGACTATTTTTGTGATGGCTACGACGGATTAATTGTAAGCTTAAATTATTTATACTGTTCTTGTTTATCTTGCTTTTTAATAATCTTGTCAATTTGACCGTTCGGCAGTCTCAGAAAATTAAGCAGTAAGCTCTGCGGTGCACGCTCGACTATAGCCTTTTCTTCGTATTCTGGGATTGGACTTGCAGAGATGATTATCTTATCTGCTCGCCGTAGTGTACGGTTGTTTATTTCACGAACAAAGTTATAATCTACTTCTTTGTATCCAGTGATACCGCACCTATTGCCGAACAGTGCTATTTTTGGAGTGAGTGGAACTACACATTCGGCTGTTTTATGTCAATGATTAAGTCCGAACGGAGAGTTGTCTTTAGTAAAATCAGTAACTGTTACGGGGTGATCTGATGTTATAAATTCAATGTCAACAGTATCTGATGGTCTTAGAAAACAAAAATCCAATGGTTGCCATTTATTTACGTCTAAAGATACGAGTATTGATTCGGGAAAAAATATTTCCTCCATCATTTCTATATTTTTACTCCGCCTATCGGCTGCATCTGGTGCGTTATGTCCTAATGATATTGCGCGGCCCATTTCATTAAGCTGTCTCAGGAAACTATTTAGATGACTCTGCTGTTTAACTGTGCGGCTTTCTAGTGTGCTTATATATAAAGCTACTTTTTCATGATCTTTTCTAGTAAGCCGCTTACTCTTTTTGATCTTATTATCTAGTACCTTTCCATAGTCTCCTTCTATTTGAGCTAAAACATTCTCAATGGCATTGGTCGGCAAAAACGGCGTTTCATATAGATTATTTTTTACAGCAACATTGATAGGTGCTATGTCTTTTTGCTCAGCAGTTTGTATAAACTTAGCACGGCCATTATTTCCAAGCCAATAAGTCTTGACCTTGCCATCAACGGTGAAGTTTTGCAAATAAGAACTACGAGGTAGCCAATGCTGTCGTTTTGTTGGTTAATTTTTTATCTGTTGGTTGCTCATATACTATTACGGCTAATTGCATACTATGATTAAGAACAAAATAAGGGTTATATCCAGGAAAATTAAAAAGACCCTCCAAGCGTTGAAAAGTCTCATATGGTGCGGGTAAGGAGACTCTAACTCCTGGCCTCTTCCATGGCAAGGAAGCGCTCTAACAACTGAGCTATACCCGCATGTGGCTCACGGTTTATTGTAACAAAGCCGCGAATAAAATGCAATGTTTGGTGGCTCCTCCCAGACTCGAACTGGGGACACAAGGCTCTTCAGGCCTCTGCTCTACCAACTGAGCTAAAGAGCCACAAACTTGCTATCTCATTGTACTAAAGTTGCCGTTATCTGGCAAGCCGCTATTTCCGCACGTAATGCGCTACATAGTCAATTTCGATATCGGATACAGCTGGCGTGAGTGGATTAGGTACGCCGCCGTCAACGGTCTCAGTATGTTTATTAATGCCGTTCGGGTTCATCGCTCCAGCCTGCACACCGAGGAACATCTGCTTGTCAGTCACGTTCGGATGCTTGATGCGACCCCATTCTTTACCATCCAGCGTAAAGATTATATAATCTTTCTCGACGATAACGCCGTACGTGTGCCAACCGCTCATATCATGATTATCAAGGGATGCTTGCTTTTGCTTGTTGTCCGGATCCCAGTGGTACGTTGCCTCAACACGAGGACCATTGACGCGCCCCTCAGCGAAATCAATCTCTGGCGGCCAGCCTTCGTCCTTTGGCCAGAGAAGGAATGCGTAGCCGACACCTTTGGCTTTCGGGAACTTGGCACGAACTTCCCAACGGCCGCGCGAGGCGGTGAATACATCACCTGAGCCGGCGCCACCAGTACTCCACTGGCCGTTCTCGTACTGAGTACGAATTACCAGTTTGCCGTCTCGAGTGAACGAATTGCGTTGTGACATCACGCCCATACAGCCGTGGCCAACCGCTGGATCGCCCCAGCCGTACTGCACCCATTTAGTTTGCTTGATCGATGAGTCAAAGCCTTCAAAATAATCCATCTGCCAGCCATCAATTGCCGCCTGGTTCTGGTTGTGGTTCGCCGGACCGCTGGGCTTTGATGGCTGAGGCTGGCTTGGAACGCTACGCTTGCGCCTCTTATTGCTAGAGTTATTGTTTGATGAGTTGTTGTGCGGCAGTTGATTAGTCTGCTCAGTTGAGCCATGAGGGTCGCGACGTTCGGGCTGTTGATTTGTGGTCTGGGCTTGATTCTGGCGCATCGTCTGCGTTACCCAATTGTGCTCAGCTGGCGTCGGCTTATTGTCAGTGTTTTGGTTGGGCTTGCTTGGTTGCTGATTATCGTTCGTGGAGTTGGTATCAGAGTGAGAGCGACTATCGGTACTCAATGAGCCAGATGAGCCAGTCGGCGACGTAGTTCGGTCAGCGTATTTTGTCGCTTGGGGCGGGGCGTTATTTACCTGCGACAAGAAGTGCAGTGCACCAAGCGACAAGCCGCCGATGACGATTAGAGTTGCTATGCTAGTTGTAACCAGTTTTCGCTTCGTCATGTATCTATTGTAGCGCACTAAAATTATATGTCAAACTTTTAGCGTAAGCGTCAAGAAAATGCTGCAATATCCTAGTGGTTTGACTAGAAATCATGTATAATAACTTCATTGCGGGTGTCGTATAACGGCTATTATGTGACCTTCCCAAGGTTGAGACGGGAGTTCGACTCTCCCCATCCGCACCAAGTTGATAATTAATTAAGTTAGTCCCGCCGCTCTACCGCGATTGTGCACTGCGCCATCAACGCCACCGCCGCGCCGAGTGCTGCCAGGGTTGGTAGTAGCAAGGCGCCGACCACGCCAGCAGTGACAGGGAACTCCATGATGCTTTCGCCTTTTTCGTTCTTGATGATAACGCGGCGGACGTTGCCTTCTTTGATGAGTTGCTTGACCTTCTCGACAACTTGATCGCCGTTAACGCTAAATTCTTCGGTATAGTTTTGTTTACGCATGTTTACTCCTTACTCTTTACTACTCTTAGGTAGTTTTATTTATGATTACTTAGCTTTTTTGGGCTATATCTAGTATCTTGCGCCACAGCTTTCGTGATTTATCAAGGCTGGTCTGCAGTTCAGCCTTATCGTCGGCTGAACCAAACTCTAACATATTTGTAATATACGACACTGCCAGGCCATTATTTTCAAGTAGCGATAGCCACTTTGAATACATAGTCTGCTGATCGTGTATATCTATAGGCTCGTGTAGTGACGTTGGTGATATAGCACCAAGATGTTTTATCTCACCTAAATCAGAGTGACTTCTTACTTTGTAAACAGATCTATCATCAGTGTACTGCATGCGCCGCAGGGCACGTCTGGCAATTATGTCAACCCAATCTTTGCCCGGTACTATTGTTTTCAGATATTCTTTAAGACGTTTTTGCCCTTTTTCGTCTATCGCGCGGATGTCGTCAGTATTCATCATATAAGTACACATCGTAGAGTAGATGTCGTACGGAGTGACGATTGTTTCTGGCGACAGGAGTATATCACGAGTCTCTACAGGAAATATATAGCGCCCATTTTGAGTTGGATGGAATGCACCCCAGTGAAGAAAAGTGTAGTTATCTAGTCCAAGCGATTTGTCTAGTCTGCTAGTTTGCGATCTCCAATCCTGTCTGTCTGTCAAATCGCTTGGAGGAATTATACCCTCTGCCTGGAGGAGTTTAGGGTCGCTAGCAGTAGCATGTGACAGTTCAATATTAAGGAACATCTCTCTAACGCGCGCTAAAGCTCTTTGCTCGAGGATGTCAGGATTCCAATTAAACTCAGGATAGTTATATTTATTTGATAGTACTTTTTCGGGATTTATAACAGATTCCATTCTTGAAGGCAGTGATATTGCAGATAGCTCGTGAGACTTAGACATTACTTAGAATATATTAACATGTCCTTGAATATATTTCAAATCCAAGTTCTTAAAACTAAGGTTAAACTAGGTAATTTTCTATTTCTTACCGCCGCGAATCGCGTCGATCAGTTCAATTGGGAAGAGCATCATCGTCTTTTGTGATGGCTCGGTGGAGATACGCTCTAGCGTGTTCAGGGTGCGCAGGTTAATGGCGCCTTGGGTTTTTGCCAGGATCTCCGCCGCCTGCGCCAGGGTTTCGGCGGCAGCTTTTTCACCGTCAGCGTTGATGATGTTGGCGCGGCGCTCGCGCTCGGCTTCGGCTTGCTTGGCCATGGCACGCTTCATATCGCCAGGTAGTTCGATATTCTGAATCTTGACATTCTCGACATCGATGCCCCATTTGTCGGTCTCAGCGTCAACGATTTCTTTAATCTGCTGTGAAATCTCC
This sequence comes from Candidatus Saccharibacteria bacterium oral taxon 488, assembly GCA_046846435.1. Lineage (GTDB taxonomy): Bacteria > Patescibacteriota > Saccharimonadia > Saccharimonadales > Saccharimonadaceae > Nanosynbacter. The sequence goes on along the minus strand of CP128407.1, from coordinate 468,047 downwards.
TCACGCTTGGCCAAGAGATCGTCCATATCGACGTTACCGGTGACGTCGCGCAGGGCAGCCTGGGCAAATTGGCTGGTGGCATAAATGTAGTTGGTCGTCTCCAGCACCGCTTTTGGGGCGTTAATTACTCGGAAATAAACTACCGCGTCAACGCCGACAGTGACGTTGTCCTTGGTGATGACTTCTTGTTTCGGCACGTCAATTGGCGTGGAGCGCACATCCACCATCATCATCGTTTGAAAAATCGGTATCACCACCCTTAGACCCGGTTCGCGCACGCCAGTAAACTTACCCAGTGTCAACACCACGCCGCGCTGGTATTGATTGACCACTTTTATGCCGCTCAGCACAAACATCAGTACGATGACTAAAATTACTGCTACTATTTCCATATCTACCTCCTGTTTATAAGGAAATTATACGCCACGTATAGAGCGGCTGGCAAGCGCCCCCTCGATCAACTCGTCAACCAGCGCCCGTGGGCTGAGGCCCGAAGCTTCCCAGAGCTTTGGATACATACTGATGTTGGTGAAGCCGGGGATACTGTTAATTTCGTTGAGAAAAATCTGGCCCGTTGGGTCAAGGAAAAAGTCAACTCGCGCCATGCCGCGTCCACCGGTCGCTTGGTAGGCGGCCAATGCGAGGCGCTGCAGTTTTGTCGCTACCGACTCGTCAACCTCCGCGGGGATAACGACGCGTGAAGTGCTAGCGGCGCTATACTTATCGTCGTAGCTATAAAACTCTTCGCCAGGAAGAATCTCACCAGGCATACTGACGCGGGCGGACGTACCGCGGCCGAGGACGGCCAGCTCAATCTCGCGGGCGGTGATCGCTTGTTCAATCAATACGGTGTCGTCGTGGCGAAAGGCTTCATCAAGCGCGGCGGTAAATGCCTCGGCCGAGTGGACTTTGCTGACACCGACGGACGAGCCGGCGCGGGATGGCTTGATGAAAACAGGCGCACCAAGCTCATCAGCTATCTCGGCAAAGGTCGGTCGCGGCGCATCATTCGCTAGCGTTCGCCACGGCACAACCTGAACGTGAGCGCCGAGCGCCAGCCGCTTGGTCATGTCTTTGTCCATGGTGACGGCCGCCGAAAGGAGACTCGGGCCGACATAGGGGATATGAAGTAGCTGCGCCAGACCCTGCACGCTACCGTCCTCGCCGTTTTTGCCATGAAGCACCGGAATTATCACGTCAATCGGCAGCCGGTTAACGCCGTCGATGAGCAGTGAGCGCTGACCGAGTTGTGGCGTTAGGCGTGGGCTCGGCTGATTGCGTGCCTCAATTGTCTCGACGAGCCGCCACTCACCAGCACGGTCGATGTAGCATAGTTTGATGTCGTAGCGTGCTGTGTCCAGTGCCGCTAGCACATTAGTAGCGGAATTGATCGAGACCTCGTGCTCGGATGACTCGCCGCCAAATATGAGGAGAACGCGTAACCTATCCATTATCCCAGTATAGCGCACTATGCCCTGGCGAGGCGAATTTCTGGGCGTGATATAATGAAACGATGATGGCGGAGAATGAAAGAAATAGGAGAAATAGATCACTGTCACCTGAGGTCATCGGTAGTAGTGACGCAATGACTGGGTGCAGTGGGCGTGAGGTTGTCGGTAATATTAGTGTAGTCGCCGGTATGTTGACAGCCCTATCAGGTGAAGTGTGGCATAATGTGTTACCAGAAGCTGGTCAGCAGGCGACATTTTTTGGTGGTATAGCGGTGGCGATAGGGGGGTTGTGTCAGGTATCTCGAGCTGTCCAATTGCGTGAATATGGTGAGCGCGAGTCTGAGCTTCTTAGGGAGGCAGTTGGTAATCTGCCGCCACTGGTCGATAGTATCAAAGATAGCAGCAGGCAGCTAGATAATCTGTTCGGTGAGCTCGACCAAAAGCGATTGACATATGAGATGGCGATTAAGGCCGGTCGTACACTAGTCGTACCGCTCACCACTGATGAGGCAGAACGTCATGCGGCACTTGCGCGACTGACCAGTCACTGTTCTGGTGGTGCTGGTCTGGTCAATGGAGCAGCAGCGCGGGTTTTACACTGGGCTGGCTGCGCGTTGCCGTCGGAAATGACAGCGGCTGGGCAGCGTGGGTCTCGTCGCAAGGATGGTCAATCAGAGACAGACAGCGTACATCAAACGACGCTTGATATCCTTGATCAGTGCGTGCCACTTGATGGGATGACGTGGCGAGAGTACGTGGCGTCGCCGGAGTTTGCAGCAGTCTGTGAAAGCGCTCAGCAGATTGATCGAGGGTTGCGTCTGCAGACAAAGCCGCTCGGGCGGCGACCGGCCGATTGTTTCTCGCACTTTTTACCGTATCATCCGCGAGAGGATACCGGGTGGTGATAGACGGGCGACAACCCCTGGCCGAACAGATGCGGCCGCAAACGCTGGATGAGGTGATTGGACAAAGCCACCTGCTGGGCGAGGGCGAATTGTTGCGACAGATTGCTCGGCGCGGCGAGCCGGTTAGCTTGATTTTGTGGGGGCCGCCAGGGACGGGTAAGACGACGTTGGCGCGGATTATTGCCAACGAAGTTAATGCGGAGTTTGTTGAGCTATCGGCAGTGGCCAGCGGCAAGAAAGATGTCGAACGGGTCATTGAACACGCCAGGCAAAATTGGAATTTGAACCTCAGGACGATTTTGTTCGTTGACGAAATCCACCGTTTTAACAAGGCGCAGCAAGACGCCTTTTTGCCGCATGTCGAGAGCGGGCTGGTCACGTTGATTGGCGCGACCACCGAGAATCCGAGCTTCGAGGTGATCACGCCGCTGCTCAGTCGGACGCGAGTGTTGGTGCTCCGTCAACTGACCAAAGATGAAGTTATACTAGTGTTGAAGCGAGCGCTGAAGACTTTGAAACAAACCAAGCGGGTGTCGTCCAAAGCCATGGATTATCTGGCGGAATTGGCGGACGGCGACGCGCGGGTGGCGCTGGGTAATTTGGAATTGGCGTTGAGCTTTGGCGAAAAAGTCACGCCAGAGGTCGTCAAGGCAGCGGCCCAGCGGCGTTTGCCGGGCTATGACAAAAAGGGCGATGCGCATTATGACGTCATCTCGGCATTCATCAAATCACTGCGCGGTAGTGATGCGGTGGCTGCGGCATATTATTTGGCGCGTATGATTGAGGCTGGTGAAGATCCGAAGTTCATTGCTCGGCGGATGGTTATCTTTGCGTCAGAAGACATTGGGCTGGTGGGTAACGGCGCGCTAAGTCTGGCAGTCGCCACCTTTGAAGCGGTGGAGCGCGTTGGCTTGCCTGAGGCCAAATATAATTTATTCCACTGCGCCATCGCTCTGGCGCGCAGCCAGAAATCGCGCGAAGTTACTGATTTGATGAATGATGCTTTTTCTCTGGCACACAAATATCCGAATTCGCCGGTGCCGCTGCACCTTCGTAACGCCCCGGCCAAGCTGATGAAAGATCTAGGCTACGGTAAAGATTACAAATGGCAAGCTGGCTTCCAGCACGAAAAGGGATTTCTACCAGAAGATATTCCGCGTCCGCCGAAACGTTAGATTATCTCGGGCAGCGCTCATCAAACCGATCATATAGCGCCGCGTACACGCCATTGGTCCAGCCAAAGCCATCTTGCAACGGATATTCACCACCGCCGCCGATGCGTGACTCGCTATCAACATCGTATTTCTCGATCATCTTGCCCTGATCGGCAAAGACGCGCTCAGTCGAAGCCAGCCAGCGCTTTCTAATTTCCTCCGCTAGCTCGTTAAGTCCGTATCGTTTCAGGCCGCAAACCGCCACCCACTGTAGTGGCGCCCAACCATTCGGCGCGTCCCATTGCTGACCATTATCAACCAGCGTCATCCGCAGCCCGCCGCCGCGCAAAAACTCGCGCTCTAATTTCTCGGCCACGTGTTTGGCTTGTTTCTTGGTGGCGATACCACTGTACAGTGGGAAGACGCCGGCTAGTGTGGCATGCTTCATCTGATGGCCGGTGCGGAAATTATAATCATAGAAAAAGCCGTCGGTTTCATTCCAACAGTGCTGGCGGATGCTCTCGGCGCGGCGCTCAGCCAGGCGGATGAAGCGTTTCTTGAGCGGCGCCTGACGCAGTACACCGTAACAATGGGCGATCGTCATCTCTAGTTCGTACAATAAACAATTCAGATCAATCGGCACGAGGTCAGTCGTTTGAATCGTTTCAATGTCGTGCGGATCACTAAACCAGCGCGAGCTGAAATCCCAACCACTCTCAGCCCCGGCCCGCAGGTCGAGGTAGACCTTAGTCTTGTTGGCGGAGCGACTGTTCCTGGCGGTTTCGATATCTTCGCGGCGACTTTCTGGACGCGGCGTGGCCTTGTCGTCGTAGTAGCGATTAAGCACTTGGCCATCAGGCATAGCGACGACGCGGTTGGTGGCCATAAAGTCGATGCTCGAAAGCTTGCGTTGGCCTTTCATCCAGAATTTGTATTCGGCCAGCAGCGAGGGGAAATACTCGAGGTAAGTCAAGCTCGGGGCGCGCCGGCCGGGCTTGCTGGCGAGGAGCTTGACCATCGCTGCGAAAAACGGTGGCTGGCTGCGACTGAGGAAGTACGTTCGATTGGCAGTCGGGATGAAATCAAAGCGCTGAATCATGTATACATAATTTTTCATCATGCCGTCGATCAGCTTCCACTTGCCGTCCACCGCCAGGCCCAGCATGATAAAATACGTATCCCAATAAAATTGCTCGGCAAACCGACCACCCGGTACCACATAGTCGTGCGGCAGGGCGATCAGCGAACCTTTCGACTTGTGGGCATGACGGATGAGCAGTGGCCAGAGATTGGTGACGTGCTGTCTGGCAGAGTCTGCTTGGACAAAGCTCACCTTTTTGACCGGCGATTCAAATTCATAAAAATGCAGCTTCACAAATTCATCCAGCCGAAAGTTGGGATCACGTCGGGCCAGGCGATACTCTTGGAGGATGCGGGTGGCGCGCTTTCGCGGCACGAGATCGACGAAAGTTTTACCATCAGCAAACACGCGGTGTGACTGCACCTCATGAAACAACTGCCCGAGCTTTTCGTCGGGATCTTTGCGGTCGATTGGTGTGATGCGCTGGGCGGTGCGTGCTAACGTGCGCTTGATAATTGTTGTGGTTTTTTTGGGAAGCATATGGTTAAGTATAGCGTGTTACCGTGGGATAATCTATAGTAACGTTAAGTTTCTTATGTATTTTGTCAATCGGGAGTTTGTCGGGGCGGGGTCTACCGCTTGGCGGCGCGCTTTCGCTCATTAGCGTCGAGGTAACGTTTACGCAGACGCAAGGACTTTGGTGTCACTTCCAGCAGCTCGTCGTCCTCGATAAAGTCGATGTATTGCTCCAGGCTGAACTGTGTAAATGGCGTCAGCTGCACCGTGCCGTCGGACGATTTGGAGCGCATGTTGGTCAGGTGCTTAGCTTTACAGACGTTGATCTCGATGTCTTCTTGGCGGTTGTAAATACCGACGATCATCCCAGCGTATACTTCCGTGCCCGGCCCGACCAAAAGTTCGCCGCGTGCCTCGGCCGCCTGCAGTGCATACGGCGTGGTGGTGCCAGCTTCAAAGGCGATGAGTACGCCGCCACGGGTCTTTGGCAATTTGCCGCCCAGTGGTTGATAGCCGCACGGCAGGGAATTCATGATCACCGTGCCTTTGGTGGCGGTCAACAGTACGTTTCGCAGGCCGATCAACGCTCTCGTCGGCAGCACGTAGGTGATGCGGGTAGCGCCGCTGGCTGTAGTTTCCTGCGACTTCATTTCAGCGTGGCGCGCACCGAGCTCCTGGCTGATCGCGCCGATGAATTCGCTGCTAATTTCGATTTGCAGTTCTTCAATCGGCTCTTTTTCGACACCGTCCTCGGTGATGGTGACTACTTGCGGGCGGCCAACTTCAAATTCAAAGCCTTCGCGCCGCATGGTCTCGATCAAAACGCTCAGGTGCAGCTCGCCGCGGCCAGACACCGTAAAGCCGATACCATTTTCCTCAACGCGCAGTGCCACGTTGGTCTCCAGCTCTCGCCGCAATCGGTCGCCGATTTGCCGCGAGGTGGTAAATTCGCCCTCGCGCCCTTTCATCGGGCTGGTGTTCGGACCCAAGTACATGCTCAGCGTCGGTGCTTCGATGGCAATTGCCGGCAAGGCTTCCGGCTGTTCTTTATCAGCAATCGTATCGCCAATGTGCGCCTCACTGACGCCAACCAGCGCCACAATGTCGCCAGCAAACGCCTCGTCAAGCTCTTCGCGGTTTAGCCCGCGGTAACCAAAAACTTTCTCAATTCGCGCTGAGCCCGATACTTCGCCGTGCTTCAGCAAGCTAACCGCTAGGCCGCGCTTGACCGACCCGCGAGCAATCCGCCCAATGGCATATTTGCCCTGGAACGTGTCATACTGTAGGCTGGTCACCAACATCTGAAAACCGCCATCAGCCGTGACACTCGGTGCCGGGATATCGTTGATAATTGCTTCAAAAATTGGTGTGAGATCGGCGTCTTCACTCGGGTCAGCAGGGATCTCCCGCCACGCCTTGCCATCGCGCCCAACGGCATAATAAATCGGATAGTGCAGCTGACTATCATCAGTCGCCAGCTCCAAAAATAGATCGCTCAGTTCATCTTCAACCTCGTCAATGCGCCTAGCTGGCTTGTCAATTTTATTAATCACTACCACTGGCTTCAAACCCAGTTCCAGCGCTTTGCTCAACACGAACTTCGTCTGCGGCATCGGCCCTTCCTGGGCATCGACGATCAGCAGCACGCCGTCCGCCATCTGTAGCGTCCGCTCGACTTCGCCCGAGAAATCGGCGTGCCCCGGCGTGTCGATGATATTGATTTTATAATCGCCGTAAAAAATTGAGGTCTGTTTGGCGGTGATGGTGATACCGCGCTCGTGCTCCTGATCGCCCGAATCCATGATCAGTTCTTGGCTCATCTCAGCCTGGTTGTCGCGAAATGTGCGCGACTGTTTGAGCAGCCCATCAACCATGGTCGTCTTGCCGTGATCGACGTGGGCAATAATGGCAATATTTCGAATCTTGCTAGCGTCCTTCATAAAAATATGGTCTGATGTTAACGCAGACCTTCCTTTGGTGACTTATTGTAGCACAGATGGGCGGGGATGGGAAGGTTGGCTAGCTGAATTATCAGTGGTCGTGCCTATCTTTTATCTAAGCATCATGTGGCATTTCTTGCGACATAAACCGCTCTTTGTACTTCCCAGCTAGCAGGATTGCCTCCCTCACATCGCCAAGCGCGCGATGATTGTGGCGGCTGGTTCGGCGATATCGACCTTGGCTCGTCCAAGCATCGGCCATTTCCTCGAGGCAGCGCACGTCAAGTTGCCGAAATCCCAAGCGCTCGTACAGCGCAGGCATGCGCTTTGCGAGGATCTCGCGGTCACATTGCAGATAATAGCCGCAGTGAATTAAAACAGCGTCATTTGCGGTTTGCTGTAGCCAATTGAGCGCTTGCTTTTCGAGTGCGGCCTCGTTGTACTTTGACACGGAGACATCGTCCAGTAGGCCGTTTCGTGTGTGCATATCGACAACTGATTCGGGTATAGAATGTTCAGAGAAGCCATCAGGCTTGCAGGCTAAAGAAAACGGTTCGCCAATTTGCTTCAATTGGCGGTCGGTGATAATCGCCGCGACTTCAAGTATCCGCGCCGTATCAACATCGGTCGTCGTATACTCCAAATCCATCCAGACAAAGAGGCCGGGTGGAAGCGGGTCGTATTCGGTGTTGGTGTTCATGATAATAGTATAACACTGGATTCGTGACATTGACATGGTATACTTAAAATGAAGCATACATTATGTATATTGACACTCTCCTAGATCCTGTTCGTGACGCTGCCCAGCTGCTATGGGATTATCATCGAGTTGGCATAGCACATCCGGTGGGGCAGTATGATCTGTTGTTAGTCACTGGGTCGCATGATCTCGGCGTGGCCGATCGGGCGTCGGAGTTGGTGCTCAATCCAGAATTGTCTTTTCGCAGCGTGGTGATCTCTGGTGGTGTCGGGCATGTGACGTCACATGAATTCGCGCAGTCTGAGGCGTCCGTCTTTGCGGCAAGGATGTTTGCGCGCGGTGTGCCGACAGACGTGGTGTGGCTTGAAGAGCGAGCTACCAATACCGCAGAAAATATTACTAATACCAAGGCTATGCTCTCTGAAGTTGGTGTTCGTATTGGTCGGGGGTTGCTTGTCACGAAGCCGTACATGGAGCGGCGCATGCTAGCGACTGCTGATAAACAGTGGCCAGAGGTGTCTTGGGATGTGACTTCGGTGCAAGTGAGCTTGGCCGACTATCTGTCGATAGTGACGAATCCACGGCGTGCATTATCAATCATGGTGGGTGATACCCAAAGGATCAGAGTGTACGGCAATGCAGGATACCTCGTTCCCCAGCCCATGCCAAAGGCGGTGTTGGATGCAGCTGATACTATGTTCGCGGCGGGATTTGATCAGTTTGTGGTAACGTGATGCTACGATTATCTGTTGCCGTGTCGTTCATGAACACGATGCTCTTACCTAACGTGTAACTCGTAATCATAGCCAACGTCAAGCAATCCGGCAATTATACATTGCCTCATATTGGCCATGAATATACCGTCTTTGCCCCGCATATACGCCCTGTGCTCTGCTTCGACAGTTTCTGCCGAATGCCATCCTGGTTTTTCCGGAGGAATATCAAATGGACGAGTCAAGTCATACGATGAATCATCTTGCATATCAGGCGATCTATGCTCGCTGTATTCTTTGGGGTGTCTACCGCCCTTTTTAGCCATTCCTTCCATCCCTTTTGTCGCTATTTCCCCAAGCTCTCTCGTGCGTCCATATGGCCGTCCGCATCCCTCGCACACTGTTTCCTTGCGAGATATTTCCCCCGGAGCTGCATCTACGCCAGGCACAGCCTCCGCCTGCTGAGCTGCTGGTGGCTCTTGCTCTGATGGTTGGGGTGAACGCCGATGTTCTTTCATACCGTTTCTTAATATAGCACAGGTATTCGAAAATTAGTAGGATGGGCTGGATTTGACCCACCCCACATAGATGGTATCATATGACTATGCGGGGGATGCTCTCTGGGAGTGTGTAATTTCGAAGACCCTGATTGATAAAACGGTTACATTGTAAGGAGATCGTATGAAAATATCACAAATAGAAAAAGATCATGCGGCGGCATGTCTTAACCCTCAACCAAATAAGCCCTACGAAGAGCTTGTGGTTCTTCAGAGGTCAGATCGATCACGATCTATGGATGAAGGCAATGTGCTTGATTCGGATCCATCTTCAATAGAAGTAGAGGAACGGCATCTCTTGGATCTGCTAAGGCGTCAGGTTCAAGATTTGGTATATTCCCCGGGATCCATCAGCGCAAAGCAGACCGTACTGGGGGTGCTTGTTCATGGCATACCGATGACTCTTCTTGAGATTGCCTCATTGGCAAGAGGGGATATCCCCGAGATTCGACGCGACCTCAGTGTCTTGAGACAATTAGGGTTTGTCGAAGTAGGCAGAAATCCGAAGGGCGAACTACTCTATCAGATAAGCCGACCCACGGAGAGCACACGTGCTGAACGGACTCGGGTATCTATGGCAAAGCTCGCACTAGGCTGATCAAGGGTGTAGTTAATAGACCTCAATACGTGAAAGAACACTCACACCCAAATCGGCGCCCCAGCCAGCCGTGTCCAACCCTCATCAATATTTACCCATTCCTCATCAGGCGGCGGGCCTTGTCCGACGGTAACGGTAGCTGCTGGTTCGACGTTGATTTGCAGTGGGATTGAGCCGAGATTAGTTTTGTGATGAGTCAGGCTGAGTGGCCCGTCAGGAATATATAGCTCTCGCTCAAATAGGTACTGGCCCCAGAGGATGCGAACAGTGTGCGGTTTGTTGGCGTTACCGGTAGCAGGAGTAATTCGAATCCAAACCGGGCCTTTGTAGTCGTCTGGATGCTGACCGAATGTCCATGGCGCTGGGTGGCGGTTGAGGCGGTGGTGGATGGCGTGTCGGACTGCTGGCTTAGTTTCAGCCTGATCTTTCTCGAGACTGCCGAGCCGTCGGTCTATGCTATCAAGACGCTTGGTTATCTCGTTGAGGTGGCCATCTAAACTGTTGAATTTTTGCATAATACCAAATGGTGGGAAATACAGGGCTCGAACCTGTGACCTCACGAATGTGAATCGTGCGCTCTAGCCAACTGAGCTAATCTCCCATAAAATAAAACCTTGGTGCGGATGAAAGGACTTGAACCTTCACGCCGTGAGGCACATGCTCCTAAGGCATGCGTGTCTACCAATTCCACCACATCCGCATAGCTAACTGTCAAAGACGCGCACGGTACTTTCAGGCGCATCTACCCCTCAATTATACACAACCCGTCGCCCTCGGGCAATACACTTTACGCCCCACTTCGACCGTGCTATCATGAAACTAACAGAAAAAGGGGGACTATGAATAAGGTTGCGACGTATTTGAATGAACATCTGACGGGTGAAGTGGTGACGCATGACGGTGCTTTGGCGGATGCACAGCGGGACGGGAGCGTGCTGGCGCGCCGGCCGGAGCTGATCGCACGCGTGGCGGATACGAGTGATGTGCGCAAGATTTTGCGGTTTTGTTCGCAACTGGCGGAGAAGGGCCACGTCCTGCCGGTGTATGCGCGCGGATGCGGCACGGACAGTACGGGCGCGGCGATCGGGCGCGGCATCGCCATTGACATGGCGGCACACATGCATAACGTCGTCGGGATTGATGCTAAACAGCAGCTGATTCACCTCCAGTCGGGTATTTCTCACAGAGCAGCGCAAGCGGTTCTGTCAACGCATAAAGGCTTGGGCTTGCCGGAAATTTCATTGACGGGTGAGGACGGGACGATTGGCGGCGCAATTAGTACTGAAGCGGCTGGCATGCTGTCCTCGGCGTATGGTCTATTGAGCCAGTCGATTCACCAGATGGAAGTTGTTCTATCAAGTGGCGATATTGTACAGACCGGTCGGCTGTCGAAGCGTGAACTGAGCAAGAAGAAAGGCTTGGCGACATTTGAGGGCGAATTGTACCGGCAGCTGGATAATTTGATAACGGATAATGAAGCGCTGATTGCTCGGATTGATGCTGGCGCGCCAGAAATGGCCGGCTTTTCGAGTATTGCTCAGGTGCGGCAGCGCGACGGCTCGTTCGACCTCACGCCGCTGTTTGTCGGTGCTCAAGGCAGCCTCGGTATCATCGGCGAGCTGATCATGAAGGCTGACTTTATCCACCCGGAACTGGCCGTGGTGAGCGCGGCCTATAGTTCAATGAATGCAGCGCAGGCGGCGGTTGACACAGCGCTCCAAGCGGGTGCCTCGACAGTCGAGCTGATCGACGGGCGGCTCTTCTCGCGGGCGGCAGCCCAGGGTAAAAAACTAGCATGGGCGCCAAAAGAATGCTATCGCGGTGGCGTGGTGGTGGCATTCTTTCACGCGTTTTCGGATCGGGCGCGCAACAAGGCCGCCAAAAAGCTACTACGTGCGCTTCGCGGTGGTACGGCCGCGCAGGTTGAGCTACGCGACATGGAAATGAAAGAAGCGTTTACACTGCATTCAGTGCTGACCTTGGCGGAGCATCCAACGGATGAGCACGGTGTCATGCCGCAGGTATTCTCGGGGATGTGGCTGCCGGGCGTGCAGCTGGACGGCTTTATCAAGTCGATGCGCGCGCTTGAAAAAGAATACAGCGTGGCCATGCCGCTGTTTATCGACGCGACGACTGGCATGATCAATAGCTATCCGGTGTTCTCGAGCAAAAAGGTCAGTGACCGCCAACGTATCCTCAAACTCTGCTCGGACATGGTGCGGATCGTGACTAGCCACGAAGGGTCGTTCGCGGGATTTGGTGGCGAAGGCCGGCTTAAGGCGGCGTTTGTTCAGCCAACACTGACGCCGGAGGAGCGTGATCTATACGCAAAAATCAAGCACATCTTTGATCCAAAAGGCATCCTCGCGCCGGGCATCAAGACTGCCGTGCCGATGAAACAGCTGGCAGAAGAGTTAAATGCTTGGTGTCGGTTGGCAGGCTGAAACAGCTAGGCAAACTCCTTGCGGAGGAGCAGCCGGTCGTGTATAATACTCGGTAGTCACGCGGATGTGGCGGAATTGGTAGACGCGCTAGCTTCAGGTGCTAGTGTACGCAAGTACGTGAAGGTTCAAGTCCTTTCATCCGCACCAGAAATCATCACCGGCTTCGGCTAGTTTTTTGATGCATCAAGTTTCATCGCATTGACGTTACTTGTAGTGGTGATGCTATACTGTAGTGCATAGAAGGGATTACACTCTACTAAGCGAGAGACTAATGAAGACAACAAAAGACCTCATTTCAAAGAACCCCGCTACCAATGAACCAATCTGGTCTGGTAGTGTTGCCAATGACGTTGCAATCGCACAGGCTGTTTCTGTCGCAACGCGTGCACAGCAAATATGGGAGGTGACACCGCTTGATGCACGCAAGGATATTATCCGTGCTTTTGCCGACCAAGTGACGATACATAGCGAAGATACTGCACGTATTATTTCGCAAGACAATGGCAAGCCACTCTGGGAAGCACGCACTGAAGTCAAATCACTTGGTAATAAAGTACAGGCGGTCTTTGACGCCTATGACCAACGAGCTCAGACAGTTACAAAACAAGTCAATGGACGCCAGTCGGTGACGCGCTATCGGCCTCACGGTGCTATGGCAGTGCTGGGGCCGTACAACTTCCCAATGAGCATGCCAAATAGCCATGTTATGCCTGCCTTGCTCGCTGGCAATACCGTGATTTTCAAGCCAAGTGAGAAAGTACCGTATGCCGGTGAGTACTATGCACAACTCTGGCAACAGGCTGGACTGCCAGATGGGGTGCTTCAGGTTATTCATGGTGATGGAGATGTAGCGCAAAAGCTCATTGCGCACCCTCAGGTAAACGGCGTCCTTTTCATTGGTAGCCGAGCGGCTGGCGTGTCGATTGAAAAGCAGCTTGCTGGTGCACCAGACAAAATTTGCGCCCTCGAAATGGGTGGTAATAGTCCGCTTATCATCTGGGACTATGATGATGTACGCCTCGCAGTGCACATTGCGGTGCAATCTGGCTATATTTCAAGCGGCCAACGCTGCTCATCGGCGCGGCGGCTTATCGTCAATAGAGCGATTGCAGACGAATTTATTCCTGCGCTTCGTCAAGCGGTTGAAGGCATCGTTGTTGGTTGCCAATTTGACACCAATCCAACGCCCTTCATGGGTCCGTTGGTTGACCATGAGGCTGTTCGTCATTTCTTTGACAAGTACCATGCTGCCGTCTCAGCTGGCGCACATGTTCTCGTTCCGGCCGAACCAATCCCGACGCTTGGTGACAACTTTGTCAGTCCTGGGTTGATCGATGTCACTGGCGTGTCATTGCCAGATGAGGAAATCTTCGGACCACTCCTTCAGGTGTCAACAGTGCAGACCCTGGCCGAAGCAATTACCCAAGCAAACGCAACACAGTTTGGTCTTGCTGCTGGCATCGTTACTCGTGAGCGTACACAGTACGAGGCATTCTATCAGCAAACAAAGGCAGGCATTATTAACTGGAACCAGCCACTGACTGGCGCAACGACTGCGGCACCATTTGGCGGAGCGAAGGCTAGTGGCAATTACCGATCGGCTGGATTCCTGTCGGTTGACTACTGCTCATACCCATGCGCGTCAATTGAGGATGAGGCGCCGGTGGTACCATCGACCTTGCCGGCAGGAGTAACATATTAAGACAATTGTGCATAACAATTACACTTATTACAGTACAATGTCGTATGTTTTTTCAGTGTATGTCTAACGGAGAAAATGATATACTACTTACATGAGTAAGGTAAATAATCACATCGACTACATAGAGCTTCCGGCAAAGAGTGTGAATGAGTTGAATGCAGTAAAAGACTTCTTTACCGAGGTATTTGGTTGGTCATATCAACAATGGGGTGATGACTATGCGGACACAAACGACAGCGGTGTGGGTAGTGGTATCAATGCCGAGGATCCAGCAACGGCTCCGCTTCCAGTGATCTATGTTACTGACATTCAGGCGGTCTACGACAAGGTGAAGACAGCCAACGCTTTGATTACCAAAGAGATATTTAATTTTCCTGGCGGTAAACGCTTTCATTTTCAAGACCCGGCGGGCAATGAGCTTGCTGTTTGGTCGGAGTAAGTTTTGTTTGTCGTGAGATAGTGTGGATGCTTGAGAGTACGCTACATTTTTCATGACGACGAGAAGATCTTTTGTCTCTTTTTCGTAACGTTTGCTACAATAACAGAGATGCAAGACACACGAAATGTAACTGACAAATTCAAAGGTCGCAGCGAGGCAGAGATTGTGAAGGAGCTGGACGCCAAGGATCACGGCTTGGTGATTGCTCTGGAGAACACTGAGCGGGATTTTAATATGGGGACGATTGTCAGGAGCGCCAATGCGTTTGGCGTGCGGCAGATTTACGTCATCGGCAGGCGGCAATGGAACAAGCGCGGTGCCATGATGACGGATAAATATTTGCACGTACAGTATGTCGGTTCGACGGCGGAGTTTGTCGAGCTAATGCGGTCTGAAAACAGAGAAATTATTGCGATTGATAATATCCCTGGCAGTATCAATATGTCGGAGACGGCCTTGCCAAAGTGTGCGGTACTGGTGTTTGGTCAGGAAGGACCGGGAATCTCCGAGGAAATGGCGCAGGCGGCGGACAAAATCATTGCCATCGAACAATTCGGCTCGACCCGCTCCATCAACGTCGGCGCGGCAGCAACTGTGGCGATGTATTGCTGGCTGCAGCAGCATGTGCTCGGTTGACCCCCACATGCCGGGTGTTGTTGAAAAATTCGCCCCACTATGCCACAATAAAAGCAACCATGAGCAATTTATCGACCCAAAGTTATAAGGGCGCGCGCGATTATTTCCCGGAGGACAAGCGCCTACAAAACTATATTTTCAAGGTGTGGCACGCCACGGCGCAGAGTTTTGGGTACGAGGAGTACGGCGCACCCTTACTCGAGCCGCTGGATATTTACACCGCCAAGTCAGGGCAGGAGTTAGCGGGCGAGCAGACGTACTTGTTCACCGATCGCGGCGGTCGACAGGTAGCAATTCGCCCAGAGATGACGCCGTCGATTTCCCGTATGGTGGCCAGTCGGCGTCAGGAATTACCCATGCCGGCCCGGCTGTATTCTATCGCTAATTTTATGCGCTATGAGCGGCCGCAGCGTGGTCGAGAGCGCGAGTTTTGGCAGCTGAATGCTGATTTGTTTGGCGCGGAGGGGCCGTGGGCGGATGCGGAGATTATCGAGTTTGGCTACCATAGCATCATGAACTTTGGCGCGCGCGAAGACATGTTTACGGTGCGGGTGAATAATCGCCAGTTGATCAATCAGCTGATGAGCGGGTTTCTCAGCCTCGATGTGATCGGCGCACAGATGATGACGCGGCTGCTTGATCGAAAGAATAAGATTTCGCCAGAAGCTTTCCGTGAGCAAGCCATTGAGATTTTTGGCTCAGAAGAGGCCAAGGCGGGCCTGCCAAAGTTGGCGCAGCTGATTAGCATGCGCAGTGTCGACGATCTGCCGGAGGAGTTGGCGGATAGCCCGAGTGTCCAGCAGCTTCGCCAGGTGATGACCTTGCTGCGTCAGAAAGGCATCGGTAATGCGATGTTCGACGTGACGCTGATGCGCGGGCTGGATTATTATACCGGTACGGTGTTTGAATTTTTTGATAATTCGCCGGAGAACAATCGAGCGCTATTTGGCGGCGGGCGCTATGATGGGCTGGTCGGACTATTTGGTGTCGAGCCGGTCGCTACGGTCGGCGTGGGGCTCGGTGCGACGACGATGCAGCAGTTCCTTGAGGTGCACGAGTTACTACCAAAACTAACGACGCACACTGATGTGTATATTATCGCGGTGGATGCGGCGCTGCTGGAGGGAGCCGATGCTTTAGCGCGGGCGCTGCGCAGTGAGGGAGTGCGCGCCGAGCTAGATTTCAGTGGGCGTAAGTTAGACAAGCAGCTGAAAACCGCGCTTAAAAAGAACATCCCATTTGTGGCGTTTGTCGGCGAAGAAGAGGTCGCTTCGGGCGTCTACACGATCAAAAACCTCATCGAGTCAACCGAGCAAAAAGTCAGCCTCGAGCGAATGATCAGCGTGGTCAAAGATCGGCGCTACGACGGTGATGACGACGCGGCGTTTGAGATTTAGCGTTACCCCTGTTATAATAGGTAGTCATGAAGACGACTGTAAAGAAACTATCAGATACCAAGGTTTGTTTGACAATTACGCTCGGGGCGGACGAGCTAAATGCGGCCGAGCAGGTGGCGCTGACCAAGATGGCGCGCGACCTCAAGGTTCCGGGATTTCGTAAGGGTAAAGTGCCGGTCAGCGTGGCTGCCAAGCACGTCAACCCAATGGCGCTCCAGGAGCAGGTGCTAGACAACGCCCTGTCCAAAGCGGTCGCTGAGGCCTTTATGAACGAGAAATTACAGGCACTAGAGCGGCCGAGCGTTGAGGTCAAGAAATTTGTCCCCAATCAAGAAGTCGAGTTTACCGCTGAGGCGACCGTTGTGCCGCCGGTCAAATTAGGCGATTACAAAAAGCTCAAGGCTAAGCCTCAGGCCGTCAAGGTTGAGACCAAGGACGTCGATGAAATCATCGAGCGGATGCAACAGAATTTTGTCGATAAAACCGAGGTCAAGCGTGCGGCTCAAGAAGGTGATGAAGCGATCATCGACTTTGTTGGCAAGAAAGACGGCGTGGCGTTTGACGGCGGTTCAGCTAAGGATTTTGCCCTGAAGCTGGGTGGCGGTCAGTTTATCCCCGGCTTTGAAGAGGGCGTAGTTGGCCACAAGGCCGGCGAGACATTTGATCTCGACCTCGAATTTCCGAAGGATTACCACGCTGAAAATCTAGCTGGTGCTAAGGTGGTGTTTAGCGTAACGCTCCATAAAGTAAATGAGCTAAGGCTACCGGAACTAAACGATGAATTTGCCGCCAAGTGTGGCCCATTCACCGATGTCAAAGAGCTCAAGGCCGACATCAAGCGCGAGATTACCGTGCAAAAAGAGCGCGAGGCCAAGGAAAAGCTCAAGGATGAGCTGGTGGCGGAATTGGCGGATAGCTCCAAGGTGGCGCTGCCAGAGCTATTGATCGACGATCAGCTGCGGTCAATTGAACAAGATCTGATGCAGAATTTGTCATATCGCGGTCTGACACTGGACTCGTACCTAAAGGCGCAAGGTTTCAAAGATAAAGCCGATTGGCAGAAAAAAGAGGCTCGCCCGGCGGCCGAAAAGCGAGTCAAGGCCGGCCTGGTGCTGGCTGAGCTATCAAAGGAGCTGGGCGTAGAGGTTGGCCGCGAGGAGCTTGATAGGCAAATTTCCACCTTCAAGCAGCAATACGGCAAGGACGTTAAGCTGGCCGCGCGATTTGATGATCCGAACGTCCACCGTGACATCGCAAACCGGATGATCACCGACAAGACGATCGACAAGCTAGTTGAGCTGAATAGTAAATAGCGACGACATAGCAATAAAATAATCTGAAGCAGGGGATGGCAAAAGGGCCGCCCCTGTTTTATTGACAAACCTACAATTAGCTGGTATAATGGCAAAATATGTGTGAATCCTCAAAGTCTGAGCGTCCAGAGTTGGAGTCTGGGCATTTCCAAGAGACAGACGGGAGCGGCAAGAAGGTTAGCCGTCGCAGTTTTTTGGGAGGTATGGCGCTTGGTGCTGGATGCTTGGGCGCTGGAACTCTTATCGGTGAGGCTATAAAAAATCTAGGATCAGAACAAGGTCAAAATATACCGATACAGCGCAATAACGAGCGAAAAGCTCCGCCGCTGGGTTCGCTAAGTGTTGTCGTCGTGCAATTATTGCCAGAAAACGCCGAGCCGCATCAAGGCATTGAAAAAATTAGTTCTGGGGTACGAGATGCTCTTGGGCGTATCGCGCTAACGACTAGCCATCTATACCTTAATGTGCGGTTCACGCGGGATGGTCACTCGCCTGATACAACACGAATAACTGAGGATGGTAAACAACCTGCCTATAGTCAGCGTCTGCTTCAACTGATTGGTCAGGCCCATGCTCGTAAAACGGAAAGTGATATGGCACTGGTTATCGTCGATTCTGCTGATACAGAAAAGGACTACTACGCTGGTCTAACCGTGTACGACGATAAACAGCCCCCAGTTGCATTTGTGCGCGACGTGGGTGGCGTGTCCATTGGTACGATTGCACACGAATTAGGACATATGCTTGCTCCAGAGGGTGTCAAGCGCGGTCTTGGTCACGCCTGGGCCCTGCAGTCGTGGGTAAGGCAAGATGGTGACAAGGAGGTAAAAGATTGGCGCCATAGTCCTCACGTTGCTCCTATTCAGGACATTATCGCTGCGGGGTATGGTCTGGAGAAGGATGACAATGGAAAACCAAACCCCTATGCTTCACGATATAGCGTCATGGGAAATAGTGCATTATTTGATTCCATGGTAGATCCAACGATACCAATGTTCTCTTCCCCTGAGCTTGCCTTTCTCGATCCAACGCTGTCAATTCGCCATATCACAATGCCGTCGACGGGCACAGGCCAGATACCCATTAGCTATGGCGGGCATGACCGAGCTGGTATTACGATAGACATCCCAGAGGATCATATACTACGCCAAATAGCTCCGAATGCAGATACACTTTTCATTGGCCCAATAGTCCGCTCAAAGCAGTGGAGTAACCCTATTGACCGGATGGGTGTCTTTGCGACATGGTCAGGAGGGCGTGATAGCGCCATATTAAATCCAAGCATATGGGATGAGAGTATTAAATATGGCGAGAATAGTTTTGAACATGTTGCGTATATTGATGAACAGCTCGGTATATTGGTCGCCGCTGGACAGCAATCGGGCCAGGTCTACGTCCGCTTAGTGCCACTCCATACAGAGGAGGCTCAGGAGCTAATACGTGCGGGGCAAGAGCGGTTGATAAAAAGCCTCAATATATAATGGATTGACAGACTATTCTTTACAGCGGCGAGCTAAGCTTATATAATAACTGTGTATGAAGAAAACAACATCGTATCTCATCCCCACCGTCATCGAAAAGTCAGTCGACGGCGAGCGGGCGTTTGATATTTATTCGCGGCTGCTCAATGAGCGGATCATTTTCCTCGGCGAGGAGGTTAACGAGCATACTGCTAACAGCGTGGTGGCGCAGCTGCTACATCTGGCGTACGTTGATCCGGAGGCAGATATCTCGCTCTACATTAACAGTCCGGGCGGCAGCGTCTATGATGGCATGGCGATTTACGATACCATGAATTTTATCAAGCCGGACGTGGCGACGTATGGCATCGGTCTGCAGGCCAGTATGGGCGCATTTCTGCTCAGCTCTGGCGCCAAAGGCAAGCGGTTCTGTCTACCACACGCCAAGGTGATGATTCACCAGCCGTCCTCTGGTACGCGGGGCAAGGTGACCGACATGGAAATTGACCTGAAAGAGACGCTGGAAGTGAAGGAAATGCTGGCGAAAATCATGGCCAAAAACACCGGCCAGAAGCTCTCTAAGGTCAAGGCCGACATGGAGCGTGATTACTGGATGAGCCCAGATGAGGCTGTGCAGTACGGGTTGGTGGATAAGGTGTTGAGTAAGCTAGCATAGGATTTGACAGCTTTTATGGTGACTTCAGATCTATATTTCATAAATACCATCAAAACAGTTACCAGCACTATATAGTCCGGCCTGTCTCACGATTTCTCGCAAGTTATCTGGATTACGAGGCTGCTGGACGGCATTTGGCCATTCGTCGTTAACGCGCTGATATAACTCGAGTAGCTTTCCGCCAAATTTTTTATTGACCAGTAGTTCTGCCTGATAACCGCGTCGCATGATTTCAGTTTGTCCTGTCAGGTAGTCCTTAAAACTTGGATCAATCTCGCTTAGCCGCATAGCCTGTCCGTCTGTCAAGACAGCAGGATCAATTGACCGCGGCTTCAGCGGCGGTAGCCCGAGTGAAATACGGCCCATTTCCCGAGAGACTTCTTGTCTCGCTTTATCGTCCCTGGTAACTTCCACGTGCGGTGAAACGAGGCCAAACTCTTCTGAGGGGTCGCAATATGATTGCAGTGGATCGGGGAAGTCGGGGAACGATGAACTAACATTGGACAGTAAACAGCTTAAGTCAAGCTGTCTGGCTGCGATGTATGCTTGGCGCTGATCAGAGGCGATAGTCTGCATTGTCCGAGACAATGCCCCACCGTCGCCAACCATAGACAAAGCAAACCGGAAATCCGAATCAATGCCGTATATCCGATCGCGTGGATGCACCGGATATCTTAGGTTAACACCGTCGCTAAAGTAGCTCTCCAATAAAGCTCGCTTTACCGCTGTTTGTAGCAATTCTAGCTGGAGACGATGAACAGGTTGACCCCAGTTTTCGGTTGGTAAGATACTATACCCAGCTGCAAATCGCCGCGCAAAATCTTCATTCGTCACCTCGAGCATATGCTGATCATTAATCCTAAAAAGTGACTGGGGATCTTGCAAGCTATATTCATGTAAATAGATATTAACAGTCTTGCCAGACCAGCGTAAAATTTCACGTAAACCGTAATCAACTCGGTCAACACATAAATCAGGTGATGGGCACTCTACCCAGTCGCTGATCTCTGGGAATACCGTCTCTTCAAGTGTTAATCCATATTCTTCCAGTAGAGTATCAATGCCAAATGTTTCCAGTAACTCCCGCAAATCCTGATCATGCAGGTCCTCTCCGCCTTGAATACCTTGAAACACCCAGTCACCCAGATGCGAAAAAGCGGTCTGTCCGACATCAGAAAATAATGTCCTCAGCTCCAGAATGGTTCTTTGCCGGTCATCGAATCGGTCATCGCCCTCCGTCATCTTACGAACAAACGCCAAACTCCCCCAGATATGCTGCCACCGGGAAAAATACGTCGTGTTCGGTAAAGTTGCAAAGTGCGGCGGCAATGTTAACTGCTCGACCGCCTGAAGCCGGCGGAACAGCGGCGAGCGAGCTAACTCCATCAGTAGCGAATCATACGGCTGTCTATTGCCAATCTCGCAGTCCCCCCAGACAACATCATGGATCTGCATACTATCGCCATCAAGCTCATACACCGGCAACTGCAGTGCACCCATGACAAAATTATGCTGTCCTTCTGGGCCTTCTGGTAAAATATACTCCCTTATAGCAGTTCGCTGACGCATATTGTTTAGTATATAACTCCTGTGATGTAAATCAAAGCATAAGAACTGGTCATTGGCGTTATAAACCGTTGTTAAAACTACCGCCATTTTCGCTTGTGGTTATGCTGGGATATTGTCATAATTAAGAAAAGACGAGGAGGGGCTATGAGACAATATCTGAATACACTGCGGCAGGTTCGCGACAACGGCGTGAAAAAAGGTGACCGCACCGGCACGGGCACGACGGAAGTGTTTGGCGTGCAAACTCGGTATGATTTAGCGGACGGGTTTCCGGCCATGACTACCAAGAAATTATATTTCAACAGCGTGGCACATGAGCTGTTGTGGTTTCTCAAAGGCACCGGTAATATTGAATATCTAGCGCAAAACGGCGTGCATATTTGGGACGAGTGGCCGTATAAGAATTATTTGGAAAAAACCGGTCAGAGCATTCCGGAGATTAATGGCGAGGAGTGGCGTGCTGGCATGAAAACATTTATCGGTAAAATTGCGACTGACCATGCGTTTGCCGAGGAGTGGGGTGATTTGGGGCCAGTTTACGGCGTGCAGTGGCGCAAATGGCCAGACGGCAAGGGTGGAACGATTGACCAAATTCAAAACGCCATCGACATGATACAAAATAATCCAACGTCGCGGCGCAACATCGTTAGTGCCTGGAACGTGGCGGAAATTGACGATATCGCTCGAGCCGGTGGATTGCCGCCATGCCATACCATGTTCCAGTTCAATGTTCGCCCGGGTGAAAATGGCGAGAAAGATAAACTGGATCTGGCGCTGACGCAGCGTTCGGCGGATATGTTCCTCGGTGTGCCGTTTAATATTGCCAGCTACGCGCTGCTGCTGTCAATGATCGCTCAGGTGACTGATAAACAGCCCGGCGAATTCATCCACACCCTGAATAGCGCGCATATTTACAATAATCACCGCGCGCAGGTCGATGAGCAGTTGTCGCGCCGTCCGCTGCCGCTGCCAAAACTGTGGCTCAACCCGGATATCAAGAATATCGACGATTTTACCATTGACGATATTCGCCTAGAGGGGTATGAACACCATCCACCGATCAAGGCGCCGATTGCGGTATAACGTGTTCGGGCGCCCTGTTTTACCGACTATTTAGTAATTTGTTAGTGTACTAAATTATCCAAAGGTATTTGGAATTGAGCCTAGCTAAATTATCCGGCGATATATCACAAAATCAAAGTCGTACTTGTTCTCGGTGTCCGCGGGATGATGGACGCGGCTCACTTCCTGCCAGGTGGTCATGTCGATTTCGGGGAAAAAGGTGTCAGCGCCTGGGAATGAAGCGTCCACCTCGGTGGCGTAAATAGTGTCGATCTCCGGCGTCTTCAGCGCCTCGCTATACACTCGGGCGCCGCCGATGATGAAGGTTTTGTAACGAGCTAGCGCTAGGGCACTTTCCAGGTTTACCGCAGTCAGTACGCCCTTAACACCCGTCGGCCGCGAGGAAATGACGATGTTCTCGCGCTCCGGCAGCGGGCGAGAGCCGATTGATTCAAAGGTTTTTCGGCCCATGATAACGTCGCCGCCTTTGGTCAGCCGCTTGAACTGCGCCAGATCTGCCGGCAAGCTCCGTCCCCACGGCAAATCGCCACCTCGTCCGATGGCGCGGTTGGTATCATAGGCAACGACAATAGCTTTCTCCATAATTTTAAGTCTAGCATGATGTAAAATTTACGAAAAGCTTGCCCCGATGAACAAATATTGCCATAATAGAATTACTCGGGGGAGTGAGGTAAGATAAACAAGAGGAGGCGCGGCATGAGCGTGTATTCAAACCGGGAAATTTTGGCAGCGATCGAGGAGGGAACGATCGTCTGTACGCCGTTTACCCCGGACAATGTGTCAGAAGCCAGCTTGGATTTTACGCTGGGGCATTATTTTTATAAACAGGAATTTGACGATCAGTCAAGCGTCTATAATCCATTTGATGAAGCGGAGGTGGCGCGGTATTTCAAGGGGCCGCTGATGGCGATACCGCACGCCGAGTGGTGCGAGCACAACGGCTTTAGGCGGTTTCGTAATATTCCAGACGAGCATCCGATCATTGTACTGCGTCCTGGCGAGCGGATTTTGGCGCACACCCACGAGTTCGTGGGTATTCGGGCGCATGGCGGCGCAGCCGAGGTGAAAAGCCGCAGCTCGTGGGGCCGCAACGGCGTGGCGGTGTGTTTTGACGCGGGCTGGATCGACCCAGGTTATATCAATCGGATTACACTCGAGATTTACAATTTGAATAAGCACGAAAGCGTGGTGCTACCAGTCGGTGAGCGCATCGGGCAATTAATTTTTCACCAGACTGGGCCGGTGGATGGTGGCTACGCTGACGGGCGTGACGGCATGAGCGGTAAATACCAGCACACTGACGACCTCACCGAGCTTATCCGCAGCTGGCGGCCGGAAATGATGCTGCCGCGAGCGTTTAAGGATCAGCGGCACGTACCAGCGGCTATCGCCGGGCTGAGTGAGGGCATCAAATGAGCCGTCCCGGTCGATACATCGTCATCGAGGGCAACGACGGCACGGGCAAGTCAACGCAAGTAGCCATACTGGCAGATTATTTCCGGGCACGCGGCCGCGTCGTGTGCGTGGTTGAAGAGCCGGGCAGCGATGATCCAGAAAAGTCGACGCCGGTAGCCAATGAACTGAGGCGTATTGTCAAAAATGGCAACCTAGTGCG
The DNA here is from genome assembly GCA_046846435.1 of Candidatus Saccharibacteria bacterium oral taxon 488. Taxonomy (GTDB): domain Bacteria; phylum Patescibacteriota; class Saccharimonadia; order Saccharimonadales; family Saccharimonadaceae; genus Nanosynbacter. The sequence continues at coordinate 444,098 of CP128407.1, read as the reverse complement.
CTCTAGTGAAATTAACGTAGCGCTGTTCTCGGCGGCGCGGCGCGAGTTGTGGCGCGAAAAGATTCAGCCAGCCCTGCAGCGCGGCGAGATCGTTCTCAGCGCGCGTAATTATATCTCGACACTGGCTTATCAGGGCTATGGCGACGGGCTGGACACGGAGGAGATTATGCGGATGACGAAGCTATTTACCGACGAGCGATACCTGCAGCCGGACGCGATGATCATTTTAACGCTCAGTGACGCCCAGCGCCAGCAGCGCATCGCGGAGCGCGGGCGCATCACTCATCCTGATACATTTGAGTCGCGTGAGCAGTCGTTTCAGGACAGGGTTAACCACGCCTATGAAGCCATCGCCGCCGAGCGAAATATTCCGCTATTGTCAGCCACCGGCACGCCGGAGCAGGTGCATGCTCGGGTTCTTGATAGCATCGCGCATATTGTATAGCATAATTTGGTTATTTTCTCTTGCAATTCATCGCCCCATGCGTCATAATGTGTCACAGTGAAGTAGTGTAGTTTTAGCGAGGGGCGAGCTTGATGGGCGGGCAAACCTCGGGCTCGTGCTGAGACTAAGAGATCTTCCGGCCGTGATCACCAATTATAATCAATGCGAGGAGTAACGCCTGTGGCTCAACAGACCACTCGTGGCGCGCGCGTCTTTTTCACTGGAACAGACAGTGCGATCGCCATGCCAAATCTCATCGCTCACCAAGAGGACTCGTGGCGCTGGTTCGTCGAGGATGGTTTGAGCGAAATCTTTTCAGAAATTAATCCAATTGACGACTACACTGGTCAGAAGTTGGCACTGCGGTTCGGCAGTTATCATTTTGACGAACCAAAGACCACCGATCAGTTCGCCAAGGAAAATAATTTGACGTTTGAGGCGCCGCTGCACGCAACCGTCGAACTCACCAACAAAGTTACCGGCGAAGTCAAAGAACAGGAAATCTACCTTGGTGACTATCCATGGATGACCGAGCGCGGTACCTTCATCATCAACGGTACGGAGCGCGTGGTGGTTAGCCAGTTGATTCGCTCAGCCGGTGTGTTCTTTACCGCCGATACGGTGGCTGGCCGTAATTACTACGGCGCCAAGATGATCCCAGGTCGTGGTGCGTGGCTGGAGTTTGAGACCGCACCAAATGGCACGATTTATGTCAAGATTGACCGTCGTCGCAAATTGCCAGTGACGACTTTGCTGCGGGCTTTGGGCCATCCAAAAACGTCAGAAATTCGCGAACTGTTTGCCGACATTGACACGGGTGAGACCAGTTACATTCAGGAAACACTTGAAAAAGATACTGCGCGTGGCGCCAATGAAGCGCTGATCGAAGTCTATCGTCGCCTGCGGCCGGGCGATCTAGCGACGGTTGACAATGCGCGCCAGATGATTGAGCGAATGTTCTTTGATTTCAAGCGATTTGATTATAGCCGGGTCGGCCGGTACAAGATGAACCAGCGTCTGGGTCTGGACGTTGCTAATACCGCTGAGAATCGTATCTTCCAGATGAGCGACCTAGTGGCCATCATCCGCGAGATTATTCGCCTCAACAACACCCAAGAGCCAGCTGATGACATTGATGCGCTGAGCAATCGCCGCGTCAAGCTGGTCGGCGAGCTGATTGCCCGTCAGTTCCGCGTCGGTATGCTCAGAATGCAGCGCAACGCCATGGACCGGATGAGTGTGGCCGACATGGAGAACGTCACGCCGAGCCAGTTGATCAATGCTCGCCCAGTGGTGGCAGCGGTGCGTGAATTTTTCACCAGCTCGCAGCTGAGTCAGCTCCTTGATGAGGTTAATCCCCTGTCCGAGCTCAGTCACAAGCGCCGATTGAGCTCGATGGGCCCTGGTGGTCTGAGTCGTGAGCGCGCTGGATTTGACGTGCGCGACGCTCACCCAACGCACTACGGCCGCATCTGTTCGGTGGAGACGCCAGAGGGTGCCAACGTTGGCCTGGTGCTGAACCTGGCTACCTACGCGCGGGTCAATGAGTATGGCTTTATCGAGACGCCGTACCTGCGCGTCACCGATGGTCGAGTGACTGATGAAGTGGTCTATCTGGACGCCGCTCAGGAAGCCAGCGAGGTTATCGCTGATGCCGGGGCGCACTTGAATGATGACAAGTCGTTCACCGACAGTCGTGTCAGCGCCCGCAAATTCCTCCAGCCAGGTCAGGTCGACGTCGAAGAAGTTACCTTTATGGATGCTGCTCACAAGCAGATCCTCGGCTCGACGGCGGCGCTGGTGCCATTTATCGAGAAAACTCGCGTTGACCGCGCCTTGACTGGCTCGAACATGCAGCGCCAAGCAGTGCCGCTGCTCACGCCAGAGCCAGCGGTTGTCGGTACCGGTATCGAGCAGGCGGTGGCCGAGAATAGTGGCCACCTGATCCAGGCTGAGGCTGATGGCGAAGTAGTGCGGGCTGATGCTGATGAAATTCATGTCAAGTATGCTGATGGCGTCAAGATCTACGCACTGCGACACTTCGTCAAGAATAATGACGATCGCTGCTACAACCAAAAGGTTCGGGTAGCGCGCGGTGATAGGGTCAAGCAGGGCGACATCCTCGTCGAGGGTGCGTCGATTGCCGAGGGTGAGATCGCGCTGGGACGAAACCTGACGGTGGCCTTTATGCCGTGGGGCGGCTACAACATGGAGGACGCGATTATCCTCAGCCGCCGCTTGGTGGAGGACGATCGCTTGACCAGTATTAACATCAAGGATTATAACGTGGAGGTTCGCGAGACCAAGCTCGGCCCAGAGATCGTCACCCGCGATATTCCGAATGTCTCGGAGGACAGTCTGCGCCACTTGGACGAAAACGGTATCGTCCAAATTGGTTCTGAGGTCAAGGCCGGTGACGTGCTGGTCGGTAAAATTACGCCGAAAGGTGAGCAGGAACTCAGTTCTGAGGAACGCCTGCTGCGCGCTATCTTTGGTGAAAAAGCCAAGGACGTGCGCGACACCTCACAGCGGATGAACAATGCTGGCGGCGGCAAGGTCGTCGGTGTCAAGATCTTTAGCCGCGAGAATGGCCACGAGCTCAAGGCTGGCGTGTTGATGCAAATCCAGATCTTTGTGGCGCAGATGCGCAAGATCGGTGTCGGTGACAAGATGGCCGGCCGCTTCGGTAACAAGGGTGTGGTCGCGCGGGTACTGCCAGTCGAGGATATGCCATTCATGGAAGACGGTACGCCAGTTGACGTGATCTTGAACCCGCTGGGTGTGCCGAGCCGTATGAACCTCGGTCAGCTGTTTGAAACGCACCTCGGTATGGCAGCACGAGCGTTGGGCTACCGCGTGGCAACGCCGTCGTTTGACGGTGTACCATCAGCCACAATTTCTGATGAACTAGAAAAAGCAGGACTGGCGCGTGATGGTAAGAGCCAACTATTTGACGGGCGTACTGGTGAAGCCTTTGAGGAGCGTACCACAGTCGGCGTTATGCACATGATCAAATTGCACCACATGGTTTCTGATAAGATCCACGCTCGTTCGACTGGTCCATACACCATGGTCACCCAGCAGCCGCTCGGTGGTAAAGCGCAAAACGGTGGTCAGCGCTTTGGTGAGATGGAGGTCTGGGCACTGGAAGCCTATGGTGCGGCAGCAACCTTGCAGGAAATGCTAACCATCAAGTCTGATGACGTCTATGGTCGTGCCAAGGCGTACGAGTCGATCATCAAGGACGAGCCAATTGTCGGGCCGAAACTACCAGAATCCTTCAACGTGTTAGTCAAGGAACTTCAGGGATTGGGCCTTCGGGTTGATCTGCTTGACGAGGGCGGTGTAGTTGACGCTGAGCATGTCATTGCTTCAAGCGGCCCAGCCGACAAGACCGTACCACAAACTGCCAGCGACGACGATGATGACGATGATGACCAAGTTTACTTAGACGAATCAGACGACATTGGCGACATCGAGGCCGGCATGAGCGTACAAGATATTGACGAAGTAGAAGAAATAAAGGAGGAGGCGTAAGATGGCGCAATATTCATTTAACGCGACCGGAATTAGCGATTTTGATGCGGTACGCCTAGCGGTGGCCAGCGCCGAGGACATCCTAAAGTGGAGTCACGGCGAGGTTCTCAAGCCAGAGACGATCAATTATCGCACCCAAAAGCCAGAGCGCGACGGCTTGTTCTGCGAGCGAATCTTTGGCCCGGTCAAGGATATCAATCCGCACGATTCCAAGCTCAAAGGCGTGCGTTCACGCGAGGCCGCGGTTGATAAAAACGGCGAACTAGTCACCAAATCAATTGTCCGCCGCGAGCGCATGGGCCACATTCAACTGGCCGCGCCAGTGGCGCACATCTGGTTTATGCGCGGTACGCCGAGCGCCATGAGTCAATTGCTCGGCATGACGGTTCGTAGCTTGGAGCGGATCGCCTACTTTGCGACCTATGTCATTCTCAAGGTTGATGAAGTCACCCGCGACCAATACCTGGCGGATCTGGAGGCCGAGACTGAAGCTGGTCGGATGGCGATCAAGATGCGCTACGAGCAGCTCGCGGAAGCTGACGGCGCTGACATCAAGCAGCTAGCGAAGGAACAGAGCCGTGAGGTTGACGAGCTTAACGACAAGTACACGACGAAGAAGTCACAGCTCGAGGGCCTCGTCAAGGGTGCGCTGATCTCGGAGACAGATTATCGCAACTTGCCAGAGGAGTACGACGAGCTGATCGAGGTCGGCATGGGTGCCAGCGCGCTCAAGGCACTGCTGGATGAAATTAATCCGTCAGAACTGATCGCCCAGCTGAGCGAGGAAGCCGAACACGCCAAGGGTCAGCGCGAGAAGAAACTACTCAAGCGCCTGAAGATGCTCGAGAGCATGCAGGCTGCCGGCATCAAGCCATCCAGCCTCTGCCTGACGGTACTGCCAGTCATCCCACCAGACCTCCGTCCAATGGTCGCTCTCAGTGGTGGTCGGTTTGCAACGTCTGATTTGAACGATCTGTATCGCCGCATCATCAACCGCAACAATCGCCTGAAGAAGCTGGTCGAGCTCAATGCGCCAGAAGTGATTCAGCGCAATGAGCGACGCATGCTGCAAGAGGCCGTCGATGCCCTGATCGACAACGCAGCGGCGCGCGGTGGTCGGGCGGTCAGCTCGACTGGCAGCCGCCGTCGCCTCAAGTCAATCAGTGATATGCTCAAGGGCAAGCAAGGCCGCTTCCGCCAGAACCTGCTCGGTAAACGCGTCGATTACTCTGGTCGCTCGGTCATCGTCGTTGGTCCAAAATTAAAGATCAATCAGTGCGGTTTGCCAAAGCAAATGGCGCTCGAACTATTCAAGCCGTTCGTCATCAGCTGGCTGATCAAGGGTGAATTTGCCCACAACATTCGCTCGGCAACTCGCTTGATCGAGTCGGGTGAAGCGGTTGTATGGGATGCGCTTGACGAGGCGATCAAGGGCAAGTACGTGCTGCTCAACCGCGCACCGAGCTTGCACCGCTTGTCAATTCAATCCTTCCAGCCAGTTCTCGTCGAAGGTAAAGCCATTCAGCTCCATCCGCTGGTCTGTGCTGGTTTTAACGCCGACTTTGACGGTGACCAGATGGCCGTCCACCTGCCGCTTTCCAAGGAAGCGCAGGCCGAGGCGCGCGAGCTGATGAGCGCCACCAACAACCTGTTGAAGCCTGCCGACGGTGCGCCGGTGCTGCACATCTCGCAGGACATCGTGCTCGGTAATTACTACCTGACCTACGACAAGCCGCAGGCGCAGACTGATAATGTCAAGGCGTTCAGCTCGGTCTACGAGGCAGAGCTGGCGTACGACAAGGGTGCTATCCAGCTGCAAACGCCAATTCGCATCTATGCTAAGGGTAAGCTGCGCCAGACGACCTTGGGCCGAGTATTCTTTAACGAGATTCTGCCAGAGGACTTCCCATACGACAACAACGTCCAGACCAAGAAGCAGCTGAAGAAGGTATTGGCACAAATTTTCAACAAGTACGGTGCCGAGGAAACTGCCAAAATCGCTGACCGCATGAAGGGTCAGGCCTTTCGCTTTGCGACAACTGCGGCCGTGTCAACTGGTATGACCGACTACGTGCACTTTGACGAAATTGCTGGGTTCGTGGCTGAGGGCGACGCCAAGGCGGCCTTGATTTCCGAGCAGTTCGACCAAGGTCTGATCACCGAGGACGAGCGCTACAACTTGACAGTGAATGCCTGGCGGAATGTGGACAATAAGATCACAGCCTTCCTCCAGGATCAGCTGGCGCACATGGACACCAGTATCTCGATGATGGTCAACTCTGGCGCTCGTGGTGACATCTCGAACGTCAAGCTCGCTAGCGCCATGATCGGTATCCAGGTCGACGCTGCTAACCGCGAGATCGAGCTGCCAATTCGTAGTTCCTACACCGGTGGTCTGTCTAGCCTTGAAGCCTTCGTGGCGACCCGTGGTGCACGTAAGGGTCTGATCGACACCGCGTTGAAGACCGCTGATTCAGGCTACCTGACGCGCCGGTTGGTTGATGTGGCGCAGGACGTCTTCACCGTTGAGGACGCTGAAGGTGACGACGAAGGTTACGCAATCTACCGCTCAGAAACTGAGGAAACGATGATCGACTTCTCGAACCGCTTGGCTGGCCGGTATGCCGCTGAGACGATTCCAGGTCACGTCAACAAGGACGAATTGATCACTCGGGAAATTGCTGACTCAATTGATGATGATGAAAGTGTCCAGAGCGTCAAGATTCAATCAGTTTTGTCGACCAACAACCTCAACGGCATCCCGCAGCGCAGCTACGGTGTTGATATGTCAACTGGTAAATTGGTTGGTAATCATCAGCCAGTCGGTGTTATCGCTGCTCAGTCAGTCGGTGAGCCAGGTACTCAGCTGACTTTGCGTACCTTCCACAACTCCGGCGTGGCTGGTGGTGACATCACCCAGGGTTTGCCACGTGTCGAAGAATTGTTCGAGGCGCGCACGCCAAAGGGTCAGGCGTTTGTTACGGAAATTGCCGGGTTAGTTGACGTTTGGGAAGATGGCAAAAAGTACATCGTCCAAGTCACGCCAGAGTCCGGCAAAGTTGAGCGCTTGCCATTAGACGGTCGAACCATCATGGTCAAATCCGGCTCAAGCGTCAAGGCCGGCGACGTGCTGGCAACTGGCGAAGGTGACACTCGTCCGCTCGTCGCACTATTTGACGGTGTAGTTGAAGCGGCAGAAGACACCTTGGTGATCGCTGCTGAAGCCGGTGCGCCAGCTCGCTACGAAATCCCAGGCACCATGCAGTTGGTCGTAAAAGCTAATGACGTCGTCGAGGCTGGTGACCGCCTGACAGCTGGTTCATTGAACCTGCATGATTTGATGCGTCTGAAGGGCGTCGAAGCCACGCAGCGCTACATCATCAACGAAGTCTTGCGTATTTACGCTGCTCAGGGTCAAGACGTGGCCGACAAGCACCTGGAGATCATCGTTCGCCAGATGTTCAGCCGTGTCCAAATCGAAGATGCGGGCGATAGCGACTTTGTGACGGGCGACATCGTCTCCAAGGCTGCGGTGGTGAACACCAACAAGCAACTAGCTGCTGAGGGCAAGAACCTCATCAGTTACACCCAGTTACTACTCGGTATCACTAAGGTGTCCATCTGGAGCGACTCATGGCTATCAGCTGCGTCCTTCCAGGACACCACTCGCGTGCTGATCAACGCTGCCGTCTCAGGTCGCGCCGACCACTTGCATGGCCTCAAAGAAAACGTCATCATCGGCCGCAAGATTCCAGTAGGAACGGGTGTGGTCGAAGAGACGGAAACCGACGAGCCAAGCGAGGACGAGTTCGCTGACAGTCAGGAAGAGGAATTAGCTGTAGCCGTATAAGCCAGCTAGCCTTCTTTCTCAGAAACCGCTCCGATGGGTACGGGGCGGTTTTTGCTGTATTCAGTAGCGATAGACTAGTTATATAGATTGACGATAATACAATAAGTATGTATAATCATAAAATGTGTGGGCATTATCATAGGTAGACTATTTTATTAAAAATATAGGAGAAGATATGTCAGAACGCGGTCGTCCATTGATGTCGGCAGGAAATCGGGATATAGAAACTGCTTGGAAATACGCCCTGCGGTATGCTGGTGAAGGAGGGCATATCGCGACACTCCCGGAGATCATTGAAGCAAGAGAGGCGGCTCATAAGTCTTTCTATGGAAATCATCACGGTAAAATGGGGAGGGATGAAGTGCCGCTCATGAGGGCATGGAATCAGGCTTACACTAGTGCAAGTGGTGAATATGTCGGAACGGGTGCTGATCGTCGCCAAAAAATTATTGTAGCTCATGGTGTTGGTCCGCTGTCTACGTTAGATGGAATTACGGAGGCCTATGACCATGATCTTCAGGAAAACCCAGGAGGGGTAATTAGTACGGAGCAGTTTCGTAGTCTAGAGAATGGTAGCTATGGGGAGGTAAGGATTATTGATGCCGATGAATTTGTCCCCTTGGCCGGGCAGGTATATAGGGATGGTGTCGAGATTCCAGAAGTAACCGTGCTTGATAAAGTAGACTATGAGAATTTCGTAAGGAAGAGATGCCTCGCTGCGAATGGTGAGGGGCTACTCGACCTACATCAGGCTATGCGTGATCCGCTGACAAGGATGCGTTTGGGCTCGCAGGCGTGTAGATATCTATGTAAGCAGGCAAACCTAGCAGAAGACGTATTGAGACGAGCCGGGAGACTGATATATGGAGATCCTGTGCACATTATTGAACCTGTCTTCGAGACCAGGGGGCATGATTTAAGCGAACCAATGCCTCGTCATCTATCATATACAGAACATGTGGAACGAATTGCTGCTTTAGGGAGGAATGCCGCGGCGCATATACTTGGTATTGGAGATTTTCAAGCACTGTATGCGAGGTGGAACGAGATACTGGTTAGCCCATATTTTGCCGATTTAGGATCCTTTAGTAACTTTGTGGCTGTGCCAAAAGAAGCAGATATAGAAGCCGGTATCGGCAAACTACCTACAGCAGAAGAAATACTATCTGAAGACCCAGAACGTTTCATGCGGTCGACCGATGGAGAGAAGGTGTCAGTGATTACGCCTGTGCGGCTGGGTGACATTGGAGGAAAGACGTTCACACGTTACCCAAAAGATTCTCTAAAGGAACCATGTATGGACTCTAGTAACATGGAGTATCTGGTGAAATCATGTACTCCAGTTGGAGAATGTAAAACTTTTATGGTAGATGAGGAATTCTTTCTGCGTTATACACTTGATCAGGTGCGTAGGATAAAACCTCGTGGTGCAAATGCATACAGAATCGTTGATATTGGTAATAGGCATGAGCATAAGCCCGGCTACACATTGGTAACAGTCCAGTTCTTCAAGGCTGATATCGACATGTCACGTCGTGTACCTCGTGCTGAGGAGATAAGTACTGACTTTGATAAACTGATGGATGCACATGGCGTGCGATATCAGAATAATAGCGATGTTGATACGATACAACGCGGCATGTAGCAGGCGCATTCCTCGTGTAAGAGATCTAAAGAGGGCCGCCACTTGAAGTATCGGCTGAACCTGTGTTATAATGACCCTCAGAGTTTCCTCTTTTCGGAGTGCGCGGTGGTTTGAATGTGTACAGGCTGCGGGGCTCGGCAGAAAAGGTATAGACACGGGGCGGAGTTGCTGAATCCAAGCCGTAGGCGCTAAGAGAAGCTGGTTTTTGCGTGTAAACGCCGCCGCCAGCCCACTCTGAGCCACCAGGCGAATTGCCATAAATCACTAAATCAACCAAGGAGAAATTGGATGCCAACAATCAACCAATTGGTGCGCAAACCGCGCCAAACGGCTAAGAAAAAGTCCAAGTCGCCAGCACTGGGTCGCATTCACAACGCCCTGAAAACGCGTTACTACGACCAGAATGCACCGCTCAAGCGTGGTGTTTGTGTGCGTGTGACGACCAAGACGCCAAAGAAACCAAACTCAGCGCTGCGTAAAGTTGCCCGTGTGAAACTAAACAACGGCTACGAAGTCTGGGCCTACATCGGTGGTGAAGGTCACAACTTGCAGGAGCACGCTGTGGTCTTGATCCGCGGCGGCCGCGTGCCTGACCTTCCAGGTGTGCGTTATCACATCGTCCGCGGCGCGTTGGACCTTCAAGGTGTTAACAACCGCAAGCGGGGCCGCTCGAAGTACGGTACCAAGAAAGGGGATAAGTAATCATGCCTCGTAAAGTTACCAAAAAATTACAACGCCAATTGCAACCTGATCGCCGCTACCAAAGCGTGCTGGTGCAGCGCTTGATCAACAAATCAATGCTGGACGGCAAAAAGTTGGCGGCTGAGCGGGCTGTTTACACTGCGTTGGAAACTGCTGCTAAGAAATTGGATTCAGAAGATCCATTGGCAGTGTTTGAGAAAGCCTTGAAAAACGTCAGTCCAAACTTTGAAGTGAAAAGCCGCCGTGTCGGTGGTGCCAACTACCAGATTCCATTCCCAGTTCAGGGACATCGCCAGTTGCACTATGCATTTAGCTGGCTGGTGCAATCAGCCCGCGCTCGGCAAGGTATGCCATACTCACAGCGTTTGGCGCTGGAAATCGTTGACGCCTACAACGAAGCTGGTGCTGCCTTCAAGAAGAAGGAAGACACCCACAAGATGGCCGAAGCTAACCGTGCCTTTGCGCACTTTGCTCGCGGCTAACCATCGCCTAAATGCAAAATCAGAAAATCGCTCCGTAGAAGGGGCGATTTCTGTTATAATGGAGAAAACGAGGAGGGGTAAATGGCAAGTTTTTCATTTGACATCGTGTCAGAAATTGACAAAGCCGAGCTGAACAACGTATTCATGCAGGCAGAAAAAGAGATCCAAGGGCGGTACGATTTTAAGGGAACGAATGCTGGGATTGACTGGCTGGATGATAAAAAAGGTCTGAAACTCACTGGTGATAATGAGTGGCAGGTTGATGCGGTGCTGGATATCGTGCGCAAGAAACTGGCGGCGCGCGCTCAGTCGAGCAAAGTCCTCGATCTCACCAAAGAAAAGGTTACCTCAAATCTCAAAACCACGTGGGAAATTCCCTTCAAACAGGGCCTCGACCAGCCGACCGCCAAGTGCATCGCTGCCGACATTCGCACCAACGCGCCCAAAGCCAAGCCACAAATCCAAGGCGACCTTGTCCGCGTTACTTCCGCCTCGAAAGACGAGTTGCAAAAAGTTATTAGCCTGGTGCGTGAGAATGATTATGACACGCCGCTGCAGTGCGTGAATTATCGCTAAGAGTGGATCGTCGTTTTACGGTTATGGTTGCGTCAGTTGGCTTTTACACCGTATGATTAAGAGATGACGACTGAGCCCACCCCATCTGCCGCCCCGCTGCCCGAGAACCTTGCGTTACTTGATAAGGCTGTTTTCAATCAGCAAGTTGCCACTATTCTCCGCTTAGCTTGAGAACGAACGTCCGACATTCGAAAGCTCAATCCTCATCAGTATCTAGAAGCCACTGTGCGGATTAACCAAGAACTATTTGCCGGGCTCATCGGTTAGCTGATGACGGTAAGCGGATGGGTGCAACAATACACCAAAAACGGAGCAGAATACGTATATATTGAAGATCATAAACTCCAGTGTGCCGGTTGTCTGATTGTCGCGAACAAATCTAATCCAGAAATCGCACTTGGTGGTCTTGGCGTAACACCAGGGGATACCACGACTCAATATGTTGTTCCGCTAGATGTCCTTATTCAATTTCCGCAGCTGATGGATGTCGAACAGGCCAAGGCTATTTTACAGCTGTACACGCCTGAGGTCCTTGACTACCTGAATAATATACAACCAGTTGATCCAAACAATAACTGTATCGACTCAGCTCGAATGATCAAGGAGCTAGCAGATGTGCCGATTAATGAAATTCCTTTTAGGCGATTATCAAATAGAGATCTCAACCAAGTGATTAAGGCGATAAACATTCACCGCAAGGTACTGGCTTCGCTTGATCCATATATGCCGTATGACGTTACGTATATGGGCCCCGCTTTTCGCAACGAGGGGTGGGTTGGATTAGAGGCGAAAGGTGCGATGTATGTGCAGTCTGTCTCCCTAGAGGCTATCACGGATCCCGAAGGCTACAATTCTTTGGTGATGATGGTGCGTGCAACGCTCCTTGGTCGGTCTGACGCTCAAAATAGAGATTACCTGCTTGTAGCCAAGGGAATACAATGGATCCAATCAGGTCGTAGTCAAATTCCACGGTAAGACAGGGCTCATTCACATTCACAAAATGCTGATCGTCTGCTATAATACAGCTCAAGCGTAGTTTTTTGGTGCGTAAAAATAGCTCCGGAGAATCTCGAACAATAACCATTTTTAACAAAGGAAAGAAGAATGGCAGCAAACGTTCCATTACAAAACTTTAGAAATATTGGTATTATTGCCCATATTGACGCCGGTAAAACGACGACCACTGAGGGCATCTTGTACCGCACTGGTTTGACGCATAAAATTGGCGTGGTCAAGGGTGATGGCGATGGTGCTACCACCGACTGGATGGCGCAAGAAAAGGAGCGCGGCATCACCATCACTTCGGCGGCGGTGACCTGCTTCTGGAAAGACCATAAGATTAACATCATCGACACCCCAGGGCACATCGACTTTACCGCTGAGGTGGAGCGTTCGCTGCGCGTGCTCGATGGCGCTGTTACTGTATTCGACGGCAAAATGGGTGTCGAGGCTCAGTCCGAGACGGTGTGGCGCCAGGCTAACAAATACGGCGTGCCACGCATCTGTTTCGTTAACAAGATCAACCAGACCGGCGGCGACTTTTGGAAATCGCTAGAGTCGATTCATAATCGCTTGAGTAAACAAGCCTTTCCGATTCACATCCCAATTGGTTTTGAAAAGACTATCAACGGCGTGGTTGACCTCATCGACATGAAAGCTTACACCTACGATGACTACACTGATCATGAGCTAAAGGTCGGCGAGATCCCAGCTGATATGTTGGAGAAGGCAAAGAATGCCCGCGCCCTGCTAGTAGAGAATGCCGTTGAAGCTGACGATGAATTGATGATGAAGTTCCTCGATCAGGGCGAGGAAGCGATTACTATCGACGAGCTGAAGATGGCGCTGCGCAAGCGCGTGCTGGCTGGCGACTTTTACCTAGTGACTGGCGGCGACGGCCGCGGCGTCATCGTAGAGAAGCTGCTTGACTTGATGGTTGACTTCTTACCAAGCCCGCTGGACGTTGACAAAATTTGGGGCAAGAATCCAAAGACTGGCGACGAGGTGAGCCGCAAGCCGGATGAGAAAGAGCCGATGAGCGCGCTGGCGTTCAAGATCGCCACTGACCCATTTGTTGGTAAACTGATCTTTATCCGCGTCTACTCTGGCGTACTGAATTCAGGCAGCTACGTCCTGAACACTACCACTGGCGATAAGGAGCGTATCGGCCGTATCGTGCGCATGCACGCCGACAAGCGCGAGGAAATCGACAAAATCGGTGCCGGCGACATTGCCGCGGTGGTTGGCTTAAAGAATACTGGTACTGGTAACACTTTGACTGACCCGGCACATCCGATTGCCCTGGAAAGTATCGAGTTCCCAGAGCCACCAGTATCCATCGCCGTTGAGCCAAAGTCAAAGGCCGACCAAGAGAAGATGGCATTGGCGTTGCAGCGCTTGGCTGAGGAAGACCCAACCTTCCGCATCCACACTGATGAAGAGACTGGTCAGACCATCATGTCCGGCATGGGTGAGTTGCACCTCGACATCTTGATCGACCGCATGAAGCGCGAGTTCAAGGTTGAAGCGAACATCGGTGAGCCACAAGTTGCCTTCCGCGAGTCAATTAAGGGCCGTGCTGAAGTTCAAGGTAAACACGCCAAGCAGTCTGGTGGTCGTGGTCAGTATGGTGACGTCTGGGTACGCTTTGAGCCAAACGAGGCCGGCAAGGGCTTTGAGTTTGTTGACGAGATTAAGGGTGGTGTAGTGCCACAAGAGTACCGCCCAGCTGTCATGAAGGGTATCAAGGAAACCTTGGAGGGCGGTGTGATCGCTGGCTATCCAGTGGTTGATGTCAAGGCGACGCTGTATGATGGTTCATACCACGATGTTGACTCCTCAGAACTAGCCTTCTCGTTGGCAGGTAGCTTGGCAGCCCGCGAAGGTATCAAGCAAGCCACACCAATTCTGCTTGAGCCAGTCATGAAAGTTGAAGTCACCACCCCAGAAGAGTTCATGGGCGACATCATCGGCGACCTGAACTCACGCCGCGGTCGCATCGACGCCATGGAAGATTTAATGGGCGGTGCTAAATTGGTCAAGGCCTTTGTGCCGCTGGCAAACATGTTTGGCTACACCTCGGACATCCGCTCGATGAGCCAGGGCCGCGCAGCCAGTACCATGGAGCTCGCGCAGTACGAGGAAGTTCCACCAAACGTAGCGCAGGAGATCATCGAGAAGCGCAACGCCTAGCGTGTAGCGATAAAACGATACTAAAATACCGCTCCTTATCGGGGCGGTATTTGTTATGTCAATAGCATAGACCTACATCCTACTACTGTTGACGCCACAGGCCAACGTGTGTTACAATCACAAGGTAATTTCTATTACGCGTAATATCAACTGTTCTCCTTGATGAATGAGCAGGTCTGGTTATGATTGAAGCGCTTGTCATGAACGCCTCACTCAGAACCCAGAAACCGCACGTCATCAGGAGTATTTAAGTGGGAGTGAGGAAAAGTGAAAACACTTCTCGGTACCAAACTTGGTATGACCCAGCTCTTGGCTGAAGACGGCAAAGCCATTCCGGTGACGCTGATCCAAGCCGGCCCTGTCACCGTGACTCAGGTGAAGACTGTCGAAACCGACGGTTACAATGCGGTACAGGTCGCTTATGGAGAGGGTAAGAACCTGAGCAAGGCCGTGGCTGGACACGTCAAGCCAGCCCAAGTGACCCCGAAGCACATTCGGGAATTCCGCGTCGACGAGATCCCTGAGGGTATCAAAGTTGGCGATGAAATCAACGTTTCCGCGTTCGAAGTCGGCGATTCTGTCGATGCGACCGGAACCAGCAAAGGTAAAGGTTTCGCTGGAACCATTAAACGCCACAACTTTAAGCGTCACCGCAAGACGCACGGTGGTAAAGGTAATACTCGTAAGCCAGGTTCAATTGGCTCGATGTATCCACAAAAAGTGTTCAAGGGTAAGACGATGGCTGGCCACATGGGTCACGAGCGTGTTACGGTCAAGAACCTGGAAGTGGCATATGTTGATCCAGAGACCAATCTAATCGGGGTGAAGGGCGCTGTCCCTGGGCCGCGAAAAGGGCTGATCATTTTAGGAGGTAACAAGTAATGGCTGAATCAACCAAACTTCCTAAAGACATTTTTGCTGTTGAAGTGCCAAACCACGAACTGTTGAAATTGGCATATGACAGCTACCTCGCCAACGCTCGTTTGGCAAGCGCAACCACCAAGCAGCGCGGTGAAGTTTCCGGTGGTGGTAAAAAGCCATGGAAGCAAAAGGGAACTGGCCGCGCACGTTTCGGCTCAACCCGTAACCCAATCTGGCGCGGTGGTGGTGTGGTCTTTGGCCCACGCGGCAATGAAAACTACACCAAAAAATTGTCCAAAACCGCCAAGAAAGTGGCAATTCGCCAAGCCTTGACGGTAGCCAATGAAGCAAAGAAGATCGTCGTCAAAGACATCAAGACAACTGGCAAGACCAAAGAGGTCGCAACCTTCCTAGCTGACAACAAGCTTGAGCGCCGCGTCCTGATCGTCGTCGACGAAAAGACGCCAGAATTGATGCGTGCGACAAACAACATTCAGAACGTATTGGTGATTCGCGCGAGCTACCTCAGCGTCTACCACATTCTGAATGCGGATACTATTGTCATGACCCCGAAAGCTCTGCCAGTAATCACTGAATGGCTGGGTAAGGAGGAAGCGTAATATGAAACAGATGACAATTATCCCACGCATTAGCGAGAAAGCCTACGCACAGAGCGCCAATGGCGTCTACGTGTTCCGCGTTCCGCTCAACCTGAATAAAAACGAGATCAAAGCAGCAGTTGAAGCGCAATTTGACGTTACTGTCCTAAAGGTAAAAACCTTAGTACAAGACGGCAAGGCTGTGCGTTTCTCACGAGGCAAGAACCGCTATCCTGGTACGACTACACGCAAGGACTGGAAGAAGGCTTACGTGACGCTGAAAGATGGCGATAAGCTCGATGTGTTTGACGCAGTAGAGCAGCAGATGGAGGAGACCAAGTAATGCCAGTGAAAGCTTACAATCCAACCACTCCTGCTCGTCGCGGCATGACGAGCCAGGATTTGTCGGATATCACGACAAGAAAACCGCTCAAAAGTCTGATCAAAGCCAAAAAGCAAAATGCTGGCCGCAACAACCAAGGCCGCATCACCGTGCGTCATCGCGGCGGTGGCGTTCGCCGTCACTACCGTTTGGTGAACCACAATTTGCCGGCTGGCCTGACGTTGACGGTTGAAGAAATTGAGTACGATCCAAACCGCTCAGCACGCATCGCTCGGGTGAAGGATCAGTACAATTTGTACCACTACGTATTGGCTGACACCTCGATGGTCAAGGGCAAGACGATTCAGACTGGTGAAGCAGCGCCAATTGAGGCCTCAAACCGCCTGCCGCTGTCTGCTATCCCTGTTGGTACGATGATTTATGCTATCGAACTGACTGCCGGCAAAGGTGCGCAAATGGTTCGCGCCGCTGGTGCCAAAGCTCAGTTGATGGCCAAAGAAGGCAATTACGCAACCATCAAATTGCCATCTGGCGAAGTTCGCAAAGTTCGCTTGGAAGCTACTGCATCAATCGGTACAGTTGGTAACATCCAGCACCAAAACGTCAAGATCGGTTCAGCTGGGCGCAAGCGCCGTAAGGGTATTCGCCCAACAGTGCGTGGTGTGGTTATGAATGCTGCTGATCACCCGCATGGTGGTGGTGACGGTGGTCGTCACGGTACTGGTAAAGCGCCACGTACACCATGGGGCCAATTGACGCTGGGTTATCGAACTCGCCGCCGCAAAGGCTCAAATAAATTAATCGTACGTACGCGTCATGACGCAAAGAGGAAGAGGTAAATCACGATGAGTCGTTCATTAAAGAAAGGTCCATTCGTCGATGTGAAGCTTGCGAAAAAAGTCGCTGCTCTCAGCCTTGACGATCGAACCGTTATCAAAACGTGGGCGCGCGCTTCGACTATCACCCCAGAAATGGTCGGTCGAACGATTGCTGTCTACAACGGTAAGATGCACGTGCCAGTGCTGATTACTGAAAACATGGTTGGCCACAAACTCGGTGAGTTTAGCCCAACTCGTAAGTTCCGTAAGCACGGCGGAAAGGATAAGAAGTAATCATGGCTGATACAACTTATACTGTTCGCGCTTACGCCAAAGGTGTTGACCAAACACCACGCAAGGTTAGCTTGGTGGCTGCCCTAGTACGCGGCCGTACTGTCGCTGACGCATTGGTTATCTTGGAACACGTGCCAAAACGCGCTGCCTTGCCAGTAAAAAAAGCAATCGACAGCGCCAAGGCAAATGCCATCAACAATCACGGTTTGGACGCCAAAAGCTTGGTGATCACTACCTTGAGCGTTACTACTGGTACGCGTCTGCGCCGCTTTAAGCCAGCGTCAAAGGGCCGTGCTTTGCCGTTCCAGAAAAAGACGTCAAACATCTTGGTTGAAGTAACTGGCACCGAGAAGCCAAAGAAAGCGCCTGCGAAAAAACCAGAGACCAAGGCTAAAGCAGAGACCAAACCTGCCAAGCCTGCAGCAAAAAAAGCCGCCGAAACCACGGCAAAAAAGGAGGAGAAGTAAATGGGTCAAAAAGTGAATCCAATCAACTTCCGCCTACAAGTTCACAAGAACTGGAGCTCTCGTTGGTTTACGGCCAATAAGAAAGAGTTTGCGGAGGCAATTCGCCAGGATCACGAAATCCGCGAATTGATTGAGAAGAAATTTGCCTCACGCCCAACCATCAATCGCATTGAGATTGAGCGGAGTGCCAACCTGATCACGGTAACCATTCACACGGCGAAAGCTGGTGTGGTGATCGGCCGTGGTGGTGCTGGCGTGAATGAATTGAAAAAGCAAGTTGAGAAGATTGTCGGGTCACCTGTTCGCATCAACATCGAAGAAGTGCGCCGACCGGAACTAGCAGCCAAATTGGTGGCAGAGAACATCGCCCGCCAATTGGAACGCCGCATCAACTTCCGCCGCGCAACCAAAATGACCGCACAAAACACCATGAGTGCTGGTGCCAAAGGTATCCGCATCGAGGTGGCTGGTCGTTTGAACGGTGCTGAAATGGCACGCCGCGAAAAGGTGATCGAGGGCTCGGTGCCGCTGCACACCCTTCGCGCTGATATTGACTTCCACTGTGCTCGCGCCCAGACACCAGCTGGTATCATCGGCGTGAAAGTGTGGATTTATAAGGGAGAAAGGAGTCGCTAAATGCTGTTACCAAAGAAAACCAAGCACCGCAAAGTGCGCATCGGTAAAAACCGTGGTCGAGCAACCCGTGGTAATTACATCGCGTTCGGCGACTTTGCACTGCAATCACAATCAAATGAGCGCATCAACTCCCGCCAAATCGAGTCTGCTCGTCAGGCAATGACCCGCTACATCAAGCGTGGTGGTAAGATTTGGATTCGGATTTTCCCACACACCCCAGTTACTCGCAAACCACTTGGTTTGAAGATGGGCGGCGGTAAGGGTAATCCAGAGTTCTTTGTTGCTAAGGTGAAGGCCGGCACGGTGATGTTTGAAATGCAGGGCGTTTCCGAAGAGGTCGCTCGCGAAGCAATGCGCCTGGCGAGCCACAAATTACCAGTCAAATGTAAGTTCATCAAGCGGGAGGACGCATAATGGCTGAAGCAAAGAAAACTGCAAAAGCAGCAGCTGTAAAGACCGTTGATGATTTGAAGAAGGAAGTCGCCGAAAAGCGAAATGACCTGCTTCAAGCAAAACGTTCTCACGCTGCTGGCGAATTAGTTAATCCAAAAGCGCTGCGTTCACTCCGCAAGGACATCGCACGCCTGCTGACACAAATTAACGAAAAGGAGAGCAAGTAATGGCCCGACGAACACTGATTGGCGTCGTAACGAGTGCCAAGCGCGACAAGACCATCACTGTGACGGTCACCAGCCGCGAAACGCATCCGCTCTACGGCAAACAGTACACCGTGACTCGCAAGTACACTGCTCATGACGAGACCAATGAGGCAGGCGAAGGCGACAAGGTGCAAATTGAAGAGACTCGTCCAATTTCCAAGACCAAGAGCTTTACGCTGGTCAAGGTGATTGAAAAGTCTCGCGGTCCTATCAAGCTAAAGGCTGAAGTTTCTGGCGAAGCTGAGGAAGAGGCCAAGGAGGACAACAAATGATCCAACAAGAATCTCGCCTCAAGGTAGCTGACAACTCGGGTGCCAAAGAAGTATTGTGCATCCGCGTTCTCGGTGGTACCCGCCGCCGCTACGCTCGCGTTGGCGACGTAATCGTCTGTTCAGTCAAAGACGCCAGCCCAACCGGCAACGTCAAGAAGAAGTCTGTCGTCAAGGCTGTGGTGGTTCGCACCCGCGACCAAATCCACCGCAAGGACGGCTCGACCATTTGCTTTGACGACAACGCCGTGGTGATTATCAACGATGACAAGCAGCCAAAGGCTACCCGTGTCTTCGGTCCAGTACCACGCGAACTTCGCGACATGGGCTACATGAAGATCATCAGCTTGGCTCCGGAGGTACTCTAATGGCTCGTATTCACAAAGATGACACCGTAAAAATCATTGCTGGTAAAAACAAGGGTACGACTGGTAAAGTCCTGAAAGTTAACACCAAAGATCAGACTGTTTTGGTCGAAGGTGTTGGCGTCGGACACCGCCACGTCAAGCCAAGCCAGTACAATCCAAAAGGCGGCAAGAAAGACATCCACGTACCGATGGACATCAGTAAAGTCGCGCTGGTTGTTGACGAAAAGTCAGGCAAAACCAGTCGGGTTGGTTTAGTAAAGAACGCTGACGGCGGCAAAACTCGCGTCGCTCGCCAAGCAAAAAATAAGGAGATTAAATAATGGCAGAGAAGAAAACCGTCGTGCCAGCTCCTCGCTTGAAAGCCTTGTATCAGGAGAAATACCTGAAGGAACTGCAAGCCGAACTAGATCTAAAGAACGTGCACCAAGTGCCAGCTTTGGAAAAGATCATCGTGAGCGTTGGCACCGGCAAAAAGAAAGATGACAAGCGTCACTTTGAAATTGTCAAAAACACCGTTGAGAAAATCACTGGTCAGGCACCAGTTGCCCGCCAGGCAAAGAAGTCAATCGCTGGCTTTAGCATCCGTAAAGGCATGGGTGCGCCAATCGGCGTCAGCGTCACGTTGCGTGGCGGCAGGATGTACGAGTTCATGGATCGCTTGATCAACGTGGCACTCCCACGCGTCCGCGACTTCCATGGTGTCGGCCTGAAATTTGACAAGGGTGGCAACTACAACCTAGGTATCATCGAACAGTCAATTTTCCCAGAACTGACCTTCGAGGAAACACAGATTTTGCACGGGTTGCAGGTAACATTTGTCATCAAGAACGGTAACAAAGCAGCTTCAAAAGCCTTGCTAGAGAAATTTGGCATGCCGTTTGAGAAGAAAGGAGGCGTCAGGTAATGGCTAAGAAATCAATGGTCGCTCGCGACAAAAAGCGTCTGAAGATGATCGCAAAATACGCTGCGAAGCGCGCTGAGCTCAAAGAACTTGGCGACCTCGACGGTCTGCAGAAACTGCCTCGCAACTCGAGCCCAACCCGGCACAAGAACCGCGACAGCATTTCCGGTCGTCCACGTGGCTACATGCGCCAGTTTGGTCTGAGCCGTATCAATTTCCGCGAAAAAGCAGCCAAGGGCGAAATCCCAGGCATAACAAAGAGTAGTTGGTAAGAAGGAAAGGAGATTCGACAATGTCTATGCAAACTACAGACCCAATCGCCGACCTTCTGACGCGCATTCGCAATGCGAAATTGGTTGGCAAGACGGAAGTTCGTGTTCCGTCCAGCAAGATGAAGAAAGTCATCGCTGAACAATTAGTCAAAAACGGCTACCTCGCAGATGTTAAACTAGAAGATGCCAAGCCTCGCGGTGTGCTGGTGGTGACCATCAACGAAGAGGGTACTAACAGCACCATCAACGAGATCACCCGCGTATCAAAGCCAGGTCGTCGTGTTTACGTCGGCGCTAGCGAGATTCCAAAGGTGAAAAGCGGCCGCGGTTTGGTACTCATCTCAACCTCAAAAGGTGTCATGACTGGCACTGAAGCAGCCAAGGCTAAGCTTGGCGGTGAGTTGCTGTTGAAGGTGTACTAAATTACGCTTAGTCAGCAAAAGAAAAGCGCTCGGAGAAAATAATCTCCGGGCGCTTTTTGCATGCCCAAATTACTTTCGTTATAATACAGCTATGCGCGACGATAACCCTATCCCATTTGCCACTCGTATTAAAGAACTATGTATTGATTGGCTGGTCATCAGCGCTTATCTACTCTGTCTTTTTGCCGTGTCAATGGCCTGTTACTTTATGATGCTTGGTGGTATCCCGGCTTTTTCTGAGTTTCACAGTCAACTCATCGCTACGCTTGCGTCAGTTTTGGTTGTCGTCGTACTATTTACCTATCTTGATTTCAGAGGTGGTAGTATCGGCAAGCGCGCCGCTGGGCTAGAGGTTTATTTTGCACATAGAAGCTTTAGCCGCAGTCTCGTTCGTAATGGTATCAAATTTCTCCCTTGGCAAATCGGCCATATGGCCGTCATCCATGGAGTGTATACCGAGTTCGATACAATGAGTATTGTATTGTCAATTGTCTCCTGTGCTCTCTTGGTCATCATGTTCTTGATGGGCACGATGCGCCGCGACCGGCGACACCTTGGGGATATGCTGGCAGGGACACAGGTGCAATTAGCAAAGCGCGAGCAGGAGTAGTTATGTTATACTCGCAGCTGTTTTAGGCGGACGAGTTACGATCTCAACAATGCAGACAGCAGGGTAATCGAGAGTATACAGGTGGCATAGCATCCTGAGGTGGGATACCTTGTAAATATTTAATTTTTGTGGTATAGTGCTGGAGTAGTAAAAGGAGTAATGCATGGGAAGAAAAGGCACCCAACAGCTCGTGCCAGTGGCTGATATGCTAACGGATGTGCGTGCTCAGTTGGTTCAGGAAAAGGATGCTTGGTCGCAGGTTCAAGAAAAAGAAGAGCGATCCGCCGCAGATGACCTGAAAAATAGGATTATGGAAGCTACAAAGCGAAAGATTGCCAAAACATCCGGACCGATAGGTGAGATTGCACTCCACGGGGCTGTTCAGGCTGGGTTGGCTCCAATTATCTTTGCTGAAATAATGCGACACACCACCTCGCAGAATAATCAACCACAAGAAAGGAATAATCATGACTCATAAATCCCCAGAATTCACTATCAGCGGGAAAATTGGTAACGTTTTACGCCGACCGCTGGCTAGCTTTATGGGCGTAGTGGCGTTGTTTGCCTCTGGCTGCGGCCTGTCGGGACTGGACGCCAAGCCAGCCCCAGCGACTGTTACCGTGACCACGACGAACAGGCATCCGCAAACGACCGAGACGCCACGGGCGACGCAAACCGTACGCGTCACTGAAACCGTGACGCCGTCCCCGTCAGAACCAACCTCGCGTCCGACAAAAACTACACCCAAAGAGGGAGACATCGTCACCGTCGGTGGGCAAATTACCTGTGCCAACGGCGAGAAGTTTGTCGGTGCGTGGGCAGAGAGAACAGGAAAAATAAAATCGGACTGGGTGGAGACCACTCCAACTAGCAACCAGTCAGTCGTTGATGCTAAAGACATGGTGGGCGTGATCGGCGAAAAAATAAAAGTTTCCGTTGGTTGTGGTGGAACGAAGAAGGATTGGGGTACAGTAAGCTATTCTGGCTTTACAAAATTTACCGGCAAGGATCTTGATATCACCTGCTACCCTAACGGTAACAACGGCCGGTGCGAGGTGAAAGAGAAATAGTCTCTCTCGGCTAAACGCCCCGTTGCCTTGACACGTACCCGCCTCGCAAACTACGATATTCTTATGAAAAATCATAAGGACGTGTTCATGGATCAACGGTAGGCAAAAATGATTCCGTTTCTGAAGCTTCCCGCTACTTCTAAAACTGACGTTATCACACTGCGAGATGTGTTCTATAACGATATGTTGCGGCTGTTTGTGTTTGCCGTCGTGCTATTAACGTTGTTTTATGGTGTGGGTGCGTTGGTGGCGGCTGCAGGCAATAATAAATATCCGATTGAATATTACACGCAGCTGTTTTTTGACTACACGCCGGTGGTGCGATTGATCATTCCGTTGGGATTTTGTGTAGCGGTAATGGGACTGAAACGAGATAAGCGATGGTGGTCGTGTTTGGCGGCGGCGGAGTTCATGTTTGTTGTTAACTTTAGTAATCAAACATATCATTTTGAGCTTAGTGGGATGCTGTCGCTCATTTCTGCCGTTTTATTAACGATTTGTGCATGGCGTTTGTGGGATTATTATGAGCTGCGGCGGGTGTATCATTATGATACACCACAGCTGACGCGGCCGGCACTGGGGGCGTACATCACGCTAGCGATAGCGTCCTTGCTCATGCTGATACCGCTCAGTTGGACGTCGTGGTTTTGGCGGTGAGTTTTGGTTTACTAGGCTTGATGGTTGGCGCCGGTGCGACCGTCATCTTTCCGTTCGTTATCTCGGTAATTACGCCGATGGCTCGATTATCTCTATTACCAATCGGCGCGAATGTTGCCCGCGTGCCCACTGGTGGTAGATGCAGCGGATTCATGGCGTTGATAGGCACAGTGATCGTCTCGCCATATTCCTTGAGCCGCCAAAAACTGTCCGCCTCGATCTCGATAATAGTTACCGCGCCACTAATCAGCAGGCCGTCATTATCTAGTCGCGCATATGTCTCGAGCGCCTCCAAGCGATCCTTCTGCGGCGTGTCTTTGTGAGCGCGCTGCCAGATGTAGAAAAGTGTGGACGCGATAAGCAGCGCAAAATTAAGCAGATATACAACATAAGCTAGCATCGGCCCAAAAACCGCAGTCATCGTTCCATTGCGCGCCAAAATATATAGTAGTACCGTGGATACGGAAAGGACGACGAAGCTTATTTTTGCGATGAGGTATTTTGAGATCACAATAAAAATGTATCCTTTTTCGGCGCTTCATTGCCCCAAGATCGTGTTATCCGTCCGCCAAACATTGTCAATCCTGCCACAATCGTTAGCCCATGTCCGAAAGTTGGTAGTTGCTGATAATTAACGTCTGCGAATTCACTATCATCTGGCTGACTGTCGTTTGGCGATACAACTTGGTCGTAAATACCGTAAAAGGAAGTGATGCGTGTGAATTTTGCCTGCATAGCGGGCAGGTTATTGGATAATTCGCTGATTGCCCGGGCAAGCGTCTCGTTTCTTAGTCGCTGCCGATAAACATACGGTGTAGCAATTGTTGCAACGCCTTTGACTTTACCGTCATCCACCAGCACCAAAGCATTCAGTGCCGCCACACCACCTGCACTTGCACCGATGATATATACGTCCCCATTTAGATCACGTATATAATTGTTCAGGCGATTTTGCTTATCGTGATAATTACTCGCTGCATCCTCCCAGCCGAATGTAAAAACATGTACACGAAAACCACGCGCCCGCCACACGGGACAAACAAGCTTATATAACCACTTGCGATCACCTAAACCGGGAATAAGGATGAGATTAGGCGCGCTCATTAAAATATTTCTCCAAATCGTTCTGTAAACTGACACTGTAGCCGAGAAGTTATCTCCATTGAGGATAATTTATCCACGTCGGGAAATAATTCATCTATTGTGCCGTATTTACCAAATCGCAACGTTATTTCTTGCGACTTGTCAGATGTTTTACCGTTGCAAGCTTTTGCCACTGCGCTCATAAGGCGCCAGCGTGAAAAATCATCAAAACGAAAGGGAATTATTTTTACACTATCTCTGTTAGACGAGTCAACTTTCTTAATAACTTCACCTACGCCTCGTTTCCACCGCGCACTGCAGGCATCTACGACACCGCCTGCAGGGTAAATAACCACTGCTTCTTTTTCTTGTATATAGCAAGAAGCTTTTTCTAACGTACTACCATTTATCTCTCTAATTTCCGACTCGCTTGGCAAGAAGCTTCTTTTGGTGAGACGCCAGAATAAATCTCTATTAAGTATATTCCGTCGATCTCTTGACAAAGTTCTTGGTATTACGGGCAAAGTGGGCTCAGATGATTTGGCTGCTAGATAACCCATGACCCGTGCCTGCATAGAAAAAGGTTTTGCTACAAAATGAACATCTTTCTTTCCTAGGTCGCCGAGCTTTGCCAATAAAGGTAAATATTCAACCCCCTGTCTATGGTCACCCACGAGAAGCATTCCAGAGTCCCCATTATCAAATCGCTCTGACTGGTTAGCAACAATGATAGCTATTTTAGCCATATTAAACAACTTAGCCGCCGTTTCCGTAACACCGCGATCTTCTGATAAGCTACGAATTTTCTCAAGATATCTTGAGAAAGGAAACGGAGGCGGAGGGATTGTATATCTATCAAACTTATCCATGACTATACCTCTACTGATTAGCATACCATGCATTTGCATTTCACCCCTAATCTATGCTAGAATACCAAGGTTAATAGCAAATCACGAGAAAGGTGAGTAATGAGTCTGAGTCGAATCGGAAAACTGCCGGTGGTTATTCCGGCCGGTGTGACAATCACGGTTGACTCTGGTGACGTGGTCGTAAAAGGCCCGAAAGGTGAATTGACACAATTCATCACGCCAGCAGTTGAGGTGAAAGTCGAAGACGGACAAGTCACGGTTCATCCGAAGGATGAGTCTAAAACTGCTCGCGCCCAGCACGGTCTGATGCGCGCGCTGATCAACAACATGGTAATCGGCGTTACCAAGGGCTACGAGAAGCGTCTCGAAGTTAATGGTGTTGGTTTCCGTGTTAGCTCCAGCAACAATGAGCTGGAAATGGCGCTCGGGTTTTCACACCCAGTCAAATATAAAGCCCCAGAGGGCATTACTGTTACCAACGAAAAGATGACCATCATCGTCAGCGGTATCAATAAACAGCAAGTCGGCCAAGTCGCTGCGGAAATCCGCGCGCTGAAGAAGCCTGAACCATACAAGGGCAAGGGTATCAAGTATGCTGACGAGCAAATTTTGCGCAAAGCAGGAAAGACAGGTAAGTAATCATGGCTGAAAACAAGAAATTACTCAACCGCGCTCTTCGCAAAAACCGCGTTCGCGCGAAGGTTTCAGGCACTGCAGAGCGCCCACGCCTGACGGTCACCATCAGCAACCTGCACGTTAGTGTTCAGCTGATCGACGACGCTGCAGGTAAAACATTGGCTGCTGCAACTACCGTTGGCACCAAAGCAAAAGGTACGATGAGCGAAAAATGCGCTGCCATCGGTACGGAAATTGCCAAGAAGGCAAAGAAAAGTAAAATTAGCGCAGTAGTCTTTGACCGCAACGGCCGCCAGTACGCTGGTCGCTTGAAAGCATTGGCTGATGCTGCGCGCCAAGAAGGATTGGAGTTCTAGTATGGCAGAACAAGCTGCAAATACTACCCCACGCGCAGAAGGCCGCCGCCCTCGCAGTCCGCGTGGTGGTCGCCGCGATGACCGGCGAAACGTGCGCGATGACGCACCAAAAGAGTTTGAAGAATTGGTAATCAACATTGACCGCGTGTCCCGCGTGGTCAAAGGTGGCCGCCGCTTCCGCTTTAAGGCGTTGGTGGTTGTCGGTAACCGCAAAGACAAGGTTGGTGTTGGTGTGGCTAAGGGTGCCGACGTGCAAGCTGCTGTTGCCAAGGCAACCTCAGTTGCCAAGAAGCACTTGATCACCTTGCCACTGAGCGGCGAGACCATTCCACACGACAGCGAAGTTAAGTTCTCAGGTGCTCGCGTGCTAATCAAGCCAGCTGCTCCTGGTACTGGTATCATCGCTGGTGGTGTTGTCCGACAAATCATCGGTGTAACTGGTGTTCGTAACCTGCTGACCAAGTCACTGGGTTCAACCAACAAGGTGAACATCGCCTACGCAACCATTGAAGCATTGAAATCACTGGTTCCACGCGAACAGTGGCTCAATGCTCAGCCAGTCAAAAAAGCTGCTAAAAAGGAGGCTAAGTAATGAAATACAACGATCTCCAAGTTTCAGCAAATAAGAATAAAAAGCGTGTTGGTCGCGGTATCGCTGCTGGCCAGGGTAAAACTGCTGGTCGCGGTACCAAAGGTCAGAACGCCCGCACTGGTAAAAAGCTTCGCGCCATGTTCCAGGGTGGTCAGCGTCCACTGGCTCAGGCTGTGCCAAAAGCTCGCGGTTTCAAGAGTCTGCGCACACCAGCTCAGGTGGTCTACTTGGATCACTTGAACGCCTTTGACGGTAAAACCGTTGACAACGCTCTGCTGTTTACCGAAGGTTACATCGCCACACCATTTCACACGGTCAAGGTGATCGCTCGCGGTGAATTGAAGGCTAAGGTTAACTTGAAAGTACAAGCTGCTTCCGCTTCGGTCGTTACAGCGATTGAAAAAGCTGGCGGCTCATTTGAAAAAGTCGCAACGCCACTGCGCCAAAGTACCAAGGATGTCGAGAAGAGCGATAAGTAATTTTATCAGCCACACAAACAAATACCCCGCACAGGACGGGGTATTTTACGTAAATGGTATAATATGAATATGTTCAATAAATCAAAAGACGGTAAATCTGCAGCAAGCTATTACCAAAAAATTGGCTCAAGGCTGGGGTATTTACTCGTCATGAAGCGCAGTCAGCACTTCGGCTATTACGATGATCAACACATGACTGAGGATAAAGCACAGGCTAACTACCATAGTAAGTTCATCAAATTACTCCGATTACACCCAAACATGCGCATACTAGACGCTGGCTGCGGACAAGGTGTTGTCGCTACTGAAATCGCAAAGACCTGTGAGGTCAAGGTTACTGGCATTACGATAACACCGCACGAAGTTAAAAATGCTGCTCGCAGAGCTCCAAGGCATGGGGTTGCGGCACGAACATCATTTCTAGTGCAAGATTACTCAGATTTAAGTTTTGATGACAGCAGCTTTGATCGCATTTATACAACAGAATCTTTGTCTCATGCCCGGAATGTAAAGCAGGTGTTGTCGGAGTGTTACAGAGTACTTAAACCTGGAGGAATGCTAGTCTGCGCCGAGTACGAGATGGATTACAAAAATTTTAACCAAGAGATAAAACGATTAGCTGATTTAGTGAAAGATCACGCCGCGATCCATGCTATGTATCAATTCGGTAGGGGTGAATTTGAACAGTCTATCAAGGAAACCGGTTTTGAACTAATGGAGGTTCAAGATTGGACCACGGGTCTAAAACCATCATTTGACCGATTAAGACAATTAGCACGGCCTCTTGCGGGTATCATTAAGAAGCTGCGGCTTGAACACTTATTTGTTAATGTGACGGCTGCCTCGCTATATTCTGATGGTGTTGAAAATAATGTCTTCGCATATAAAGTATATATCTGTAAAAAACCACTCTAGACTGTACTTTGTCTAATACAACCGACAGTCAATTTAGATAAAACAGCAATAAACCTATGGAAAAGCATCAACAATTACGCTATACTGAAAAGAGTTACTGAGGATATAAATGCCAAAGACAGAGGGGTAAACGACGATGATGAGTTGGAAGACCGTGTGGCGGTCGCTGAAAAATAAAGATATGCAGAAACGCCTGGCCATTGTGGTGGGTATTATTGTAGTGTATCGAATGCTGGCGCATATTCCGGTGCCGCTGGCGAATCCGACACAGATGAAGACGGCACTGGCGGCCGCACTGGGGCAGACAGACCTCGGTGGGTTCTTGAACTTGCTTTCGGGTGGCGCGCTGGCGAGCTTTTCACTCGTGCTGGTTGGGCTCAGTCCATTCATTACCGCTAGTATCATCACTCAGCTCCTCACCAAGGCCATTCCAAAGCTTGAAGAGCTACACAAGGACGGCGAATCAGGCAGGCGCAAGATTCAGCAGTGGACGCGGCGGCTGACCATCCCACTGGCTATCGTCCAGTCGATCGCCTTTATCTTTCTCCTGCGCCAGACGGTGCTGGCCGGCGGTACGACTACGCTGAGCGATCCAACGATGCTTGAGTGGACAGTTGGCGTGACGGCAATGACAGCCGGATCAGTCCTGCTCATGTGGCTGGGTGAATTGATCACCGAGCAGGGTATCGGTAATGGTATCTCTATCTTGATTTTCGCTGGTATCATCAGCCAGATCCCGCAGATGCTCGGCTCACTCATTTCGTCGCTTGGGAACACTGCGGCTGGCGGGCTGAACGTCTTTAACTGGTTTACTCTACCAGTGAATCCAACCGTCTTTTGGCTGGTGGTGATCATGGCTATCGCCTCACTCATCGTTCTTTACTTCTTGGTGAAAATCAACGAAGCCCAGCGCGTCATCACCATCAACTACGCCAAGCGCGTTCATGGCAATTCCAGCTACGGCGGCATCAAGAGTATCCTGCCAGTCAAGCTAATCGCTGCTGGCGTCATTCCGGTCATCTTTGCCGTTGCCTTTCTCAGCCTGCCGCAATTCATCGGCCAGGTCATGAAGGCCTCGGGCAATCCAGATCTGCAAAACACTGCTAACACCCTGATCACGTGGTTCCAGGCACCCAACCCAGGCTCCTTTACCGGCAGTACCTGGGAGGCGTTCATTTACCCGACGCTGTATTTCCTCCTAGTTATTGCCTTTACCTATTTTTACACCGGGATCGTCTTTAACGCCAACGAAATCGCTGAGAATCTGCAAAAGCAGGGCGGCTTTATCGAGGGTGTTCGACCCGGTGAACAAACCGAAAAGTATCTGATGCGCACCGTCAATCGTTTAATTTTGTTCGGTTCAATCGTCCTCGGCGTCATCGCCATCTTGCCGTTTGTCGCTGAATATTTGATGTATCACCTAGCGGCAATCCGCGGCTCACGCCTGTCGATCGGCGGTACCGGGCTGCTCATCGTAGTCTCAGTCGGCCTCGAGTCACTACGCCAGCTCAACTCGCGCGCTCTGATGGTTACTTATGACGACTTTGACCCAGACGAACTGACCAAGAAAAAGTCGAAAAAACGACGCTCGTCCCTCTTGTAATCGCCAAGGCGATACGGTATAATTGACAACTGTAACTTATGGCGAGTCAAAAGGAAGTCATCAAGATGATTGGTAAGGTGGTGGAAGCACTGCCTAATACCCAATTTCGGGTGGAACTGGAGAATGGCCATAGTATCATCGCGCACATTTCGGGACGGATGCGCAAGAACTACATCCGCCTGGTGCCTGGTGATAGGGTGGAAGTCGAGATGACTCCTTACGATCTCACAAAGGGTCGCATCGTCTTTCGCCTCAAGGAGGAGCGACCAGCGCACGTGGCGAGAAACACGCGGCGCTCGTCATAATACTAACGATAATCTCGGGTTTACTCGGGAAGGGAGATTTCAGAGCACTTTATGAAAGTTCGTGCAAGTGTCAAGAAGATCGACAAAGATCCCAAGAAAGGTGACAAGCTAGTCCGCCGCAAAGGGCGACTGTATGTCATCAACAAAAGAAAACCTAAGAACAAGCAAAGGCAGGGTTAAGCATGGCTCGAATTGCTGGGGTAGTTATCCCAACAGAGAAGCAAGTGCAAATCGCGCTCACCTATATTTATGGGATTGGGCCAAAGCACGCTTCGAGCATCCTTGCGGCGGCGAACGTAGAGCCGACCACTCGGGTGAAAGATCTCACCGAGGCTGAAGAAAACAAGATTCGCGAAATTATCGACAGCGAATACACCGTCGAAGGTGATCTCCAGCGCTTGGTGACGAATAATATTAAGCGCTTGAAGGATATCAACGCCTATCGCGGTCTTCGCCACAAAGCAGGACTGCCGACACGCGGACAGCGGACTCGTACGAATGCACGAACTCGCAAGGGTCGCGCCATCGCCGTGGGCGGTACACAACCAAAAGCAGCAAGTAAGACCTAAAGAAAGGACTAAGAAATGGCAGACGCAAAATCTACCAAGAAAAAGCAGCGCCGATCAGTCCCAGCTGGTCAGCTGCATATTCAAGCAACATTTAACAACACCATTGTTACCTTTTCAGACAAGAAGGGTAATGTGTTGACCGCTTCATCAGCTGGTGCATGCGGCTTCCGCGGCAGCAAAAAAGGCACCGCCTATGCTTCACAGGTTGCTGCTGAAAAAGCTGCTGAAGCTGCGAAAACTCAGTATGGTTTGAAATCAGTTGACGTTTTCGTCAAAGGTGTCGGCTTGGGCCGTGACGCCGCTATTCGTGCGGTTGGCGCTTTCGACATCTCAGTAGAAAGCATTAAGGACGTAACTGGCGTACCTCACGGCGGTGTTCGTCCACGAAAGGCACGGAGGGCATAATTATGGCACGAGATAATTCACCGATTGTCAAGCAAAGCCGCCGCGAAGGTTATGCGCTTCATCCAAAAGCACATAAAGTTTTGGCACGAAAATCTGGCATTCCAGGCCAACACGCACACGGCCGCCAAAGTAAGCCAAGCCTGTATGCTACGCAGCTGCGCGAAAAGCAAAAGGTTCGCCGGCTTTACGGTTTGGTTGAAAAGCAATTTGCGCGGTTGATGAATGAAGCAACTCGCGCCCAAGAAGGTTTGGCAGGCGAAAATCTGCTCAAGCTGCTGGAGCGCCGCTTGGATAATGTCGTTTATCGTTCTGGATTCGCTGTTAGCCGCCGCGCTGCTCGCCAACTAGTCAGCCACGGCCACTTTGAACTAAACGGCCGCCGCGTCGATATCCCATCGATTCGTGTTAAGGCTGGCGATGTTATCACCGTTCGTCCAAAGAGCACCAAATCTGAGTACTTCACGCGGATTGATGATGTGATCAATAATTCAATCCAAGGTCCGCTGAGCTGGCTGAAGAGCGATAGCAAGAAGCTGAAGATTGAAGTGACTGGACTGCCAAAGCGCGAGGAAGCAGAAGCTGACATCAACGAGCAATTAATTGTTGAGTATTACTCACGATAAAAGAAGGGTTAGGGAAGAATTATGGCAAAAGCAATTTACAATCCAGCACTCGCGAGCGTTGATGATATTTCCGCGACCAGTGTAACCTTTCTGATCGAGCCGATGCACGCCGGCTATGGCAATACGCTGGGTAACTCAATGCGCCGCGTCTTGCTCTCGAGCATTCGCGGTGGCGCGATCGTTGCCTTTCGTATCGAGGGTGCGACACACGAGTTCACCACTGTCGAGGGCGTCAAAGAAGATGTCGTTGACATCATGCTGAACCTAAAGGGTGTGCGACTCCGCGTTCACACTGACGAGCCAGTTGAGTTGCGTCTGGAGAAAACTGGTGGTGTTATCACCGCTGGCGACATCCAAGCAAACGGCGAAGTAGAAGTTGTTAACCCAGACCACATCATCGCTACCATTGATGATCCGAACAAGACCGTCATCATGGACTTGGTGGCAGAAGCTGGCCGTGGCTATCAGACGATTGAAGAGTCGAGTGCCAATCGGTTGCACTCCGACATGATCGCGCTCGACGCTATCTTTACACCGGTGCTGCGCGTTCGCTACAAGGTTGACTCGACACGCGTTGGCGACGAGACCAACCTCGAGAAGCTCGCCCTGACGGTGGA
The DNA here is from genome assembly GCA_046846435.1 of Candidatus Saccharibacteria bacterium oral taxon 488. Lineage (GTDB taxonomy): Bacteria > Patescibacteriota > Saccharimonadia > Saccharimonadales > Saccharimonadaceae > Nanosynbacter. The sequence goes on along the minus strand of CP128407.1, from coordinate 411,371 downwards.
GACCGACGGCACATTGACACCGCGCGAAGCCTTTGAGGAAGCAGCGGCTATCCTCGTCAGCCAATATAGCGCGCTGGCAGGCTCGACTGTGGTAACTGGTGCGCCAGCGCTGGGTAACGACGAGGCAGATGATTCGGAACTTGACATGTCAATTGAAGAATTAAACCTCAGCGCCCGCACGACAAACGCGCTGATTAACAATGAAATCCGCACCATTCGCGACCTGGTGACGTTGACCGAGCAAGATTTGCGAGAATTGAAAGGCTTTGGCTCAAAGGCGCTGGATGAAGTACGTGACAAGATGGCGGAGTTGGAGTTTTAACTATGCATAGACACGGATATCAAGGGCGCAAGTTCGGCCGTGAGCGTGATCAACGACGAGCCTTGCTGAGGGGCCTGGCAACCAGCCTGGTCGAGCACGGCAAAATCGAGACCACCTTGCCGAAAGCCAAAGAGCTGAAGCGCCACATTGAAAAAATCATCACCAAGGCGAAGAAGGGCGATTTGGCAAGCCGCCGCCAGGTGATCGCAGCACTCAGCACTCGCGCTGCTGCCTACAAGCTCGTTGATGAAATTGCCCCACAGCTGAGCGGTCGCACCAGCGGACACGTTCGCGTTGAACGAACACGCCTACGTGTTGGCGACGGCGCGCAAATGGCAATCATCGAGTTTGTCGACGACATCAAACCAAGACAGCAGAAGGAGGAGAAATAAGATGAAGACTTATTCACAAAAACCATCTGACGTTTCTCGCCGCTGGGTATTGTTTGACGCGAGCGAATTGCCACTAGGACGTTTGGCGACTGAAATTGCTAAACACCTGACCGGTAAATACAAGCCAACCTACACGCCACACGTTGATGGCGGTGACTATGTCGTAGTTATCAACGCTGCAAACACCGTCGTTACTGGTTACAAGGAAACCGACAAGTACTACTACCGTCACAGTGGTTTCCCAGGCGGCATCAAAGAAACGCAGTTCAAAGAAATGCGTGAACGCCACCCAGAACGAATTATTGAAGAAGCTGTCAAAGGCATGTTGCCAAAGAACAAATTGCAAGCAGAACGCCTCAAGCGCCTGCGCGTATTTGCTGGCAGCGAGCATGCTCACACAGCACAAACCCCAGAGAAAGTTGAGGTAAAGTAATATGGCTACTGATACCTATTTCTATGGCTTGGGACGACGCAAAAGCGCTTCAGCAAGTGTTCGCTTGCTTCCTGGCAAAGGTACTATCACCATCAACGGCAAAGCAGCCGCTGAGTACTTGGATGGCAACAAGACCTTGCTCGCTGAAGTAACCGACCCGCTAGCTATCGTCAGCAAGCAAAAGGAATACGATGTTACCATCTTGGTGAAAGGTGGTGGTCTCGCTGGTCAAGTTGACGCCATCAAGCTTGGTATCGCCAAAGCATTGACGGCTGCTCACGCTGACTTGCGTCCAGTCCTGAAGAAGGCTGAGCTGCTCAAGCGTGACCCACGTGAAAAAGAGCGCAAGAAATATGGTCTGCGTTCTGCCCGCAAGCGCGAACAATTCTCCAAGCGTTAAGCTTCGTTTGCGATACACAGACACCTCGCCACCAACCTTGGCGAGGTGTTTTGTTATTCCATAGGAAAAGTATATAATAAGCAATATGAAAGATAAGCGGGTCAGTCTCAAACACAACTATGCCAATCCGTATCTACATAAGCCACTAGCCATATCTAAACGTATTCGCACGGCAGGTTTTGCGGAAAAGCAGGCGGAGCTGAGCCACATAACTATGAACTATGTTGAAGGCCCTAAAAATAGTCCTCCATTAGTGTTAATACCCGCTCAAATGGGAACCTGGCAAAGCTATCATAAGGTCTTACCCATACTTGCCAAGCAATTTTGGGTATTTGCCATTGATGTTCGCGGACACGGACGCAGCAGCTGGACGCCCGGTGATTATACCTGGGACACTGTTAGCGAAGACGTAGCGGAATTCATCAGCACAGTTATCAAGCAGCCAGCTATCCTGTCAGGCAATTCATCTGGCGGCATCATTGCGTTATGGTGCGCAGCTCATGCTAGTCAATGGGTGTCGGCTGCTGTCTTAGAGGATGCGCCAGTGTTCTCGACCGAGATGCCACGTTTTCGTGATCAAGATAAATTTGTATATAATGGCATCAAACATACGGTTGAAGCCATCGGAGACATCCACCATCGTGATCTGGCCAACTACTATGCTAATCAAATCATGCCCATTAACGAACGCCGCGTGAAAAGAATGCCACAGTGGTTTGTCCGTTGGCTTTCAAAGAAGCTCAAACAAACTGAAAAACGTCATCCTGGTGACCCAATTGCTCTTGATCAGTGGTATATACCATATATATTGAAGCTGCAATTCACCTCACTCAAGATGTACGATCCAGATTTTGGTCGGGCCTTTGTTGATGGTCGTATGTACGGTAATTTTGATCACGCTCAAGCGCTAAAAGCTGTCCGCTGTCCACTCCTGGTATTGCATGCCGACTGGCAGCGACTGCCACAGTACGGCTTGGTGGGTGCTATGGATTATGACGATGCGAAACATATCCAGCAGTTAGCGCCGCAAATGCACTATCAAAAAATCGCCGCCAAACATGTCATCCACGTCTTTAATCCACGACGGTTTATCGAAGCTATTGTTAATTTCACCAACCAGGTACTATAGAACTATGTTCGACCGACTTATCCATCGCTGGCTGCGCGTCCCGTATAAACTATACGTGCATGATTTTCAAACACCGAAACAGCCTCGCGCCACCGTCGTGTTGATTCATGGTATCGGGAGTTTATCAGCGATGTGGCAGCGAGTCGTAGGGCGTCGTAGGATTGATAAAACGACTCGCGTACTGGCAGTCGACTTACTGGGTTTTGGCAATTCGCCGCGACCGCACTGGAAGACCTATGACGTCAAAACGCAGGTCGATTCACTAGTCGCAACCTTGGCACAGCAGAAAGTCGATGGACGAATCATCTTGGTTGGCCATAGCTTAGGGGCGCTCGTGGCGGTACACGCCGCCCGATATTATCCTTCATTGATCGACTCGCTCATCCTGTGCAGTCCACCGCTGTACCACCAACAAGGCAAGGATCGCCTGGCTGAACGCCAACTGCGCAGCCTATACCAAAAAATTATCGATAAACCAGCGCTCGGCAAGGTGATCGCCAGCGATTTTGCTAAAAAATATAAGCTATTCAACCCTGGCTTTCTCGTCGATGAGTCAAATTTGCCAATCTTTCTCGACACCTTAGACGCAGCCATCATCAACCAAAAAGCGCTGACGGAAATTGCCGAATTGACGATGCCGGTTGAAATATTTTATGGGCAATTTGACCCAGTCATTATCAACAAAAACCTACGAAAATTAGCAAAACAAAAGCACATCGCCGTCACTAAAATGTTAGCAAGTCATGAAATTGATAGACGCTACGGTCAATTCGTCGTCCAGGCCATTAATCGGCACGTCACTGGGGATGATTATGGCCAAGCGTAAAGACCCAGTTCAGGAGCGCCAGAGAAAGCGTGAGCTCTGGATCAATCGCACGATGCAGTGGAGCGGTCTGTCTCGCGCCGAGGTCGAGGCAAGGCTGGCACAAACCCGCACCCAGAGTTTTCGGCTCAATCCATTGATGGACGGGGAAGTCGCGCCCGACCTGCTGGCTCGCCAGATTACTTGGTGTCCAAATGGTTATGAAATTATCCCGGAGCACCTCGCTGATTATCAGCAGCTGGCTGACAGCGGACGCGGCTACATCCAAAATGCCGCTAGTTGGCTGCCAGTACTGGCGCTTGCACCTGCGGCGGGTGAACGCATCCTCGATCTCTGCGCTGCGCCCGGCGGTAAATCCAGCCACATACAAGCCCTAGCTAATGGTCAAGCCAACCTGGTCTGTAATGACAATTCCAAGCCGCGCCTGATGAAGCTCCAGGCCAATCTCAAACGGCTCAATGTTTCAGCCGAATATATGCTAGCTGATGCTAGAAATCTCTCCCGTCGTCAGCTGGAGGCCTTTGACAAAATTCTACTTGACGCTCCATGTTCTGGCGAAGGGCTGATGAGCCTGAACGCCAGCGATACTCCGTTGTTTGACAGCTGGTCGGTGGCGCATATCCGGAGACTGAGTGACCTGCAAAAACGCCTCATCCTCGAGGCTTGGCGACTGCTGAAACCTGGCGGCACGCTTGTCTACAGCACCTGCACCATGGCGCCAGAAGAGAACGAAGCAGTTGTCGACTGGTTGCTGCGCCGTCAGTCTGATGCTAGCCTCGTACCGATTGACATCGCACCGCTGCCACATCGTGTGCCTGTCGTCCAGTCGTGGAATGACCGCGCTTTTACGCATGACCTAAGCGGTTGCTTGCGCCTGATGCCGGGCAGGCTGACTGAGGCGTTTTTTGTTGCGGCATTTCGTAAAACAACTCTCGCCGAATCAATGGTATAATAAGACTATGAGTAAACTCGTCATCCTCACTGGCGTGCGTGCCAACAACGATATTCACATCGGCAATTATTTTGGCGCCATTTTACCGATTGTTGATATGGCGAAGCGCCGCTCGGCCGATTATGATATCAATCTGTTCATCCCTGATCTTCACAGCTTTACCACGCCAATTGACCACAGCAAGTTGTATGACAGCATTCTCAATAACGCCCGGATTTATACGGCTGCCGGACTGCCGCTGGACAACCAGGCGATTCATCTGTACCGTCAAAGCCGCGTCCCAGCCCACAGCGAACTGGCGTGGATTTTGGACTGCTTCACCGGATTTGGCGAGATGAGCCGGATGACGCAGTTTAAGGATAAGAGCGACATAATAGACATTAACGAGGTCATTGACACTATACTACAGCGATGCGATAAAAAATACGATATAAATAGCACAGTTAGCTACAAAGATATAAGAGGCTCAATAAAGCTGTTCGCCGCAGCATTCGATGGGTTTAACAAGACATCGCCGACTTCCGTCGGTCTCTTCAACTACCCAGTCCTGATGGCCGCCGATATCTTGCTTTATGGCGCCACCTACGTGCCAGTCGGCGACGACCAAACCCAGCACTTGGAATTCACCCGCGACATCGCCGAGCGCATGAACCGCAAATTCGGCGACCTGTTCGTCGTGCCCAAACCGGTCGCCGAACAGCACCGATTTTTCGGTAAAGACCAAGGCCTACGCATCAAAGACCTCGCCAACCCGACCAAAAAAATGAGCAAGTCCGACGACACCGGCAAAGGCGTGATTTTCCTGGGCGACGACCCGCGAGCCGCCCACAAAAAAATCATGAGCGCCGCCACCGATTCGCTAGGCAAGGTGCAATACGACAGGGAAAACCAGCCCGGCATTTCCAACTTGCTGGAGATTTTGACGCTGGTGCGCCAGGACGCCGGGCGAGACGTCACGCTAGAGCAGACGATTAGCGAGTTCACCGGTATGGAGCGCTATGGCGATTTCAAGCACATCGTCGCCGATGAAACTGCCGAATTCTTAGCCAATTTCCAGGCGCGCCTGGCCGCGGTTGACGAACAAGCCATCGAACGCAAACTAGAGTCCAGCGAGCACGACATGAACCTCGTCGCCAACGAAACCTTGCACCGCGTCCAAACAGCCGTGGGGCTGCGGAGATAGCATAGTGATAGCAAGTTTTCTCACTGAGCCAGGAACGCCGCCAAATCAAGCGCCGCACATTTCTAGCCGTTTAAGTACCCGAGGACACGCTGCGTGAAAATTTCGCCGCGCACCGTCCTCAAGATCGCCAGGTTGTACCAGCTGGCAGACGACAACACGCCCGTCAAGGCCTTGCGCCACCTGAAGATTCAGACGGACGAGTCGCACATCGTAGCGGAGTTTATTTTGAATAAGCAGCACTTCGCCGTGCTCTACGGCTCGATTGTTGACGAGGAATCAATTGATGAATTATGGCCCGATAAGCCCGCCAACGCTGAGATTTTACCAAATCCACTTGACCCGAGCTTTACCGAGACGCCGTTTCAGGGCAAGTTTGTCATGATGTTTCGAATTGTACCGACCAAACAGCGCCTAGACATCCACTTGTCCACGACATTTGACCCGTCGATTTCGCGCAGCCTCTGGCAAAAATACATCAAAGCCGGCTATGTTTCGGTTAATCATCAAGTGGTGACGGCGCCAAAGTTTGAGATTGACGAGACTGACGAGATCGCCGTCAAGCTGCCAGAACAAGAGCAGGCGAGTGCAGAGCTGCCAGTGTTATATGAAGACGATGACGTGATGGTTGTGAATAAACCCAGCGGCCTCCTGACCCACGCCAAAGGTGGATTATCGACCGAGCCAACCGTGGCGGAAATTATTCGTCCCAAGACTTCGTTTGCCTCGGACACCGACCGGCCGGGCATCGTCCATCGGCTCGACCGCGACACCTCGGGCGTGCTGATTATCGCTAAAACTACTGAAGCCGCCGCCCACTTACAGCGGCAATTCGCCCAGCGCACCGCCAAAAAAACCTACCTAGCGGTAACCGACGGCGTACCGAAACTAGCCGCCGCGAAGATTGACCTACCGATTGGCCGCAACCCGTCCGCACCCAGCACCTTCCGCATTGACCCGAACGGTAAGCCCGCCCAGACGACCTACCGCGTACTGGCAGCAACTGACAATCAGGCGCTAATTGAGCTTAAACCCACCACCGGCCGCACTCACCAACTCCGCGTCCATCTGGCGTACCTGAACACACCAATTCTCGGCGACCGCGTCTACGGCAAACCGAACGCCAGCCGCCTGATGCTCCACGCCCACAAACTGGAAATCACGCTGCCATCAGGTGAACGAAAAACCTTTAAGGCGGCCGTTCCGGAGGAGTTTCAACAATTATTCCCGAGAGTTGCCGCAACCCCGAACGAGCCCGGCGAGGCCACTCATGACTAACCCGCACCCACCGCGCATGCCAATGCTAGCGCATCGCGACCGCGCTACACTACGCCAACTTGCCGAGGGACTGCCGCAGGCGGTGATCATCACCGCCGAGCGTGGGCTGGATGGCACTGGCGTCGCCGAATATCTGACGGGCCTCACGCCATCAGAGGTGATTCGGCTGCAGCCAGTGGAGGCAAAAACTACGATTACGACCGAGCAAGTCCGCACCATGATCGCTATGCTGCGCACGCATGCCACGGTTCGCCGTGTTATCGTTATCAATCCAGCCGACCAGATGAGCGAGGCGGCCCAGAACGCGCTTCTCAAATCCTTGGAAGAGCCAAACGCCAACACGCATTTTTTGCTGGTGACCGAGAACGAACAGCAGCTCCTAGCCACCATTCGTTCGCGCTGTCAAGTGCTAACCTTGCACCGCACCTCGCCAGTACAGGACGAGACGCTGCTTGATGCTACCTCGCTCACCGCCAGCGAGCGGCGCCAAATCCTGTTCCTGGCCGCCGGTCGGCCGCTGCTTATCCACCAGCTAGCACGCACGCCGAAACTACTGTCCGAATATCAAGCCATCGCCGCTGACGCTAAATGCATCCTCACCGCACCGGGCTCATACGAAGCACTGCGCACGCTGCCATCCTATTTCACCGACCGCACCAAAGCCCTCCAGCTGATCGACATCCTCCTCACCATGGTAGCGTTTCAGATGAAAACTCAGCCAAGTCCCACACACCAGCCCCTCCTTGATCGGATCATCACCGCCGAAACCCGGCTGAGGCACAATGGCAACGTACGGCTGGCGCTGATCAATATTGTGGTATAATAGATGCATATGTCTGGATTATTAGTTATCCTGCTGGTTATGGTGTGGGCAGTTTGGTATCAGCCGTCAGTCAGCGAAGCACAAAACTTACCAGTTAAATTGTCAGAGAAACTTGACAAGCTCTGGGCTATCGCTCAAGAGTCGCTGCGTGAAAACAAATATCTGCGTGCCGAGAAAGCACTCCTAACCATCCTGCGCGTCGATGAAAAGAACGCCACGGCCTACAATCGCCTGGGGATTTTGTATGCCAAGCAGCGTGCCTACAAGGACGCCATCGAGTGCTTTGAAATCGCCCAGAGCCTCGAGCCGAGCGCCTCGAGCCTGCACAATGTCGGCCTCATTTACTACGAGACTCAAGATTATGTCAAGGCGGCGCTAGCGTTTGAGCAGGCGCTTGATATGGAGGCCAGTCATGCCGCCCGGCACATCGCCTACGCCAAGGTTCAGGAGAAATTAGGCAACACCAAGAAGATGCTGGCGGCGCTAGAAAAGGCCGCTGAGCTCGAACCGACGCCGCACACGCTGAACACGCTTGCTCAAGCCTACGACAGCGCCAAGCAGCCCGAACAAGCCGCCAAACTTCGCGAGCGCGCCACCGCCATGCTCACGCCCGACAAGCCAGCCGCCGCCCCGCGCCGTTCGCCACGCCCGGCTCACCCTCAGCAGGCACGCCAGCCGCGGCAACAATCACGAAAAGTGATTATGTAGACCTTGTCTTAGGTGACAAAACTTGCTACAATCGTTCAAGATGCCGATTTAGCTCAGCTGGTTAGAGCAGCTGTTTTGTAAACAGCAGGTCCTGGGTTCGAATCCCTGAATCGGCTCCATTTGCATCGCCTTCGCACCAAGCGTGTAAAAACGTGGGCGCAAGTTCCATGCCGGAATCGTGTAGTGGCAATCACAGGAGACTGTAAATCTCCCGCCGTCAGGCTTCGTAGGTTCGAGTCCTACTTCCGGCACCATATTAGCTATGTCACAGAGAGCGTTAGCCGACGCTCTTTTTAAATTGAATTGCACCTGAGCAACATGGGTATTTTGTTATAATAAAAACTATGGAGAAGGGAAGAACAATACCCGAGAAGAAAACAGCACCTATTGGTGCGCTTGGATACGTTATTATAAATGCAACAGATAGTGAAAAATCGGCAAAGTTCTGGAGCGCCGTAACCGGCAGAGAGCTGGGTGATGTCTCACCGCCATACATTGATCTACCATCGACTAATAATGAGGATGGGGTAACAATTAGTATCCAACAGGTTCCCAATCAAGAATCTCTCGGGATGCATATCGATATTGTTGTCGATGATATTGACGAGGCTATTCAACAAATAATCGACCTTGGTGGAAAGCTCGTAGAAGAAAGGTCAGAAGGCAACTGGCGCTGGGTAGTTATGCAAGACCCTGATGGAAATAGGTTTTGCCTAGTGACTAACTAGCGACTATAGGTAACGTTGACTTTACTCATAAACAATGCTATAATTTCGAGCATGTTAGAGCTTATCAAACGAGGGCTGATTACCTGGAACGATCAGAAAAATCAGCGCCTCAAGTTACAGCAGGCCTACGTCGCCCTAGCCATCATCAGCTTAACGGTCGGCGGCGGGCTAATCCTGATCAGTAATTCAGCCGCACATCTGGCCGCCTCAATCGCCGGTATCGTCGGCGTGGTCTTCTTAGTCAATAGCGTCGCCTGGACGGTGTTGGACGCCATCATTGCGCCGCGCCTGCCACGGCCAGCCAAGCCAACCCGAGCGCGCACCACAAAATCCACCCGTACTTCACACTAAGTTGCTCGTCACCGCCCGACATGCTATTATCAAATCATGAAACGATTTCCATTTGCCAAAACACTCAAAGCACTCTATAAACCATTACCACGCATGTCCAAGCAATCGCGCCAAGCGGTCGCCGACAACCTCTGGATTGTCGCTGCAATGTTGGCGGTGGTGGCTGCTTTGTCACTAACCTCAACCCTATCACTTCTGTCGCAAGCTGATCGCATCTCACTCTTTGGCGTTTCTATTTTTGTACCTAACATCGTTCTCATTCGCCTGCAGCAGATCATCACGCTAATCTTTGCCGTCACCGAAATTGTCCTCTTTGGGCTGGCTATCTCACCGCTACGACGCAAACAAACCCGAGGCTGGCTCTTCGCCACCGCCGGCATTGTCGTTACGTTCCTTGCCACCGTTGTCACCTTTATCCTCAGCTTCTTCACCCATTACTACGATGTTGCGAGCGGAGTTGTTGCTATCGCCTTGGTCGCCGCTATGGGCTACGTGCTCAGTGAAATTGAATCTGAGTTTGACTCAGCCAAAGCCAACAAGCCGACGGCGCACAAAGAAGAGCCGAAACAAACAACTGCGCCAACCGCCCCTAAAACCATCGACAAGCCAGATCAGGTCGAGGCAGAGAAGTAGTCTGAGAACGCCATCGTCTTTGCACGGCCACGTGAATATGGTACAATACGAATGTTGCCGCGCTGTTTTCAGGCGTAGCCGGTGTGCCGCGATAGCTCTTACGTGTGAAACGCGAACATGCGTAGAGCGCATGCCGCAGGCGATGGTGTAATGCCGCGATAGCTCAGTTGGTAGAGCGCATCCATGGTAAGGATGAGGTCTCGGGTTCAAGCCCCGATCGTGGCTCCATTTTGATTTTTAGATTATTTGTACTAAACATGGATAAGCAATCGTCTGCCGCCTACATGCAACACATTCGCGACCTTACGGCTGATTATCCACGTTTTGAAGATGGGCGGGTTAACTATACTGATGAACGTGTGTGTTTTGTGTTAAACTGTGTTGTTGTCTCGGGCGATCAAGTCCTCCTGACTAAACGTAGCGCTGAGGTTATCGCCTATCCGGAGCTAATTAACGGCATATCCGGTTTTATCGACAACCCCAATCTTAGTATCAAAGACATCGCGTATGGTGAACTAGCCGAAGAGATCGGCATTTCAAGGCAACATATTATCAATATGAAGCTCAGCCAGCCATTTGTACAGATTGACCAGCAACTAGATCGTGAATGGCACGTTGTTGCTATCCTCGTTGAACTGGCAAGTACCGTTACGCCCCGGCTTAATTGGGAAAATAAATCCGCTGCCTGGTTTAATCTCAAAGAAGTTCCCAAGATGAAGCTCATGCCGGGTTTTGCCGAAACAGTGGGAGCAGCGTTAGCAATGCGCCACCTATAGGTTATAATAAACATATGCTTCAAGACCTCACGCGCCAACTCGAAACGCTTGCTCAAGGCAACGAAACCTACGCCGCCTTTAACAAGCGCATCGTCAACACCAAGATGCCGGTCATCGGCGTACGCGTACCGGATTTGCGGCGGTTGGCAAGGAGATTAGCGCCTAATATGAGCGCAGCGGATATTAGCAAATTGCTAACGGCACAGAACAAATCATTTGACTACGTGCTGCTATGCGGGCTGCTGATTACGCATGCTCGGCTCGATGATTTGGTGGCGATTGATCTGGCCAAGCAATATTTGCCGCATGTTGACTCGTGGGCGTACATCGATATATTTGTTGAGAAAAAGCGGCGCTTTGCTGGCGAACTGTGGTGGGATTTTGCACTAGAATGCTTACAGAATGAAGACGAGTTCACGGTGCGCTACGGCGTGATTTCGCTGATGACTAATTTCCTAGACGAAGCACACATTGATCAGGTTTTCGCGGCGCTGCGAAACGTCAGGCACGATGGCTATTACGTCAAGATGGGGCTAGCTTGGCTGTATGCGACGACGGCGGTGCACTTCCTTGAGCTGACGCTGGCTGAATTAGAAAACGAGCATATCGACGCCTGGACGCGCAACAAAGCTTACCAAAAAATGCGCGAATCACGGCGATTCACACCCGAAGAGCAACGTATCATTAGGCAACAAAAAGGAGGACGCTAATGACCAGCAAACCAACCATTTCAGCAGCGGAAATTACCAAAGCGCTGGATTTTCGCCATGCCTGCAAGAAATTTGATGCTGATAAAAAGATCTCTGACCAAGATATGGAGCTGATCCTTGAGGCAATTCGCCTCACGCCAACCTCGTACGGTTTTGAGCAATTCGACGTCATCGTCGCCCAAGATCAGCAGCTGCGCCAGGATCTGAAAAAATGCGCGCCGATTAATAAGCCGCGCTTTGATGCCAGTCATTTCCTGATTTTTACCGCCAAGACGGCCGACGCGCTTAGTGACCACATCGATCACATACTCCGTGATGTAAAGCGCATGAATCTGGTCGAGCGCACCGCCTACAAGACCTTCTGGAAGCAGTGGGCGAAGAACGATTTTAAACTAATGGACACGCCTGACGGGCTGCACCAGTGGTCAGCGCACCAGGCGTACATCGCCCTCGGCTTTGCCATGCTGGTGGCAGCGGAGCGGGGGATTGACTCGTGTCCGATTGAGGGATTTGCCATTGATCAAGCGACAGAGGTACTGACAACCCACCAGCTCATCGACCCAGCCAAAGATCTGCCGGTTCTCATGCTGGCGCTCGGCTACGCCAGTCGTAGCGACCAGCCACACCCGCGCAGCCGCCGGCCACTTGATGAGATGGTACACTGGTATTAGCTCGAGGGCAAGAGCAATTTTCCTTGTCAGCGCCCCTAGCGTTTCCTAATTATCTGTGCTATAATCGGTCAAGATTGTAAATAAACGTAACGAGTAAAGAGATGGCAAAGAAGAAGAACACGAAGCGGAAGTTGATTGGTTTGGTCAGTAATTTGAGCGGCCACCGCACGTACTACACCACGGTCAACACCCAAAACCGCACCACAAAAGGGCAGGGCAAGCTGACGCTCCGAAAATACGATCCAGTGGCCCGCCAGCACGCAACCTACACCGAGACCAAGAAAAACCTCGGTCGCAACGAGGTCAAGCCGCGTAAGGGCTAATGACATCAAGCGAAAACCACCCCCTCAGACAGGGGTGGTTTTTTTATTTGCAACACAAATGACCAAATCAGCAGGCCGGTTTAATTTTCATGCGCCGACCTCAGCGCTGGGCCACGATCATATCAAGCAGCGTATTGACATATTCAGCTGAAGCTACCACCGACGACGCGCTATGCTGATTCACCACGCCAGTTTTAGTAATGCGCCGCTCGCGGATCAAGTCAACGATTCGCTCTGCTCGCGCCAGCTCCCCCGTCTCGATATAGTATTGCGCCAGCCACAAACTAGCGACCACACTGCTATCTGGATCATCCGCCCGTCGCTTGAACAGACCATCAACTGCCGCTAATGTCCGTGTCGCCCCACTAACCAATTGCTTGGTCTGATAGGCCTCACTCTCAACACCGAACATATAGGCAGCATATACCGCATCCATCGTCACCTCGTCAGCACCACGTCCCGCCAGCTGCGTGCTAATATCATCAGCGCAGGTTCGCCACTGCACCGCATTGGCTGGGTCGTCATGCTGCTGCGCGAGTTCGCTCGCTTGCTCCAGTGCCGCACGCGACAGCTGCCAAACGAACGCCGCGTCGTCGTCTGCCGCTGGATTATCCCAATTATCCGTCAAAAATGTCGCTACCTTGGCGGCCACCGATTGATATAGCTGCCGCGAGCGCTCCGCGCCAACTCGCGACGTGGCAAATTGACAGAAGATAAATAGTACCGCCGCCGCGTCCCTCAAGCGCATTGGCGGCCGGTCTTGACGCCACGCAGTATCAGTCGCCACCGGCTCACCATCCGTATAATACGCCGGTGCAAAGTAACCATCGGTCTCAAATATCCGCCGGCAAGCTTCGAAAAACATCGCCGCCTCATCGCCATACCCCAGCCGAATCAGCGGCCACAGCGCGAACGCTGCGTCGTGCAGACGACAATTGCCGGCTGAACCATCAGTCAGTATCAGCCCGTGCTCATCCACGTGGGCTCGCAGTGTCAACAAGGAATTAATAAAGGCCTTACGGTGTGGTAGCGGCAATTTCTGGGCTGCGCGAAAACCGGGGCTCAGCCACTTGTGCCAAAAATCCGTTGTCCGCGCCAAGCTCCGCACCAAGCCGACACTGCGCGTCTTTTCATGTAGCCCCAACGCTTCCTTGATCGACGTCCCGGCTGCCAACCAGTAGGTGCAGCGATCCGACGCTAGCGCCGCCAGCCGCAGCGAGCAGCCCAGCACTGAGTCGGTCATGCCATATTCATGCGGACAGCTCGCCAGCTCACCGTCCTCCGCATCGCGCCACGCTCCATCCAGCCCATCGCCAAATCGCCCGACCGTCCACCGATCGAAATCACGCCCATCAAATGTCCGTAGGCCAGCGGCAAACGCCCGCCGTCCACGATAATGTAGTAGTGCCCGCGAAGCCTCGACATACTGCGCCGTATCAATCGCTTGACCATCATCGTGCAGCCGGAACGCCTGATGCAAAAACAACCGCACCTGGCGCGTCTCAGTCCGCAGATTGACCACGTGAATATTGCGGCCGAACACATTGACCTTGCTATCGACAAAATCATCGCACTCCAGCACCAGTCCCAATCGCTCATGCTTGAGCACCGTGTGTGCCACCAGCACCCCTTGTGGCAATCGCATCGTCAGCCGCCACGCACCATCATCAATCCACGAAAACTCGCCGTCCACCCACACGCCGATCCGATGCACGGCCTGATGGTTCTGGACTTCGCGGCCAACGTGCGGGAACGACAGTGAACTCACTCGACCAAACTGATCAAGCTCAATCGCTAACCTGCCATTTGCCAGCAGCACCGCCATCAAAACCTCTCATACCGATGCGCGCTCAGCCGCCAGCGCACATCGCGAATTGCGTTAACATAATAGAGGAAGGCCTCGTACGGCGAATCATACGGGCTGAAATAGGCGTGGACGTCACCATCAGTAAACCACTTGGTGCACATATAATAGAAATGATCAGACGACTGCAGTCGCCGCCAATCGGCGATCAGCTGCTCATCGCCGCTTCTCAGTACATCAGCCTCCAGTTCATACAGATACCGCAGCGCCTCCTTCTGCAAGTCATTGCCATTCCACGCTGTCAAATCACGCTCACTATCCGCCCAAGTCACCGTCTCTGGCATGCTGATCTCGCCAACCGGCTGATGCGCCGCCAACGCTTCAGACACCGTATAAAAGGTATTACCACTAACCCCAAGCCACGAAGCAACAAACTGATCAAAAAAGCTAAAAATACCGCTATCCGACCACTGATGCTCGCCAAAGGTTTCATAATCCATGAACAAATTAACCAGCGGCGCCTCGGCCGTCGCCTCCATCAGCCACGTCCGATATTTTTCTGCCGTCAGCGGCCAACCCGCCCACGACCGATTACTAAACCGAAAGGCGATATCGTCGCTCAGACGATAGTTCTTGAGCAGCAGCCCAATCCTGTCCGTACCAACCGGCCGATACACATAATTCGGACTGCGCCACTCCAGCACATCATCCCAACCTTCGGCCAGCACACCGCTAAAACCAGCGTTCTCCGCCCACTTAGCGAGGTCGTCATTGTACGCCAGTTCGGTATTTGCGAGCACCTTGGTCTCGACACCAAACAGCTGGCGCAACTTCTGTTGGTGACGGCGAATTTGCTCCTCAAACTCGGGTCGCGAATAAAAGAACGCCAGGCTGTGATAATAGGGGCTTGATACCAATTCGACCTTACCAGTGGCAACCAGCCGCTTAAAGCTCTCGATCACCGCTGGGTTAAAGTGCTCCGCTTGCTCGAGGAATACACCACTGATGCTCAGCGACAACTTGAAATCATGATGCCGCCTGAGCAGCTCCTCCAATAGAGCATTCATCCGTAGATATGACTTCTCGGCAACTTTGTGAAAAATTAACTCGTTGTTTTGGGCTGGATCATTCGTCTCGAAATAATCATGCCGCGTCGCCACATCAAAAATACTATACCGCCGCACCCGCCATGGCTGATGCACGTGAAGATAGAGGGTGATACCTCGGCTCATGCCCACCTCCTTTCAGCCGACGCTTGATACAGCGCGACACACCGCTCGGCTGCATCCCGCCACGACAGCCGAGCGTATTCATCCTTGACATTACGCTTTAATGCCGATTGCAAGCCTGGCGAGCGCGCAATATTGACGATCTCATCCGCCAGCTTATCAACATCCCAGTAATCAAACCGCATGATGTTATGGAGTACCTCGCCAACACCCGACTGCTTACTGATGAGCAGCGCCGTATCATGATGTGCCGCCTCCAGCGCCGTCAGCCCAAACGGTTCTGACACCGAACTCATGATAAATATATTGATCAGGTAGTAGGCATCGCGCCACTGCTTGCCGCGAACAAAGCCGGTAAAAATCACCCGGTCGCTCACACCCAGCCGCGCGGCTAAGGCTACCAATTCATCCCGCTGCTCGCCATCGCCCGATAGCAAAAATACGATCTTGTCGTAGCGCTCTAGCGCTCTGGCCGCTGTCCGCACAAAATAGGTCAGTCCTTTCTGCACCGTCAGCCGTGTCAACGCACCAACGATGGTATAACCATCGGTCTTGAGATCCTCGAGGTATTTGTATGTCGCCGTGTCGTACTCATGTGGCGGCAGATCAACAAGGTCAATCGCATTATACACCACCTCAACCTTATCTGGCGGGATGTGATAATTCTTGACAATCATATCCTTGGTGATACGGCTAACCGCGATAATTCGATCTGCCATCATCAGCCCCTGCTGTTCAATCTCATGCACCAAGGGATTACCCGAATGCTCACCCGAGCGATCAAACTCAGTAGCATGCACATGAACAATCAACGGAGCACCCGACACCTCCTTGGCGATCACGCCGGCCTCCATCGTCAGCCAGTCGTGAGCATGAATGGCGTCCGGTGGATACATCCGAGCGAACTGCCTGACAAACTTGCCATAGCGGCGCTGCAACCGACGCATCGGTTCAAGTTCGTGCCCATCCGTATCCTCGACTTCTGGTGCGACCCCGTGATCATACGCCCCGAGATCATGATAACCCGGCGGTAGCGGCGAGGCCGCGTGAATGTTCATATGAGTAATATTCGGATGCGCCGCCGAGTAGGGCACGACAAAATCAATAGTAATACCATGCGCTGCCAGCGCCTTTGACATCTGGTAACACGCCACACCAAGGCCGCCACAATTGTGCGGAGGAAGCTCCCACCCTAGCATCAAAATTCTCATCTTATTCCCAGTATAGACCGCCGCTTATGCTTTTTCAAGCGTATCTGGCAATTTTTCACGAGATCAAGGCATTATTTTCACAAGAGACGAATTGATATGCACCGTCAATTCTACAGCAAGCCATTAAAAAACGACTTTCATCAAGTCGTCACGCCATAAATTGTGGCAGGGGCAGTAGGAATCGAACCTACCTCTGCGGTTTTGGAGACCGCCATTCTAGCCGATGAACTATGCCCCTACACCCCGTGCTAACGGGTTAGCTCATCTATTATACCAGAAAAAGATATTCTGCAAACCAACCCAAACTAACCATTTTGAAAAAATATGATATAAGTTATTGACAAAATAATGCTTGTGTGATAATATTGGGGAAACAACCAGTGAGGAGGATGTTATGAAATTAAGTACAAAGCTTAAGATCGTGGCGCTGTCGCTGGTCGCTGCTTTCGGGGCAGGACTGGTCTACTACGCCAACGCAGAAACAATTGACAATACCCGCGACTGTGACAAGTACGCCGTGGTGTATTGTGGTACCATGTCGGTACAAGAGATGCGCGAACGATATTTCAACAAAGGCGTATCAACAATTTATGGTGCGTTCGGTATTTCCTACGAGATGCTGAGCGGCAACTACGTTAATGGTGCAGTCTACCGTAACGGCGAGGTTCGCCTCGATAACGGCACCGTTGTCGCCACCAACGCCCGGACAGCCATCCGTAATATTAGCGGTGGTACACCGATCTCAGGCACCAATGCTAAGGTCGTTCCAGCCAGCCGCATGAGCAGTGCACAGCAAGCTTTCATTCGGCTTGATGAACAGGGTCGCTTTAAGTTCGCCATCATGACACCATGTGGTAACCCAGTTGTCGCCACCAACGTTGTCGTACCACCAAAACCGAAACCACAGCCAGTGGCTACTTGTAAAGCACTTGACCAGCCAGTTATTAATCGCCAGACTAACACGGTCGCCCTAAAGGCTCACGCAACAGTCGAGAATGGCGCAACTGTCAAGTCGTACACCTTTAGTATCACCGATGCTTCAGGCAAGGAAGTCTTCTCACGCAGCAACACTACTTCAGCGCTGACCAGCGAGACCAGCGCTACCATCAAGGAAGCGGGCACTTACACCGCTCGCGTCAAGGTCACAACCAGCCTTGGTGATCGCACCAGCAACGACTGTGTCAAGCAGTTCACCATCCAGCCAGAAACGCCAAAGGCTAACCCTGGCATCAAAATTGAGAAAAAGGTCGATGGCGTCAAGCACAAGACCGTCCAAGTTGGCAACGAATTCCCATACCAGGTAACCGTCACCAACACCGGCAACGTTGACCTAAAGAACGCTGTTGTCACTGACAATGCGCCACAAGGCGTCACCTTCCTGAGGGCATCTGAGGGCACCATCCAGAACAATACTTGGAAGACAACAATCCCTGAGCTCAAGAAGGGTGCCTCAAAGACCTTTACCATCACGGCAACCATCAAAGAACAAGTTACCGGTAAAGTCGTCAACACCGCCTGCGTTGACACCCCAGAGATTCCTGGCGACAAAGATGGCTGTGACAACGCAACCGTCGATGTACCAGAAAAAGTCGAGGCCTGCAACGTCCAAACTGGCGTCATCGAGAAAGTCGAAAAGGGCAAAGAGAACACGCCACCATACACCACTGATCTGAGTAAATGTGAAAAGATCAAGGTCTGTGACGTCACTACCAAGACAATCCGCGAAGTTACCAAGAAAGAAGCCGAAGACACTAAGCGGTTCGTCGGTATCGACAGTGAAGAGTGTAATCCAAAGCCAACCACCCCAACCCCACCAACACCAACCGCACTACCACGAACTGGTATGACCGACATGGTACTCGGTGGTCTGGGCCTCGGTGCACTGGTTACCTCAGCTCTAGCATACGTCGCTAGCCGACGCCACCTGTAAGAGACTGACCGCTCCGAGAATCTAATTCTGAAGCGCGAGGTTTCAGACGAGAATCCCCCTTGGATAAGGGGGATTTTTTGTGTATACTAACATATATGAAACCTTTGCAACTTTCTTCTCCTCACATCATTGCCATGGTGGGCGTGCCGGGGGCGGGCAAGTCGCAATTCGCGGCTGAGTTTTCTGAGATGTTTCATGCGCCGCATTTGGACTCTGGTATCTTAGCGGCATTATCCGATGATGAGGCGGCCGTTAATTATGCGAGCGGCACTCTGCTCAAGGAATT
Source organism: Candidatus Saccharibacteria bacterium oral taxon 488 (assembly GCA_046846435.1). Lineage (GTDB taxonomy): Bacteria > Patescibacteriota > Saccharimonadia > Saccharimonadales > Saccharimonadaceae > Nanosynbacter. The sequence continues at coordinate 392,279 of CP128407.1, read as the reverse complement.
GATGAAGACCCATCAAACCATCGTATTTGAAGGAGCAACGGAGAAGCGAGCCTGGCGGGTTGAGCTCGCCAAGACAGCCCGCGCTGCTGGCTATAAGATTCTCTTTGTCTGGGTACAGACTGACCTAGCGACCGCCAAGATGCGCTGGCTCAAAGCAAATGATAACGATGAAGCAACGTTTGACGCCAAGATCAAACAATTCTCATCGCCGCACCCCAGCGAGCCATGCGTCGTCATCAGTGGTCGTCACACCTATAACACCCAAGCGCGCACCTTGCTCAAGCGGCTGGCCGACGTGCGCCCGAATACTACAGCCGCTCCGACCCAACCGCAGGCTGCCCAGGTTGATACTCCCAAGCGCCGTCCGCAACGTCCGGTACTCAGCCGCGTTCGCATCAGCTAGGAGCTATACATGCCAACCATTACCGACGCTGAATTTGGCGAAATCACGGTGAGGCGCTCGCACTTGGCACGTCAGGTGTCACTAAAAGTCGCGCCAAACGGGCAGCTGCGGATCAGCCTGCCGACGTACGCACCGCTGCTCGCAGCAAAAATGCTTATCAAGTCATCCCGGCCGCGTATTCGCGAGCTCCTGAGCCAGCACCAACAAGGTCACTACTACACGCACGACCGATCAATTGGTAAAAGTCATCACCTGATCATCGAGACCCAGCCCGCGCTCACCGAACCCATCATCAAGCGCTCCGGTACCCGCATCCTTGTCAAGCTGCCGCCCGGCACCGACGTTGCTACTCCAGCCATCCAGCAGCGCATTCGTGAAGTCATCATCACAGCGCTACGCAAAGAAGCCAAAAGTTACCTGCCACGGCGGCTGAAGTTCCTGGCCGAGGAACATGGCTTTTCCTATCAAGCCGTCAAGCTGACGCACGCCTCGAGCCGCTGGGGTAGCTGCTCGTCGCGCGGTACAATTAGCCTGAATATCGCGCTGATGAACCTGCCGTTTGAACTGCTTGATTATGTATTGATTCACGAACTAGCTCACACCCGCCAGATGAATCACTCTGACGCCTTCTGGCGAGAGGTCGCAGCTATCGACCCAGCCTACAAAATGCACCGAGCAGCACTGAAAAACCATACACCGCACGTGTAGCATGTGCTATACTAAGTCATATGAAACAAGGGATGGGCACGTGGCGCACAAGGCGCAGCCAGCAGCATGCACATGAGAACATGGATGCCGCGCCAGAACATAGCCAGATGATGACATTGGTAAACAGCTTGACTGACGCGGTGCTGAGTACCGATGCTCACGGCGTTATTACGATTTATAATGCGGCGATGATCGGCCTACTGGATACTAATGCCACGCTGCACGGTCATCACATTAGCGAGACATTTCAATTGCAGACGCTCAGCGGTACACCGATCGACGTGTTTGAGGAGCTTAGTAAATCACCGTCAATCCGCACCCGTGACGACCTGATCATGCCGCTCAGCGATGGCGATCATTTGCGACTGGAGGCGACCTTTGCGCCGATTTTGGGCGGCAGTTCCAGCACTGATGGCTACGTGTTGATTCTGCGTGACGTCACCAAGATAAAAAGCCTCGAAGAGGAGCGTGATGAATTCATCAGCGTCATTAGCCACGAACTGCGCACACCGGTGGCGATCGCCGAGGGGGCGCTTGATAATGCTCGGCTGCTCGCCGAAAAAGGCTACACCCAAAAGGTACATGAAGCATTAGTAGCGGCGCATGATCAAGTGATATTCCTCGCCAAAATGATCAATGACCTTAGCACCTTATCACGCGCTGAGCGTGGAGCAGCGGACGAGACAGAGACGATTGATTTGATGGAGTTGGCGGGCACATTACATGGCGAGTTTGCACCGCGAGCGGCCGAGAAGGGGTTGCGGTTTGACCTCGACGTGAGTGCGCAGATTGGCGTGATCACAGCTTCACGGCTATACTTGACCGAGCTACTGCAAAACTTCATCATCAATGCCATCAAATACACGCCTCATGGCGGGGTAACGCTGCGAATGCATCGGCGTAATGGCGTGGTGCAGTTTGCGGTGATTGATACCGGGATAGGCATCGGCAAGACTGACCAGAAAAAGATTTTCCAGCGGTTTTACCGAGCCGAGGATTATCGTACCCGCGAGACCAGCGGCACCGGCATCGGACTATACGTTGCGGACAAGTTGGCACACAAGCTCGGCTGTACCATCTCTGTTAAAAGCCGACTCAACCATGGTTCGACGTTTAGCTTTGAGCTAACTGATCCGAACACGTCCGCATGAGTCCGCCCTTGCAATCGCGCCTCGGACACGCTACAATAGACTTGACAGTCTGCTAAGAAGCAGACTTTTAAATTGGGAGAAACTATGGCTCAAAAAAACGCAGCAGAATCAAAGACGAGGGTTCGCCGCATCACCGCGAAAGATGAGGGGACGAAGCAGCCGTCACCAAGTAAACCAAAAGCAACCGCACCCACCAAAAAAACCACCAGTGAGACCACCAAAAAAACGGTAACAGCGACCGGCTCGTCGCCAAAACAGCCAAAAACTACGGCCAAAAAATCATTGAAAAAATCAGGCGACGTTGGTTATTTCAAGGGCGCGTGGCAGGAGCTCAAGCTGGTGCGCTGGCCAACTCGCTCAGCAACCTGGAGCATGACGGCGGCAGTGCTGGTATTTACGTTGATATTCGTGGTGCTGATATTGCTGCTTGACGCCGGCTTTAACTGGGGCTTTAATCAAATTTTGAAATAGGAAAGGGAATTTATGTCATCAAATCGCTACGATTCAACTCGCTCGTGGTACGCCATTCACACCTACTCGGGCTACGAGGAAAAGGTTGCTGAATCCATCCGCCAGCGCATCAACGGCGTCGACATGGCCGACAAAATCTTTGACGTCATGGTGCCGAAAGAAAAGCAAATTCAGATCAAAAACGGCAAACGCAAGGTTGTCGATGCCAAGATCTTTCAGGGCTATGTGCTGGTCGAGATGAAGCTGACCGACGAGACCTGGTACATTGTCCGCAACACGCCGGGCGTAACTGGCTTCGTTGGTGCTGACACCACGCCAACACCGGTGTCCGACAAAGAAATTACCAAAATCAAAAAGCGCATGGGCGTCGAAGAGCCAAAGCATCAGATCGATTTCTCGGTCGGTGAAGTGGTCTCCATCATTGACGGGCCGTTCAAGGGCTTTGATGGGTCAATCGCAGAAATTGACGCTATCAAGGGCAAGATCAAGGTCATGGTCAGTATGTTTGGCCGCGATACGCCAGTCGAGTTGGACGCGCTGCAGGTCAAGAAAGTCTAGCCGCCTGATCATCTGGCCGCGTGGCGACACACCGTCAGGCTACCAGACATCTTTGGCTTCAATTACCTCGCTACTTTTGGCGAGGTAGTGTTGCGTAGCAAAGAGGACTAGCGCCACCGTAATCATCCCGAGTAGCACCGCCGCGATCGGCCACTGCCTAGCATCATACATCGCCATGATCAGCACTGGCACCGTCCCGATGCCGCACGCCAATATCTTGCCGAACAATAGGGTCGCCAGCGTCACTTGGCTGTGACATAATCGAATGCTGCGCTTCAATAGATACGAGCCGCAGCGCCCCAGCCAATACGGTAGCATCACCACCACACCCAAAACCGCCACCGTCATTACCGACATCAACACCAGCTGCACCACTTGCAAAATAAACGGTACCGCACGAGGCGTCGTATCGCTCGGCGTGGTGGGTGGGGTGGGTGCCGGCTGGACCGTCTCTGGCGATACACCGAGCTGCATGAGCAAGCCACTGCGTGCCAGCCATAGCAACCCAGCACCGACGATGACCGCATAAGTGAAGATCAACAGGCTGTAAGCGAGCGCCCCAAACATATTGATGAGGCGACGAACTGGCTTGATGCTGCGAGCGTTCATGCTTGTATTCTAGCACAATTTTCGTTATAATACAGTGGTTACGCACGGAAAAATAAGAGGAAACTATGGCAAAGAAAGTTATCGGTAATCTAAAACTACGCATCCCTGCCGGACGAGCAACCGCCGGACCACCAGTCGGTTCAACCCTCGGTCAGTGGGGGCTGAACATGATGGATTTCATCAATCCATTCAACGACGCCACCAAAGATATGATGGGCAAGGATGTTATCGTCCACATTCAGGTATTCGAAGACCGCACCTTTACGTGGAAGTCGCTTGGTCAGCCAGTCGATGATATGATCCGCGAAAAAGCCGGCATTCAAAAGGGTTCAGGCAAGCCACACGCCGAGAAAGTTGGCACAATCACTCGCGCTCAGCTTCAGGAAATTGCCGAAGCAAAGATGGATCAGCTAAACGCCATCGACATTGAAGGTGCGATGAAAGTCGTTGCTGGCTCCGCTCGCTCGATGGGCGTAGAGGTCGCCGCCTAATTTACACCTGTTCATCCAAAATTGCTCCCTGCCGTGGGGGCAATTTTATTGTGGTATAATCATTTGGTGATCACCAAAAGTTTACTTGATACCACCGTTATCGAGGTGCTACGAGCCGGCAAACTCGTCGTGGCGCCAACTGACACTATTTATGGCCTGCTCGCTCAAGCTGATAGCCCGAGGGCAGTTGATGTGCTGTACCGCGTACGCCAGCGTGACCGCACCAAATCCTGCATCATCCTGCTTAGCAGCGCCAACGATATCCCCGGCCTCACCACTGAGCAGCGGCGTATCTATAACCAGCTGTACTGCGAACGACCGACCACTGTTGCCGCCAAGGTTAGCCCAGACGTTATGCCGCACCTGGTGCGTACTGATGCAACCTTAGCCTTTCGGGTCGTGCCGCCAGAGACAGCATTATCCGAGCTGATTCGACTGGTTGGCCCACTGCTGGCACCAAGCGCCAACCTCGCAGGGCAGCCACCAGCCGCCACAATCAATGAGGCGATCGCGTATTTTGGCGATGAGGTAGCTGTCTACGTCGACGGCGGGGAAATTAAGGGGGCAATGCCTTCACGGATCATCAAATTTACTGACGACGGGCAGCTGGTTGCCTTGCGACACTAAGCCCGCTACATCAACCGACCGCCCTGTCCGCGTCTATCTCATAAATCTATGCAGCTTACGACTGCTTGAATGGCCGCACCAGCTCCAGTTCTGGTCGCATCTCGGCGATGCGCATCAGCTCGTTGTACTTGGCGATGCGCTCTGAACGCGACATCGAGCCAGTCTTGATCTGACCGGTGCCAAGTCCGACCGCCAGATGAGCAATCGTCACGTCCTCGGTCTCGCCCGAGCGGTGGCTCATCACCGTATTCCAGCCGGCCTTTTTCGCCATCATCACCGCCTGAATGGTCTCGCTCAGCGTGCCAATTTGATTTGGCTTGATCAAGATCGCATTACCGGCCTTTTCAGCGATCGCCCGGTCCAGTCGCATCACATTCGTCACCAACAAATCATCACCGACCAGCTGCGTCGTCGAGCCAAGCTCCGTCGTCAGCGTCTGCCAGTCGTGCCAGGCCTCCTCGTCCAGTCCATCCTCGATCGACACCACCGGATACTCAGCTCGCAACTGCTTGTACATCTTGATCATGCCATTCACGTCGAGCGTGCGATGCTCCGTCTCCAGCCGATACTGGCCACTGCCCTCATGGAATTCGCTCGAGGCCACGTCAAGAGCAAAGGCAAAGTCCTGCTCCAACTTATAGCCGGCTTGCTGAATCGCCCGTGCTAGCAGCTTGACCGGCTCCATATTGCCGCCGCGCACATGTGGCGCGTAGCCGCCTTCGTCACCAACAGTCGTCGGGTAGCCCTCGGCCTTGAGCACCTTCGCCAGCGCATGAAACACCTCGGCGCTCATCCGCATCGCGTCCTCGAACGTCGACGCACCAACTGGGATGATCATGTATTCCTGAATATCAGTCGCGCCAAGCGCGTGCTGCCCGCCGTTCATCACATTGATCATCGGCATCGGCAGGCTCATCGTGCCGGCATTGGCCAGCTGATTGACATAGACGAAAAGCTCAATACCCTTAGACTCAGCCGCCGCTTTGGCAACTGCTAGGCTGACCGCTAGGATCGCATTCGCCCCAAGCCGCCCCTTATTCAGCGTACCGTCCAGCTGCCGCATCCGCTCATCAACCCGATGTTGCGCAAATGGATCCATGCCACGCAGCGCCCGCGCAATCTCAGTGTTGACATGCTCGACCGCCTTGAGCACACCCTTGCCACCATACGCCAAGTCGCCGTCACGCAGCTCGACCGCCTCGTGCGAACCAGTGCTGGCGCCCGACGGCACCGCCGCCCGCCCGAACGAGCCATCGCTCAGCCGAACATCAGCCTCCACCGTCGGATTGCCCCGAGAATCTAAAATTTGTCGTGCGTGAATGTCTGTGATTGTGATATTGTTCATACTCGCTATTGTAGCAGAGACGAAAGAGCAGGGGCAAGCGGGTTACGACCTTCGCCTCACTCGTACAGGCTCTATGTTTCCCTCTCCGCTACTTTGCCAAGGCAGTGCAGCGCTATCACACACCGTCACCTCTACTAAGCGACCCGTCTTTGCCCGAAATCGAGCTGTCGTTGGCCCGGGACACTTCTCGGCCAACTGCAGTACATAATTTCTAGACTCATCAATCTCATCAAAACAGCCCGCTACCTGACTACGTAGATCTTTATTAAGTTCCTCTAGTACCTTAGGGTCCAGATCTGCGACATCAACCTGCACGCCGTCACCTCGAAAAAGTTGAATATTTGGATTATTGCTCAGTCCCTTCAGGGCTAACTTTGCAGCCTCCTTGGCAGCCTGCCGTCTATTCTCTACATTCTCGCAAGCCGGACCGGCAATCGGACAGTCCTTGCATCTACCTAAAAATTCCGCCTTATTCATAGTTACATAATTGTACCGCTACATTGCAAGTATGTCAAATTACTTGCAGAATAACGTTTTACCATCTATACTTGTGGTTAATTATGGGAGAAAGACGTTATCATTCACCAATAGCCGATGGGCTGTCCATGCTGAGCAGTCCAAGCTTTCAGCGAGGAGTTGATGAGGCTAATCACGCACTTGCTGCCACAGCGAAAGCAACGGAAAGAGGGGAACATCTCCCGCCGGATAGGAATCCCGAAAACATCATCAAACAACACATCATTCCGCACTTCCCGGACGACTACATTGGCTCGCCAGTAACTATCACGAATGTTACTGAAGGCAATGGACTAGCTGTTTATCAACTGAGAGGAAAACTCCTGCCACCAGAGGCTAAAACATTTACAGTCAATAAGCGCTCACAAACACTGGCAGCACTGGCTATTCGTTCCTGGGAAGGTACGCATCATTTTCCGCTCTCCCAAGAAACAGTCGGCAATATTCTCCAGTTTGATGTCCATCTACCAACTGATTTGCTGGCGAATTATTTTTCGGCTCAAGCCATAAATCCCGAGATACACGAGACAATACTCGACATAGAAAATGCCGCCAAATATACTACCTCACCCGCTGACCGTGCTGCGATAATCGCTCGGGGCGTACAAACATTGACTCAGCAATTGGGCGAAGATTTCTATAAGAGTGGGTCGTTTTCCGGTGAAGGGTCTACATTCATGAGTGAGGGGATTAGGCTTCCGTATAGCAAATTTAACAACATGAGATCCACCGGCTTTAGTGTAATTACCGACCACACTAATGACGAGCCAGCTCCACGGGTTGCCCTTTCGCTGGAAGATGGCGATAGTACTATTCATGTCATCCCAGACCGTCGTTTCCTCTCGAAGTTAATGCGCCATAACAGCGGTGACACAGATACTTTCGCAGCATAATCCCTAGTTGCTTTACTGCATTATTTCAGGTATAATTCCACTATCATCAAATCAATGTTGGGAGGCAGGTTCGCCCGAGGTCGCGAGTCACCGCTTGTACCACAGAAAGGATTAGTATGGCCAAGAAAGCCGAGCTGCTGGAAAAAGCAGCAGAACTACAATTAGCAGTCAGCGACAAGAATACTATCGCTGAGGTTGAGGCGGCAATTGCCGAGGCTGAAGCAGGCACGCCTGAGAGCAGTAAGCCGCACGATACCAAAGATAAAGACGTTATCGCCGAGCGCGAAGCCGTCGTTGCCAAGGCCGGCAAACGCAGCCAAAAAGCCCTCGATGAGGCTGCCGAAAAAGCCGAAAAGGAAGCCCGCAAAGAAGCCGGCGACACCACACCGCAATCCGACGACGCCGAAGCGCATGTCAAGAAAGGCCCGAAGCCAATTACGCGTCCGCGCCTGGAGCGCCGCGGCAAAAAATATCAGGAAGCTGCAAAGAAGATTGAGAAAAATAAACTGTACAGCCTTGATGAAGCGCTGAAACTGGCGACTGAGACCAGCCCGGTCAAGTTCGACGCCAGCGTTGAAATCCACGTTCGCCTGGGCGTCGATCCACGCCAAGCCGACCAGAACGTCCGCTCGACCGTAGCGCTACCGCACGGCACCGGTAAAGACGTTCGCGTGGCAGTGTTCGCGCCAGAGTCAGAACATGCCGCTGCTAAGAAAGCCGGCGCTGACATCATCGGCGACGAGGAATTCCTCAAGCAGCTGGACAAGGAAGAATTGAATTTTGATATTTTGGTCGCCACGCCGCAATATATGCCGAAGCTTGGCAAGTACGCCCGGCTGCTCGGCCCGCGCGGCTTGATGCCAAATCCAAAGTCCGGTACCGTCGCCACCGACGTTGCTAAGGCCGTTTCTGAAGCCAAAGCCGGCAAGGTTGAGTACCGCGTCGATAAGCAGGCCATCGTCCACTTGGCGATCGGTAAAGTGTCGTTTGGCGCCGACAAACTGGCGGAAAACACCCGCGCTTTCCTCGCCAGCCTGAACGCCCAAAAGCCATCCAGCCTCAAGGGTATTTACGTCAAATCTATCGCCATTGCCACCACTATGGGGCCGAGCGTAAAGGTTGAAACTTCACTGTAAAGTTGGCCTGTTTAATATAAAACGCGCTTCACACCTGAGGCGCGTTTTATATTGCAATAACCGTGTAGTATGATATAATAACCCAATGAGTGAATTATTACCAAATACTAAGAACCAGTCCGAAGCTGCCACCGCTGACTGGCGTAATGAGGCAAACTGTCTCGGAAGTGACCCAGACACGTTCTTTCCAGAATCTAAAGATAGACGATACGCCAAAGACGCTCTCGCAGTTTGCCGTAAATGCGAGGTCAAGGATGACTGTCTTGATCACGCGATTGAGAACGATGAAAAATATGGCATCTGGGGCGGCATGACACCGGAAGCAAGGAAGAAACTATCTCGACGCAGCACAAATGCACAAACTCGCCATCGTATACATAAAAGTTCATAAATTAACCCATAATCATCTTGCATCCCGTTGTCATTTCTGCTACAATTCTAATGAACATTACCAAAGACAGCGTGCGACCGAAGGGAACTGAGGTGTAAAAATGCCGCCGAGGGATGAAACAAAATTGTTTTAATCACGTCTTTGGTAGTGCGAGAATCAAAGACGTTTTTATTTGCCCGATTAAAACTTGGGTAAACAGGAACCAGATTCTCCATTACCGCACGTTAACAAATCGATCGAATCATACAAGAACCAATCAAAGAAAGGATTTTTATGGCAATTTCACGCGATAAAAAACAAACTTTGGTTGCTGAACTAACCGAGCTTCTGAAAGACGCTAAAGGTACGGCATTTGCGCGGTACCAGGGCCTGAGCGTGGCTGAATTGCAAGAGCTGCGCAAGGCTGCCCGCGAGGCAAACGTGGTCATCAAGGTGGTTAAAAACCGCTTGGTACGCGTAGCGCTGCAAGGCGTTGACACCTACAAAGAAACTGACACTGACCTGCTGGTTGGCCAGCTGGTTTACGCCATCAGTGCCGAAGATGAGGTCATGCCAGCCAAAGTTCTGGACACGTTTGCAAAGACGCATCCGGCACTACAGTTGGCCGGCGGTTTCTCAGGCGAAGGCCTCGGCATCAACGAAGTTGACATCAAAGCGCTGGCTGGCTTGCCAAGCAAAGACCAGCTTATCGCCGAAGTGGTGGCACAATTACTCTCACCAGTCCACGACACCGTGGGCGCGCTGGGCGGCAATTTGCACGGCCTACTGGACGGTATCGAAGCCAAAGCTGCGGCTTAAGTTTAGCAATCAATCATCTCGAGTTATTCGGTCTTCATAAGTCTCCGTACGGCGATTGCAGCCCGAGCGCCATTCAAGGCGCACGGCGCGAAAAGAGGAGGCGTTGAAGATTGGATGACTCGAGATGATAATAATCAATAATCTAAGGAGAATACTATGGCTGATATTAAAAAATTGGCTGAAGAACTGACCAAGTTGACAGTTCTAGAAGTTAACGAATTGAAAAATCATCTGAAAGATGAGTACGGCATCGAGCCAGCTGCTGCTGCAGTTGCGGTGGCTGGTCCAGCTGCTGGTGGCGAGACTGCCGCAGAAGACGAGAAAACTGAGTTCACCGTCACTCTAAAGGATGCGGGCGCTCAAAAAGTTGCTGTCATCAAGGCAGTCAAGGAAATCACCGGCTTAGGCCTCGGTGAGTCAAAGGCCATCGTCGACGGTGCACCAGCACCAGTCAAGGAAAAGGTGTCAAAGGACGAAGCTGAAGCTGCCAAAAAGACGCTCGAGGACGCTGGCGCTAGCGTTGAGTTAAGCTAATTTTTGTGTGAAACGACCGATTGTTTTCGTAGAGAAATGCCGCCCGGGGCTTATACCACGGGCGGTGTTTTATTGGCAAGGGTAAAAATTACCACAGTTTTGCCTGACTATCTGTTGTCCTTGTGGAAAGACGAGCCGTTGGCCGATGCGAATATACTGGCGGGACTTGCACACTCGCATAATTAGTGCTATATTACTCTCACGTACTATCAAAATAGACAAGGAATGCGAGCCATATGTCTGATTTACCGGAAAAGCAAGTGAAGCGCCTCAGGACGCTCATCCAAGAAGCAGAAACCAACTTAGCAGCGGCCAAGGAGCTGCTGATCAGCATCGTTGGTGACGATGGACAAGTCGTCACGCCAAAAACATCATCGGACGATGTTGCTGGCAAGATAATCGAGGGCGTGTTTGATGGCCAGATGATGATGGGCCCTGATGGCAAGAATTATCCAATCCCGGCGAACTACGCCTCGAAGTCCAAGCTCGTCGAGGGCGACATCTTGAAATTAACCATCGCCGAAGACGGCAGCTTTATCTACAAGCAAATCGGCCCGGTCTCGCGCAAACAAGTCATCGGTACACTCGTCCAGCACGACGGCGTCTACTATGTCGAGGCTAACGGCCGCGAATACCGCATCCTGCTCGCCAGCGTCACGTTCTTCCGCATTGAAGTCGGCGACCAAGTTACCATCATCATCCCTGATGACAATCCGGACGCCACCTGGGCAGCTGTCGAAGCGCCGCTATAGACCGTTTTTGACATTTGAGGCCGTCCCGGGTGGTTACCGGGCGGCTTTTGATATAATGGTGCTATGTCTGGGGAGTTTTTACTAAGCTACGCCAGCTTTGATACCGAAAACCGGCCATTTCTGGAGTGGCAGGTTGACGGCAAGACTGAGCGTGATGATGTTTTGGGGCAGGAGTTGTCACTGGCGTTTGATTTTTCTGCTAAATACTGCACGGGCTGGGTGGATTTCGACAATCACTGCAGCCAAGTTTGTCCTGACAGCGCCACGGTTGATGGCAAATATGAAAACTGCTTGAAATGCCGTAACAAAACTGGCTTTAATCCAGCATTTTATTACGCCGATTCGGTGTCGGCACAACAAGAAAAAATCAATCAGCAGCCGCACTTCGTCTATCTGGCATATTTCGCGCCGGGAGTCATTAAGGTTGGTATCTCGCAGGAAAAGCGCGGTATTCGGCGGCTACTGGAACAGGGGGCGCGCCTGGCGCTGAAACTGGAGACGTTTGCTTCGGCACTGATCGCCCGGCAATATGAGGCGAAAATTGCCAGTCTAAGTGGCATCATGGAAACAGTGGCCGCCAGCAAAAAGCTGGGACTGATCAATGCTGCGGCGGCGGAACGGGCCCTAGTTGAGGCGTTGGTGCGCATTCAGCAAAAACTGAGGCTGGATTTTCCACATCGGACGCTCATCATGTGCGAAGATTATTTTCACACGGATGGCCGCGACCTTAGTAGTGTGATTGACATGACAGGGAACAATACCATGGCCGGCACAGTCGTCAGTATCATCGGCCCGATCCTCATCACCGACTACGACGGGCAGCTACTGGCATACAACGTGAAAAAGTTCATCGGCTACCAGGCGCAGGCAGTTGACGGCGCCATTGACATCGAAATACCCGGCACACAGCTGGCGCTGTTTTAATGTGTGTTCGCGAGACAAGTCGTCTCCAAATCAACCACCAAACAGCTTACTAATCCCGCACTTTGCGCTATAATACATAAGTAATGAGTCAGGCACTGTACCGCAAATATCGCAGTCGCAGCTTGGACGAGGTGTTGGGGCAAGATCACGTGACCAACATTTTGCGCCGAGCGCTGGAGCAGGGGAAAATCGCCCATGCGTATTTGCTGACGGGTCCGCGCGGCGTGGGAAAAACATCGGTGGCGCGAATTTTAGCGCATGAGATCAATCAGTTGCCGTACGACGAGGAAGCCTCGCACCTGGATATTATTGAAATTGATGCCGCCAGCAACAACGGCGTCGACGACATCCGCGCCCTGCGCGAGAAAGCTCAGGTCGCGCCCGTTTCCGCGCCGAAAAAAATATATATCATAGACGAAGTCCACATGTTGTCCAAGCCTGCGTTCAACGCACTGCTCAAAACGCTGGAAGAGCCACCAGCACACGTAGTGTTTATCCTCGCCACCACCGACGCCGACAAGCTGCCCGCCACCATTCTCAGCCGCGTCCAGCAATTTTTCTTCCGCCCCATCTCAGTCGACATCATGGCGCGCCAGCTGATGACTATTGCCGAGAAAGAAGGCTTTAGTGTCGAGGAAGACGCTGCTCGGCTGATCGCTGAGCGCTCGCGCGGCGGGTTTCGCGACGGCATCAGCATGCTTGATCAATTGTCGGCATTGGCGGGCGCTGGCAAGCCGCTAAGCGCATCGGACGTTGCTCAGCACCTGGGGCTGAGTGCCACTGAGACGCTGGAGAACCTGCTTGAGCTATATCAGCAGCGCGATGTTTCTGGAGCACTGAGCTTGCTTGGCGAGCTGGAAAAAGCCGGCACCGACCCGGTCGTCCTGTCCCATCAATTGCTATCACTGCTACGAACGCGGCTACATCAGCAGCCAGCGTTAATTCAGCTCATCAAGCAATTGATCGAGGTTGACCGCCATCCGCATCCGGATTTGAAATTATTGACGATATTTATGGATGGAGCTGGGGGTGTAGCTTATAAATCGTCCGAGGTCGCACCCACGTCGACCGCGAGCCCGACTGCCACGATCAAACCGCCAGTAGCTATTTCCAAATCGCCAGCAGAAAAACCAGAGCCACCAGCAACTGCTTCAGAAGCGCCAGCCCCAGCCGCTCAACCAGCAGAAAATTCACCAAAAACCATCCCGAAACAGGAGCAAACTAACGACTCTGCAGATAAAACAGCATCAGACGCCGCCCCGGCAGGCAATCAACCGGCACCAGGCAGCTCGCCAGATTCCACTGCCACAGACATCGACTGGGATAAAATCATCGCCCTCGCCAAAGAGCAGTCGTTCGCTATTGCGACATTGTTGCAACACTGCAGCTGGCAGCGAGACGGCAATACCTTGACCCTGTACGCCGGCAATGCCTTTGCTAAAAAGAAGCTGGATGATGCGAAAAATCGTCCGCTTATTGCGACAATTGTACAACAAGTCGCCGGCACCGAACTGGATATTGCGACAATCGGACAAAAAGCCCCGCCCAAAGATGCCAAGCTTGCGAAGATTGCTGAGCTGATGGGCGGCGGCGAAGAAGTTAACCTGGAGGAATTATCATGAGCGAAACAACCCAAACCGAGACTATTGCAGGCAAATTGCCGCCGCAAAACCTGGACGCCGAAAAAAGTTTGCTCGGCGCAATTCTCATCGACGAGGAAGTCTTGGCGGACGCCTCGGAAATCGTCAAGCCTAACGACTTTTATGATAAAAACCACGGGCTGATTTTCGCTGGTATGATGCGGCTGTTTGAAAAACACAAGCCAGTTGACCTCTTGACCTTGACTGATGAGCTCAAGCGCAAGGACGAGCTGGAGCTCATCGGCGGCTCGGCGTATTTGACGGAGCTCACCAACTACGTACCGACAGCAGCGCACGCAGCAGCATACGCCGAAATGGTGGCGCAAACAGCGGTGCGGCGGCGCCTGATCAAGGCCAGTAGCGGCATCACCGAGCTTGGCTACGATGAATCAACCACCACCCAGGAATTATTAGAAAAAGCCGAGGCCGAATTATTCAGCGTCTCCGACCAGTCATTAAAGCAAGATTTAGTCAGCCTGGAAAGTATCTTGACCGATAGTTTTGATCGTATCGAGGAGCTTCACCGCAACAAGGGCAGTCTGCGCGGCATGCGGACTGGCTACCGCGATCTGGACACTATGACGGCGGGGCTGCAAAAGTCGGATTTGATTATCCTAGCGGCGCGGCCGGCCATGGGTAAGACCACGCTGGTGACTAACTTGGCGTACAACGTAGCGACGATCGAGAAAAAGCCGGTGCTGTTTTTCAGCCTAGAGATGAGCAAGGAGCAGCTGACCGACCGTATGCTGGCGGATGCGGCCGGCGTTGATAGCTGGAATATTCGTACCGGTAATTTGAGCGGCGATGACTTTGAGAAATTATCCGAGGCCATGGGCGAGATGGCCGAAGCGCCGATTTACATTGATGACACACCGGGTCTCAGCATTCTGGAGATGCGCACCAAGGCTCGCCGCTTGGCACACGAGGGCGAAATTGGCCTGATCATCGTCGACTACCTGCAGCTGATGCAGGCCACCAACAATCACAACGGCAACCGCGTCCAGGAAGTGTCGGAAATTTCTCGTGGCCTCAAGCTAATCGCCCGTGAGCTTAACGTGCCGCTGATTGCTCTGAGCCAGCTGAGCCGTTCCGTCGAATCGCGCACGCCGCCGATCCCGCAGCTAGCCGACCTGCGCGAATCCGGCTCCATCGAGCAGGACGCCGACATCGTCAGCTTTATTTACCGCCCTGGCTATTACGAACCAGACAACCCAGAGGTCCAAAACATCACCGACCTGATCATCGCCAAGCACCGCAACGGCCCGGTCGGCAAGATTCAACTCTACTTCCACCCGGAGCGCCTGCGTTTTATGAGCTTGGATCGCAAGCATGACTAGAATTGTGCTATAATCAATACCAATGAAAAAGTACAAACTCGCCGACTCGGCTGTCTATCGCTGGCGCTATTGGCTGGGCTACATGGCGCTGATTGTGCTATTCTGTGCGGCCATCACCGCCGCTAGTTTGTATGCTCCGGGCGGCGTGACCGAGGCGGAAATTGAGGCGCTTAATACTACCAATGCCATTTCGCCGAGTCACCTCGGCTCGTTCGCCCAAACCAACTTACCATTTCACCTCTTGCAGCGCGGTCTGTTCAGTGTATTTGGTGTCACCATCTACACCATCAAGTTGCCGTCGCTCATCCTGTCGTTCATCGCCGCCGTCGCTGTGTTTTTCCTATTGCGGCGCTGGTTCAAGCCCAATGTTACCATCCTGTCGCTCGTCATCATGACCGTCACCGGCCAGCTGATCTTCTTTGCCCAAAGCTTCACGCCGCACATCCTCTACATCACCTACGCTGCGCTCATCCTCCTCTTCGCTAGCCTAATCGTTCAGCGCGCTAAAGGCTCGGCCTTGTGGCGACTGCTACTGGCGGCGACGGTCGGCCTGAGCCTGTTTACGCCGTATTTTTGGTATATTCATCTGACGCTGCTGTTGGTAGCGCTGATCCACCCACACACGCGCTACGCGCTACTCGCCAAACGCAATCGCTTCAAGTGGCTGCCAGCGATTATCGTTCTCGCGCTCACTAGCGCGCCGGCAATGTTCCTCGCTGCGACGCATCATGATCTACTCAAAGCACTAGTCGGTATTCATAGCCTTAGCTGGGCGCTGGTCGATAATTTGCGGTTACTGCTGTATCATTATCTCTGGGTCAAGCCAACCGTTGTCGGTGGACAGATCGCACCGGTACTCGACTTTTCGGCGCTGTTTCTGATCGTGCTTGGTCTGTTCAAAACCATCCAGCACCACCATACCGCGCGTTCGTACATGATCAGTGTCTGGCTGCTGTTGAGTTTGCCGCTACTGGTGCTGCAGCCATCAATGACCAGCATTATCATCTTGCCGCTATTTATCCTGCTGGCCGTTGGTGTCGAGGCACTGCTCAATCAATGGTATTCGCTATTTCCGCGCAATCCTTATGCCCGCATCACCGGCTTATTGATGCTGATGGCGCTCATCGGCGTGATGGTGCTCTCGGGCCTCGACCGCTTTACCAATGGGTATCGTCATTTTTCAGGTGCAGTACATGAATTTAGCACCGACTTGCCACTACTACAAAAAGCCATCGCCGGCAGGCAAAACGTCGTTCTCGTCGCCAACCCGCACGAGGCGCCGCTCTACGAAACCGTCGCTCGCTATAGCAAGCACAAACTCGCCGTCAATCAACCAACCACGGAGAGCGCCACACTCGTCATCACCCGCGCTGAACAAATGGCTCACCCCAACACTGACGGCTGGACACTCGAGCGCATCGTCACCAATAGCCACGCCGAGCGGGCTGACCGCTTTTACCTCTACAAATTGGCGAAAAAATAGCGTATAATGAAAAAGTAAATTCAAGGAGGAATTAATAATTATGGCGTTTGACCAAGTCAAGATGTTGCAGCAACTGCGCAAGGCCCAGAAACAGCTCGGCAAAGAAATCATTGAAGTAGAGGCCGGCGACGGTGCAGTGATCGTCCAGATCACCGGCGAGCTGAAAATTAAGTCGATCAAGATTAATCCAAAGATGGTTGACCTCGATAATATCGAGCAGCTGGAGCACTGGATCCAAATCGCAATTCGCGACGGTCTAGCCAAAGCGCAGGAAGTTGCTGCCGAGACGATGAAACCGCTGATGGGCGGGCTGGGCAACTTGCCGTTCTAATGAAACCGACGATTTTGCCGGCGGCGCTGACGACGCTAATTGATGAGTTTGGCGGGCTGCCTGGTGTCGGGCCGCGAACCGCCGAGCGCTATGCCTATGCCGTACTTCGGCGTGACGCCAGGCGAGCTGAGCAGCTAGCGCGGGCGCTGGATCGGCTGCATACACGCGTCAAAACCTGTCCGGTCACGTTCGCCTTGATTGATCATGATCAAGAGGTGTCGCCGCTATATCAAGACGAGTCGCGCAATCGACGCTTGATTTGCGTGGTCGAAGAGCCACTGGACATCGTGGCGCTGGAGCGGACGGGGCAATATAGCGGCACCTATCACGTGCTGGGCGGCGCGATTTCGCCAATTGATGGCATCGGCCCGGAGCAGCTGCATATCCCCGAGCTCATTGAGCGGATCAAGCATGATAACGCCGAAGAACTGATCATCGCCACCAACGCGTCGGTCGAGGGCGAATCAACCGCGCTCTTTTTACAGCGCTACCTCCAGGAGGCCAGCCTCGCCATCACCATCTCGCGCCTCGCCCGCGGCATCCCCGTCGGCGTCGACCTTGAATACGCCGACCAAATCACGCTGACGCATGCGCTGGAAGGACGACGAACGCTGTAGCTTGCTAAGGCCATCCTGCTTTTGCTACAATACAACCATGAAACCAGAGGTGGGGAAGGCACGCGCTGAGGATATCGCGGCATTTTTAGCGAAATTTGACGATGTCGAGGAGGCGATTGACGCAATCCGCAGCTTCGCCCAGCCAGCTGTTTCGGCGGGTTTGGTTGATTTACCTCCAACCGCCAAGTCCAGCCTGACTACTAAAACTATTACACCATATGCTGCCGCGCAAAAACGCTCCAGTCGCTGCCACATCGCCGTAACCGACCTCGCTAAATCTTACCGCGTCGGCCGCCAAACCATTCCAGCGCTCGGCGGCGTTAGCCTTGATATTTTCGCCGGCGAATTCGTGGCCATCACTGGCGCTAGCGGCTCGGGTAAAAGTACTTTACTGCAGCTCATCGGCGGACTCGACAAGCCGTCCACCGGTCAAATCCTCATTAACGACCAGCCGCTCAGCCGCTTGTCTGACCGGCAACTGTCGCGGTTCCGATCGCGTGAAATCGGCTTTGTCTTCCAATCATTTTATCTGCAGCCATTCCTAACCCTGTCCGCCAATCTGGAAATACCCGCCATGTTTGCCCGTGTCAAGCCCAAGCAGCGCCGCGCCCGCGCCCAGGAACTCGCCGAATTGGTCGGACTAGCAGACCGAATGCACCATTTGCCGCGCGAACTTTCCGGCGGTCAAATTCAGCGCGCTGCCATCGCCCGCGCCTTATTCAATCGCCCGAATATTTTACTCGCCGACGAACCGACAGGCAATCTGGACAG
Organism: Candidatus Saccharibacteria bacterium oral taxon 488; assembly: GCA_046846435.1. GTDB lineage: Bacteria > Patescibacteriota > Saccharimonadia > Saccharimonadales > Saccharimonadaceae > Nanosynbacter. The sequence continues at coordinate 373,793 of CP128407.1, read as the reverse complement.
CGCCAATTCCGACCGCATCATCGACCTATTTCACCAAATCCGCCGCGAACTCGGCACCACCGTCGTTATCGTTACACATAATCCAGACATCGCCGCAGCAGCCGATCGTGAAATCCGCCTGAAGGACGGGAGGATAACCGATGCTTAGAATCACCGATTCACTGCGACTGGCTGGCACCAAACTCCGGGTGCGGCGCATTCGCTTGTCCATCACCGTGGTCGTGTCCGGGCTGCTTTTCGCGGCGTTGCTGGCGGGGCTGACTATGCTAATGGGCGCTCAGCGGAGCGTCGAGGAGTTTGATCGGGGCAGCCTGAACAGCCGCTATTTGGTAGCGCAAACCGCCATCCGGCCAAATAATATTGAATTTACCTCAAATCTAACTGCTCGCGCCGAAGCCGAACGCACGCAAATGATCAAGGACAAGCAGGCGCTGGCCGCTCGCCTCGGCCTGCCATACGACCCCAAATCCGAACCGCCAATCATGCAGTCGTTTCCTGATAGCCCGCCGTACCCGAACAACCAGAGCGTCATTGTCCAGCGGCTTATTCGCCAAGAAACCGCCAAATTACCGCGCCTCACAGCGGACGCGCAGTGGCAATTTGCCCGCACCCGCGGTGCCGTGCAGCAGTTTAGTATTCAATCAATCGCCGCCAATGGCATGCTGAATTATATGGAGCGGGGAATTGAGTCGTTTGATGACAAGCGCCAGCAAAACAACCAGCCGACCCCGCTGGAAGAATTTAAGCAGCAATTCAGCAATATAACCGCCATTGACCAATCGTTGCTGGGCGGATATTTGCTCGCTGGTGTCAGCGCCAAACCCAGCGAGATTCCGCTGATCATCCGCTACCAGGACGCCGAAGCGCTGCTCGGCCTCAAGCCGCTGGATAAAAATGCCAGCAATGACACGCAACTAGCACGACTCAAAGAATTGCGCCAAAAAGCCGGGCATCTGACATTCAGCGCCTGTTATCGCAACCCGACTTCGCGAGCGTTACTGCAAACCGCCAAACAGCAAATCCAAGCTGCCGCCAATCAGGCCAAGAAACCATCCGCCGATTATGTTAAGCCAGACCGCGAATACGCCATGCCGTCCGCTGATTCCTGCGCTGCGCCAACCGTCATTAAAGATAATCGTTCAGCCGAAGCCAAGCGCACCGAAGCTAACCAACGCCAATTTGATCAGACTTTTGGCTCAGCCCAGCCCGAACCCGCCCAGGCTAAATTTACTTTCCGCGTCGTCGGCCTGATGCCAGACGGCATTAAGGCTACCCAAAGCGATATTGGCAGCTTCTTACAGCAATTTTTAAGCACCCGCCTGGCGTACGCCTGGATCATGCCGCGCGGCCCGATGACCACCGCGGCGCAAACGGCACTTGAATCGACCATTCAAACTGCCACCAACAATGATCAAGGTAACGCCAGCAGGGAAGAGACACTAGCTATCTATGAATTCAGCGACCCCAATAAAGCTCGCAGCTACCTGGCAGCCGCTTCTTGCGGCGAAGGAGCCGCGCAACCCGAACCCACCGGAGCCTCCAAAACCCAAAAATCTAATAAATCAATCTGCCTGCCGCGCTACGTAGTATTCGCGTCGCCCACCGGCAGCAACTCGCTCGTCAATTACGACGCCATGGAACGCCTCAGGCCAATCATCATGTGGACGTTCATCGGCGTGACGATCATCGCCGCCTTTATCTTGCTGATTATCATTTCCCGCACCATCGCCGACAGCCGCAAAGAATCCGCAGTTTTTCGAGCGCTCGGAGCAACGCGGCTTGATATTAGCCAAATTTATTTCGTCTACACCATGATCGTGGCGCTGCTTACCGCGCTGTTTAGCATCGCCGCCGGACTAATCGTCGTATATATTGCCGACAATTTACTGGCTAGTCAAATCACCGCGACGCTGCGCATCGCCATGACGCCGAAAGATTTGGCGACGATCTTCCATTTCTGGACGATTGACTGGACAATTATCGGCGCGGTCGCCCTCAGTATCATCGCTGCTGCTGTGCTGGCGTGCCTGATACCACTCATCCGCAACACCCGCCGCAACCCGATTAAGGACATGCGCGATGAATAGCCCCACCACCCCACCGAAACTCCCATCTGCTATAATAAGACTATGTTTGATACCGCCGAGCAACTCATCCAATCCGCCAACAATATCGTCATCATCCAGGCCGAAAACCCTGATGGCGACAGCCTGGGCTCTAGCTTGGCGCTAGAGGAGGTGCTGAGCGATTTGGGTAAAACTGTGACGTTGTATTGCCCAGTCGACATCCCCAAATATCTGCGCTACATCCGTGGCTGGGATAGGGTCGTTGGCGATTTTCCGACCCGTGTCGACCTGGCTATCATCGTTGACACCAGCGCTGATATTTTGCTCAGCAAGGTCTTAGAAACGCCGGGCGTACGGCATTTTTTGGAAACGCACCCAGTCTTGGTTATCGACCACCACACCGCCGAGTCAACCCTGAGTTTTGAGCACACCATGCTCTCTGACACCGTAGTGGCTACCGGGGAATTGCTCTACCAATTGTTCACCCACGCTGACTGGATTATCAACCAGCAAGCCGCCGAAGACCTCCTCATCGCCATCATGTCTGACAGCCTGGGTCTCACCACGCCAAACACCACCGCGTCAACCTTCCACGTGGCGGGCGAATTGACCGATCTGGGTGCATCCAATGCCGAAATTGAAGAACGACGGCGCGAATTTATGAAAAAATCGCCAGAGATTTTGGCGTACAAAGGCAGGCTAATTGAGCGAATCGAATATTTACTGGATGGGCAATTGGCGCTGGTACACGTGCCGTTTGAGGAAATTCAACAGTACAGCGACGCCTACAACCCCGGCGCGCTGATCGGCGACGAACTGCGGCTGGTCGAGGGCGTGGCGCTCAGTTGCGTTATCAAAACCTACCCCGACGGCAAACTAACCGCCCGCCTGCGCGGTAACCTACCGATCGCCAACATCGTGGCTGGCTACTTCGGCGGCGGCGGCCATCCGTACGCGGCAGGATTCCGCGTGTATGAGGATTATGACGAAGTCGTGCGGGAATTGGTGGCGGCGACGGATAAAGCTTTGCGAGAAGTAGAGTAGGACTAAAACTTATACGGTTACTATATAACACGCCGCGATCGTAACGGGGGTGATAGAAATATTACACCACATTATTGACAAAAACCCTTGACGTTTTGTTCTCGTATTGATATATATATCAGCCTTTCGTGCAGTTTCGCACTGGGTTCGCATTTGACTCGTGCCATGTGTCAAATGTGCCGTTTGCGAGAAGGTCCATTCTCGCCCGACTCCAAAAGGAGTTTACTATGGCAACTGGACGTCCCCAAAAGGGATTGAACAGCAACAAGAACCATCACGACAGCCTGAGCCAGAGCGGTAGCCAGCGGTTCGGCTTCGGTGGTTCTCCCAGCACGTTGCCGAAGACCACTATCAGCAGTGTGCTCACCCCGAAGTCGTCGACCCCGAAGGCCGACGCTCCTAGGTCGCTGACCAACCGTAGCGACCCAGGAACCTCGAACGACAAGGCTCCGTTCAAGAGCTTCTGAGTTCGAGAAGACTCCGCCCTGGCAGTACAATCTGTTGGGGCGGAGTACTCACCCTGCTACAATAAACCCATGATCCACAAACTATATTCCGCTTACAACTTGCCAGCCGATCACGATGTTTGCCATTTGTTTGAGCATTTGGTTATTCGGCGGTTCTTGCGAATGGTAGAAAAATCCGGCAATGAGCGCGCCTTTGTTGGCGAATTACACGGCACGACATCCGAATCAAGCGTGTTTTTTGACGTCGCGTTCTTTACTCGCGAATCAATTACGTTATTTGAAAAAGTCATCGCTGACGTAAAGCCGTTTGATTTATCCATGATTCACGAATCCGTCGCCCACATTGAAGCGGAAATGAGATCAAACGTTGTCATTTGGGATGAAAAAGAATTACGCAAACAACTGGCGCGCTGTCAAAAAGCTTTCACTAGACCCAGCTCCGCCAGACCTGACAAAGTTACCAAATCAGCCATAGACCCACCGCTGGAAATTGACTATCAGCCGGAGGATTTTATAGATATTACACTGACGATTGAAGTTTCTGATGCCAGCACTCAGGCGACTGCCGCCTTTTTCTGCATGTATCCGATACTGCTCGACCTGGTGCGCAGCGCGTGCTTTGACAGAGCGCCAGTCTATCCGTCCAGCCATAGCGAATTCACCGCCTACCATGACGGCAATTCGGTCAGCCAAACCTACACCGTTAAAAAATCTTTCAATTGGCAAAATGCAGGCAAAGCAGCGCAGAATTATTTACGAACATTTGACCCCGCGCCGCATGCCGACCACCTAAATGATCTCGCCAAAGCCTTCAAAACCGAACCGCTCTACAACCCCGCACCAATTTATTTTTACCAGAAAACCGCCGCGCCGCTGACAAAGTATGCGCTAGCGAAGGCCATCACCGCTGCAAATTTGCGGACGATTTTGAGAGCGATAACGGTGACCATCTCCGCTACGAAAGATCTGGGCGAGTCATGATTAGCGACCCGGCATAGCGCGGGGAGAGCGGAACAGCCACTCACAGAAAACACCGGCTACTATTTTCTATAAAAAGTTATCTATGATCATAACAGGGGTGAGAGAAGATATTATATCACATTTTTGACAAAATCCATTGACATTTTATTCTATTAGTGATATATATATCAGCTTTCAGCTCAGAGTTTAGTCTAAGGGCGGAAGTCGCCCTTTAGCTTTGAGCTTTCTTACGAGGAGGATGTATGTCCAGATCTGAGCTCGCCGGCTTCGTGATGGGTACCGTTTTCTCCGCCGCCGGCGCCATGTGGGGGTGGTTGGGAGGCTCCTGCGCCGACCTCGACCCCTGCGTGGGAGTGAGAAACTGCACCCAGAATGATAGTTGTTTCGGAACGTGGGTGTTTACCCTAGCGGCCCTAATCGGCGCCCTCGCAGTGTGGACGGAGGTGAGGGAGCGCCTTAAAAAGTAAAGGGCGCCCACCGAAAATAGCTCACCGACTGGGCTCAAACTGGTTGAGATGCATTACTTGCATTTCCTGGGTTGAGACATATCCAGTTCTGGTTTGAGCTCGTTCGGTGGGCTATTTTCATTGGAGATAATCAGGGATTGGAACTACTCGCCCGCTCATTCTGGGTGGTCCGTCTGTATCCGCTCGTCGGCCGCCTCTACCATATCAGCAAACTTCCGACCAGCGCGGCGGGCCAGCCACCACTGGGCCAGGGCGACGGGAACGACCACGGCGATGCCCGGCCAGAGCAGGGCAACATTTGGCATAGTAAAGTCAAAGAACTGCCTGAGCGGCTCGACACCAAAACTCACCAAGGTAACAAACAACACTCCCGCCATATACAGCATCCGCGCCAGGTGCGCCCGCTTATCGAGGACTACGCCGAGCATCGGCCCGACCAAAAATACCAGATAAATCCCAAAGAACGTAGCCGTTAGGACCGTCATTGTCGCCGCCTCGGCCGCCTGATTTGGATGCAGCGTCACACCCGACCAATAGGTGAACGCCACGGTGAGGCCCGTTAGCAGTGCGATCGGCGCCACCGCCCGCAAGGTGTCTCGCCAAAAATACGCTGGATTGACCCGATGACGTGGCCGTGGCGGAAACAGCGTCCACATGATCGTCGGCATGGTCACCAGGAAAATATTGAGAAAGGTGATGTGCCGCGGCGCGTACGGATAATTCAGCCCGACCAGCATGGTACTCAGCAGCAGCACCACGCCGTAAATAATCTTGTGAAAGAACAGGGTAGCGATCACTTCGATCGCTTGCATGATCCGATTACCCAGCTTCATGCCAATCGGCAGGGACGTAAACGAATTATTGAGTAAAATTATATCCGCCACCCGCCGCGACGCCGGAGCTCCCGCATACATCGCCACGCCGAGGTCGGATTTTTTCAGCGCCAGCGCGTCATTGACGCCGTCGCCGACCATGCCGGTGAACTTGCCGGACTGCTTGAAATGAGCGATCAGCCGCTCCTTTTGCTCTGGCAGCACGCGGGCAAAAATTGTGTGTTCGTCGGCGGCCTTGTTAAAAGCCTTGTCGCTGAGACCCGCTAGCGCCGAGCCGAGGATAGCCTTGTCTGGATTATCAATGCCCGCCTGGCGCGCGATGTGCTGAACGGTGCGCGGATTGTCGCCAGAGATCACCCGGATGACTACGCCTTGCTCCTGGAGGAATTTGACCGTATCAATCACGCCGTCGCGCAGGGAATTACGCAAAATCACCGCGCCAATCGCCCGGCCAGAACCGTCCGGCAGATCCTTTAATCTCGTCGTCTCATCATCAAACTCCGCCAGCATCAGCACCCGTAGGCCGCTGTCCGCCCACTCGTCTAGCTGGCGCTGCAACATGGCGTCAACCGGCGCCAATTTAGCCACAAACTCCGGCGCCCCCATCATCAATGTCCGCACCGTGCCGTCGACCTTGGCCCGGACGCCCGCCATCTTGCGCGCCGAAGAAAAGGCCATTACCTCGATGATTTCCGCGTGCTTGGGCGGCGTGATTTCTGCGAGGATCGCTTGCCCGGTGATATTGCCGCCGCTGGTTTCGTGGGCGATGAGGGCGGCCAACTCGGCAACGTCTGAAGCAGTTTCAGACAGTTTTGTCTCCGAGAATCTACGCGCTGGACTGTCTGCGGCCGCTTGGGCTGCGGATTTTTCCGAGGTATCCAGCACTGAATTTGCCGACATCATCTCATCAAACGCCACCACCCGCTCCAACGTCACCTCGTCGCTGGTTAGTGTGCCAGTCTTGTCCACCGCCAACAGATTAAGCAGCGCCATCGCCTCGATCGCCGCCAACTTTTGCGGCAACACCTTGGCCTGCGCCAGCCGCAGCGAGCCGAACGCCAGCAGCAGGGAACTGGCCAGCAGCAGCCCCTCCGGCACCACCGTCACCGCCGCCGAGGTAATCGTCTTGAGGATAATCACCACATTATCACCCGACAAATAGTACACGGTAAAAATCAGCGCCGCTAACACAATCGCGCCGTATGTCAAGAAGGTGATCGCCCGCCAAATTGCTCGCTGCAAGGGCGTCAGCTCTGGCTTGTAGCGTTTGAGGACTTGGCTGATGGCGCCGGCCTTCGTCTGGTCGCCGACTGCCGCAACCCGCGCCGTACCTTCGCCCGCCAACACCGTGGTTGCCGCCAGCACCGTGTCGCCAACCGCTTTCTCAATCGCCGCCGACTCGCCAGTGAGCATGCTTTCATTCAGCTCCAAACCCTTCGACACCATTACTGTCGCGTCCGCCGGCAGCTCATCGCCAGCCCTGAGGATAATCTCGTCGCCAACCACCAGCGAATCATACGGCACTTCCACCGCCTGACCATCACGCAACACCCGCGCCCTGGGCGCACTCATCAGTTCCAACCGGTGCAGCACCCGCTTGGCACGAATTTCCTGCACGATGCCGATCAGCGAGTTGACCACGATCACCACCGAGATAAACCAAGCGTCCCGGTACTCGCGCACATAAATCAGCGCCCCGGCCAGCAGGAAAATCGCTAGCACAATCGGTGACAGTAAATTTCTCTTGATAATGTCTAGATAATCTCGCATTATATTGTTTCGCTCCTTTTGTAATGTAATCGCGCACCGACACGATAGCCGCCGCGAGCGTCCGGGTCAAATTGGTATATTTCGCCACGCTTGACCTCCGATATGACGACCAGGGCTGGATTATACGGCACCAGCGTTCGATAATATATCAAGTCATCCGGCGAAGTCACATTCATCCCCGGAAAAACCGCCTGAAACTTCTCGGTCGCCACATCGTCAAAGTAATTCGGCTGGTGTTTTGGCGGTACGAATCGCTCCGGCCGCAAGCCCATTCGCCGCACCAACCGCTTGACATCACCCAGCGTCATGATGGCCCGTGCTGTGATGTAAGCCAACAATTCACCCGTCCTATCAAGCACCACCGTTGCCTGCGCCGTGCGGCTGACATCGCTCATCGGCAGCACGACCGACTGGATCTCGATCGTCAGTCCAAACTGATCATCAATCAGCGCCGCGAGCGCCCGTTCATCATGCATACCTTCTATTTTACCATTGTTACCAGTGCTTGTGCCAGCGTGCTACAATTGACTCATGGATTTTGACATTCGCTACGCCACGCTGAACGCCAATCAGCGCCAAGCGGTCGATTATATTCACGGTTCGCTCCTGGTGATCGCCGGGCCGGGCACGGGCAAGACCGAGCTGCTGAGCATGCGCACCGCCCAGATTTTGCGCCAGACCGATACGCTGCCGGACAGTATTTTGTGCCTGACGTTTACCGAGAGCGGCGCTGCCAACATGCGCCAGCGCCTCCGCCAGATCATCGGCGAGGATGCGTATAAAATCGCCATTCACACCTTTCACAACTTCGGCACGGAGATTATCAATCAGCACCGCCAGTATTTTTTCCGCGGCGCTGATAGCCAGCCGGCGGACGAGCTGACGCAGCACCAAATCGTGACGGGGATCCTGGAGGGGCTTGATTGGCGTAATCCGCTGAGCGTTAAAAACAACGGCGAATTCGTCTACACCAACGAATTAATCCGAGTTATTTCCGAGTTCAAGCAGAGCGGTCTCACCCCGGCGGAACTGCGGGCGATTACGGCGGATAATCAGCGCGTCATCGCCGACATTGCCGCTGACATTCAGCAGGTATTTGCGAGTAAGATTTCTAAAAAAACCATTGAGTTATTTGCGCCGCTGGCAGAGAATATTGCCGAGAGGGTCGGCGAGGGAAATTCTGTTACAGCCGCCAATCTGCCGTCCTCCATCACCCCATACGCTCAGGTCCTGGCGCTCAGCATCGCTCACGCGGCCCAAGAGGCCATCGACGCCAACTCCACCAAACCGCTAACCGCCTGGAAAAACAAATGGTGCGAAAAGAACGCCGGCGGCGAGTTCGTCCTGAAAGATTTTGCCGCCAGCGAGAAATTATCCGCCGCCATTGACGTCTACGAAGCATATGGCAACGTACTGGCCGAGCGCTCGCTGTTTGACTACGACGACATGATTTTGTCCGTCATTCAAGCCTGCGAGTCCCACCCGGAACTGCGCGCCAACCTTCAGGAGCAATTTCAGTTCATCATGGTCGACGAATTTCAGGACACCAACCTGGCGCAGCTGCGGCTGCTGTTCGACCTGACTGGTGATGAGGACGATCCCAACATCATGGCGGTCGGCGACGACGATCAGGCGATTTTCAGTTTTCAGGGCGCCGATGTTGGCAATATCCAGCGCTTCCGCCAGCACTATCACGACCCGAAAATCATTGTGCTGACGGACAATTACCGCTCGGCGGCCGACATCCTGACGGCGGCGCGCGGGGTGATCACCCAAGGGACGGATCGCCTCGAGAATACTATTGACGGCTTATCAAAGCAATTGACCGCGCACGCGTCCGGTAGCGGCGCGCGGGTTCAGGTGCAGGAATTTACCTCGGTGAGCGAGGAGCGGGCAGGGGTGGCTCGGCAAATTGCCGAGCTGATTGAACGCGGCGAAAACCCAGCGCACATCACCGTCATCGCCCGCCATCACAAGGAGCTGATCGAGCTGTTGCCATATCTGTATCGCCAGAATCTGATGGTCAATTATGAGCGCCACGACGATATTTTAGAGCAGGACATCATTCAGGCGCTGGACAAGCTGGCGCGGGTCGTCATGGCGATTCATCAAAACAACCTCGACGCCGCCAACAGCCTACTGCCAGAGGTCATCGCCCATCCGGCGTTTGGCTTTTCGGTGCTGGATATATGGCGGCTCAGCCTCCACGCGTATAAAAATCGAGAGCTGTGGCTGGAGAGTATGCTGGCGAACAGCACCTTTCAGCCGTTTGGCGAGTGGCTGCTAGAGCGAGCGAAGGACGTGCCGAATCTGCCGCTGGAGGAGCAGTTGGATAAGTTGCTAGGGTTAGAGATGGGTGCTGGAACTGCTCCAATCGACTCCTCTTTACGCGCCGGGCGTCAGAGGACGCTCGGGCTGCAATCGCTGCACGGAGTCGATCAGAGCAATTCCAGCAGTGCTTGCTCCGACAAGAGTTCTTTACCGCCAACCAACGAGGCCGCTCGGGCGATGGTCGCTGTACGGAGCTCTGAGGAAAGTTCCTCACCCACCTCTCTCGCCACCCACTACTTCTCGCCCGATAACCTCGCCCAAAATCCCGACGCCTACCTAACCACGCTCAAGAGCCTGCGCACGCTGCGCCAAAAATTACGCGACCGCACTACCGACGAAATCCCGACGCTGGCGGACTTCCTGGAATTCATCGACCTGCACCGCTCGACCAAAACCCGCCTGACGCACATCCGTCCCCAGGCCAGCGCCCTCGGCGGCGCCATCAACCTGATGACCGCTCACAAGTCCAAAGGCCTAGAATTCCCGCACGTCTTTGTCATCGGGGCAATCGACAGCGCCTGGGGCGAGAAGGTCCGCTCGCGCTCGCGGCTGATTCGCTATCCCGCCAACCTCCAGCTCCAGCCCGCCGGCGCCAGCTACGACGAGCGGCTACGGCTATTCTTCGTGGCGATGACCCGCGCCAAAACCACCTTGACCATGACGTACTCTCAGACCAACGACGCCGGCAGCGACACCATGATCGCTAGCTTCCTAACCGACCACGCGCCGACGATCATCCCCACCGCCGACACGCCCGCAGCGCAACTTACCGTGGCACAAACCGACTGGAGCATGCGGCTGAGCACGCCGATCACTGCGGAGCTCAAGGACGTGCTGGCGCCGACCTTAGAGACTTACAAACTTTCCATTACGCATCTCAATAATTTCCTCGATGTCTCGCGCGGCGGGCCGCAGAACTTTTTGTTGAACAATCTGCTGCGTTTTCCGTCCGCCAAAAGCCCCGCTGCCAGCTATGGCACCGCCATTCACGCCAGTCTCCAGCAGCTGCACAACCTGCTGCGCGCCGATCACCGCCTGCCGCCTACCGAGCGCATCCTCAACTATTTCCGCACATCACTCGAGGCCCAACACCTGCCGCCCGACGATTTCGAGCTATATCTAGACAAAGGCACGGCGGCACTGACGGCGTTTCTGGACGCCAAATCGTCCGAGTTTCATGACACCGAGCTCGCGGAACTCGATTTCGCTCATCAAGGCGTCGTCGTTAGCGGCGCGCGTCTGACCGGCAAGCTGGACGTCGCCGATATTGATAAGCATAATAAAACCATATTCGTGACTGATTACAAGACTGGCAAGCCGTCGCACTCCTGGAAGGGCGCGTCTGACTATGAAAAAATCAAGCTCCACAAATACCGCCAGCAGCTGATGTTTTATCAACTCTTGGTGGAGTCCTCACGCGATTATGGCAATTTCAGCTTCACTGGCGCCCGCCTGCAGTTCGTCGAGCCAGATATGAAAACTGGCGACATCCTCAGCCTGGAGGATACGTTCTCCGAGGGAGAATTGGCGGAATTTGCCCAGCTGATTAATGTCGTCTGGCAGAAAATCACCGCGTTGGATCTGCCAGATATTTCTGGGTATTCGGCGGATTATAAGGGGATGGTGCAGTTTGAGGATGATTTGTTAACAGAGGCGGCGTAAGAAATTATGCCAAAATGTATTGACATTTCTTTATTTTATTGATATAAATAGAATCACTCTCGAGCAGAGTCTGTTGCATGTCGGATACGTGCAACCTTGTTTTGCTCAGCACGAGAGCAAAGCACGAAAAGACTCCGCCAACAACCCGCCCACTGGAAAGTCCAGCGGGGAGCCGCGTATCTGCGGCAGAAGGGAGGTGAAAGCCTCATGGGTTTGTCGGAACGTATGGACGCGGCACTGCGGCGGCTCGCCGCCAACGAGCCGGCGAAAAGGGACGATGCCTTCCTTCTCAACAAAGTGCAGAAAGAGGGCAGTCAGCGCGGTAGAAATTACCGCGCTTGGCTCAAAGAAAATCGTAAATCACCTAGGTGATTTACGATATGACGACGGTCGGGGTACGTGCACCCCGAACCCGCTGAGCTAGCAAGCTCAGCAACAGGGCGTCCGTCCGCCCACAAGGATGTGCCCATTAAGGGGGCCCAGGGCGGGTTCGACTCCCGCCACATCCACTGGGGTACGTGCTGTGTTCAGTGTTGAGCTGCAGTACGTGTGATAGACCAGTAACCTCCACTCTGGTCTATCACGAAAACGGTGTTGTTTTCGCCCTTCAATCTTCCCGGGAGAGCCCCGGGATGAAACCCCCGAAAGGGGGAGAAGGGAGGTCACTATGGGAGTATAGACCTCCGCCCCGCGACCAGCCTCCTCGGGAAGACGGGCATTCTTCATCTGGTCGCGGGGCCCTAAATCCCCGGACTCGCGAGATTCACTCGTGGCAGTTTTTCTCAGCGATGAGATCAACTCCGAGCAGAACCGCTTGAGTCCACCACCCCGCGTCAACGATGACGCGGGGATTTCACCTTTTTTGGGGTGATTGTCGGGCAGGGGTAGCCACTTGTACATCCAAAAACCCTCGCCACCATGCCATCAGACTCCTAGCAAACATCGTGCTATTTGACAAACATCATGATGTTTTGGTAATATCACGACATGAACGCAGCGCAATTACTCCAAGAAATTCTGATGCGGACAGGCCTTACCCAAGAACAACTGGCACGTCGCTTAGATGTGCCGGTGCGTACACTCAACGCCTGGGTACACCAACACATGTCGCCGCGCGCCAAAAACCTGGCGAATATTCAGCTATTACATCAAGAGATGATCGGGCAGGACACCATCGACGAGGCGAAGCGCCTCGCTACTGAACGTGCCGCCCAGGCCAGCCGCATGACGATCCGGACACTCCTGGCGAATCAAGAACTACTTGACATCCTGACGCTCCACTTGACCTACCACACGAACACGATCGAGGGTAGCACAATGACCCTAGCAGACGTCGCAGAGGTGCTGAACGATGATAATCGCGTTCTCGCCAACAAGACAGCGCGCGAACAGATAGAAGCCCGTAACCACCGCACTGCGCTCTATTTTCTGCTGGATGCCTTACATGAAAAAGGGGCAAATTTTACGTGGAGCGAAGAGCTGATCTTGCAAACGCACGTCCGACTGATGAATACGCTGGTGTCTGACGCCGGACTCTACCGCCGGCACGGTGTGCGCATCACGGGTAGTCGTGTCACAACAGTAAACCATCTGCGGGTTGCTGAAGCGATGTCCGAGTGTATTGATGAAATGAACGAGCTACCCAAAACAGAGCCGATAGAATGGCTAGCCCGTACTCATGCGACATTTGAAAAAATCCATCCATTTAGCGATGGCAACGGTCGCACCGGGCGACTCTTGCTCTTTGTCCAGGCCCTGCAACTGGGGTTGGTGCCGCCCCTCGTCACCAAAGAGCGCAAGCGAGCGTACTATACCTATCTGGAGCGAGCACAGGTTCGCGGCGAGCTGGACGCACTACGTCTATTTATCGCGGAAAGTATATTGTTTAGTAAGGGACTGGTGACGTGAACATGACATGTTGGGACAATCTACCGCAGCCATTTTTCATCTTGGCGCCGATGGAAGCCGTCACTGACGTGGTGTTTCGTCATGTCGTCAAGCAGGCGGGCAGCCCCGACGTGTTTTTCACCGAGTTTGCCAATGCGACGGGCTGGGTGCATGCCGGCGACAAGGCCATCGCTGGACGGCTCATCAAAACCGACGATGAGCATCCACTAGTCGCCCAGATCTGGGGCGGCGAGCCAGGTGATATGGAGCAATTTGCCTCTCACTGTGCCAAGCTCGGCTTCGACGGCATTGACATCAACATGGGCTGTCCCGCCAAATCCGCCATCAAAAGCGGGGGAGCGGCACTGATCCGCCGACCCGACGTCGCGGTTGCCGCCATTGCTGCTGCTAAAACCGCTGGGCTGCCGGTCAGTGTCAAAACCAGGCTGGGCTACACCCATGTCGATGAATGGCGCGAATGGCTGGCGACTATTTTACAGCAAGATATCGTCAATCTGACAATTCATTTACGCACCAAAAAAGAAATGAGCAAAGTCCCGGCACATTACGATCTTATCGACGACATCATCAAGCTACGCGACGAAATCGCCCCACAAACTCTCTTGACTATCAACGGAGATATCCGCGACCGAACCCATGGTCTAGAACTAGTCCGTCAACATCCCGGCATCAACGGCATCATGATCGGGCGGGGAATTTTCAGCGATCCGTTTTGTTTTAGGAAAGGCGGAGTGTCTTCGGAGATCGAGGATAAGCGGGTGATAGTCGGTGGGGCAGCACCCACTTCTGAACAAATCTCTGATTTTTCAGAAGAAGGGGCGGACCGACTAGCAGAACCCGCGTCTAGCGACCTACGTGCCGTCGCAGACGGCGACGACGGGAGCGGCAATACTAAATCAGAACTTATATATCTACTACATTACCACCTCGACCTCTTCGACCACTACCAGCCAACCCTCGGACGCCCCTACGAAACCCTCAAACGTTTCTTCAAAATCTACATCCGCGACTTCGACGGCGCCAAGGAACTGCGCGACCAGCTGATGCACACCACCAGCACCGACGAAGTCCGGAAAATTATTGAAAATATATAGATATTATGATATAATAAGAAATATGCATGATCGTATGAAGTATGGTTTGTCCTATGTTTATACACGAGATGTTACATCGGACACTATAAGAGAGTGGTTGCCAGAGGGAGTAATACTACTATCCCAACTGCCAAAGTTAGGCCAGCCAACATCAAGTGTTCAGATCCATGAAATACCAGACTACGCAAAGGGTAGAAAAGACAGCGTCCATCGCGTCAAGTTTGGCAATATGATAATACCAGAACAATCTAGCGCCCTAACCACCCAACCGGTCGCCATCAAACCAGTTGAGTCCGCAAGACACGCCGTCCGCGAATATAAAGCAGAAAAATATCTTAATAAAGAGGGAGAACAGCTTTTCGGGCATTGGGATTTGCTAAAACAGGAGGTAATTTCAGTACTATCACTGAGTTCGACCAAGGAGTTGTGAGCTATGACAATATCCTTCTGCAAGAATCACACAAACCAACGGAGTCAAAGATAGCAGAAGCCCTCACGGTCGCCGCGCAAACATTAGTTATTTTAAATAGCAAGGGCTTAGTGCACGGCGATTTTCAGGTAAAAAATACCGCGAGCGATATTAACGGTAGAACACGTATTATTGACCTCACAACAATAGGGAAGCTGCACGACATGGAGGATGTGTCTGACGATATCCTATTATATGCAGAATCCCTCACCCGATTTGGTACCCAACTATCTCCTGTCAGCCAGCAACAATTTGATGACCACTTCCTACACATCTATGAAGAAAATATACCCGATATTTTTCCGATACAGAGACAGCTAGAAGCAAAGATGGCTACCTCTGCTATACGTAGCAGTCTCGACATCCTGATTGGACCGAGCGCAACCTAATATCCTAATGTCGTCGCTTACGCCGATGCAAGTCTGCAACCTTGAGCCGCACCATGTGCCGGTCGATGAGCTGTTTGGCTTTCTCGCGCTCGACTTGGTCGCCGGCTTCGTCGCGGGCTTTGATGGCGCGCTCCAGTGCTGCCTGAGTTTCCGCCTCGATGATGTCGTCGCCATGGTCAGCCTCGTCCACCAGGATCTGCACTGATGAATAATCGATTTTTACCACGCCGCCGGAGATCGCGAAATATTCCAACTGATTGTCAGGGTCTTCTTGACGCCGGCGCACGGTGATCACGCCGTCCTTGGCCACCGTCACCAGCGGCTCGTGGCTCGGCAGCACCGAAATCTCGCCATCAATCGTCGGAATAGTCACCGAATATATCGCTTCTTCCAGCTTGACACCCCCGAGCGTTACCAGCTTCAAATTCATCAGGCTAGTCCTTCTTTGCCTCTGGTTGCTTTGCTGCCTCAGCGTCGCGAGCTACCTGGTCGGCTAATGTGCCTTGCACCATGTAGAACCAGCTTTCCGGCTTATCGTCGTATTTACCAGCCAAAATGTCGGCAGCGTCGCGAATGGTATCTTCCAGCTTGACGTACACGCCAGGGTTGCCAGTAAATTTCTCAGCCACGTGGAATGGCTGCGCCAGGAAGCGCTGGATACGGCGAGCCCGAGCAACGATTTGCTTCTGATCATCCGACAATTCTTCCATACCGAGGATAGCGATGATATCCTGTAGTTCCTTGTACTGCTGCAATACTCGCTGAACTTCGCGCGCCACGCGGTAGTGCTCCTCGCCAACAATTTCTGGATCCAGCGAGTTAGAACTGGAGTCCAGCACATCGACAGCAGGGTAGATACCAATTTCCGTCAAAGCACGGTTCATCACGATGGTCGCATCCAGGTGAGCGAACGTCGTCGCTGGCGCTGGGTCGGTCAAGTCGTCAGCTGGCACATACACTGCCTGAACAGAGGTGATCGATCCCTTTTTCGTTGAGGTAATGCGCTCCTGCAGAGCACCCATTTCTTGCTGCAAGTTTGGCTGATAGCCCACAGCGCTTGGCAGACGGCCCAGCAGCGCCGACACCTCGGCACCAGCCTGGGTATAGCGGTAAATATTATCGATAAACAGCAGCACGTCTTTACCTTCGTCACGAAAGGCTTCAGCCATTGCCAGACCCGACAGCGCCACGCGCAGACGTGCGCCAGGCGGCTCGTTCATCTGACCAAACACCAGCGAGGTCTTGTCCAGCACGCCGGCTTCTTCCATCTCGTAGTACAAGTCATTTCCTTCGCGAGTACGCTCACCAACGCCGGCGAAGACCGAGTTACCAGAGTGAAACTTAGCGATGTTGTTGATCAGCTCGGTAATCAAGACTGTTTTACCGACACCAGCACCGGCAAACAAGCCAGCTTTACCACCTTTGGCCAGCGGCGCGATCAGGTCGACAACCTTAATTCCAGTTTCCAAAATCTCCGTCTTGTTTGACTGCTCGGAAAGATCCGGAGCAGGGCGGTGAATCGGTGCGGTTTTGCCCTTTGGTTGCGGCTTTTCGTCAATCGCTTCACCAACCACGTTGAACATGCGCCCCTGAGTCTCAGCACCCACTGGCACAGAAATCGGTGCACCAGTCGCCACCACTTCCGCACCGCGAGCCAAGCCGTCGGTCGACGACAGGGCAATCGTCCGCACCGTGTGCTCGTCGAGGTGCTGCGCTACTTCCAATACCAGCGTCTCTTTGCCGTTCTTGACATGCAACGCGTCATAAATCGCCGGCAATTTAACGCTCTGCGGAAATTCCACATCGACCACCACGCCAACGATTTGAATAATTTTTCCTAGTGTTTTACTCATCAATTCCTCCTTTTACTATCTCGATTATCTCGCCATTCTTAATACCTTTTAGCGATGCCACTTCATCAATAGATAATCTCTGTATATATGCTTGCAAAAATTTATACACCTCGCTATTGCTAATGATGAGAGTAACTCCAGGCAAACGAACTGCGTCCTCATAAGCAGATGCGATAGTTGTTAATATCTTATCTAGCGGCCTGAGCTCACGCTCTGGTCTCGGGGATTTACCGTGCCACCCATTTCTCAACCAGTACATTAATGCGTCGATATCAAAATCCAGCCATCGCTCATCAACACCAATTTGTACATCATCGGATCCAGCCGTTTGAGCTATTTCCTTAGCGGCAGCCCTTGCAACAAGAAGCGGTGAAGTAATGATCCTATCAATTATTAAATTTTTATCCAAAATACCCCGTTTAGTTCGCTGGATAGCTTCAGTGCGCAAGGATACTTTTCCTGAGAGCTGATCTTCATCGTAGCAAGCAAAATACACGCTCATTGTTCCATCGCCTCCACGCCGCCGGAAATTTCCGCTAACTCTTGAGTAATCGCGCCCTGACGGGCCTTGTTCATCGCTAGCGTCAAGTCATCCACCAGATCAGACGCATTGTCGGTGGCATTCTTCATGGCCATCATCCGCATGGAGTGCTCGCTCGCGCGGGCATCCAGTAGCGCCTGGAACAGCCGCGCGCCCGTCAGACGATAGACCACCGCATCCAACACTTCTGGGATGCTTGGCTCGTACTTGGCGTCAGAAATTGTGTTCGGTACCTCGCTCGGATCAATCAAGGCTTTAGTACCTGCCGGCAGCAAGCGTGACAGCTCCGCCGTCTGCACCATGCTATTGACAAATTGCGTATACACCAGCGTCACCGCGTCAACATCGCCATTCTCAAACATGCTAATGGCGGTATTCAAAATCGTATGAAAGGTGAGTCCAGACGGCTGATCTGGCAAATCCTCGTACGTACCGATAATCTTCGTATCCTTCAGGCGCGAGGCAAATTGCGAAGCTCGGCGGCCAATCGTCAAGGTTAAGTTTTCAATGCCACGCTCATCATCACGCTTCAGCAGCTCCAGATATTTCTTCAGGACATTGGTGTTATACGCACCAGCCAGACCTTTGTCGCTAGCGATGACGATGATCAAGCGCTTGGTAATTTTGCGGCGCTTAAACAGCGGGTGATTATCCGTCGCACCTTGGCTGGCTAGGTAGCTCAGCAGTTCCTCGGCCGCCAGTGTATAAGGAGCCGAGGCCTTGTCCGCCTCTTGGGCGCGGCGCATTTTGCTGGCGGCCACCAACTGCATCGCCTTGGTGATTTGCTTGGTCGAATCCACCGAGCGAATACGATTTTTCAGCGCACGAGTACTCGGCATGAATTACTCCTCAAACCCTTTCGCTGCCACTTGGGTTGCCTCGTCAATGACCCGGAGTTGCTCGTCGGTTGGCTTGGCGCCCTTGTTGAGTTCGCGCATGGCGTCCTTGGCATTGTTCCAGAGGTACGTTAGCAAGCCGGCCTGCGCTTCCTTGATCTTGGCAACTGGCACGTCGTCAAAGGCGCCGCTCGTCACCGCGTGGATGCTAACAAATTGCTCCCAAACGCTCATCGGCTGATACTGTGGCTGTTTGAGCAGCTCAGTCAAGCGCTGACCGCGGTCAATTTGCGCCTTGGTCGCATCATCCAGGTCTGAGCCAAACTGGGCAAATGATGCCAATTCACGGAACTGCGAAAGGCCGAGCTTTAAGTTACCGCCGACCGACTTAACCGCCTTGGTCTGAGCAGCACCACCAACGCGGGAGACCGATAGACCAGCAGAGATGGCTGGGCGAATACCTTGGTAGAACAGATCGGTCTCGAGGAAAATCTGACCGTCGGTAATGGAAATCACATTGGTTGGAATGTAGGCCGAGATATCACCAGCCTGCGTCTCGATGATCGGCAGGGCAGTCAGTGAACCAGCGCCCAATTCGTCCGACAACTTAGCTGAACGCTCCAGCAGGCGAGAGTGCAGGTAGAAAACATCGCCAGGGTACGCCTCGCGTCCTGGTGGGCGGCGCAGCAGCAATGACATCTGGCGGTAGGCCACGGCGTGCTTGGTCAAATCGTCATAAATCATCAGCGCGTGGCCGCCGTTGTCACGGAAATATTCGCCCATGGCCGTACCAGCATATGGTGCCAAGTACAGCAGGGAAGCTGCGTCCGACGGGCTGGTCGCCACCACGATGGTTT
The DNA here is from genome assembly GCA_046846435.1 of Candidatus Saccharibacteria bacterium oral taxon 488. Lineage (GTDB taxonomy): Bacteria > Patescibacteriota > Saccharimonadia > Saccharimonadales > Saccharimonadaceae > Nanosynbacter. The sequence continues at coordinate 354,225 of CP128407.1, read as the reverse complement.
GTTCCATCACGCCTTCTTCTTTCAGGCGGTCAACCAACCGAGCAATCTTTGATAATTTCTGTCCAACCGCCACATAGACGTTGACTACGCCGGTCTTTTGCCGTGCCTGGTTGATCATGGTGTCGATGGCAATCGCCGTCTTTCCCGTCTGGCGGTCGCCGATGATCAGCTCGCGCTGCCCGCGACCGATTGGGAACATGGCGTCGATTGACATGATACCGGTCATCAGCGGCTCATGCACCGACTTGCGGCCCATCACGCCGATGGCTGGCCGCTCAATCAGCCCGCGTTGTTTGGTCTTGATAGCTGGCCCACCATCAAGCGGCCGACCTAAGGGGTCAACCACGCGGCCGAGCAACTCCTCGCCAACTGGTACATCCAGCACCGCACCCTTGCGGCGAACGCTGGCGCCAGCCTTGACTTTTTCTTCGCCGCCGAGGATCACCGCACCAATTTCATCTTCCATCAAGTTCAGGGCAAACGCTTCCACCACGCCACCATCAGTCTCAATCTCTAGCACTTCGCTGTAGCCAGCTTTACTGAGGCCGTGCACCCACGCCACGCCGTCACCAACGCGGATGACCACACCAGCGTCCTCTAGTCCTTCCGTCGCCTCCAGCTGCGCGATTTTTTCCCGCAGGCTTTTGGCTAGTTCTGTCACATCAATCTTGCTCATTTTTCCTCCTAGATTTTCTTCGCCCGCAAGTCGTTTAGTTTCTTGGCAATTGTCGCGTCCATCACTTGGGTCGGCGTGGTAATCTTCACCCCGCCGATCAACTCGGAACGGATGATTTCGCGCAGGCGCACCTGAGCGATGCGGTCGCTCGGGACTTCCGTATCAGGAAGTTCGACGTGCTGAGTGGCACGGTCGCTACCATCTGCTTCGGGTACGCGGGCTTCGCTCCGGGCGTCCTTTCTGGACGCTCGGGCTGCAGAGCGACCCTCCACAGATGTCAGCGACTCCATGCCCAAGTTAGATGATAGTAGCCGTTTAATTGCATCCTTCGTCGCTGCGTCCAGCGGCGTTGCACTCTCAACCGTCGCTACAACTGTCCCGCGCTCAGCCAATTCCGCCTCGATATCCTGCACCAACAGATCAACCTCTCGCTCGCGCCGCTCGTGGACGATCAGTGCCGCCAGTTCATCAATCACCGTCACGTCGCCCTTGAGCAACCGCTCGGCCGCGTGTCGTGCCAACTTTCGCCGAAGCGTCCGCGCCATGACTAGGCGACCTCCTTGACCGCAGTCGCGATCAGCGTGGCGTCTGTCTTAGCATCAACCTTTTCGTTCAAAACCTTGCCAGTCGCCTCAGCCACCAATTCCAGCGTTTCATTGTGCAATGCTTTCTTGGCCTGTTCAACTTCCTTAGCAATTTCCGCCTGCGCCGCGCTGACGATGGTCTCGGACTTGGCAGTCGCCTTAGCGGCGGCCTGCTCGACGACCGAGGCCGCCTCCTCACGCGCTGCCGCCACGATATCACTGGCCTCCGCCCGAGCTTTTCGCATCAACTCGTTGGTCATTTTTTCAGCCTTATCAGCGTTATCACGCGCCGACTGCGCCGCCTTTTCGGCTGTGCGCATGTCTTTTTCGCGCTTGTCGAGCATCGCTGCCAGTGGCGGATACACCCACTTGCGGAGAATCACCAGCAAGATCAAGAACGCCACCGTCTGCAAGATCAGCAGCTTCCAATCAATGCCCAGCGAACTGAACAGGTCAGCCTTTTCGGCCGCGTGCGCTTCGGCACTCGCAAATTGTGTCAAAATTCTCTCCACAATTTACCCCTCAAATTACATAACTTTGCCGACGATAGCCGCCACGAAACCGATAATCGCCAGGGCGTCGATGAACGAAATACCGAGGATCATCATGGTGCGTAAATCGTTAATTTTCTCTGGGTTGCGGCCAGCCGCGTTCATCGCTGCCGCGCCGACGATACCAGCGCCAATTGCTGCCAGCGCAGCCGGGATGGCGTAGGTGAGTGCAAATGCTAATTCTTTCATATAATTTCTCCTTTATTTAATACTTTACTTTTCTAATCATTCGCCGCCGCGAGTTTCGTCGTATCAGCAGGTGAATGAGCATGATCAGTCGGCTCGTGTGTGTCGTGGTGAGCCAGCCCCAGCGAAATAAATACCGTTGACAGCATAAAGAAAATGTACGCCTGAATACCGCCGATAAACAGCTCGAACAGATAGAACGGCTGGAGCGCCGCCGGCGAGATATATTGCGTCAAAAAGGCGATCATGATCAGCAGCACTTCACCGGCCAACACGTTGCCAAACAAACGGAAGCTTAGCCCCAGCAGGCGCGAGAACTCCGCCACCAGCTCCAAAATGCCGACAAACGCCATGATCGGATCGCGCAGTGGATTAACAAAGTAGCGGCCCATATTACCCTTAAAACCAAGGTATTTGAAGGCGTACACCTGCGCCGCGATAATCGTCACGATAGCGAGGCCAAATGTCATATTCAGATCAGCCACGCCGCCACGAAACAGCGGCGTACCATGACTACCCACAGTAATCGGCCCTACGATCGGCAGCAGTCCCAGCCAATACTGCGCCACCACGAAAAAGAATATGGTGATGCACAGCGGCGCCACTCGACGCGCCCATGTCTGGTCCGGGATAACTTGGCGAACCGTGTTATACAGCCCATCAAATGTCCAGTGAATCAACTTCGTTGCGAAAGTATGCTTTTTCTTGCCCAGCACCGCTGCCCGCGTCCGAAACATCAGCCACACCAAAACGATTAGCCCCAGCGCGCCAAGCATGTGCGAATTGGTGATCGACACGCCTAAAACATTCGCTACCCCATCAGCTTTGACTGAAATGTGCGGACCGGCACTGGCAAATCGTTGCATCATATGTTTTTACGCTCCTTTTTTCGTTTCACACGCCCCAGCTGCTTATTCACCAGTAGATATGCGCCCACAAAGCCAAGTACCACGCCAGCAAACATCAGCCACGGCTTCAAGCCAAACACACTATCCAGCCACACACCCAGCAGCGTACAGCCGATGCTCGGCACAAACATTCGCCACGTTGTGTCGCCGATCGTCCCGAGAATAACCCGAGCCGCCGCCACTTCCGTCGCTGTCGTTACGCCATTCTCAATATCTGGTCTCTCAGCCATTACTCTGTCACTATAGCAACATGCTATACTCTTGACAAGATGCCACGGCGAAATTACCCGAAAAACCAACCAAAATCAGCCCGAACGTTCGTCAAGCCGACGCTGACAACTGCCGATCACGACGCTTGCCGGCGCAAGCGCCGCTTCGCCACCGAGCAAATCGCCAGGCGAGCTGCCGATACGCAGGAGCTGGTGTCACCAAAGCTGGAGTTAGACGTGTATTATTGCCGAGGGTGTGACGGCTGGCACTTAACGAGTCGGGCGTCCCGAGACTAGAGTAGCATTGCCGAGGCACCGATGCTTATGCTACAATAGAGAAAAGCCATAAGGAGGGAAGTTATGAGCGAAGATAATACGGCCAATCACCAAGACGCTAAAGTCACTGTCTATAGCACCAGCTGGTGCGCATTCTGCCACACCGAGATGGAGTGGTTGAAAAAACTCGGCATCGATTTTGTCGCCAAGGACATTGAGGCTGATCCAAGCGCCAAGGAAGAATTGCTCAGCAAGAATGGCGGCAATTTCCAAGGTGTGCCGGTAACTGATGTTTGCGGCGAGGTCATCCTGGGATTCGACCGGCCGAAGCTTCAGGATGCGCTCCGGAAAAACGGTTTAATCGCCGAATAATTTTTGAGACTTAAGATGCCGCGAGGTTTTTATTCTCGCGGTATTTTAATTGGCTTATTCAATCACTCAAGCCGCACCAATTTGCACCACCTCACCGTCAACTGCTTGGCGGAAATAATTGTCGTGGCTGACGTAGAGGATAGCGCCAGAATATTTCGCCAGTGCCGTCTCTAACTCCTCAATGCTCGGTAGGTCAAGGTGGTTGGTTGGCTCATCTAAAATTAGTAGCTGCGGGTCATTCGCCAGCATAGCGATGATCTGAAAGCGGGCTTTCTGACCACCCGACAGGCGCGCCAGTGGCGTCATCCGATCCGCTTCGGTGAACAGATAATCAGCTAGCAATTGGCGAATTTTGGTATCAGAAATCGGCAGATCGCGGCTAAGATACAATTTCTCAATCGCCGCCTCCAACGGATCCGTCAAATACCGCTCATCAATCTCTTGCTCATACACGCCCACCCGCACCTGCGGGTCGAGGAAGAGATTACCAGAGTAGAGGACGGGGGCGGTAGCCACAACACCTCCTCCGCCAGAGACTGTGAAACGTTCGTGAGTAATGGACGTTTCAGCCGAACGCTCGCGAGAAATCTCCAATGGAGATTTGAGCGAAGAGTGTGCTCTGGCGGAGGACGGTGGAGTGACTACCGCGGTTCGTCTTCCAGCCATCTCCTCCAAGTCGAATGCATCCGGCAACGCTGTCCGCAGAGCTATCGACTTGTCAGAGAGACTGGAATCCGAACCTCGCCGCTGCCCCAACAACATCCGAATCAGTGTCGTCTTGCCGGCGCCATTACGGCCGCGCAGCTCCACCGCCTCACCCTCACGCAGATCAATATTCACGCCCTCAAACAATATCCGCTCACCAACCCCAACTGCCACATCCTCAACCCGCACCAGCACATGCTGGCTACGACTGGCCGCGTCTTTCATCGATAGCCGAATATTGCGCGCCTTGAACCTGCCGTAACGCTCGGCCGATTTATAATCAAGCTGTCCAGCCGACTCCTTGTCGATCCAAAACGTCGGCTTGTCCATCTCCGATAATTCCGCCAGCTCCGCCCGCGCTTCATTCTCCAATCGCTTAAATTTCTGGATGGTGCCGGGGTTTCGCGACTTTTCCTTCAGCCGCTGATAGTCCAGCGCCTTTTGCCTAAGGTTAGTCATCCGCTTTTCAATGTGCTCAAAATTATTCATGCCCGCCGCCGTCGCCTGAGCGTTTTGCTTGAGGTAGGCATCATAATTACCGCGGTAGCTGACCGACCCGCCATCTTTGAGTTCAATAATCCGGTCCACCCGGCCCAGCACATCGCGATCATGCGTGATGATCAACATAGCCTGGCGCGGCTGCGAACTCATCCAGTCGATAAACTGCTGCTTGGCCACATAATCCATATGGTTGGTCGGCTCATCAATCAGTGCCAAATGCGCTTCCGAATGCATAATCTTCACGATCTCCACCAGCCGCTTCTGACCGCCCGACAGAGAACCAAGCGGCCGCTCGCCGCATCCGCTCAGCTGAAAATTATCGAGCTCTCGGGCAATCTTCTCCTCAATCTGGTAAAACCCTTTCTGGTCAAATCGCTCCAGCGCCTGGGTATACTCCTCAATTTTGCGCATATTATCGCCCATAGTCTCAGGGTACTCATCGATAATTTTCTTCAAACGCGAATATTCCGGCAGTCCCGCCAAAATATAACTCAGCACCGTCTGATCGCCCAAACCATGATGCTCCTGCGCCGTACTGGCCACGGTGATGCCGCGCCGAAAAATCACCTCGCCAGTATAATCAGTGTCCGTGCCCGCCAAGATGCCAAACAACGTCGACTTGCCGACGCCATTGCGGCCGACCACGCCAACCTTCTCGCCATCATCCACGCTGAACTTGACGTCGCGCATCAACGTCTTGTCGCCAAAACTCTTCTCAGTGATGTGAATGTCGGCTATCATGCTTGGGATATTGTAGCATATCACCCTTATGACCAGAGCCGGCTGGCTGTTTTTTGACGATAAGACCGCACCTGGCACAAACGCAGATATATGATATGCTACCATTATGGGTATACACGACAAACCGCCAACAAACACGGCAAAAACGCCGGAAACTATAGCAACCATCATGGAGGGATATGAGTCGCGCCTTGATGATATCTTTGCTCAAGCCAAAGACGCGTTAGGTGATCCAGGAATGCATGAATCCCGAGAAGTTACGATAAATAATCTAAAGCGCATGACAGCTCTCATCCTGTACGCCAGACACCGCATCCCAACGGATGAAATTACCAAGAATATGAACGAGGCGATTGAGGGCTTCGTCTGTGATCGTGATGCTGACGGCAACCTGATTGAGGGTACACTCAACAACACGATGCTGCAACTGATTGTTGATATACATAAGGCCAAAGACAGGACCAATAGAAAGAATCGTGCTTGGAAAGATCAGTGGTCAAATGATATCAAACAACTAGGAATAGTAGCCGCCGTGCGAGTCAGTGCTCTGACGGATGAACCCCCTTTAACGGTCGATGATCATTAAATATTCGGTGGACACGTGTACGCCAATTACATAATGCCCGATGCTTTCAGCTACAAAGTGTAGCACACAGCATGCCTCGGTACATACGTTGTTATTGCTTTTTAAATTATTTTATGTTATAGTTAAAAACTATGGAAACCATGAGTAAAAACCACCCAGCCCGCCCAGCGCGCATACAGGAGATCCCCCGTCTCACTGACGACATGAGGCAAACACACCCAACAATTAACGCCATACGAGATAAGTGTAAAGAGGTTGACAAGAGAGACGACCCTGATTACGTCTTGAGTTTCGCTGATAGCCTCAACTGCGTTGGCTATATTACCCAAGTGACATCAACTGGCGACCGTGAAGCGGCACAAAATGCTCTTATAGAGTTCAATGTAGCTACCGGTAAATATAGCAAAGAGTTGTACAATGATATCCAGGATGTCGCCACGTCTGTATTTACCTATATTGCTGCAGTTAGAGGACGGCTCCCCAAAGAGAAACTGGACAGCAACCTTGAGTATCTACTAACAACACTGGACGACTATTCCAAGGAACTCGAGTACAACGACAGTGTCAAAGAGCAATTTAAAAAATTTTCTGCGGTAGAAGCAGAAATGGAAAAACGCCGTAGTAAGCTAACGAGGTTACTCACAGAAAGGACTAAGCTGTTAGCAAAAGTAAACGACGTTGAGGACGAATTAACTAAACTAGCAGGCTAGCGCTAATAATCAAATCGAAATTTATTGGTATAAAAGTATGAATATAGAGACGGCACCACGAGCATCACAAGAGCCAACAGATAAAAGATACCCAGCCAGCGGCACTAGCGTTGGTGCACCGTCTGAGCACGAACTTGATATAGTTAATCCAAACGAAATTTACATAGTCGACGCCCCAGACAAACTTGATGTGATCGGACAGCAAATTCTAAACCCTCCAAACCCTGAGCAGGCAATGCTATGCCTCGTTTACGCAGAGATTGTTATTGAAGCTATCCAAAACATCCTCGAAAGTGAGCTAGCTGGACTACTAGACAATACAGAAGGAAAGAATCGCTTAGCGCGTCAAGTGTTGTTAAATGAAGCAGGACTTCCAGGCCCCCTTCCGCTTATTTTTACATCAGACAAGTCAGGGTTACTTCGCCAATTATATTACGAGTCTCTGGATCGTGTTGATAGCATATATCATGATGATGAATTAGATGTGTCGCAAAAGCAAGCAGCCCTGGGAGAACTCGCAGACTCCATGAATAAGTTACAGAATAGTATGATGATTCTAGCAAAAGAGGAAATTGCAGCGCCAGAAGATCCCAATGAAAGACTTTTCTCGCCTCTAGATTAGATGCAACAGGACGCGACCCAGACAGACCAATCCTCTTCTAGCTAAGGCTCCAGCCTACATGCTACAATAATCACGTGACCAAGCCCACCAAGACCAAAAAGCCGTCCACTCAAGCCGTCGTAAATCGCCGAGCGCGGTTTGACTATGAGTTGGGCGAGGAGGTTGTGGCCGGGCTGGTGCTGACGGGCATGGAAGTGCGCGCTGCCAGGGAAGGGCACGTCCAACTCAAAGGTGCATTCGTTAGTCTGCGTGACGGTGAGTTGTGGCTGAATAACGCTAGTTTTTCGCTGCGGCTGAACGTTCGCGGCCAGGCAAATACTCGCAGCATTGACACTTCAGCGCGGAAATTATTAGTCAGCAAACGCCAATTAACGCGCTTTTCTGAGGCCAAACAGCAAGGCTTAACCATCGTGCCGACCAAATTACTGACCAGCGGCAAATTTATCAAGGTAGTCATCGCCCTCGCCAAAGGTAAAAAAACCTACGACAAACGCGAAACCATCAAGCGGCGCGATCAAGATCGCGAGACGCGGCGGCAGCTTTCTGGGCGATAACCCGGCGATATAATTTCTCTAATTTACGAACCTGGCGGCGCTCGGTGAATGTGGCCGCTAATTTTTTACTCTCGGTGCCAAACTTTGCTCGGCGGGCCGGCGAACGGAGCAGTGTGATGATAGCATCCGCCATACTCTTGGGCCGATTTTTCACGAATATACCATTTACGCCGTCACGCACTACTTCGGATACTTGCGTGTCAATGATGATAATTGGCTTGCGGGCGTGCGCTGCTTCGTGTAGCACCCAGCCCTGCGTATCCTTGAGTGACGGGAAGCAAAACACATCCAGCGCCTGATAGGCTACGCCTAATTCCTCGCGCGGCAGGGCACCGGTAAAAATGATCCGATCAGCGTACTTGCTCTCGGCCGCCATCTCCTCAAGCTTTTTGCGGTACTCGAAATCGCCGACGAACAGCAATTTGGATTTGGGGCGAGCCTTGGCGACGTACTTGTCAAAGGCCCGGATCAGAATCGGTAAGTTTTTCTCTTCGCCCAGCCGCCCAATGAAGCCAAATACTTCATCAGACGCCCGTAGACCCCACTGCGCCCGAAAGGCCTTGAGCTGAGCCGCCGACGGCCGCGGCAGAGCATTAACACCATTTGGCAGCAATGTCAAATCGTACAGATGATCATCGTCCTGCCAGCCACTAAGCTGGGCGACGCTTTTGCGGCTGAGGGCGATGACGGCGTCGGCTTTGCTGTAGAGAATAGTGATGACGCACTCGATGATGGCCCGGTTCCATTTGGTGATACCACGCGGCCGATATAGCTTGACCAGTTCAAATAAATCACGGCCCCTTAGCTTAATCGACAGTGGTAGCACCACGCCAGCCAGCGTCAAAATTCCCGGCAGCACCGCCGGATAATGCTCGGCGAATTCGTACATGTCGGTGCAGTGCTGGATGACTAAAGGGATCTGCTGCTTGTGCGCCGCACTGACGCCAACCAGCCCGATTTGCGACGGCGTAAAGATATGCACGATGTCCAGCTCCAGCTCTTTGATGCGGCGCTGCACCGCCGGCGGGAAGAACACCGACGTGTCGTAGTCATCAAAAAATGCACCCTTGATCGATGGAAAGCGGACGATGTGCGAATCCGGATCTTCGTTGAGCAACTCGGCCTGCTTGGCGGGATTCATCGACTTGGCGGGGCAGAACACGTAGACTTCGTGACCCAGCGCCTCGAGCTCGCGCTTGAGCGATTCGACCACAAAAACGATGCCGTTAATCGACGGCCGATAGGTATCGGTGAATAAACCTACACGCATACAATTCTGTCATTATATCACGAAATGGTATAATAGGATAAGTTATGAGGAGACAGCAGCGACTGCGGATCGCATTGGTGACTGACGATTTTTATCCGGCATCCGGCGGCATTGGACGGTCAATCCAGACGCAAATTAGCGAACTGGTTAGCTTGGGGCACGAGGTGACCCTGCTCGCGCCGCGACATTTTTTGGAGCGACCAACTGGCTGCACAACCGTCGTTGTGCCCTCATTCTACATCCCCGGTACACCCTCGCACATGTGTGTCCTCAAATGCGGCCGGCGCAGTGCACGGCGTATCTGCCGCCAGCACCGCTTTGATATCATCCACAGCCAGACGGAGCGGGGCGGCCTGATGTTGGCGGCGCGCATCGCCAAAGAGCAGGGCATCCCTCACATTCACACCTTTCACGCCAATCTCGCCGGCACCCACACCTCGCAGCCATTCGGTGCGTTTTGGGGGTCGATGGCCTACCTGTTTTTGATCAATCCAATGATTTCGTTGATCGCCGATAAACGGCTCGACCAGCCAGTATTCTTTGCACCGAAAAGCCCCGATGCACCGGGGATCTTGGCCCGATTTGACTGGCACACCATGGCGACCGTTGCCTCGCGCGTCGATGCCTTTACCGCACCGGCTGACTTTATGACCCAGCGGATCAGCGACTGTGCATCATGGCTAGACGAGCGCTCGCACATCGTACCGACTGGTGTTAACCCCAAGCTCAGCCACGCCATCGCCCATGCTAAGCGCCACCGCACCGACCGCACCATCCGCTTTTTGAGCGTCTGCCGCCTAGCACCCGAAAAGCGCGTTGACGCCATCATTCGCGCCTTTGTTCAAGCTGACCTGCCAAATGCCGAGCTACACATCATCGGCGACGGCAAACAGCTCAAGCTCCGACTGCTCGCCGAAAAACACCAGGGCATTATCTTTCACGGGCATGTCTCGTGCGTCAAGCAGATGGCCGAGGCATTCGTCAACGCCGACGTCTTTGTCCTGGCGTCGCACGGCTTTGACACCCAAGCCATGACCATCGGCGAGGCAGTGACCGCGGGCCTGCCGATCATTTACTGTGACCCGCGACTAACTGTCGGCACGACAAAGGATAACAGCATCCTAGCGCGCAACCCGTCAGTCGAGCAGCTAGCGGCCGCGATGCGCCAGATGGCCGACGATACACGGCGCCGTCAGATGGCCCGCGCCTCATCTCGCCTAGCGTCTGAGCTTAGCCCAGAACACATGACCAGCCAATATCTAACAATTTACCACGACTTGATAGCGTGTACGGTATAATAGGCGTATGCGATTATTTTCCTGGAACGTCAATGGCATCCGCGCCGTCATCAACAAGGGCGAGTTTGCCCGCTTCCTGCAAACCTACGATCCGGATATCTTATGCCTGCAAGAAACCAAGGCCGCCCGCGACCAGGTAGAAATTGATCTGCCAGAGTATCACGAGCATTTCTATTCAGCCGCCAAAAAGGGCTATTCCGGTACGGCGATTTTATCGAAAATCCGGCCGCTACACTGGCGCGACGGGCTGCCGCCGGCTATCATCGAGCGGTTCAATCTGACCGGCGATCAATACGGCAATCCGGCGGACGAGGGACGCATCATCACTGCCGAGTTCGACGATTTTTGGGTGGTGACGTGTTATACGCCAAATTCGAAAGGGGATCTAGCCCGGCTGAAATTACGCCATGAGCAGTGGGATCCGGCGGTGCTGGCCTATCTGGAGGAATTGGAGCTAGTCAAGCCAGTACTATACTGCGGCGATATGAACGTGGCGCATCAAGAAATTGACCTGGCAAATCCAAAGCCTAATATCGGCAAGCACGGCTTCACTGACGAGGAGCGAGAAGGCTTTCAGAATTACCTAGACGCTGGATTTACTGATACCTTCCGGGCGGCTTTTCCTGAAAAGACCGACGCCTACACCTGGTGGACGCACTGGGCCAACGCCCGGGCGCGCAATGTCGGCTGGCGGATCGACTATTGGCTGGCATCGCGCGAAATCGCCGGGCGTGTCAAAAATCCTGAGATCCACCCCGAACAAATGGGCAGCGACCACTGCCCGGTGAGCATTGAGGTTGAGGTATGAAAATCACCAAACGCTCAGGAAAACGTAATCTGCTCATCGGCCTGGGTGCCGTGCTGATCATCGCCAGTAGCGCCGTAGTGACTTATTTCACCCTCCGTCATTTCAACCCGCCGCACGCCACTACCCAGCAGCCAATTAGCAAGGAGCAGCCCGCGCCAACGCCCAAAGAAAAAGCTCCCGACAGCCAGAAACCTCCAGTGCCAGCTGCGCCGGGCCTTGCTCTGCCAAACGCTACGCCGATCCCCGCCCGCATTGTCAACAGTGCCGATGACGCTGATCTCTGGAAAATTGCTAACAAATCCCGAGCCTTCGCCAATCCTCGCTACCAGCCCAGCGACCTCCGCCTCGTCAGCGTGCCGACATTACCCGGCCGCAGCCAGGATGAGCGCTCACTCCGCGCCGTCCTCATGCCTGATCTCGAGAAATTAGTCGCTGCTGCCCGCGCCACTGGCGTCACCCTCCGCGTCGGCTCAGGCTACCGCAGCTACACCACCCAAGCCTCGCTCTTCGCTAGCTACGTCCGCCGACACGGTGAGGCCGCAGCCAGCCGCTTTAGCTCTCGGCCCGGCCACAGCGAACACCAATCAGGCCTAGCCGTCGACTTTGCTGGCGCCGACCAAACCTGTTGGGTAGATGATTGCTTCGAACGAACCGCCGCCGGTAAATGGCTAGCCGCCCACGCCCACGAATACGGTTTTATTCTGCGCTATCCGAAGGGCAAGGAATCAATCACCGGCTATCAGTACGAGCCGTGGCATTTTCGCTATGTTGGGCGGGAACTAGCGGGCGCTCTGCATCAGTCGGGCTTGACGATGGAGGAGGCTTGGTCGTATATTGAAGAGGCAATGACCAAACTCAAACAGCGAGGAACACAATAAATGAAGCACGGGGTGGGACGCGCAGTCGTGGCCATGGTTTTGGCGGCCTGGACGACACTGACACTACTGATGATCAATGGCGGCACGCAGCTCGTCAACCAAACGTCGGCGTCAGTCGCTAATTCGCCGCTGTATAATTTTCAGCCAGTCACCATCCGTCTTGACCGGACCAATCGCGACTTGACCTTTCCGTCGTGGAAATATTTACAGACCGGGAAAATCTGGTCTTATGTCTCGGGCAAGCAAGGCATCGACCCAGCCTTTGAGCCGCCGCTGACTGATATTACTGATGGCACACCAGCGTGGATAGATGATAAGCGCGTGCAACCGATGGTTAAAGAGCCACTGGAGCAACTACGTCAGGCTGCAACCAAAGCCAAGCTGCCGGTCCTCGTCTCTAGCGCTTACCGCTCCGGCACCGCCCAAGCCAAAGTCCGCACTGAAACCACCGCCAAAAACGGCGCCGCCCACACTGACGAATATGTCGCCAAGCCTGGCCACAGCGAGCATCAGCTGGGCCTAGCGGTTGACTTAACCAGCTTTTCCGAGAAGTGCAAGGCCCGCTTTAACGACTGCGCACTTGATCCAAAAACCGCCAGCTGGCTCGCCACCCACGCCCACGAATACGGTTTTATTCTGCGCTATCCGAAGGGCAAGGAAAAAATCACCGGTATCGCTAACGAAGCCTGGCACTTCCGCTATGTCGGCAAAGACCTAGCCAGCCTCATCCACGAATCAGGGCTGACCTTTGACGAAGTGTACCAAAACATGGTCAAATTACGCGACAATACATCAGTTGCCAAGTAATCTCATTCATGATATAGTAAGCTCATGTCAGAGCTCGCCCCTCCCGTGATTACTCAACTAGCCACCGAAGCGTCGCCTGGCACACGATGCCAAGAAGCGACCATTACCTTTCCTGTTAGGGATGACGAGGTGCTACTCGGTATGAAAAAGCGTGGGCATGGCGTCAACTATCTCAATGGATTTGGCGGCAAACTCCAGCCGAGGGAGACTCCACTCGACGCCACCGTCCGTGAGCTCAAAGAAGAATCCGGTCTCGAGGCAGACCCCGGTGCTATTGAGCCAACCGGCATCTTGACCGTTATGGGAAGCGGCAAGCCGATGGTCGTTTACTTGTCGCGCTGCCTTGACTGGCAGGGAACGCCCGAGGAAACAGAGGAGATGCGGCCAGCGTGGTTTACTATCGGCCATAAGCTCACAAACGGAACATTCGTCAACCACTTGCCCCTGGAAACAATGTGGCCAAATGACAGGCTTTGGATCATCGCGGCCATCCTTGGACGCAAAGCTTGCTATGACCTCACTATAACCGACAGCCTGGCGACACTTCAGACTGCACGGCCTCACACTGATAATCCATGGCAGCCTTATCAGCCTCGGCTACCAGAGAGCATACATCAAAACCTATCAATGCAGCGCGCCAGCTAAGTTGCCAAGAAGCTAAAAATACGAGATAATCAAGCGATGAAGCAGCAGAAATTCGCAGTTTTTGACATCGACGGCACGCTCATTCGCGGCGGGCTGTACCGGCAATTGGTGCTCGGGCTGATTGATGCTGGCGCCATCCCCGAAGTCCACGCGTCGATTATCCAGCAGAAACTGCTCAGCTGGAAGCGGCGAGAGTCAAAAGACGCCTACGACGAGTACGAACTGAGTTTGGTCAATGCCATCTCTCGTTCGCTGGCTGACATCCCGACCGCGGTGTTTGACGAGGTGGTAAGTAGCATTGTCGAGAGGGAGCTCGACCACGTTTACACCTACACGCGGCATCGCCTGCGCGAGCTAAAGCAGGCGGGCTATTTTCTGATCGCTATCTCTGGTTCGCAGCAAGAGTTAGTCGAGCCATTTGCTAAAAAGTACGGCTTTGATGCCTGGGCGGCTCAGACTTACGAACGGCGTGGCAACACTTTTACCGGCATAATTGCCACCAAAACATATACCAATAAAGATAAAATCCTCCAAAGAATCATCAATAAGCACGGGCTAACGCTCACTGGTAGTTATGCCTTTGGTGACAGCGAAGGCGATCGGCACCTCCTGGCGATGGTTGAGCATCCCGTCGTCTTTAATCCAACGGAAAAACTACTTGAAATTGCCAAAACCAACAGCTGGCCAATTGTCCTGGAGCGTAAAAGCGTGGTGTTTGAACTCGAGAAAGGCGAACGTGGATACCTTTTGGCGCAAGCAGGAAAAATCTAAGCCGCTGTTTCCCGACGTTGAATGGAATCGGCCAGAGCGCCGCGACCAAGCCGGGCGGCTAGGGATCGTTGGCGGTAACAAGCTCGGCTTTGCGGCGGTGGCAACCAGCTACCAGGCAGCACGTGACGCCGGGGCGGGCGAAGTACGAGTCTTGCTACCCGACACGCTGCGCCGCACCGTGCCAGCAGCGATGACCGACGTTCTATTTGCACCGACCAATCCGTCCGGCGGCCTCAGCGGCGCAGCGACGAGCGAATTAGCCGCCCTCGGCGAGTGGGCGAACGTCATGCTGCTAATCGGTGACGCCGGCAAAAATAGCGAAACGGCTGCGCTGTACGAGCAATTTGTGCGCCAGTACCACCGGCCGGCTGTACTGAGCCGCGACGCCATTGACCTGGTGCAAAACAGCTTTCCCGCCATCCTCGACAATCCCCACGTCGTCTTTGTCGCCTCGTTCGCCCAAGTACAGAAACTGTTTCGCAGCGTCTACTATCCAAAAATCCTGACATTCAGCATGCAGCTGGCGCAGTTAGTCGAGGCGCTGCACAAATTCACCATCACCTATCCGGTCACATTAGCAGTTTTTCATGCCGATCAATTGGTCATCGCACAGGGCGGGGAAGTCATCACTCAAGCCTGGACCGAGCCAATGCAGCTTTGGCGCGGACAAACCGCCGCGCACGCCGCCAGCTACCTCTTATGGTCACCGGAGGCACCGCTGGCAGCCATCAGCACCAGCATGGCCGCTAGCGTATAAACCAGGGCGGTTCCCACCAGCTCTTGACGATTTATAAACTGCGCGGTATAACAAGGATAGCTATGTCACGAAAATGCCTGATTTACCATCCTGTGGCTGAATTTCCTCTGTCAGATCCAGATTTTACTCAAGAGATACAGGAACGATTTAGTAGACTGAATGACAACCCCATAAAACCAACGCAACCCGAGGAGCGTCATCTTACTATCCTAGGCGCACGAGAATACCCAAAGGTCCTACATCCATCTAGACTGCGCATTCATCTATCAGAGCAATCACAAAAGAGCCTTGAGCTCAACGTAGTTGGTGCTCGTATGTTAGGAGAGTGTGCACTCACTCTGGTATTCAACGACCTCAGCCAAACTTTACCGCGGGAAGAAAGACGACGTATCAAGCAAGCATTTATAGAAGCAGGGGCTACCACTCCTCACCATAAAAAATTCAAGCCACACATCACCATTGCCAAGATTCCTAGGGGGATTAGTAGACGACATGTGATTCGCTGGACAGAAAATATGCTACCGACAGACCCAACCATCATCGTTGGCGGTATCACGCAGAACAATCTCTCGGGGAGAGAATTTAACGAACAGTCCCTCATCGAGTTTGATTTTAGTAATGAGGGTCATTTTCTCGATCTACAGGTTGCTGACTGTATGCTTCTGCCGCCACTAAAACAAAAGCCAGAGAAGAAAGGGTGCGGACATCATTCTCATTCTTAACATTAGCTTCTCGTAAGGTATTGCCATCAATAAAATTCCCGCTACAAAAACGGGAATAAAAATTAAATGAATTGTGAGGCGACCTCTGGTACCGCGGGCCGGACTTGAACCGGCACGAGCGATTGCTCACCAGATTTTGAGTCTAGCGCGTCTACCAATTCCGCCACCGCGGCACGAGAGAACGCCCCAAGTCATCTGAGGGTAATTATACCACGGCCGCTACCACATCAGCAAGAGCCCGAATGCTTTATCTTTCCGGCGTTTTCCCGTATAATAAGAGGTGATGAATCCACATGACGATCAGTTTGGCAGGCGAGTGGGAGCGCCAATCTCGAGTCAACCTCGTCCACTGACGCCGCCGCCACGTGATTATTCCGGCTCGCAAGCTGCTGCCGCCAATGTTATTCGTGATCAAATCAATGCTATTTACGGCGGTCGCGGCACCGAATCAACGCCACACACCACACCGGTGGTTCAACCGCGCCCTATAGAGCAGCCACATCCAGAACCGACCGAGCGCACCACTGTCACGCCGCCACCGCGCACGCCAAGCCCGCACGCCCTGAACACCGCGCCACCGGCAGCACAACCGACCCAGCCGATTGCAGCGTCATCTCCCGCTCATCCCGCTCACATCACCGAGTCACCCCAGCCCCAACCAGCGAACAAGTCAACGGACAAGCCCACCGCCGCGCCACCAACCACACAGCCGCAACCGACCGCCCCGGCAAAAACTCCCACTCATCAGCCGCAAATCACCGCCGATCAGTGGAAGCAGTACCACAGCTCGTGGCAAAAATATTACCAGATGTACTACGAGCGCTATTATGCCTCGCACCTTGATCAAAAGCAACAGGAATTTGACCGGCTGGTCAAGTCTGCTCGCGACGCCAACACCGCCGCCGCGCCGGCCATGACCGATATGTTGTCCGCCCAAAGCCCCATCAAGCGCCTCCGTGCCCAGATCCAGCAGACCGTCCGCGACAAGGCCAAAAAAGTCACCAAGTCACGCCATTTCATCCCGGCACTGGCAGGCGTACTGGTGCTGCTAGCATTCGTCTTTTTGCAGTACAACCGCGTTCTGTTCGGTATCGCCGCCGCCTACACCACCCCGGGCAATGTTGATCCACAAAACATCATCGTCAATCCAGCAAGCAGCGCGGCTGTTGGCCCCGACCCACGGCTGATCATCCCCAAGCTCAACGTTGATGTGCCGGTCATTTATGATGTCAACGCGGCCGACCATAACGCTCAAATGAAAGCAATGGAGAAGGGCGCTGCTCACTTCGCGATCGCTGGCGCTAACGCCGTGCCTGGCCAAGTTGGTAATGCCGTCTTCTCGGCACACTCTTCTAACGATGCCTTCGCTGCCGGTGACTATAAGTTTGTCTTTGCCCAAAACGAAAAGCTCGTCAAAGACGACATCATCTACATGCACTACCAGGGCAAGCGCTACACCTACGCCGTCACCAAAAAAGAAGTCGTCCTGCCAAACGAGGTCAGCCGTGTCCAAATTCAAACCGATAAGCCGATGCTCACTTTGATCAGCTGTGTACCGCTTGGCACCGCCGAAAAACGCCTGCTGGTCTTTGCCGAGCAAATCAGCCCCGACCCATCTGGTGCTACCAAATCGACCGAGCCAGTCACCACTCGATCCGCCGCTATCCCGGGTAAGCCATCGCCAACACTGCTTGAGCGATTATTCGGCGCCAAAGAATAAAGCACAATAAGATTCAAATTAGCACTTAGCGCTTGATCGTCATTCGCAGCCGCGACATCGTCACCGTGCCGTTATCAGCTCGGCGGAAAGCATACAGCCAGTCACCATCGTGCGACAGTGACGCGTCAAACCCTTCGCTGGCCTCCAGCATCGTCGATTGATTAGCACCGTCAAACTCGCGCATCACCACCTTGCCGCCCTCAACGCTCCACACATGATAATCATCCAGCCAATCAAGCGTCGTCCCCGTCGGCAGCGCCGTATCATGCGACATCGACTGCCGCTCAATATCATAACTCATAAAGCCGGCCCCTGTGCGCATCAAGACAAACCGCCCAGTGCCGCTCAGGTCAAGTTCAGCTAATTGCTCGCCGGCGGTGATTGACTTGACGCGGCTGAGTAGCTTTGATGCTGACGAACTCGACCCGTCCAGCGCCGCACCCATGTGTAGCGTCACCGCCGAGCCAACGCCGACCACCAGCACATCTTTATTATCATAGCGTGAAAACTTAATCATCAACGGCGTCGAAGCCTCTGCCTCAGTCTGTCGCCGCACAACCACTGGCTCAGTCCAATCCTTGCGCCAAATGCCCGCCAGCTGCAGCTTGCTCGTACCATTTGTCCCGACGTAGGTGATATAATCCGTACCATACACCGAGAACGACTGTACATGACTGATCAGCGGCGCAGAAATCGTCGCTGCGTTCAGGTCGGCTCGCCGCAGTTCACCGCTCGACTGCAGTACATATAGTTCGTTGCCGCTCTCACCGAGGAAGCGCACATCTTTTAGCTCCAGCCCGATCACTTTCGCGATATCAACCACTGTTTTATTCTCGCGGTCGACCTTCAGCCACTGGACCTTCTCGCCTTGGCCTTCGACCACGTAGGTGTGTTTGAGAATGGCGTAGCGGTTGCCCGAATCCCACTCGACAATCTTAAACGTGTGCGCCGTCGCTTGGCCGCCGTAACCCGCCACCACCGACGTATCCAGTGTCACCTCATTAAACTTTGGCTTATCCGAATCACGCAAATCGCCCCAGACGATCTTCGGCGCATCGGTCGCTTGCATCACGCCCAGCATGAACCGCCAATTTGGCGAAAATCGCACCGAGGCCAGCGACGAAAATTCCTTGACCGAGCTCACCACTCGCTCGCTCGGCACTAGCCGCGCGTATGATAGCCAGGTCAGCGTGCCGGCCTTGACCTCGACAACTTTGCGCCACTCGTCATAGCCATCCAGCCGCATGGAAAATTGATGCTGCCCCTCGGGAAGCATGCCCTTGATATGCGTCTTGCCGAGCTCCATGCCATCGACGGACACCCGTGCGCCTTGCGGCCGCGAATCATACTGCACCAGCGCCCGCTGCTCAACCGTCTGCGTCTTGAGATCCAGCTGATAACCAAGCGTATGAAAAATCAAAATAAACGCCAGCGTACACACCGCCAGCACCATAACTGTGTAAATCAGTGTCCTGCGGGCGAGCTCTAAACTGCGTTTTTGCTTCCGATACATGATTAGAGATTATACCACATTTCGCCCCTTGCAAAAAGCATGTCCAGTTTGTACAATAGGAGTAAGCATTAGGAATACGAGGGGTTCATGAACAAACAAACTATCCATAAAACCGTCCATAAAACTGCCGGCCAAAAATCAACGACGCTCAGTCGCCGTCACGTCGCTGCGCCGTCGCACGCCAAGCGTCGCCTGGCCAGCCGTCCCGACGTCACGCGCGACACTTCCGTCCCGATGAGCGCTCACGTTAATAAATTCGCACCTGCGCCGTCCAGCCAGTCGCAACCGACCGAGCGTGATCGCCGGGCCGAACCGCACCCAGCCGTCGTGCGCGCTCAAGCTCGCATTGCCCAGCAACCTCAGACCGTCCGGACTACGACTCGCCACATCCCGGCCACACCGCCTCATCACTCGACTCGTATCATCCAGCCAAACCAAACTCCAGCCAAGCAGCATCCCGCCACCCTCGCACCCAAGCCAGCTGCCGTTCTCAAAAATGAAGCCATCACCGAAGCCCTGCAGCGTGCAACCACGCCGCAAAAAGCACCGCGCCGCGCTAAAAAACCAAAGAGCCGCATCGGTCGCTGGCTGCAAGTCGCCTCCGTCGGCTTGGCTATCATGCTGATCGGTGGTTATTTTACGTATCTTGGCATGCCTAACATCTCCACCCGTATCGCCGCCATCCAATCTGGTGTTAACGCCAAATACCCCGGCTATCGACCGACCGGCTATGCCCTCAGCGGCCCGATTACCTTCAAGAGCGGGGAAGTCCGCATGAAATTCGCCTACGCTGACGGCGGCCAATCTTACACCATCACCCAGCAAAAAAGTTCGCTCAATTCCGCCGCCCTCAAAGAGACCCTGACCGCCGACGGCGGCGAAGTCCAAACTACCACCGCCGGCGGTCTGACTATTTACAGCACCGACCGGACGGCCAGCTGGATCAATGGCGGCGTCCTCTACCAAATCACCCTCGGCGGGGCATTGTCAAACGAGCAGGTCACCAAAATCGCCACTAGTTTATAATCACCCCCGTAGCGCCACGGGGGCACTCACGTTTACCAGCGCTGCGGCCTCGTGCTATAATCACCCCATGACTACACGCACTCGTTTCGCACCCTCGCCAACAGGGTTTTTACACGTTGGCGGCATTCGCACGGCATTATTTGCTTTTCTCGTCGCCCGGCAGGCTGATGGCCAATTTATCCTGCGCCTCGAAGACACTGATAAGGTCCGCGAAGTTGTCGGCAGCCGCGAGCACCTGATCGCTAGCCTCAAGGCGCTGCACCTCGACTACGACGAAGGCCCGGACATCGGTGGGCCACATGGGCCGTACATCCAAAGCCAGCGGCTTGAGCATTACCGCCAGTGGGCACAAACATTAATCGACGCTGGCCGCGCCTACGCCGATCCGTACACGCCCGAAGAGATCCAAGCATTTCGCGACGCTGCCCAGGCTGAAAAGCGCGCCTTTCGCTACCGCGACCATCGCCCCGACAATCCACCAGCTTGGGATGGCACGATGCCGCTGCGCTTCAAGGCTGAGCCCAAAAGCTACACCTATCACGACGAGGTCATGGGCGACGTCACCACCAGCCCCGAGGTCGTTGACGACTTCATCCTCATCAAGTCCGACGGCTACCCGACCTACAATTTTGCCCACATCATCGACGACACCGAGATGAACATCACTCACGTCATTCGCGGCCAGGAGTTCATCTCGAGCATGCCAAATTATCTGGCACTCTATGAGGCGCTGGGCTTGCCGCGGCCCGTGTTCGCTCATCTGCCACACATCATGAACGAGCAGGGCAACAAGAAATTAGGCAAGCGCGACGGCGCCAAAGACGTGCTCGATTATATCCGTGATGGCTATCTGCCGGAGGCGCTCGATAGCTTCATCGCCACCATGGGCTGGAACGACGGCACCGAGCAAGAAACTTTCACCATGAACGAGTTGATTGCTAAATTCAATCTCAGCCGCGTGCAGCGCTCGGGCGCTCGCTTTGACGAAAAGCGGCTGCTGTGGACGAATGGGCAATTCATCCGGTCGCTGACGCTGGATGACTTGGCCAAGCGGGTCAATGACTTTTGGCCGGACAGTGCCGCCGGAGCAGACGAGGAATATCGCCGACGCGTCCTAACTCTGGCTCAAGACCGATTAAAAACCCTGCGTGATCTCGGTGGATTTGGCTACTTTTTTGCGGAGCCTGAGATTAACATGGAACTTATTGACGGCAACAAGCAGCTCAAGAAGTTATCTGAGAGCGAACGGCGCAGGCTGCTAGAGACTGCCCACCACGAACTCACCACGCTCACCGATTGGACACCAGACACAATTCAAACTCGGCTAAACAAACTGCTGGAAATTACAGGCCAAAAGCCCGGCATTCTCTTTAGTCTCATCCGCATCGCCATCACCTGGGCGCCGTTTAGCCCGCAGCTCAATGACACGCTAGCACTGATTGGCCGCGAGCGCACGCTGGCGCGGCTTGAGCGGGGAATTGCCACGTTCTCGGCGGCGTAATTCGCGGACAAGTTGTATACCGAAATACGCCGATCAGTCACTGCATTGTTCCGTTTACCGGATATGCTGCTTATGCTATACTAAACCCATGCACATCAAGAATCCTCGCCCAGCCACCGCGGCCAAAAAGCCAACGGTAAAATCAGCTAAACTTGAGCCGGCTTCACCAAATGCCCCGGCCAAAAAACGCTCGTTTGCCCAGTGGTGTAAAAAGCACTTGTGGGCGATTGTCCTCATCACCGCCTCGCTGGTTATCGCTGGTATTTTCATCGTCGCTATCAATTCTGTCCAGCACGACGGTGGTCTGCCGTTTTTCGCCGCTAAGAAAAAGCCAACCAAATTCTACTCACCGCTCACCGGCCTCGAAGTCGCTGATGAAGCAGCCACCAAGCAGCCCGTCACCGCCGTCATGATCGAGAACAGCCCCGAGGCCCGGCCACAGTCCGGCTTATCAAGAGCTGGCATCGTCTACGAGGCCGTCGCCGAGGGTGGCATTACGCGTTTCCTCGCTGTCTATCAGGGCGCCAAGCCTGGCCTCATCGGCCCAGTTCGTAGCCTTCGCCTCTATTACCTCAGCTGGGGCGCACAGTATCAAGCCTCCATCGCCCACGTCGGCGGCAGCCCGAACGCCCTCGACACCGTCCGCAGTGGCAGCTACCGCGACATTGACCAGTTCTTTAACGGCGGCAGTTATTGGCGGGTTGGCGACCGCCGCGCCCCACACAATGTCTACACATCCGGTGAGAAACTTGATGCCCTCAACGCCAGCAAAGGCTTCAAGGAATCATCATTTACCGGCTTCAAGCGTGGCGATGGCAAATCAGCCGAAACACCGAACGCCACTACCATCCAGCTCAATTTTAGCGGCGACACCTACAACACCGCTTACGCCTATGACAAAGCGACCAACACCTACAAACGCTCGCTAGCTGGCGCACCTCATGCTGATCGGGAAGGCGGCCAGATCGCCCCACGCGTCGTCGTTGCCCTCGAAGCACCGCTCGAGCGACGCGTCGGGCCAGATGGCTACGAGGACACCGTCACCATTGGCTCGGGCAAGGCGACCGTCTTCCAAAACGGTACCGCTACGGCTGCCACCTGGAAGAAAGACAGTCTCACCGCACCGCTCAAACTGCTTGACGAAAATGGTAAAGACTTTACCCTGAATCGCGGCCAAACATGGATCGGCGTCTTTACGCCCGGGCGGGGATCCGTCACGTGGCGATGACAGCTGGCGGCACGTCAATTCGCAGCTTTCGACGATACCACCGGCGCATGTTGTTCGCTTGTGCACTAGCCGGGCAGATGGCGGTGGCGCTCATCGGCGGTGTCGTCCTTAGTATCACTGGTACTACTTCATGGAATCACCCAGCGTTCTGGTTAATTACTGGTACGATTTTCATCGTCGGCAGTCTTTTTTCGACCATGTTGATCATCATCGCCGGCCGGCCGCTTGATGATATCTTGACTGCGCTGATCCATAAACGCGGCGAGCGCACCACCACGCCGCTACCAAATCCAAACGCCGAGCAGCACGCCAAGACCGGCTTCAAGACCGTCCTTGAACTTATCTACGACGAGCCGACTCAACCCGCACCACCGCCAAGTCCCGACGCGCTGCTGACCCAAGCGCTCAATCACACCAGCTGCGGCATCGTCGTCCTTGACCCCGCCAAACGCATCATCTCCGCCAACAAGGCTGCACCAATTGCCACTGACGCCGACGGC
This sequence comes from Candidatus Saccharibacteria bacterium oral taxon 488, assembly GCA_046846435.1. Classification (GTDB taxonomy): domain Bacteria; phylum Patescibacteriota; class Saccharimonadia; order Saccharimonadales; family Saccharimonadaceae; genus Nanosynbacter. The sequence continues at coordinate 330,600 of CP128407.1, read as the reverse complement.
CAGCCGTATCTGGCGCTAGATTTTCTCAACGAGCAGTCGCTCGAGACCTGGCTCAGCGACGCCGACGCCCGCCAACTCTCCGCCGAGCGTACCTGGCGCCATGTCGCCACTACCAACGGTGCCTTCAAAAAAACTCGCTTCTTTGACATCATCGCCTCCTACCAAAAAGACGCGCCCGGTGAGACCGTCATCGTCCTCATCGATCGCTCAGCCCAGTACCTGCCCGAGGAAGAAGACCTCAACTTCATCTCCTTTGCCGCCCACGAACTCCGTGGCCCAATCACCATCATCCGCGGCTATCTCGACGTCCTCGCCGAGGAGCTGGCCGGCCGACTCAAGGGTGACGAACCGCAGCTGCTGGCGCGACTGACGGTCTCTGCCAACCGCCTATCTGGCTATATCAATAACATTCTCAACGTCGCCAAGTTCGACCGCCACCACCTCAGCATTCACCTCGCCGAGGACTCGCTGTCTGACATCTATGGCTCGATCGCCGACGACATGCAGCTGCGCGCATCGACGCAGCACCGCTTGCTCAACATCAGTATCCCCTCTGATCTGCCGACCATCGCTGCCGACCGCTCCAGCATCAGCGAAGTCATCTCTAACCTCATCGACAACGCTATCAAATACAGTTTCGAGGGCGGCACCGTCTCTGTCAGCGCCGAACAAAAAGGCGACTTTATCGAAGTCTCCGTCGCTGACAACGGCGTCGGCATGCCACCGAGCGTCGTCAAAAATCTATTTCACAAATTCTACCGCTCGCACCGCAGCCGCGAAACCGTCTCGGGCACCGGCATCGGCCTCTACATCTGCAAGGCGTTTATTGAGAGTCACGGCGGCCACATCACCGCGCGCTCCAAGGAAAACGAAGGTTCAGTCTTTTCATTCACCGTGCCACTCTACGCCGCCGTCAAGGATAAACTACTCGAGGACGGACAGCTCAATCGCAATCTAATCCGCCAAGGCGGTGGCTGGATAAAAAATCACGCTATGTATCGAGGATAAGAGGAGGGAAGTATGGCGATCAAAACAATCTTGTGCGTGGAGGACGACCGCTTTATCGGCGAGATGTATGTGCGCAGCCTGCAAAAAGCTGGCTATGACGTGACGTGGGTAGTCGATGGTAATGACGGGCTGGTCATGGCCCGGAGTCAGCCGTTTGACTTGATCATCCTTGACTTGATGCTGCCCGAACAGCGCGGCGACCAAATTCTGGACGCTCTGCGCTCTGATGATACCGACCTGATTCCAGAGAGCAAAATCCTCATCATGACTAACTTTGAGCAAGACGACGCCGCAAAGTCCGCCATCATGAACCGCGTCGACGGCTACCTCATCAAGGCCGACATCACGCCCCGCAAGCTGATCGACGTCGTCAACAAGATGGGCTAGACGCCCCCAGCTAACCATGCTATAATGGCCCGGTAGCTTACGCGGCCCTATCGTCTAGCGGTTAGGACACTGGGTTCTCATCCCAGCAACCCGGGTTCGATTCCCGGTAGGGTCACCAAACCTTTTCGTACCTGCACTTAGGTGATATAAGATTATAATCGCCCGTTTTCCTTGTAAAAGTTTCTGAGTCGTAATGTATAATGACAGTAAGAGAAAAACATTTCTCAAAAAATGAAAGGAGAACAGCTATGAAGAATGAGGTCATGAAAGTATTTAATGCTTATACAGAAGCATTATCAAAGGGAAATGTTGAAGCAGTTTTTGAAACGATGTCCGATGATATCGTATGGCACATGGGAGGAGAGGGTCCACTTTCAGGAATTGTTAAAGGAAAACAGGCGCTAGGAGAGCATCTAGGAGAATTTATCAAAAGAAGTAATGGTACATTTAGAGTAGTTACAAATTGGGCTGCAAGTAATGACTGTTTTGTGGCTGCCAGTGTCGTCTCTTTAGCTGAAAAAGAAGGTGAAAAACTAAATGATCCCGGCATTGATTTATTTAGAATAGAGGATGGTAAGATACAAGAAGTGTGGACTTTTGCAGAACAGCAAGACGAAGAAGATAAGTTTTGGGAATAAGTCAAATTCATATCTTAGTAAAAAATTAAGAAGTTATACGTAATGATATAACAATTGATTTTTTGCTAAAGAATAAAAATCAAATCGTTCTATTTAGGTAGGCCTTTTTAGCGACAGCATGAGCTTTACCATTGATACCCCACCATAGTATGATTTCATTATGACAATCGCCCCTTCCACCCCGAAGACCGCGTTACGATCGACAAGCTAGCGATTAAATTACACGCGCATTTTGCGCAGGTTGACGACACGGCGGAGTCGCTGCCGTTCGCTAGCCCGCGAGACGCGCATGGCTACATGCAGCGGATGATTGATGATAGCGAGAATATGAACGGCGCGATATATGTTGCCGAGGAGAACGGCCAGGTGGTCGGCTTTATTCAGGGCGTGATTATCGATCATCAGCCTGGTCAGGACGCCGTTTTCGATGCAGTGCATGCACCGCGAAAAGACGGCTGGATCGGACTGCTCTATGTCGAGCCAGAACAGCGAGGCAGCGGTATTGGGCGAGCCTTGCTGGGTGAAATGAAGCGCTATTTCCAGAGTAAAAATTGCGATACCTTACGGTTAAAAGTACTAAGCGGCAACCAGCGCGCCATAGTGTTCTATGAAAAATATGGTCTTACGGCCCGCGAAGTAGAAATGATAACAAAACTGCAGTAGGTTTTTCGGGATCTCGGCTTGAAGCGGCGCCCTACCGCGCGCTATACTGATACTATGGCCCGCGAAATTCTTACCATTGAGCATCTCAGCAAGACGTACGGCTCGGGTGATAGCGCCACGCGTGCGCTCAAGGACGTCAGTTTTTCGATTCGTCACGGTGATTTTCTGATGATCACGGGGCGCAACGGTTCGGGCAAATCGACCTTTATGCATCAGGTGGCGATGTTGGATCGCCCCGATAGCGGCACAATCTGGTTTGATAGTAGGGGTGATGAGACACCAGCGATAGAGATCACTCAGCTGCCAGAAAAACAGCGAATTGAACTGCGCCTGCGCCAAGTTGGCTATATTTTTCAAGAGTATGCCCTGATTCGTGAGCTCACCGCCCTAGAAAACGTCATGTTGCCGCGGCTAATGTGGTGTTCGGCGAAGATTGCTAAGCAAAAAGCCTTGCACGAGCTGGATCGTGTTGGCCTGAAGGACAGAGCGCGCCATCTGCCATCGCAATTATCCGGCGGCGAACAGCAGCGCGTGGCAATTGCCCGAGCGCTGGTCAATGAGCCGCACATTATCTTTGCCGACGAGCCAACGGCTAACCTAGATACGGTTGCCTCAACAAATATCATGGAAACGTTGAAGGGAATTAATGCCAGCGGCATAACCTTGGTGATGATCTCGCATGAAGCTGATGAATTAGCTTACGCCAAGCGGCAAATCGTGTTTGAAAACGGCAAACTAAAAGGCGAGCGTCGGCCCGCAGCCGGGAGACTACTATGAGCCAGACTCGCAAAACGCAGGAAACGCAAACGCCGCGCCAGCCCAAGAACAATCTGTGGCGCGAGTTCTTGCTGGGCTGGCGATTGATGCGGCAGTACATCGTGCGCGGCCGCAAGTGGACGCTGGGCCTAACGACGCTGCTGGTGGCGGTGGCGTTCATTAATCTAGCCTTCATATCGTCGCTGCTAGCTGGCGTCACCTCGGCGATTGAATCGCAGATCAAGAATCTGATGGTCGGCGAGGCCTATGTTGATGTCAAAAAGCCCGGCGAGTACATCACCAATGTCGATGATAAGCTGGCCGAGATCAAACGCATCGACGGCGTCACGGCGGCTGACAAAATCCTGGCTGTGCCGGCGGTATTAGGATATAACGATGACAAGCAAGTACAGGCTCGGATCAATGTCGTTAATCCGCGAGACTTTCGCCAAACCCTGGAGGTCGCTAACCGCGTGTCGGACGGAACGTTTTTGGCGGGCGACGACGAGATCGTGCTGGGCAGCCGGTTGCTCGAGAGAGGTTCGCTTGAGGGGGTTAAAGTTGGCGACCGGGTAACGATAAATGTTAACGGTAAAAAGGTCAACGTTAAGGTCGGCGGTATTACCTCGACGAAGTTCTATAATGCAGATATTCAAGCATACATCTCGCGCGGTTTGTGGCGCAAGCTCACCAGCGGTATACCGAACCATTTGACGGCTGGCGAGAACGATGCCAGCATGATCGTCGTGCGCACCAGCCGCGGCAAGGAAGCGTCGGTGCAACGAGCGCTTACTGACCTGAACTATCCGGGCCTGCGCGTTCACGATTGGCGTGACGGAGCGACGGTTATGGATACGATTACCGGCAGCTTTCAGTCGCTCAACGCTATTATGCTGATAGTCGGCATTATCATTGCGGCGGTGACGATCTTCATCGTGATTTATGTTGACATCATCAACAAGCGGCGGCAAATCGGCATTCAGCGGGCGATTGGTGTCAAGCCGCGAGTGATCGTCTTTAGCTATGTTCTACTAGCGCTATTTTATGCGGTGTGCGGTATAGCGGTCGGCTTGGCAATTTTCCTCGGTGGGCTGGTGCCATATGTGGTGGCACATCCGTTCAGCCTGCCAATTGCTGACGTGACACTCAACATATCGTGGTGGGAATTGCTATTCCGTGCTGAGGTTGTGCTAGTGGTTGCTATCATCAGTGGTGCCATCCCCGCCATCATGGCCTCGCGAATGAAGATGCTCGAGGCGATTTTAGGGAAGGGGTAAGCGCCCTCAGGGCGGCCAAATGCGTACCATGCTTGACTTGCCGTGACATGGCTCAATGTGGGTATCATTTTTGCTCGTCTCGGTCTATAATACAAGCATGAAGTGGGCGGGGGATATTTCACAAGTCGGCGAATTGTCGCGATTTTGGCTGCGGCGACTATGCGAGGCAGCCCTGTTCGTCGGGCTGGTCATCGTCCTCCTCTACTCCTGGGCGCGCTTTATCCCGACCGGTTACCGGCTACCCATCGGCGAAGCCATCACCGACCTTGCCGCCGCCATCAGCGCCCTCGTCAGCCTCGCCGCCCTCATCCTCTGTCTGTGGCTACCGCGCCGAGCCATCACCGCCGCATCCATCGCCGTCTATGGCCTGATTATCCTTGCCGTCGGCTCGCTGGTTGCCACCAGCGGCTTTCTGGCCTCGCCATTCGCCGCCGCCTGGCTCAGCGCCGCAGTGTTCGCCGGCTTCTTTGGCTGGCCCGTGGTCCTCGGTATCAGCCTCCTCGTCATCACCGCCATCACCACTGCCGCCATCACCCAGCACGCCAGCCCCATCGCCACGATTGGCGCGCTATTTTTTGGCCTGGCACCCTTAGCTCTTGGCTTTATCATCTGGCGCCATCAGCCGCGCGTCAGCAAGCTCGGCGACATCTCTGAACTTCGCACCAAGCTATCCACTGCCGAGGGCACCTCTGACATCGTCATTAATACCATTGACGACGGCGTACTGGCCATCTCGCGCGAGGGCAATATCGAGCTAATCAACCCCTCAGCTCAGCAGATCATCGGCTGGAACCAAGGCGACGCCCTCGGCCTCAAATGGCAAAGCGTCATCCAACTCGTCACCGCCGACGGCAAAGACGTCACCGTTACCGAAAACCCGGTCATGCAATCACTGATCAATAATCGGCCGGCACACTCCGACAAATTACTCCTCCGCACTGCCTCTGATAAGCAAATCCTCGTCTCCATCGTCGCCTCACCGGTCGGTAAAGACAACGAGGGTATCATCGTCGTCTTTCGCGACATCACCAAAGAAAAAGCCGAGGAGCGCCAGCAAGCCGAATTTATCTCTACCGCCAGCCACGAAATGCGCACCCCGGTCGCCTCCATCGAAGGCTACCTCGGCCTGGCGCTCAATCCAGCCACCGCCCACATCGACGACAAGGCGCGCGATTTCATCACCAAGGCCCACGCCTCGGCCCAGCACCTGGGTCGACTGTTCCAAGACCTGCTTGATATCAGCCGCGCCGAAGACGGCCGCCTCAAGAACGAGCCACAGATTATCAATATCACCACCTTTGTCGGCGAGATTTTTGAAGGCCTGGCGCCATGCGCCGCCGAAAAGGGCCTCGTCTGCACCTTCCGTCCGGACGCCGCCGCCACTGTCCAGCCAGCATACTACGCTAACGTTGACGCCGATCACCTCCGCGAAGTTGTTTCTAACTTGATCGAAAACGCTATCAAGTACACACCCGACGGGGAAGTAGTCGTAGACATCACTGGCGATGACAAAACGATCACCATCAGCGTCCAAGACAGCGGTATCGGCATCCCCGCCGAAGATGTGCCACACCTCTTTCAAAAGTTCTACCGCGTCGACAATTCCGACACTCGCGAGATCGGCGGCACCGGCCTCGGCCTGTATCTCAGCCGCCGCTTGACCGAGGCAATGTCCGGCCGCCTATTCGTCATCAGCGAATACCGCAAGGGCAGCACTTTCTTTCTCGAGATTCCTCGCACCCGAACCGACGAGGCGATGCGCCAATTACCAACCGTCCCCACGCCCGCTGCTCCACCACTGACCACCGAACCGCCAACCGCTGTCGCCGTCCAGCCAACCGTCCCGATCAACGCCACCCAACCGGACGCCGCCGATACCGTCCTGACTAAGCCGGCCACACCGCCGGTGCCGCCGCCCAACTTTAGCCCGCTGCCGCTGATGTTCACACCACCATCTGAACCAACCACTCCCGCGCCCGCCATGCCATCCACACCGCCCAACCCAGACCCCGAGCCTCTTGCCACACCCACACCCCCTGAGCCAACCGCTACACCCATGCCATCAACACCACTCGCCGCCCCAGAGCCAGCTGCTGCCCAACAAAAACCATAACCACTATAGTATTTTGGCGCAAACTTCGGTATAGTAGAGGTAGTTATGACAAAGATTTTACTAGTAGAAGACGACAAAAGCCTGCGCGAGATTTACGGCGTCAGGTTACTAGCTGAGGGCTACGACATCGTTTCGGCGGGCGACGGTGAAGAGGCCTTGGCTATGGCTATCAAAGAACGCCCGGCCTTGATCGTCAGCGACGTGATGATGCCCAAGATCTCTGGCTTTGACATGCTGGATATCTTGCGCTCGACCACCGAGACACGCGACGTCAAAGTCATCATGATGACCGCGCTGTCATCCGAAGACCAGCGGCAACGTGGTGAAGCCCTCGGCGCTGATCGCTACCTCGTCAAGTCGCAAGTCGGCATCGAGGACGTGGTGCGCACTGTCCACGAAGTACTCGGCGACGCGCCAGAACCGACTCCCGCGCCCGAGCCGGCCGCAGAACCCGTAGCAGCTGGCGCACCGTTGACGACACCAGCCACCCAGCAAGACGCTCCGGCAGTCACCTTGCCATCACCGGCAGAGATAGCAGCCGCCGACGCGCAGGCTCGACAGTTTTTAGATGAAATTTCCGCCGTCCCGGCCGAGCAGCGCACAGTCCTCGAAAGCGATAAATTCGCCGGGCCAATCGCCACACAAGTTGTCACCCCGGCACCAACAACTCCACCGACTCAGGATGATTCAGCCATCGCACCCGCTCAAGCTAATCCAGACAATTCAACCCCTCCAGCAACCGACCCGGCGCCGTTCGTCTTGCCGAGCGCTGCGCCGACACCGACAGCTCCGTCCGCACCGCCCGAGCAAACGGCCGCGCTGACCGCTAGCGACGCACCGCTAGACACCACCACCGACGCTGCTACATCTGAGCCGACTAACGAGCCAACCGTGGCCACCGAACCAGTGACACCAACCGACCCAGCGCCAACTCCAGCACCCGAGGTAGAGCAACCTCCGGTCTCTGGGCCAGCACCAACCACCCCGGCCGACGCCCTGCCACAGCCAACAGCACCATCCTCATCACCATCGCCGCAGCCGACCAGCCACGGTGGTGAGCGGGTGATCCAGCCGCTGAGCCAAGAACCACAGCCTGATATGTCCAAGATGATGGAGCAGGAGCTCAGCGATCAGCTCGAGTCTATACAGGCCTCATCACAGCCAGCACCAGATTCAAACGACTTCACGCTGCCGACGCCTGATGCTATGGCGGGGCCGCACGGCGACCTGACGCTTGATGCACTCGAGCCGCTACCGACACCAGCTGATGACCAGCCGCTTGATGCTGGTACCGCAATCAATGCCGAGCTCGCCAACGCGGCATCATCACAGCCACAAGATGACGATACACCATTCGTCCTGCCCGCCCCAGCACCGATGCCGACCGACCCAGCTCCAGCGTCCGAGCCAGAGCAGACCTCGACCCCTGGAGGAGAGCCATCCCCCGTGACAGAGCCAGCACAGCCAACAACACCCCAGCCGCCGACCAACGCCTTTCCGCCGCAGCCACCGGTAGCCTCCTAGTATGACGACACCAACGCAAACATCCGATTCTACCGATTCATCTGCCCAGCGCCTCAACAAATTCGTGGCGCTGGCACTCGGTGTGTCGCGCCGCCAGGCTGACGAACTGATTGAGCGGGGCACGGTCACCGTGAACGATCAGCCCGCCAAGCTCGGCCAACGCGTCACCACGACCGACATCATTCGCCACGGCAACAAACGACTCACCGCCCAAACTCACCAGCTCATCCTCCTCCACAAACCCGTCGGCTATCTTTGCTCGCGCGCTTCGCAGGGCGGCGTACCGACCATTTACGAATTATTGCCAACCAGCCTCCATCACCTGAAGCCCGTCGGCCGCCTGGACAAAGATAGCTCCGGCCTCATCCTCCTCACCAACGACGGCGACTTCGCTCACCAGATGACGCACCCGTCGTTTTATAAAATGAAGCGCTATCTGGTCACGCTCGACCAACCGCTCCAGCCGCTCCACCGGCAGATGATCAACGACTTTGGCGTGCAGCTGCCTGACGGGCCCAGCCGCTTGACGCTGGAACGCCAGCACGACGGCGACGACCACCGCTGGATCGTTATGATGAGCGAGGGCCGTAACCGCCAAATCCGCCGCACCTTCGCCGCCCTCGGCTACACGGTCACCAAACTCCATCGCACAGATTTTGGTAATTACGGCCTCGGCGACATCAAACGCGGGGAATTTACCGAAGGTCCACTGACTACCTAGGTCTCCTCAGGCGTCAAAAAACGCATATAATACCACATTTTTGCTTCAATTTCATTGACATTTTGTTCTATTAGTGATATATATATCAGCTTCTAGCTCAAAGTTTGTCTTAAGGGCGGAAGTCGCCCTTTAGCTTTGAGCTTTTTCTCTTGAAAGGATGAAAATGAAGGGAATGCGAGATGCTATTGCAACCATTGTCTGGGGGCTTATTCTCTCATTAATAAACCACATCGTGGTGGGATTCCTAGCCCACCACACGAAGCTGTTCCCGCCACTACCACCGCATGTGGCAGTGGTCATTGGGTTCACAGTGGCTATCATGAGTCACTGTGACTATGAAAACGCAGAGAAAAACAAGAGTGAGGACAAGGGCTAGCGCCCACCGAAAATAGTTCGCCGTATGCGCTCAATCTGATTGAGACAATGTGATGTTGTCTCTCGGGTTGAATAAACTCGCATACAGCTTGAGCTCGTTCGGTGGGCTATTTTCATTGCCTTTCGCCAAAACCTCACGCCTCTGTTACGCACGTCTGCAGATTGCCCACGGCCACCAGTAAGCGCAGGGAATTCTAACGAATTAGTTTGCTATAGCCTCACACAAATTGTATAATCTATATCATAAATACAGAGCGTACAAAGGAGTAGTCGTGAGCAATACATCAGAATTTCCAAATAGTGGCAACGAATCATTATGGCAAAAAGCGGGAGCAGTACTTGGTGCTGTGGCCACCACTGCACTATTTATGTCAGGATGCTGCGCACCAAAAGAAAAGACGGAAGTAACCAGTACAGCACAAGAGCAGGGAAGCCCTGCGGCTGACACGAAGACAGATTCAGGAGGCAACCCCGATCTTGATTGGAAGGTTGTTGATAAAGGCTGTACTAGTGACAACGACTGCGAGGAAGGGGAATTGAGTGCTTACTCACATATAGCAAAAGCCTGCAATGGACCTACGCTGTTGTATCGATATTACAACGCTAATTCAAGAACAGGCAGCATCACCGCCATCCCTAACAGCCCTGAATGCGGTTACACTCCGTCAACACCAACTAGTCCTGTACCAAGCATTGAAGCAACACCCACCCCAACAAACAGCAATTAAGTCTCATAGTACTTATCCTCGCTAAATCCTCACGCCTCTGGTATAATAAGCGTAATTATGTCTAGTAAACTACCTACCGTCGCCATCATCGGCCAAGCTAACGTTGGCAAAAGTTCGCTGTTCAACCGCTTGACGCGCGCCCGCACCGCCATCGTCGCCCGCGAAGCCGGCACCACTCGCGACAACGTCGTTGGCAAAGTCTCATATAAGCGCCGCGCTTTATTTCCTGATGAGAATGCGGCAGATGCGACACCTCCTGCGCTGGAGGCTGGCGCAACCACGACCGCCAGCCTCTCCGACAAGTCGATAGCTCTGCGGACGGCGTTGCCGGATGCATTCGACTTGAAGGAGACGGTTGGCGGTCGTGTTACAGCAGACACGCACGCCGAATTCTGGCTCATCGACACCGCCGGACTCAAACCCGCCGAAGACGAATTTGAAGCCACCATCCAAGACCAAATCGCCGACGCCTCCGCCGCTGCCGACGTCATCCTCGTCATGGTCGATTCCACCGTCTACCCATCAGACGCCGACCGTCAACTGGCCAAAAAAGCCCTCAAAAGCGGCAAGCCCGTCCTGCTCATCGCCAACAAAGCCGACCTGAGAGGTTCGCTTCCCACCGACGAATTCAAACGCCTCGGCATCAAAACCATCATCAAAACCTCCGCCGAACACAACATCGGCATTTCTGAACTGCTTGACAACATCGCCGATCTCATCCCGCCAGCCACCGACACCACACCTGACGACATCATTCGCGTCGCCCTCATCGGCCGGCCAAATGTCGGTAAAAGCAACCTGTTTAACACCCTAGCAGGCAAGCAGCAAGCCATCGTCGCCAACGTCGCCGGCACCACCCGCGATGTCAACCGCGTCCAAGTCCGCTACCACGGCCAGACCATCGAACTACTGGACACCGCCGGCATCCGCCGCCAAGGCAAGCAAGAAACTGGCATCGAAAAGTTCTCGGTCCTGCGCACCATGCAGGCCATCAACGAAGCCGATATCTGCTTCCTCTTGATGGATGTTAACGAATTGAACGTTCAATTAGATCAACGGCTGGCAGGAATTATCGACGAAGCAGGCAAGGGGCTCGTCCTCGTCGTCAGCAAATGGGACTCCGTCGAAGGCAAAGACGCCTACACCCGCGACGAGCTGGCGCCGCAAATTAGCTATCATTTCAAATTCACGCCCTACGCACCGCTGATCTTCACCTCATCAGTCACTGGGCAGAACGTCGCCAAATTGTTCGACCTAGCCCTTGATATTTATAAGCGCCGCCGCCAAGAGTGCAAGACCCGCGTCCTCAACGACCTCTTACAAAAAGCCGTCGCCGCTCATCCGCCAGCCGGCCTCAAGAACTCGCATCCAAAACTCCGCTACATCGTCCAGACCGACACAGCCCCACCGTGGTTCGTCATCTACGGCAGCAACCTCAAATTCGTCCACTGGAGCTACAAACGCTACCTGGAGCGCACCCTGCGCGAAGCCTTTAACTTTGCCGGCACACCCATTAAGCTATCTTTCCGCGACGAAAAACAACTCAAAGCCAACCGCGAACGCGTCGCCCGCGGCCTAGAACCGGTCACCAAAGCATACAAACGGGCCAAAAACGCTGAAAAAGGCATATAATACCACATTTTTGACAAAATCCATTGACATTTTATTCTATTAGTGATATATATATCAGCTTTTGCTCAAGGTTACGTCTAGGGCGAAAGTCGCCCTTTAGCTTTGAGCTTTCTTTCTACTGAAAGGAGATATGCCATGCTCGCTCGCGTTCTTGATGTTGTTCTCTTGATTGCCATCCTCGGAATTTTTCTCGGCGCAGAGGTATGGGCAACCATATGCGATGACTGGCCGGTGGCCATCATCGCATGTGCTGGCGGACTCGTGAGTGTGCTCCTGCCATTAATGGCAGCAGTGGCGGAAAAGGAAGGAGAAGGAAGAATAACGCGATAAAGGGCTAACAGCCCACCGAAAATAGCTCGCCGACTGGGCTCAAACTGGTTGAGATGCATTACTTGCATTTCCTGGGTTGAGACATATCCAGTTCTGGTTTGAGCTCGTTCGGTGGGCTATTTTCATTAATGTATTATACTGGATATATGGGTGACCCAACCATGCAACAATTATGCCACCTCTTCAGCAAGCTTCGCGAGGAGAACAAGACAAACTTTGCCGAACTTAACCGAAAAATTGATAACATCTACACCACCCTCAACCGTCAAGCCGGCATGTTCGACACCAACCAAACCGAGCATCTGGCACTTTCGAAACAAGTTGATCGTCATGACGATTGGATTGAACGCGCCACACTGGAAATCGGTGTAGCGTATACAATGAAAGGATAGGGAGTCTATGCGCGTCGGCACCTTCAACGTTCTAGCGGATAAATATATTCACTACGGAGATTCACTGCCGCCCGACTCTGAATTTCAGGCACCTGGCAGTCGAATTGAACTGCTAAAGATACTTATCAACTCTCTCGGCATCGATGTCCTTGCACTCCAAGAGGTTGATGATGTACTTGCCAAGTCAATCAATCGGGATGGAGCATGGCAAACCTTTTGGCGACAAAAGGACAATAACAAGCCGGATGGCTGCCTAACCTTGGTACACCCCGATATTACTGTCGATTCATCTGAGATGCTTGCGTTTGGTGATAAGTCTGGTCATATCGCGCAAATTATACAACTTGGCGGTATCGCCGTCGTTAATACTCACCTTAAGTGGTCGCCGGCTGATGACCCGCAGCACAAAGGCCTCGGACAGGCGCGCGAGCTTCTCGAGCATCTCGGTGAACAGCCCGCGATCATCCTGGCTGATTGCAATGATCAACCGGGCGGGCCAGTCCGACGGCGCCTTACGGAGGTAGGTTTTGGCGACCTAGTTGGGAAAATGCCGACTGCCTGGGTTAGCGGCGAGGTTGTTTCAATTGATACGATCGCTCTCAGGGGGGTCGCCGGGCGCCTGATACCGACACTATATCCTCCAGCCAAGCCAAACCGCCAGGTGCCGTCTGACCATATTCCAGTTCTCGCTGATGTAGAGTGGCCCTAGTCGCCCAAGCGACGAAGTAACTCGCCAACCCACCCGTTTTGCGCTACAATATTTCTATGCAGCTCCATAACACCCTCACTCGCCGTAAAGACAAACTCCAGCCGCTCGACGGACAGACGGTTCGCATGTACACCTGCGGGCTGACGGTGTATTCGCAGCCGCACATTGGCAATTGGGTCGGCTATATCTACTGGGATGTGTTGGTGCGGTTGCTGCGCTGGCAGGACATCTCAGTGATTCGAACGCAGAATATCACCGACGTTGGACATTTGACCAGCGATGATGATAATGGCGAGGATAAGATGGAGAAGGGGGCGCGCCGCGAAGGGAAAACCGCTTGGGACGTGGCCAAGCAGTACATCGCCATCGCCGAGCACGAAGCCTACGAGGTATTGAAGCTAGTGCGGCCCGACCATTTGGTGCGGGCGACAGATTATATCCAGCAGCAAATCGACTTTGCGCGCGGGCTAGACGAGAAGGGATTTTTATACAAAATTGACGGCGACGGCATGTATTTTGATACGTCGCGGCTAGCAGATTATGGCAAATTAGCGCGGCTGGACGTGGCGGGCCTAGAAGCGGGCGCGCGAGTCAGCGTGGCAGGTAAGCGCAATATCACCGACTTCGCCGTCTGGAAATTTTCACCAATAAGCACCAAGCGTGACATGGAATGGGACAGTCCATGGGGCGTCGGTTTTCCGGGCTGGCACTTGGAATGTTCGACGATTGCCCGGGAAACGCTAGGTGATACAATCGACATTCACACCGGCGGCATTGACCACATTCCGGTGCACCACACCAATGAGATTGCTCAGAGCGAGAGCCTGACCGGGCAACAGTTTTCTCAAATTTGGCTGCACAATAACCACATCAAAGTTGATGGCCGTAAAATGAGCAAGTCCCTGGGTAACATCATCACTCTCACTGACATCACTGCCCGCGGCTTTAGCCCGATGGCTTTTAAGCTGGCGATTCTCAGCAAGCACTACCAGACCGAGGGCAATTTCACCTGGGAGATTCTGGAGGCGGCCCAGGCGCGGCTGGACCATTGGCGCGGCTATGCGGCGCTGCGACACCAGACGCACGACACGCTGGATGATGACGATGAGAAAGATGAGCAGGAAGGCACAGTGTCGCTATTGGCGGCGCGGCAGGCGCTGGTCGAAAAGTTGAATGATAATTTGGATACGCCAGGGGCGTTGGCGCTGATTGACGAGGCGTTCTCACGGCTGGATCACGCGCCGTTGGAGAAAATCCATCGCGGCGGCTTGCTGCAGCTACTCGGGGCGGTCGACGAGGTGCTGGGCCTAGGGCTGATGGACGCCACGCCAGACGTTGATGATGAAGCCAAGCGGCTTATCCTCGAGCGTCAGCAAGCTCGCCGCGCCAAAAACTGGCAGGCCGCCGACGACATTCGCGCTCAACTCGACGAAAAGGGCATCGCCCTACGCGACACCCCATCTGGTCAAGTTTGGTCGTACCGATAATCTCTCGGTACTTACCTTAGCTGGCTTCCTTGGCGGCTTTTTTGAGCGCCTTTTTTAGCGGCGAGCGGCGAGGCGGCGCCTGCGGCTCGCGATTATGCGCCAGATAATCGTCCATCAGCACCTTGAGCGATCCAGCGATCGGAATGGCCACCACACCACCGACCAAGCCACCAACATACAGCCCGACCGTCACCGCCACCAAGATCGCCAGCGCCGATAGCTCGACTTTCTTACCCTGAATGACTGGCGCGATAAAATTATTCTCAATCTGCTGGTAGATCACGAAATAGATGAGATAGATGACGCCCGCCGACACACTATTGAGCATCAGCATTAGGCCCACCACCACACCGGCGATCGTTGCCCCAAACATCGGGATCAGGCTGAGTAGGAACACCAGCAGAATCGTCGGCATCGCCAAGTTGGCTGCGATCTCCGGAATAAACCAGCTCATGCCAAACACAAACGCCCCGGCACACAGCGAACCGATTCCTGACACCGTCAGCTGCCCAACAATGTAGCCAGTCACCACGTTATAAATCTTGCCAACCAGCACTTTGTGATGGTCACGCCGCCGCTCATCTCGATACAGCCGCCATAGCCGCTCCATCCATTCCTGACCTTCGAGCAGCATCAAGAATGTCAGCACCAGCACCAAAAAGGCCGATGCCAAAAATGATGCCAGCGAACTGATGCTACCGAGAATATTCGCACCAAAACTCGCCGCCCAGCTAGACGCCTGCTCACGAATATTATTCATCAGTGAATCAATCTGCGGCTGCAAGCCATTCTGCTCAACGAAACCCTTCAGCCCGTGCCACTGCTCGTTAACGCCGTTGACCAGCCCCGGCAGCGTCTCGGCAAACTTAGCCGATTGTTGCACCAATGGCGGCACCACAAACCAAATCACACTAGTCAAGATGATAATCAGCAGCATAAACGCCAGCGCCGTTCCACCCAGCCGACTCTTGCCGGGCAGCCACGACGCCAACTTACGCACCGGCGCGTTCAGTGCCAGCGCCAGAAACAACGCCGTCCCGAGCACCATCAGCGCATCCCGCGCCGAATAAATCATCAGCCCCGCCAGCCCAAAGCCAATCACCACCAGCCAAAACCGCACAAATGTTTTGGTGTCTATTTCAATGCGTACTTTCATAATCTAAACTTTATCAGCTTTTCGCTTCATCCGCAACGCCGACAGAGATAACTTGCTGTCATAGGACATCGCGCCGTAGCGGAAAATCCGCACCGCCAGCATCATGATCAGTACCGCAGACACCACCAAGACCGCTACGCCGATCAAGGCCTCAATGAGCGACAAATTGCCGACCGTATTCCTAATCATCAACGGAATTGGTGCCGTAAGCGGGAAGTACGACATAACCATTGAGAAGGTTGACTCTGGGTATGAAACGAATACTGACGCGGCATACAGCGGCCCAAACAGCAGTATCATCACCAGGCCAACCCACGAACTCGCCTCCTTGGCGGTCGGCATCATTGCCCCCATAGCCACCAACAAACCGGTCAGCATGGTAAAGCTCGCGCCAAACAGCGCAACAGCAACAGCGATCCTTGTCGGATCAAACACAATTTGCGATAGATCAAAGTTAGACAGGTGCAGCTGCGAACCAAATCCAAAATAGCCAATCAACACCGGCACAACGATAACCATCCCCTGAATCAGCGATAGAGCGATCAACGCCCAAATCTTGCCGATAATCAACGTTCTGGCCTGCACCGTTGTCAGCAACATCTCCACAGTGCGGTTTTCTTTCTCCTCGACAGTACTCGTCAGCATCTGATTACTAAAGAAGGCAACGAGCATATAAAACAGCACCAGGAAGAACCCTGGCACGATCATCTCGTTCACACCGCCACTTTCTTTACCGTCTTTATAGGTCTTGAGTGACGAATTAATTTTCTGCTTGATCACTGCCGCTTCCGATCCGGTGACCCTACTATCAACCGACTGATTCAGTAGTGTGCGGACAACCGCCTCATACTTATTGTTCTCAAAAACCCCCGTATCTTGGCCATATATCCTGATCGTGTCCTTCTCAAGATTCTTCGGTATATAGAAGTAAGCATCCGTCTGACGGCGTTTGACTTTTTCGATACCTTCAGCTTCGGAGTCAACTGATTGGACTTTCATCACCGCCGCGACTTCCGGCTTGATTAGCTTTGAATGATCTGTCATAGTAATGCTAAATTTTTGTTCTTGAAGCTTATCGGCCGCCTCTTTGGTCGCCTGATTTGACCAAATAACAATACCGAAAATCAGCCCAATCATGACCGGAAAACCTAGCGCTATCAGCCAAAAGGTTGGCTTCTTCAAGGTACGCAGCACCTCAAACTTAAACACCATCCCCAAATTATGCATCTTACTCATGACGTACCTCCTGCTTCTCGCCGCCATAAACCTTGACGAAAATATCATCCATTGACGCACCGCCGAACTGCTTTTTCACTTCTGCTAGTGTACCGTACGCCGCCGCTCGACCGTCTTTTAATAGAATCAGCCGATCACATAGCCGTTCGACCTCTTCCATCTGGTGGGTGACAAATATCACCGTTGCGCCAGCCTTGCGCCGCTCTTCAATGATGTTCATTAGCAGTCGGCGATTGACTGGGTCAAAACCCTTAGTCGGCTCGTCCAAAATGAGTAGTTCTGGGTCACCCATGATAGTCACGCCCAGCTGAATTTTTTGCTGCTGACCACCTGACAATTTATCCAGCCGGGTCTTTGCCTTATCGCCCAAATCAACTCGCTCCAAATAATTCATGGAGAACGTGCGCGCTTCTTCTTTGCCGAGTCCCTTCAATCGACCAAAATAAATCATGGTGTCGATGACTGTTTCCTTTTTATACAGGCCGCGTTCCTCTGGGAGATAGCCTAGCTTGACGCTATCCTCAACCGTATACGGCTTGCCATCAACCAGTAGCTCGCCGGCCGTCGGCTCGTATAGCCCCAGTAGCGCCCTGAGTGTCGTCGTCTTTCCCGAGCCGTTGCTGCCCAAAAACCCAAACACCTCACCGCGCCGCACCTCAAAACTGAGGTCTTGGATGACCATCTTGTCACCAAACGCCATCTGAAAATGACGAATCTCGACAATCGGCCGCTGTTTTACTGTGTCTCGTCCCATATGTCTCCCTTCTTTCTGCTTATTATACTACCATACCTTGATATAATATACTCATGCGCCTCCTCATCATCGAAGACGAACGAAAGATTGCCCGGATCATTGCCGAGGCGCTGCGGCGTGAGCATCATGCTGTGGACGTGACACATGACGGCGATGAGGGCTTAAATATGGCGATGAGCGAGCCGTACGATCTATTGGTCGTTGATCGGATGCTACCGGGACGGAGCGGCACGGACATCGTGCAGAATCTGCGCGGACAGGGCAAGGATATGCCGATTTTGCTGCTGACAGCACTGGGGACGACCGAGGACAAGACGTTCGGCCTGGACAGCGGCGCTGATGATTATCTCGTCAAGCCATTTGCCATCGCCGAACTCACCGCCCGTGTGCGAGCGCTCCTTCGCCGCCCGCCAATTCAGCAACCGGACACGCTCCAGATCGCTGATCTCGTGATCGACCAGACAACGCAATCCGTCACTCGCGCCGGCACCTCGATCGACCTGACCAGCAAGGAGTACGCGCTCCTCGAATATCTGGCGCGCCACCCCGGCCAGACGCTTAGCAAAGACACATTGATCGCCCATGTGTGGGATTTTGATGCTGACATTTTGCCCAACAACGTTGAGGCCTACATCAAGCAGCTGCGCAAGAAAATCGACAAGCCATTTCGCCGCCCGCTGATTCACACCGTGCGCGGTTTTGGGTATAAATTGGAGGCTGGCGAGTGAAATTATTTTTCTCAGCAACGCTCAAACTAGCTGGCTGGTACTTGCTCATTCTGATGACCGTCAGCTTGCTATTTAGCGGCATCATCTTTCAAGTTGCCAGCTCCGAGCTCGACGTCCAGCTGAATAACTGGAGTAAGCATCATAAAACTGATAACAACACCGAAACCACCATCATCCGCGACCATCCATCAATTTCAACCACCAACCTGTTGATCAGCCTTGGCTATCTTAACCTCATCGTACTGCTCGGCGGCGGTGTGTGTGCCTATATACTGGCCCGACGGACGCTCGAGCCGATCGAGGCAGCACATGACGCTCAGTCGCGCTTTACCGCCAACGCCAGTCATCAGCTGCGCACGCCACTGGCCGTCATCAAAGCTGAGGCCGAGCTGGCATTGTCCGACCAGCGCGCCAGCAAAGCATCGCTTCGCCAGACACTCCAAAGTACGCTCGAAGAGACCGACCGCCTGACCCAGCTGACTGAGACGCTGCTCAAATTGTCGTCTGCCAATCGACAGTTAGAAACCACCACCGAGACCTTTGACATCACCGACCTCACCAAAAAGCTGATCACTGAACGCAAGGCCAATGCGCGCACCGTACTGATCACCGACGAGGCCATCACCCTGACCAGTCACCGCCTCATCGTCCGCGAACTCATCGCCATCATCCTCGACAACGCCCTGCGTCACAGCCCGCGCAAGTCTCGCGTCCAGGTTGACATCAAGGCTACCCATCACCGCATCACCGTCTGTCTGACGAACGATGGTCAAATCGCGGCGCGCGACTTGCCGCATATTTTTGAGCGATTTTTCTCTGGCGATCAGCGAACTGGCGGCTACGGCCTTGGCCTCAGCCTCGCCAAGCAACTGGCCGGCGCCCTCGGTGGCCAACTCACCGCCGCCAGCCGCAAAGGCACGACAACGTTCACGATTTCACTACCAAAAACCCTGTAATTCACCCCTGGTGGCGTGACTTTTTTTGACATTTTTACAATTTTTCAGCTAATTTTCAGAATGCCATGGTGTAATAAGTTACGGTGAGATGAGCCTCACCAGAAAGGGTAAGGATGAATACGACAACATATCTCAGTAAAAAAGGCTTCAAAGAATTACACAAGCAAATCAACGAACTCGAAATCCGCGAAAAAGCACTCTCGGCTGAACTACGCGACATCGGCCGCGCTAAGTCTCGCGATGACAAACTCCGCCGCAGCGACATTATCATGAATCTCGAAAACGTCCATGGCAAGCTCGCCGAGAAACGCACTGCGCTCAAGACCGCCAAACCACTGCCGCGTAAGCGCGATCGGCTACGCATCGCCATTGGTTCGGTGGTTGATCTCATTGATCAGCAGGGTCAACTCTTTCGCTACACCCTCGTTGACAGCCTCGAGGCTGATCCGTCTGACGGCCGCATCTCGGTCGATAGCCCCCTCGGACAAAGCCTCCTCAACCGCCACGCCACCGAAACCATCTCTCTCGGTCTCGGTCGCACCACCCGGCGCCTGCAAGTGGTCGGCGTCCACTAACGCGCCCCAAGCGTCCCAATTTGACGCTGACCACGCGCCCCATGCCGCTCGTTTACCACGGGCGGCATTTTCGGTATACTACTTATATGACATCAACAGTTCTTATTGTTGAAGACGAGCCTACCTTACGCACTGGCACTGAGCAATTCCTCCGCCAGCAGGGTTTTATGGTGCTGACAGCAACCAGCGGCGAAGAGGCTCTGGAGAAGTATACCAAAGCAGATGTCATCATCCTCGATATCATGCTACCAAAGATGAGTGGTATCGAAGTGCTGCGGCGTATTCGCCAGACCAGCGACGTACCGGTGCTAATGCTGACGGCGCTACATGATGAGCCAACGCAAGTTGCGAGTTTTGACGAGCTGGCGGATGATTATATGAGTAAGCCGTTTTCGCTGGTGCTGTTGGAAAAGCGCATCAGGGCGCTATTTCGCCGCCAGCAGCAACCCACCAAAACCTTATGGCGCCGCGGCCTGGCCTCAGTGGATTTCGCGGCTTATCAAGGGTTTTATAATGATACTGACGCGCATCTCAAGCCCAAGGAAGTGCAGCTGCTCAAGTTGCTAGTGGATAATCCAAACATGGTCTGGAGTCGGCAGGCTATCATCGATAAGTTGTGGCGCGACGACGAGGTGCCGTTCGATCGAGTGATCGATGTCTACATCAAAAACCTGCGCAAAAAATTGCACCTGGATTGCATTATCACGGTAAAGGGGGTGGGCTATCGCTATGAAGCGGCTTAAATTATTTCCCAAAACATTTTTGGTATCAATCGGCCTATTCGCAGCAGTGATCATCCTGGCGCACGCGCTGGTCTACACCTTGATGCCGCAATTTTATCTGCAGCAAAAAGAGCGCCAGGCAGCAAATAACCTAGCAATGCTGACCACCGAGCTGCGCGGCAAATCGGCCGAGGAAATGCGCCGCCTCAGCCAGGAATTTGCGAGTATGAAAAACGTCAACATTACGCTAACGATTGACGGGCGCGATCAGTATTTTCAAGGCTTTCAATCCGTCAATATCGTGACAGACAGCGGTAAACCAGTCGATACCAGCGTGGTGAAAATCGCTGATGGGCAAATGGTCGATCCGCGCTCGGTGATTTTGCGGCAGGGTAGTGTGGCGGATAATCGCGGACAAACGGCCAGAATCAAGCTACTAGCCGATGTGGCGCCTGTCACTCAGGCCAAGCTCGCCACGCTGCACGTATTGCCGTATACGATGCTTGGTTCGCTGTTGGTGGCGCTGATATTTTCTTACATCTACAGTCGTTTTGTAACGCGGCCGATTCGTAAGATGGCGGCGGTGACTACGACTATGCAGCGACTGGAAAAGGACGTGCACTACCCGGTGAACAGCCATGACGAGATCGGCGTACTCGGGCGAAATATTAATGAGCTCTATCAAAATCTGTGGCAAACGATTCGCTCGCTGGAGCATGAGAATAAGCGGATCACGCAGCTGGAGAAAGAGAAAATCGCGTTTTTGCGAGCAGCTTCGCATGAGCTAAAAACACCGCTGGCGGCCCTCCGGATCATGCTCGAAAACATGCAGCTGAACATCGGCGAGTATAAAGACCGTGATCAGTACCTGGCGAAATCGGTGGCGCAAGTTGATCGCTTGGCGGCAATGGTGAATGACGTTTTGCGCTCTGGCAGTGTCGCCGAGCAGGCTCTGCGCCAAGAAAATCGGCTGAGGATTGATAAGCTGGTTGCTGAGGTAGTTGACGATTATGTGTTGCTGGCGAAAACGCGCGGCATGACTTTCACGGTTAACGCACGTCCGACGACCATTCGTGCCAACCGCGACATGATGCGCCACGTCATCTCGAACCTGGTATCAAACGCGGTGCGCCATGGTGACGCCGGGAGCGTGATAACAATCACCTGCGACCAGCATGAGCTGGCCATCGAAAACGCCTGCAAACCGCTCACCAAGCGGCAACTCCAGCACATCTTTGATCCGTTTTATCGCAGCAATGCCACCACGAAGCAACACTCCGACAGCAGTGGCATCGGCCTCTATACCGTGAAAATGCTGCTCGACGCCAAAGGCCTAGACTACGACTTCACACCGCATGGGCGGGGCATGCGGTTTGTGGTGAGATTTGAGTAGGAGGATGTAGTGGACAGAGAGCTAGAGAAAATGAGTTTGAAAGAGTTGTGGCAATTATTCCCCATATTTCTTGTAGAACACAATAGAGAATGGGCACGCTGGTATGATGAGGAAGTGAAAGCCATCTCCTCATTGGTGCCAGAAAAATACATAACACGAATATCTCACATTGGCAGCACGGCTATTCCAAATATACAGGCAAAGAATATAGTAGATATATTGCTTGAAGTCCCGTCGGAAAAAGAATTAGAGCCTGTAAAAAATATTCTTGTTGAAAATAATTGGTTGTGCATGAGTCAGAAAGCAAAACGAATCTCATTGAATAAGGGATATACCAAACAGGGCTTCGCGGATAAGATATTTCATCTCCATATTAGGGTTGCGGGGGATAATGATGAGATCTACTTTAGGGATTATCTAATTGAGAATGGCGACATTGCCAAACAGTACGAGAAATTGAAACTACAACTTTGGAAGGAATTTGAGCATGACAGAGATGGATATACTGATGCAAAAAGCGATTTTATCAGAACACATACTAAGATAGCTAAAGAAAGATCTAGAGGAGTTTATTAGGTGACTTGCTTAGCTCTATCAGCACCGCGATTAAGATTTGTAAACTAGGTTGAGTAGCTTTATAACAAAAACGTATGAAAATTATCACCAAAAAATCTTACCCTGATTTATTCGAAAAAGTCCTAGCGGGCGAGAAAACATTTGATATGAGGGTAGCCGATTTTGACATCCAACCCGGCGACATTCTGGAACAGATTGAGGTAAATTATGACGGAACGCCAACCGGCCGCAAAGTCCGTCATGTAGTCGGCGAAGTTTTACGCACGAAAGAAGTTGATTTTTGGAAGCAAGAAGATATTGATCAATACGGCTATCAAGTGATGTCGCTTGCCGAGCAGGTTGAGTAGTGTAATAGCAGACCTACTTCGTGGCAGATTCCGTCCTAGGAAAAGAAATCAAGAACACCAAATTCGAAAAAGCCACCGAGCCCCTCAACGCTATCGTCTCTGGCAGCAAAACCTCGAGTCACGACTATATGATGAAAAGCGCCAGAAAATTCAAATCGGCGACCAAATAATTTTTACCAATCGATAAATGGATAATGGATTTTATCCGCTTGAGGAGTAATTGTAAAGCGGTGTTATCGGTATCGAATTCGTACCAATTTGACTAGCTATAGCCATAAATTACGCATATGTAGCGATAGATAACTTGTATTATTGTATAGGGTATAAGACAATAAACCCATGCACCGATATAAGAAATCGTCAGTCACTGTGGCTATCCGTAAAGCTAAAACAGGCGATGTTGATTTCGTTTCCCGCTTGATGACAGAAACACTTGGGCCGTTTTACAGTGGCGATCATCGAGCTCACGCACGGCGGATTTTTACCGCGCATATCAATAATAACGTCGATTCTGTCGGGCAGTTTTCACTTCTGCAGTACATATTTATTGCAGAAGTCAATCATCATCCCGCCGGGATGATTCATCTGGTCGTCAAGAAGCAGGGGACAGTTAAGATTAGTCCGCTCATCGTTGCGCCAGAATATCGCGGCCAATTTGGCATTGGTAGTAAGTTGCTTCGTCATGCCGAGGATTTCGCTCGCAAACACCACGCTCGGCAACTCTACTGTACAGTGGCTGCCCAAAACCAAGACACGCTCAAGTTTCTATTGCGCAAAGGATTTCATCTGGCCGGCAAGGCGCAAGATCATTATAAACCTGGCATCGACGAGTGTATGCTATACAAGCCGCTAGATCAGAGTGCAGCTCCCGATTTGTCAGACATTTTAATCGTCCCGTTTGAAGAGAAAAAGCACGCTGCAGCGGCGCGCCAACTGATCCTATCGCGAGGGGGCAGTGACTTTAATGGTGTAGATGATACATGGGTGGATGTGCTATTTACTAGCTACCAACGACGTGAGAGCCGAGATGTCAACGCTAAGTATAAGCTCATTTTTATCGCCGAGCAGGATAGAAAGGTCGTTGGCGTTGTCGTTGCAACCCCAAAGAAAGGCCAGCCGATTAAAATCATGCCATTGGTAGCAAAATCAGAGGCTGTTTTCGAAGTACTGGTGGCTAACTTGCCACAATTATTAGCTGGTTATGGCCACAAGCTGTACGTCCACCTCGTTCCTGAGCCGTGGCAAGTAGCCTGCCTCCAGCGCCACGGCTGGACGATTGAAGGCA
This sequence comes from Candidatus Saccharibacteria bacterium oral taxon 488, assembly GCA_046846435.1. Classification (GTDB taxonomy): domain Bacteria; phylum Patescibacteriota; class Saccharimonadia; order Saccharimonadales; family Saccharimonadaceae; genus Nanosynbacter. Next base: position 306,132 of record CP128407.1, on the reverse strand, counting down.
TGTTCCCAGGAGGGTACGCACCGAACAGTGTCGTTCAACAGTGGGGGAATCAGCCTCAACAGGAAAGGAGTGCCTATGCGTAAGATGCGCATCAAGCGGCCGTACTACGACGCACTCATGTCAGGCCGCAAGACTTTAGAAGTTCGCATCGGCTACAACAGCATCAAGCGCCTTAAGGAGGGTCAGCCGTTGCAGCTGGAAAACGGACATGCGTTCGGTATAGTGCGAATCAAGTCAATTCGAATTTATGATACATTTGCTGATATGCTGGCGGCTGAGTCATGGCAGCAGATCGTGCCGCAGGCGAAAAGCAAAGAAGAGGCGCTTCGCCTCCTTCACAAGATCTACCCGCCGCACAAGGAACGTCTCGGCGTTCACGTCATCGAGGTTCAAAAGTAGCACCATCTCTATGCATATTGCCGCAAAAGCTGAGCTTGAGAAGAAATAAGCAATCACAACTTAAAAATGTCATCACCCATTAAGACATTTTGTCCTGAAGTATAATGACAGACTAAGTAATTCTAAGGTGTTAAATTCATATTTTTGTCCTCATCTATTGATTAGTGAAAAATAATCTGATATGATATTTGCATGATAAATCCTCGTTTTGATTCTCCTATCACTAATACTATTTTTGAGATTGAGAATATGCGCAATCGTTATATACAAGGCTCGACGCCGCCTTGGATATTTTACGATATTAAAAATATTATATACCTTATGGAAAGTGTTGCTTCCGCGCGGATTGAGGGGAATAATACTACCCTTGTTTCTGCTGCAATTAGCTCGATAGAAAATAGCGAGAAAGAAGTTGACGAAGTGAAGCAATTTCTGAATATCCGTAGAGGCCTGGATTTTATAGATGAAACAATAAAAGCTGGCGATGACATCACATTGGCAATGATCCGCGAGCTGCATAAAATTGTAGTGAAGGACTTACCTCTTGATAAAGACGGCGCGGAACATCCTGGACAATTTAAGACCAGAGATAATATCATTAATGGCAGCTCAGCAAAAACAACAAGTTATCTGAAGGTTAAGGAAGAGCTTGAGAGCTTGCTGAACACAGTAAACATGCGCGAAGCACCTCAGTTTGATATCATCAATATAGCTCTTGCTCACCATAGATTTACGCTGATTCATCCTTTTGAGAACGGAAACGGCCGTGTAGCTAGGCTCTTTACCTACGCTATGCTGGTTCAAAAAGGGTTTATTCACGATGCGTCCGTATTGAATCCGTCTTCAATTTTTTGCGTTGATCGGCAACGATATTATGAAATGCTAGGTGTAGCTGATAAAGGAATAGAAGCAGGAGATGATTTGCTGCTTGAAAAGTGGTGTCTCTATGTTGCGGAAGGGATAAAGGAAGAAATCAAGCGAACCATGCAACTCCTCGATAAAAAGGAAGTTGTTGAGAAAGTAATTCTACCAACCCTGAAGCGAGCAGCCGAAATAAAAGCTTTATCTAACGAAGAAAGGCAAATTTTAGAAGTTGCTGTTAAAAAAGACGTGATTCAGGCTCGAGATGTTTCTATGATTTTCGGCGGTAATTCTTCGGCTAACGATAGGCGGCGGTCAAGGAAACTAAGAGAACTAACAGATAGAGGACTGTTGCATTATGGCAAAAAGAAGTATGCTCTGACTTTATCTAGGAATAAGGAACTGCTGCCAATATTACTGACCGAAATGTCAAATAGCGGTTTAATCGTTATGGAGTAGATAAACCCCGTCCATTTCACATTCCCTTCACACACCCCTGCTAAACTGACATAGAACCAAGAAAGGAGATCTATGTCATTTGTACAACGTGCCTGGTTGTATATCACCAGGAAAAAACTCAAAACGCTGATTTTGTTGGCGATTTTGCTGTGTATGTCGACGATTATGCTGAGTGGATTTGCCATCAAGCATTCGACCGACGCGGCGGCGCAGTCGCTCGATAAAACGCTCAAGGCCGGCTTCACGCTGGGCAATAATCCGCGCACCAATCCGGGAACAGCCCGCGGCTCGGGAACGGTGTCGAACAAAGACATCGACGCGGTGAAGAATCTGGAAGGCGTGACGGATTATGTCAAGCGCCAGAACGCCACGGTCGATTTTATCAATACCAAACTGGTGCCACTACCGAGTGGTGGCAGCGGCTATGACGCCCAGAAAGACAAACAGTTTGGCAATGCCGCAACTATCATCGGCGTCAACAAATCTGAGTCCGAGAAAAAGTTCCGGGCTGAGTCGCTCAAGCTCATCGCTGGCCGGCACATCACCGAAAACGATTCGCACAAGATTTTGGTGCACGAAGATTTCGCCAAGGCTAACAACCTGAAGCTTGGCAGTAAAATTAAACTGAAGGCTAACCAATACGACACCGACAACGAACGGCCATCCAAGGACGAGGTTGAGGTGGAAATCGTCGGTATATTTAACGGCAAAAACCCAAAGCAGGCGACTTATCAGGTGGAGCTGTTTGAGAATTTGTTCTTGACTGACCTCGCGACAACTCGCCGATTGAATGCGTATACCGAGCAAAATGAGATTTACCAGGACGCCACGTTCTTCACCAAAGGCACCAAACAGCTGGAAGAGGTGATGGCGCGGGCAAACAAGTTGTCGATTGATTGGCGCAAGTACCAGCTAAATAAGAACAGCCAGGAGCTGGCTGGCGTGACTGGTGCGGTGAACGGCGTGTACGGCTTGATCGACGGTATGTTGTGGGCGACGGCGCTGGTCAGCGTCGCGGTGATCGGCATGGTGCTGTATTTGTGGATGAATGAGCGCAAGCGCGAAGCGGGCGTGCTCTTGGCAACGGGCGTGCCACAGTCAAAGATTGTGCTGCAATATATCGCTGAGCTAGTGATGATCGCGGTGCTGAGCTTTGGTGCGTCGTACTTTACCGCAGGGCTGATTGCTCAGCAACTGGGCGATCACGTGGTGTCGCAGGCGGCACAGAGCGCCACGCGTCAAGCGGGCAGTTCCCTCAACGGTGCGTCACTCGGTGCTGATGCTGACTCAGTGACGTCATCACGGACGCTAGAAAAGGTGACGGTTGGTGTGCAACCGACGGATCTGCTGGCGGTGTGGGGCGCTGGACTGGCGGTGATTATCATCGCGGTGCTACTGGCCTCTCGACCAATTACTCAGTCAACGCCAAAAGAATTACTAACTGAAGTGGACTAGGGGCGAGTGATGACGATTATCAAACGAGCCTGGACGGCTGTGACGCGCAAGCGGCGTCGCAGCCTGACTATCGCCCTGATTATGACGCTGATTTTCACGCTGCTCATCGGCACGCTGACGGTGCAGCAAACGATGGCGCAGCTGAAGCAATCGGTCGAGCGTAATATCCGCGCTGGCTTTAGCATCGCCAGCAAGCAGCCATCGGGCGAAGTGCCGATAGGTATAGCGCAGCGAGTGCAGCGCCTGGACAAGGTCAAAGCACACAATTTCCAGGCAGAGACCACTGCGGGGCTGCCGGGTAAACAATTGGTCGACACGGCAGGCAGCGGCGTGCAGCTGGACTCTGGAATCGCTGGCGAAGCAAAAGTTACGGGAGCGACACAGAGCGATTTGCTGAGCGAATTTACTGGTCGATTTTACCAATTAGAGCAGGGTAAGCATCTGGGGGCGCACGATCAAAACGCGGCCCTCATTCACAAAACCCTCGCCGAGAAAAATAATATCAAGCCAGGCGACAAGCTGGACATCACCAAAGACGGCCGGCGGGTGACGGTGACTGTCATGGGTATCTTCAGCGGCAAAGGCGAGAAGCCAGCGGTCTTGCAGTCCGACATGGCGGAGAATCATCTCATCACCAGCCTGGCTGCAGCACAGCAGCTGACAGGTAGCCAGCAGCTGACACGAGCAACGTATTTCGCCGAAAATCCGCATCAGTTGAAGTCGTTAACAGACCGCGCTAAAAGCCTACCAAACGTCGATTGGAAAAAATTCAGCCTAACTGACAACGGGGCGGCATTCGCTGGCGTCCTCCAAAACATCGCTGGCATTCAAAATATCTTGACGATTGCCACCATCGGCGCAGCCGCGGCAGGGTTGGCGGTGTTGTCGCTGGTACTGGTGTTCTGGGTGCGCGGTCGCTTGCATGAAATTGGCATCTTGCTGTCCATCGGTACGTCAAAGCGGCAGATTATCGGGCAGTTCTTGGCGGAACTCGCGATCATCGCTACAGTCAGTTCGGTATTCGCACTCGGTATCGGTTCGGTCGCCTCGTCGCAGATTTCTACCGCCCTCACAGCGCAAACCGACCAAAGCCAGCGCGTAGAAAAGACTGTGGTACAAGCCGCGCCAGTAGCGACCTACCTAGAGGCTTTCGCCTTCGGCTACATGGTCGTTCTGCTATCAGCCATCGCTGCCACCGCGCCGATTATGCGCCAATCACCAAAGCAAATTTTAGCAAAACTAAGTTAGGAGTTATTATGTCAATACTTACGTTACGCGATATTATCTATTCATACGCCGACGGCACCAGCAATGTGCTCAACGGCATCAATCATAAATTTGAAAAAGGCAAATTCTACGCCATCGTCGGTAGTTCTGGCGCCGGCAAGTCGACCCTGCTGGGGCTGCTAGCGGGGCTAGACACGCCGACTGGCGGGCAGATTTTGTTTGACGATGAAGACATCGCCGAGCAGGGTTACTCGCATCATCGCAAACACAATATCTCGCTGGTGTTTCAGAATTATAACCTGATCGATTATCTGACACCGCTGGAAAACTTGAAATTGGTGAATGCCAAAGCCACCAACGAAACACTGCACACTATGGGCCTAGACGACGATCACATCCACCGCAACGTCATGAAGCTTTCTGGCGGTCAGCAACAGCGCGTAGCGATCGGCCGAGCGCTCGTCTCACATGCACCGATCATCTTGGCGGACGAGCCGACCGGCAACCTGGACGAAACCACCGCCGCTGATATCATCGACATCCTGCGCCGGGCTGCTCATGAAAATGACAAATGCGTCATCGTTGTCACCCATAGCAAACAGCTGGCCAAGCAGGCAGATGTGGTGTTGAAGCTGAAGGATAAGAAGCTACGGGCATAGCGTCAGGCCTGGTGCAGCCCACGTCACTTACGGTACGCGGAGCGACCGAATCGACTGACGATGATAGAATCATAAAACCCCCATCTCAAGCAAGAGGTGCGCGAGGCAGAAGCCGGAGGCGCACCTTTTTGCCTGTAATTAACTGTCGCAGAACAGCGACCTCAGCTATACCGGGTACAATGACTACCTACTATTTCAAGCTACGTCCCGAACCTCAAATTTCCCCCAAACAGCACTTCACGCTATAATAAAATCATATGCATTTTTATCAATCATCAAGCGACGAGGCGCTGCGGCGACTGGGCTCCTCGGATAGCGGCCTGAGCGCGGCCGAAGTTCAGCGCCGCCAAAAACGCTACGGCCTCAACATCATCAAAGTCCAATCCGAACCGCTCTGGCGCATCATCCTCGAGCCATTCCTCGACATTTTTATGCTCGTCCTGCTCATCGCCGCCATCATCAGCCTCTGGCACGGCGAAGCAATTGACGCCATCATCATCTTTGTCATCGCCGCCATCTCGGCCGTTATTTTCTACATTCAGCGCTTCTCAACCGACCGCGTGCTACGCAGCCTGTCCCGCCATGACGCCCAAAAGGTCGATGTTCATCGTGTCAATCGTACCACGCGCATCGACGCCAGCCAGCTGGTTCCGGGCGACGTCGTCTCACTAGCCGAGGGCGAGAAAGTCCCCGCCGACATCCGCCTCATCCGCAGCGCCAACTTGCGGGTGGACGAGGCGCAACTGACCGGCGAATCACTGCCAATCTCCAAACAAACCGACGCCCTCACTGGCAATAAGGAAATGTACGAGCAAACCAACATGCTGTTTCAAGGCTCATTCGTCGTCAGCGGCACCGGCACCGGCGTGGTCGTCGCCACAGGCAATCAGACCGAGTTCGGCAATCTCGCCATGCTCTCCAAGCGTGAATCAACCCAAAGCCCAGTCCAGCGAAAAATCGACACCCTCATCACCAAAGTCATCGCCGCCGTCTCGGCCATCGCCCTCGTTGCCTTTGGGCTGAGTTTGCTGCGCGGCATGGATGTGCTGGAGAGCCTGCGCTTCGTCATGGCCCTAGCGGTAAGTGCCGTGCCGGAGAGCTTGCCGATTGCGATTTCCGTGGTGTTAGTCTTAGGAATGCGGCGGATGGCCGCTAAAAAGGCGCTAGTACATCAGATGCGCGCCATCGAGACCATCGGCGTCATCACCACCATCGCCACCGACAAGACGGGCACGCTGACCAAGAACAAGCTGACCGTTCAGCAAACCTGGACGCCGGACGAGGCGACAGAGAACATCGACCGCATCATCGGGCTGGTGGTCAACCGTGCTCACGCCAAGAGCCACGATCCGCTGGATGTCGCCCTCAATGAGTACGCCCGCAAGCAGAGCGCCAGCCCGCGCCACGTACCAGTTCGTGACCTGCCATTCAGTCAAGCCCACGCCATGTCCGCCACCATCTGGCATCACGGCCGGCAGTTTCGCTTGTATGTCAAAGGTGCGCCCGAAGCCATGCTGGCGGCCTGTCGCGTGTCGGCCCGCACCAAAAAGCGCGCCCAGCAGATGCTTGATGAGATGACCGCCCGCGGCTACCGGGTGATTGGACTGGCGACGGGCGAGCTGGACGAGGCAATTGATGGCTTTGATCGGCTCGGCAAGCTGACATTCGCCGGCTTCGTGGCCGTGGCTGACGTACTGCGACCAGAGGCGCCGCGAGCTATCCGAGCGGCTCTGAAGGCGGGCGTGTCAGTACGGATGATCACTGGCGATCATTTCGAGACAGCCTATCAAATCGGCCGGGAACTTGGCATGGTCGAGAGCCGCGATGAGGTGTTTGACTGCCGTGACATGGCCAAGTTGTCTGATGATCAGCTAGACGCCATCGTCACCAAGACCAAAGTCTTCTCCCGCGTCATCCCCGAGCAAAAATACCGCCTGCTGACCATTCTCAAAAAGCACCACATCACCGCCATGACCGGCGACGGCGTCAATGACGTGCCGGCGCTGACCAACGCCCATGTCGGCGTGGCCATGGGGTCGGGCTCGCACATCGCCAAAGACGCTGGCGATATCATCCTGCTCAACGATAATTTCAAGACCATCATCGACGCCATGCGCGAGGGCCGCACCATCATTGCCAACATTCGCCGCATGCTGTTTTATCTCCTGTCGACTAATACCGGCGAGCTGATCACCATGCTCGGCGCGCTGCTGATTGGCATCAAGACGCCGCTAGAGCCAGTGCAGATCCTCTGGGTCAATCTGGTGACCGACACCTCAATGGTCATCCCGCTTGGCCTGGAGCCGGGCGAAAAGCAGGCCATGAACCGCCCGCCAGAACGCCCCGACGCACCGATTCTCAGCCATCAAATGATCTGGCGGATGGTCATCGTTGCCGCCACCATGTCGGTCATGGCCCTGGCGGTCTATATCTTTTTCGAGAAGCATTATGGCCACGACTACGCGCAGACTCTAGCCTTTATCTCGCTGGTGGTCAGCCAGTGGGCCAATGCTTTCAACGCCCGCTCCGACAGTGAATCGATCTTCACCCGCCTCAAGGTTATGAACGCCAGTTTTTACGCCGGCATCGGCCTGTCGGTGATGTTACAGCTACTCGTCTTCTTCGGCCCGCTTGGCACAATCCTCCACATCACACCGATCAACTTCTGGCACGGCGCACTCATCGGCCTCGCCTCGTTCGTCATCCCGATCCTCACCTGCGAGATACACAAGTGGTGGGGCAGGAGGAATGACCATGCCTGAGCTTAAAACTATCCGAGCCGCCTATCGCGTGTCGGTCAAGGGACTGATTTATGATGACGGAAAGTTACTATTCGTCCGCGAGAGAAGCGATACATGGGATTTACCCGGCGGCGGGCTGGAGCACGGCGAGGGCATAGCCGAGGCCTTGCGGCGTGAGTGCCGAGAAGAGCTGGGCGCCGAGATAGAAATTGCAAGCGCAGCGCCGATCATCATCCCAACATGGAGCAAAAAGTTCGACACCCCAGTGCTCATTATCGCCTACCAAGTTCGCCTCGTGTCGCCACCCACAACCACGACAGATGTCAGCGAGCTGCGGTATATTGGGGCCGATGAACTGGGGCAGGTTGAGCTTGACTCGACATTGTCGGCCGTTATAGATCAGTTTTATATATAGGAACTACCTGTGATGGCCGGCATAGTAGCGCACGGCGTCGATTGAACCGGAAACTGGAGGGAATTTAGAATAATTAGAATAATTACGTGTCTTTGCTTGGCTGGGCATCCTGAAAAAAGATCAAACCAAGCTTGATTACGGGCATTTGAAACAGTTCCGCTCGCTGACACTGCCAGTAGTATAGGCCAAACCCATTTTCTGCATTATTTTGAGGTTTCGAGGAGGTGATTATTAGAAAGTTTTATCTTACAGGGGTTCGGCTTGTCTACCGCCTTACTAAAGCAATCCGGGTGAAGCCACAATCGACAAAACCGAGACACGGCTAATCTTGTGAGGTATCAATCACATACTGAGCCTCGCCCTCTTCGATACCCTTTCTCGCCTTATGGAATGCCCACTGTGGTATTTGCGGGAGCTCCTGATTGAGACCATCGCGCTCTTTACTTAGATTTTTGAGTGTAAGTAATAGTTTATCGCTCCTCTCTATGTCAATATCGATTTCGCCAAATGTTCTTGCACGATTTCTTAAGCTATTATATCTATTGCCCGCGCTCAAGTGCGTATCCGCTCTTTCGACTGGATTTACAAAGGTCGCCACTGCTGAAAGTGCTGCAACAATAATAGCGAGTATGCCTGCAACTAGACCATGACTATCAAAACTTGATAGGGCTGTAGCGCCGCCTACAGCGGCCAAGATGGTTGTTGGTATTCCTATCCACAAGTTGAAGTTACCCCAGAAGCGCCCCGCCTGAAAGTGTCCTTTCGCAGAATAGAGACAATCCTCCTCAATGCGCTTAGCCTCATCTAATATTTTTCTTTTAATAGCTTCCGTATGCTGGGAATTTTTCACCAAAAATTTGCCTCCATGCCGTTATTGCCTGTTGATGGTCGTTGTTTTCTCCATAGGTTAAGTACCAGGCACTAAAAGCTTTGTCGCGTGCCGTCTTAAGACGCTTAACCGCCTCTGAGCGATTGACTGAATCTAGATAGCCATCAACATAGTCATCCTCATAGTACAGCGAACTCGCTACAAGCGTCGTGGCTCCGTCAAAAAACTCAAATACTGACCAAGAGTAATCACTGATAGTAGACGTAAATATCTGTAATGCTAACACCTCTATATGAAATGATTGCAGGTAATCGCCATGCTGTTTATTCCACCATTTTATCATTTTGATAATACGTTTGAATTTATCCCCGCAAATACCATTGCGATCCGTCAATGCACTGGAGTGTTTTCTTGGTCGTGATTTAAGCCAGGTCTCATTATTCATGTTGGGAACATTGTAGTGATTTACGCTACCATCATCGTTAACTGTTCTCGATACGGGTACAATATCAACGTTAGGCCAAGTGTTGTAGTAAAGTGTTACTGCCTGTCCATTGCGTCTTACCCTTGTCCTATACCTACTTAGGCTTTTCCGAACCTCTGCCAACACCTCAGACGGAAGTTTATCTTTCATATACTTTTCATAATGCAGAACGACCATTATATCTAAGTCAGCATATCCTGATATAGCAGTGTAACGAGGAATTGAGCCTGTAGAAAACGAGTCTAAAATTGTAAAATCATTCTTCAACAGTGAGACCAGTCTATTCCTACGCTTATTGGCTGTGTCATGATAAACACTCGCAAGGCTAATATTCTGGCAGAATTCATCAAACGCCGCTGAAACTGTATAGACCATAATACTTGCGTAACTTTCCTATTGCTTAGGTTTTCTTTAGGCATTATAGTGAAAGCATTAAACAGATGTCAACAAAGTCGCTGGGGCATCAAGCAGAAATATTCGACTTCATTGAAGCGTTTCAAAGAACAATATAAGAGCTTGCGGTAATTAAATAAGGCAATAACATAATATTGATTAACTTTCAATACGTACTAGCGCATTGCTGTAAAAATTGCAAAAATTCCTCTTGGCTGGGCCGGAGGGATTCGAACCCCCGAATGCCAGGACCAAAACCTGGTGCCTTACCACTTGGCGACGGCCCAACACCAAGGATTAGTGTAGCATAATAATCACGCAATTACCAGCCTTGCGATCGGGCTCAAAACGCGCTACAATCGTCATATGCATAAGCAGTATGGCTTTACTATCGTTGAGGTTATCATCATTATCGTGGTTATCGCGATCCTCGCTACCTTGGGCGGTCTCGTCTGGCGCAATACGTATAACACCGCTCGCGACAACGAAACCAAGTCAAATATTTCAATGCTCAAGGAAGCGATCGAGAAATATCGTTCGGACAACGGCGAATATCCATGGCCGACGAGCGCCTGCACCATTTATAACACCGCTAATATGAAGATTTGTAATGGCGGCGAGCTCGGCGCACTCCTCATTCCACGCTACATCAAGCAGCTGCCAAAAGACCACGAAGGCCGCGATTATTGGTATCTTGCAGCCACTGACACGACACACGCTTCCAGCGTCGTACCGACCCGCTACGCCATAAAGGTGCCGCTCTCAGATGGCACCACCTGCCGCACTGGCCGCAATATGCAAAACGGCTGGTTTGGCGGCGTGCCAGAGTGTAATTTCTAATCTGTTATAATAACTCTTGATGAAACGGCAGATTTTTGAGACGCTGACACTAGAGAAGATCGTTGGCGGCGGGCAAGCCCTAGGGACGCTGGCTGATGGCCGCAAATGTTTCGTATGGGGCGGACTGCCCGGCGAGATGGTTACTGTTCGCGTTACCAAAAAGAAGTCGCACTTCGTCGAGGCGGTCGTCGAGGAGGTGATCTCGCCAAGCCCCGACCGTATCCAGCCGCGCGATCCGGATAGTTATCTTTCGACCAGCCCGTGGCAGATCATACCGCTCGAAGTTGAGCAGACGTATAAGGCACAGTTGATTAATGATGCGTTTACCCTACATAACGTCACGCTACCAGAGACAATTGAAGTTTATTGCAACAATGTTGCATATGGTTATCGCAATAAAGTTGAATTTAGTTGGTATAGTGAATCGGTAGCATCCCGAGCAATATCTCAGAAAAAATCTGGGATTGTCTCGGGTCCCGGATTATTCTCTGATGATACCCGAGGGATAGACGCGGATAGCGACCGTGAAGAGTCGTCTGGTGATACGCTTGACTTGGCATTTTTCCGCCGCGGCAGCAAGGGCAAGATTGTCGTCAATGGCACGAGCTTAGCGCACCCTGCAATCAATAACCTGGCACGGGCTATCCGTGATTTACTGCGCCATAAACGCGTCGCGGCTCGCCAGCTCAAGACCTTGCTCGTCCGCTGCGATCAATCGGGAAGTTGCGTATGGCAGTTGTATGTTAAAGATCGCTTGCCCGAAATAATTACCGCTGATGAAGCCGCCAAATTACCGGCTCAGGGCGGGGAAATTATCTATTCCGATCCGCGCTCGCCAGCCAGCCGCATCACTAAGCGCTTGGCGCGTTTCGGTAACACCACCTTGACTGATGCTATCCTTGGCATACCATTCCGCTACGCCTGCGAAGGCTTTTTCCAAGTCAACATCCCGGTTTACGAGCAGGCGCTGCGCGATATGCGGGAGTGGATGTCACACAATCGTAGCGATAATCAACAGCGAGTAATATCTCAGAAAAAATCTGGGCTGGCTTTAGTGGGTCCCGGATTATTTTCTGATGATATTCGAGCTGTCAAATTATCAACCATCGACCTCTACGCTGGCGTCGGCACCATCGGCCTGACCATTGGCGGCGACAACATCACGCTGGTGGAAAGCAACGCCGACGCCGTCCGCGAAATGCAGCGCAACATCACCGAACTTGGTCGCACCGACGCCCGCGCCGTTCTCGCCCCCAGCGAACAAGCCCTCGACTACATTACAGGCAAGGAAATCGTCATCGTCGACCCGCCGCGCGCCGGCTTGCATTCCGACGTTATTGCGACATTGTTGCAACAGCTGCCGCCGCGCATCCTCTATCTCAGCTGCAATCCCGTCACCCAAGCCCGCGACATCGCCTTGCTCCAGCAACGCTACCGCATCGCTTGGCACCGCGGCTACAACTTTTTCCCGCGTACGCCGCATAGTGAGCACTTGGTTGTTCTCGACAAGAAATAAACTAACTCGACGGCGTAGCAATGACTGGAGCTGAATTCTCAAAAACTTGACATAGTATTGTACTACTGATATAATCTCAGCACACTAAAATCCATACGAGAGGAGTTATAGCTATGCCAGGAATACCAAAGCCACCTGAGAGAACACCAGATGAAAGAAAGAATGGTAATGTTCCAACTGACTGGGAAGAGTTTTGGAGAGTGTATCGGGAAAACGCAGATGCACCCGTTAATAATCATACCGACGTTGCCCCTGAACCTAGCAAGCCTGAAATGTATCATGGGCCACTAGAAAAAGCTCCAGTATTTGATTTAGGTCACGATCCTGCTCCTAGCGGGCTGTTTTTCTCTGACGTGGTAGATCTAGCTAAAAAGACCATCAACCATGATCCAGAAGCACCAGAAAAAGACCAAGTAACTCTGGTCATTTTCGGTGGTGTTTGTGTTCCCGTATATAAGGATTCTGATCTCGAAAAACTAGAGGCAGCTTGGGCGCGAGCTATGCGTGGACACTATGATCAGCAGATAAGAGTTTTTGATCAGAACGACACTGATGAGTACGTGCGTGGCTTCAGGTCCTTTGATGTGTATCCGCTAGCAGTAAGTCTGGACAATGTACCAGAAAAAGTCCTTGCCGCCGAGGCACAGGAAGATGAAGATCAGCGCGATGCTGGATACCGCAGTATTCGGGATGCAGACGCTATTATCAATAGAAAAGAAAAATACGAGAAGCTTAAAAAAGAACTCTGGGATGTCAAGGTAATCTTTAATGATATGGAAGGTACGGGAGTTGAGCTACCGCCTAACTTCTTTGGTGACAGGGATAATCCACGACTAGCACCACAATGTGAAACGGTATTTGAAGCAGAGGGAGTTATGTACGTCTCTTGGGCAATCATATGGGCAAAGCTTATGCAGCAGCGTCTTGATAGTGATGAGGCTGCGACCATAAAACGTGTTGCTGGAGAGACCCTAGAAGAATTGGGTATCAAGGTAAATACCTCGGATCCATTGTTTAATGCAGTGACTAGGTATCTACTGCCGGGGACAGAGCAGAACTGGGAGCATAGTCAAGAGCTATTGGAATGGCGTGATGAAATACGCGAGCAACAAAGTGGATACCGCTCACCTCTTCCACCTGAAGCCCAGTAACAATTGTACACTTGATATCAAGTGTTTCTAGGCTATAAGAATCCTAACAAAACGCCGACGTACTTATGTACTTGCCGGCGTTTTGATGTTCTTGAAATACCCACATTCCGACCCGTTCTTATCATGCTGCGCCAAGTTACTGTTATCAGAAAACACCGGCTACCATTTTTCTATAAAAAGTTGTTTATGATCATAACAGAGGTGAGAGAAAATATTATACCACATTTTTGCTTAAATCTCATTGACATTTTGTTCTATTAGTGATATATATCAGCTTCTAGCTCAAAGTTTTCAATAAAGGGCGGAAGTCGCCCTTTAGCTTTGAGCTTTTTTCTTCAGAAAGGAGCATACTACATGCTTATTCGTGTTTTTGATGCCACCCTCTGGATGCTCATTGTCATTGTATTCTTCGAAGCGGCGGTATGGGCAACCACCACATATGATTGGCCGATTGGTCTTATCGCCTGTGGCGGACTAGCGGTCATGTTTGTCCCCATCTTCCTCCCTGAAAAGGAGAAAGAAGGAGAAGGAAGAATGCGGTAAAGGGGCAGTCCACCGAAAATAGCTCGCCGAACTGGCCTCAAACTGGTTGAGATGCGTTACGCATTTCCTGGGTTGAGACATATCCAGTTCTGGTTTGAGCTCGTTCGGTGGGCTATTTTCATTGGAATAATTTATTCAAACATCATCAGCTGCATCTGCAGCACGTCGCGCGTGATTTCATCCGCCCGTTCGCCGATGAATACGATTTTTGCCGCCTCCTCAGGCCTGGCATTAGTTAGCTGAATCTGCTGCTCGGTTGCCTCCACATGCTGGCGCGCGCCGTTGTCGTTGATGAAGCAGCCCTTCATTCGCCGCAGGCCATACGCCGCAAATAATTCCGGCCATATTTTCTCCAACGTCGTCGCCGTAATTTTCATGCCCGACACATCCAGCACCGCATACGTCGGATTATCCGGCACCGCCAGTTCGCCGTCATACGTATCAAAAAACGCCAGCAGCCCCGACGGCGTAGTTATTTTACTGAGGTCAAACCGACCGTGCGGCGCGCTGAGCACCTTGGCGTAGGGAAGGGCGCGGCGTTTCATGTCGTATTCAGCTCGCTCGCTATCGTTCAATAAATCTTCCTTGGTCACCAAAATCACGTCTGCTGCTTGCAGTTCAATTTCGTGCGCCGGCTCAATCCCGCGCAAAATCTCGTGCGCGTCGATCACGTAAAAACTCTGCATCAGCTCGTACTTATTGAAGATTTGTGCATTAATCAATTTCTCGACCAAGTTCATCGTTCGCGCCACGCCCGTCGCCTCGATAAACACTGGCGCCGGAGAATTCCGGCAAAAGTCCAGCAGCATCCGCGTCAGCGCATGCTTCGACGAACAGCAGACACAATCGCCCGCCAGCGTCGTCACCATCTCTGCTAAACCCTCCAGCCGATAACCGTCGACATTTTCATTAGCGTATTCATTTTCAATCACCCGCGCGCCCTTATAGTCACTTTGTTGCAATAAGAATTCCAACACGCTGGTCTTGCCGGCACCCAGCGAGCCATTCACCAAATAAAGCGGCACCTTGTCAACGACCGCCCGCGCTTCGTCAAACGCCGCATTAACACTAAATTCCAAATCGTCATCGCGTTTCGCCATACATCTATTATACGTCATCACAGCCAAGGTGATATACTAAGGCTATGAAAGTCATTCTGGCCCTTGGCAATCCTGGCGAAAAGTACGTTCACACACGGCATAATGCTGGCTTTTTAATAATTGACCAGTTGGCGGCGGAGCAGGGTGTACAATTTAGCAATAAGCCCAAATTCTTTGCGGATGTTGCCGAATTAAACAGTTTTACGGTCGATTCAGCCGCTAGCACAAAACTACCTGTTACTATTCCACGAGAAAAAGTCATCCTTGTCAAACCAACGACGTACTATAACGAAGTCGGCGTTGCCGCGCGGGCACTCATGGATTTTTATAAATTGACGCTGGATGATTTACTGGTTATTCATGACGACACTGACCTTGATTTTGGTAAAATCCGTATCCGTAAAGGCGGCCGCGACGCTGGCAGCAACGGCTTAAAATCGCTTCATGCTCACATTGGTTCTGACTTTTGGCATATTCGTATCGGTACAGACAATCTACTGCGGCGGCAAGTCTCAACCGACCGTTTTGTTATGATGAATTTTAATAGCGATGAATTAACTATTTTGAAAAATTGGGCCATCCCAACGGCGCGAACAATGATTCATGACTTTTTATCCGATCACATTTCAGCCATAAGCGTCAAACTCTAATCTCCGACACATCACTGCACCATTACGCCTGCGAGATTAAATCAAATAAACGCTTATTGCAACAATGTCGCAATAGCAAACACTTCTGCTCAAAACGAAAAAATCCCGAATACTAACTACCGTCGCCTCCGCGGCACAAGCTTCGCCGCGCCGTGTTTCAGCCGCTGCTCAGCGCTATGTAATTTCGCCGCGGCTGCTTCTTGCAAATTAATCGCTCGCGCCTCCAGCATACTGCTGCCAACCGCCAAGCTCACAAACAATAGCCCCAAACCACCCGTCGCCCATTCCGGCAGCTCCAGATGAAACAGCTTGGCGATCATCATCATACCCAGCGCCATAATCGCCCAGTGCGCGCCGTTTTCCAGATATTTATATTTGCCGAGCACACCCGTCCGCAGCAAATACACCGTCAGCGACCGCACCCAAATCGCTCCAGCACCCAAACCCGCCACGATCAGCAGCACGCTGCTGGTGATAGCAAACGCGCCGATGACGCCGTCAAAGCTAAAGCTGGCGTCCAGCACCTCCAGATAGAGCAGGCTGGCAAACGCCGCCCAGCCGGTCTTGACCTTGACTGACTTAGCATCATCCTCATGAAAGAATGAGCCGAACAATTCCAGCCCGATGTGCAGTATAATTCCCAGTACCGACGAGATCAGCACCAGCGCCCGATGCGGCGGCTCAACCGTGAAATACAACACCGCCGCCACGCCGAGCATCAAACACACCTTGAGATTCTCAAACCGCCCAGCCTTAGCCATCCATGGCTCGACATGCCGCATCCAATGCACGCGCTTGTTATAATCAATGAAATAACTGAGGCCAATCATAATCAGAAACGCGCCGCCAAAGGCATCAATCATCGGCGAGGCTTCATGCAAAATATGCCCGTATTCCGCCGGCTTATGCAGCGCCAAATCAACCACGTCCATAAATCCATGACCGCTCGCCACCATCACGATGATAATCGGCAGCACGAACCGCACCACGAACACCGCCACGAAAATCCCAACTGTCAAAAACACCTTTTGCCAAACCTGGCTCATGCCGGCTAGCACCTTGCTGTTAATCACCGCGTTGTCAAAGCTAAAAGTTACTTCCAATACCACCAGAATCGCGAATAACCACAAGCCACTCGCGCCGAAATGACCAAAAATCAACCCGCCCAACGCCAGCGTCAACAGCGCCGAAAACCAAAAAATCCGAAATGGGTGATGCGAGTGCAGCCAATGTTTCATACTGAGTTTTAGTATAGCATGCTAGGCGGAGAGTAGTATAATAGAAACTATGCCGTCACTACAGACAATATATCAGCGCGCTGGCGCCTGGTTCAAAAACCACAGCGACGCGATCCGATGGACTATCGTCGGCTTGTTTGGCATCGTTGTGATGCAGTATGGTTTACAAATTGACCTCTGGCTAATCGCCCATCCACCGCACACGTGGGCCGAGACGTTGGCGCCATTGGCACAGGATTTCCTGACACTAACCTGCAGCGTCATCGTTGAGGCCACACCGTTTCTCATCATCGGCATCATTGTTTCCGCTCTCATCCGCCGCTTCCTACCGCCAGACCGATTGCTGAAAATCCTACCCAAACACGTGCTCATCCGCCGCATTCTCCTCTCGCTCGTCGGCATCGCGCTGCCAGTCTGCGAGTGCGGCAATGTGCCAGTCGCCCGCAGCCTCCTAGCGCACGGCCTCAAACCCGCCGACGTCATCAGCTTTCTCCTCGCCGCGCCGATCCTCAATCCGATTACCATCATCGCCACCATGACCGCCTTTAGCTTTGAACCGCGCATGGTCTGGTGGCGCATCGGCTTTGGCTTTCTGATCGTCCAGCTGACCGCTCTGATCGTCAGCTTTATTCACCCCAAGCACGTCCTCCAGCCGTCATTTGCTGCCTCCTGCACCGACCGTCATCCAACAACTTTTCGCCATATTCTCGCTGATTCTCGCAACGAATTTTGGCAGCTCACCACCATGCTGGTCCTTGGCGCCATGATCGCTGCCGCCACCCAAGTCTTCGTTCCGCGCTCCATCATCAACGCCGTCGGCGGCGACATCATCCTGTCGGTCATCGCCATGATTGGTCTCGGCTTCGTCGTCTCTATCTGCTCCAGCGTCGATGCCTTTTTTGCGCTGGCTTACGCCCGTATCTTCACCAATGGCTCCGTCCTCGCTTTTCTGCTGACTGGCCCGATGATCGACATCAAACTGATTCTCCTCATGCGAAGCACCTTCCGTCCGCGATTTATCCTGCTGGTCATGCTCATTATTTTCAGTCTGTCGCTCGCGATAGGGATCGGAGTCAATCTATATGCGCGCTAAGTTCACCCCGTTGTTACGCGCTAGCGGTGGGCTACTCGCCTGTGGCTATATCATCCTCATCGCCGTCCGCGGCCAGCTCGGCTTTTACATCCATCCACGCTACCATCTGCTCGCCGTCGTGGCGGCCATGACTGGCGGCATGTTACTAATACTCGATATCATCTTGCAGCTACGCCATAACCCAGCAGGGAAGCGACGAGCCTCCACTGGCGCGACAACCACGAAGCACCCAGAAAAGCCGCGGCGCAAGATCCCTATACTGGCAATCATCACCGCCGGCATCCTCGCTCTGGCCATCGTCCTGCCACCGCGCCCGTTGTCCTCGTCCAGTGCCGCCAACCGCGCCACGTCCGGGCCAACCAGCACGACCGGCCGCTGCGACAAACCAGAGCCGCTTGATGGCAAGCCCGTTTCGATGAACCGCTGGCGTAACGCGTTTGACGACTGCCCGAACGACAGCTTTTTTGACGGCGTAACCATTGACGTCACTGGCTTCGTGGCGCGCGACCCGAGCGGCTTTTACGACAACCACTACTTCGAGCTCTCACGCTTCGTTATCAGCTGCTGCGCCGTCGACAGTACCCCGATCAGCATTCTCGTTAAATCCCCAGACGCCGAGCGCTACCACAACAACCAGTGGCTACGCCTAAGCGGCCAGGTTAAGCGTGAGCTATCCGGCGGCCGAGCTGTCTATGTGCTCACCAACCCCACCATCACCCTAACCACCGAACCAGCCAATCCATACGAATTCCTCGGCGTCTAGCTATGTATCATTATTACGACAATGTCTCAATTAGTTTTCAACGCTCTCACGCCTAAGCGGCCTGCTTGTACACAAAGACCGAATTAATCACCCCATCTGTCGGATGGTATTCCTCCATCAGCTGCACACCCTCAAAAGCGTGAGCATCAAATCCTGGATAGAGCAGGGTGCGCGCCCCATACGCCCCGCGCGCGAGCAGTCGCCCATCTGGTGTAAGTGCTGGCAGCACGTGATCAACAATTGCTTGCTTTACCGCCAGCGTCTCACCGGCCAGCCCCGCTACATATATCACATCATACCGCCCCTCATCCAACGCTACCGACTGACCCAGACCGGTCACAAATTCGCCCGGCCAATCAAGCGCCGTGGCAAGGCCGCGCGATAACTCAATCGCCTCGTTCGATGCATCAATATGGGTAATTCGCGCCTCTGTTAATTGATGCAACCACCAGCCCGTCAGCGGCAACGGCCCGCTACCGATCATCGCAACCTCCGAGGAGTCACACAGCCACAGCCCAGCTCGCCCCAGTAGTCCAATCTCACGCCGCGTCAACTCTTTATAATTCTCATGATACGGAAACTCTTCCAGCTTTGCCCACGGGTTATCCGCCTCTGTGATACGCCTCGACCAGTGTCGTTCCAGCTCTCCTTCGGCTACCGCGCAGCGCTGCTGCACCTGATGGCACCTATTCTCATCATACAGCAGTGGCTCTTCACCGTGCGCCACCACCGCATTAACTAATTCGGTAAACGCCGCATTAACTTCCTCAGAAGGTGTGAGCTGCGGCAAGCTCAGCACTCGTTCAATACATTCATTCATAGATCATCAGTATGGCGTATTGTGCGGCTTATTGCAATTTTGTCGCAATAAGTGCTACAATTGCGACATGGATACCTTACGCGACATCTTTCGCCGGGCCGACCTTCGCCTGACCAAATCACGCTGCGAAGTCTTTACGGCACTCGAATCCATCGACGTGCCACTGACCATCGCCGAAATCGCCAAGCGCTGTCCGAATACTAACCGCACCAGCATCTATCGCATTCTCGAAACCTTTCACGAGCTCCACGTCATTAACACCATCCACATCGGTTGGAAAGTCCGCTATGAGCTCGCCGAGCCATTCATCACGCATCATCACCATCTCTACTGTACGCGCTGTCATAACGCCGAACCGCTAGAAACACCAGAGCTAGAGCAACTCATTACCTTGATCGGTCAGCGCCACCACTTCCGTGTCGAGCGCCACCACTTTGAACTCGAAGGAGTGTGCCAGACCTGCATGGCAGCTGGTGATACGCAGCCTAGCTCAACTACAACGACCAGCCAAGCCTAATCAGCCGCCGGCAGCAGCTATCTCAATTCCAACGAACCACACGGGGCCCGATATCTCTCTTATAAACTATACCTCGAGCTTCACCCGTAGCATGTCGCGCTCGCGCGTCAGCATCCGGTAGCGCTTAAACGCGCTCATCAGCTCATTGCGCGCGGTCGCGTCGAGGTCAAAAATCGCGAGCAGCACCGAGTCAATTTCCTTGACCGCCCGCTGCGCCTCTGACAAATTCGCCACGCCCGGCACCGTATCGAGGTACTCCTCGCGAATCGCTTCGGTCTTTTTCTCGTATAGTGCCAGCCGCTTGGCCGGGCTCTCGGCCGCTTTTTTGCTCAGCCGACCCAGCGCCTTTTCGTACTCCTGTCGCGCTGCCAACACCGTCACATAATCAATATTCAGCCCGAACAGCCGCGCCGCCAAGCCGCCGCGCTCCTGCTCAATCGCCGCCATTTCTCGCTCAATCGCCGCTAAGCGCCTCGTTACCTCGCGCCGCAGTCTCTTGATCTGACGACCGGCCCGCAGCCGCTGCCAGCACCGCACCAGAAGCCGCGCCTGCTTATCCACCACGGTCATACCAACCTCACCGAGCACCGCCCGGTACAGTTCGTACCTCATAAAATCTTCAACCTGCTGCCGACAGACATCAATTGGCTGCTGGGCAAACGCCAGCGTTCGCTGATACGGCTTTTTCTCTCGCTTTGACGTAAACTGCGACCCCGCAAAGGCCAGTCGCTCCTCCTCGAGCCGCACCGGTATCATCATGGCGATCAGTCGTTGCTGCGACGACGCCTCAGCCAGCAAATCCTCCTGCAAGGCTTGTTGCAACATTGTCGCATTATGCGCCGAGGTGATCGTCTCTAACCTCGGCAAACATTCGTCCCGCCACGCCGTCAACATGTCGTGCATTGTGCGCTTGCTACGATTCAGCACCCGCGCGTCTCGTCGAAATCGTCGCGGCACACGCGCCAAGACGGTAGCTGCTTGGGCTCGGAACACTAACGGGCGTTCTTGGCTTAATTTGACTAACGTATCGTGCTCAATTATCTGCGTCATATGTATTCACTATACTATTTTAGAGACAAAAAGTCAATATTATGCTCACGCATATTCGTCTAACGTCTCGCTTTCCGGCAGGTCGCCTCGCACTAATTCACGCCCAACCCTCACCTACACGGTGCAAGATCACGTCAAAAACCCAACTAAAAAAGCGCCAGGTAAGGGTGGGCATCACCTGGCGCTTTGTTACCCTTCAACCCACCCGAGCTCCCGTGTTCAAGCGAAGCGACTACGGCCAAAACTCCAAAAGGCCGGCGCCTGACAACTGTCAATATCATGAGTACTCGCCTCATACGAGGTCGCCTTTAAAAAAGGGCAGTTAAAGGGGTTAGTATGCGCGTAACGTTGAATCGCAAAAAGTGGAGGGTAAGAATACTTAATGCCATTGCGCGCAACCTAACTTATTAGTTAGAATAGGGGGTATAAGGTGCTTTTGATTAGCGCTTTAACTAACCAATCGCTCCTGATTATAGCAAGCATTTGACAACATGTCAATACTTTTTATCACAAAAGTCATGGAAATCAATAGAATCCGTCCAGATGAGCATAATTTTACCCAGAGGTTGGCAAGTATTGCTAATCCGCCGAAAAGCTTGTGTTTCATGGGAACATTGCCGACGAGCGGCGCACCAGTCGTGGCAATCGTCGGCTCACGCAAGCCCTCGGCGTACGGCCGGGAGGTGACCGAGCAGCTGGCGAGCGACCTGGCAACAGCCGGCTGCATCATTGTCAGCGGCTTGGCGCTCGGCATCGACGGTATCGCCCAGAAAGCCGCCCTGGAGGCTGGCGGCACGGTCATCGGCGTCATTCCCAATGAACTACCCGACATCTCGCCGCAAACCAATTACAAACTAGCCATGAACATCATCGAAAATGGCGGCGCCATCCTCTCCGAGTGGCAAAAAGGCGACGGTAAAGTCGTCAATCGCTGGAGCTTTTTAGAGCGCAACCGCTTGGTCTCCGGCCTGGCTGACGCCGTCATCATCACCGAGGCCGCCGAGCGCAGCGGCACGCTGAACACCGCCGCCCACGCCTTATCCCAAGGCCGCGACGTCTTTGCTGTACCGGGCAACATCACCAGCCCGCTATCTGCCGGCTGCAACGCGCTACTCAAACAAGGCGCCCTCGTCGCCACCACCGCTACAGACATCCTCGACGCTATCGCCCCGTCAGCTACTCAACCCGTCACCGACCAAGCCATCATTCCCCTCGGTGAAACCCCAGCCGAAAACACTATCATCGACTTACTCCGAACCGGCCTCAGAGACGGTGACCAGCTACAGCAACAATCCGGCCTCAACCCAGCCGACTTCGCCACGGCGCTAACCATGCTAGAGATCAACGACGTAGTCAAGCCGCTTGGGGCGAATAATTGGACACTACGATAATTGCGATAACATTGCCAATTTGACAAATTGATGATAGGCTACAGATTATGAAAGAGGGCCGAGAGCTAGTACGTAGCAACGAGGCGGATAGTAATACCGTCGCTATTTCCGTTAAAGATATCGTCACCATCCCCAATGCGATGAGTCTAGTGGGTGGAAAGTTAACATGGGACGGTGCGGAAAATCTTGAAAGCGTTTCTGGCTTGGTACAGGTAATCATCGGACGATCAATTGATGTTGCCGACGGGGCGGTCGCCCGCGCAACAGGACAAACGAGTAATGTTGGCGCGGCCGTCGACGCCGTTACGGACAAACTGGTCACCGGAAAACTACTCTATGAAATGCTGAAAAAGGGCGCAGCGCCAAAATCGGTTATCGGCACCATCGCCGTGTTGAACACGATAAACGCCGCCGCAACGGGCATCGCCAATTATCGTAGTAAACACAAGGGTGAAACGCGCCCAACCATATCTGGCAAATTAGCAATGGCTGGTGAGACGCTGGCATTGTTTGCCTACGCGAGCACCCACACCGCCGAACAGAACGGTAAACCAAGGCTAGCCAAAATCTTCCACACGATTGGCCACACCGCATTTCTCGCCTCATTGCCGCCTGCTGCTCATGCTTCATGGACCTATGTCAAACGAGCTATTTTTGGCGGTAATAGTGATGATGATACACCAGAGGCTTGACTTTTTATCCAATAATTGATATATATATCAGATTTTCGTTCAAAAACGGAGATTCGTCCACTCAGAAAGTCTGGGTGTTGACAATTCGGACAGAGAGAGAAGGTCTGACATGGCGAACTATGATGATTTCTTCGTCATCAAGGCTATGAATGGTGACATCACCATCCGTACCAACAGGGAGCTCTATAATGAGCACCTGTGGCAAATAATCCAAATCAACGGTGTGGAAGCCGCATGGGCCATTGATGAGTCTACTTTTGGCTTTAGGGCTAGCTATAGCGACCCCTTGGTTGTGGCCAATGTTCTGCTCGGCTGTTTCGGCACTGGCGCCTGGCGAATCACTGGTGATCTCGCCGATGAAGTCAGGAAGTGGTGCTATACTATGCGCAAAGCACAGTACGAGAAGCATTTCCACGAGGCCGTTATTACAGGGGATGGAGATCAGATTCTGAAATACTATGATCTCCTCGAGGAGTTGCTCGAGGAAGAGAGTATTGTTAGACTTGTCTAGCGCCCCTCAGAGGACAGACCCATCTCTCTGTCCTCGCAACCAGAGCCACCG
Source organism: Candidatus Saccharibacteria bacterium oral taxon 488 (assembly GCA_046846435.1). Taxonomy (GTDB): domain Bacteria; phylum Patescibacteriota; class Saccharimonadia; order Saccharimonadales; family Saccharimonadaceae; genus Nanosynbacter. The sequence continues at coordinate 282,284 of CP128407.1, read as the reverse complement.
AGAAACACCCTCGGCGGTTGTGGTTGCGAGGTGATTTGATATAATATAGAGTTATGAAAAATCTCGTCATCGTCGAGTCGCCAGCCAAAGCTAAAACTATTGAGAAATACTTGGGCAAGGATTTTCATGTTCTGTCAAGCGTGGGACATATCCGCTCGATTGTCAAAAAAACCAAGGACGGCACGCCGCCGATTGACGTGGCAAATGACTTTTTTGCCATTTACGAAGTTGATCCAGAGAAGAAGAAAGTCATCACCGAGCTGAAGAAAAACGTCAAGGCCGTTGGCAAAGACAACGTCTGGCTAGCCACCGATGAAGACCGCGAAGGGGAGGCTATTGCCTGGCATCTCTGTAAAGTGTTGGATTTGCCGATTGAGACGACCAAGCGCATCGTCTTTCACGAGATTACCAAAGACGCCATCACCACCGCTATCAAAAATCCACGCACTGTCGACATGAACTTGGTACAGGCCCAGCAAGCCCGGCAAATTCTCGACCGATTGGTTGGTTTTGAGCTCAGCCCCGTGGTCTGGCAAAAAGTACCGGGCGGCAAGTCAGCCGGCCGCGTCCAGAGCCCGGCAGTACGGCTACTGGTCGAACGCGAACGAGAAATTATGAAATTTGCAGGCAGCTCGCAGTTCAAGGTGACCGCCATATTCATCCACGACAATCAAGAATTCAAGGCCGAGCTCAACCAAAAATTTGATTCTGAAGAAGCCGCGCGTGCGTTCCTGGGGAGTCTCACGTCAGCTCAATTCACTGTCAGCAACATTACCAAAACGCCTGGCACACGCAACCCAGCTGCACCGTTTACCACCTCGACCCTGCAGCAAGAAGCCAACGCCAAGCTTGGCTTCAGCTCCAAAGCCACCATGGCCTCAGCGCAGCGGCTCTACCAGGACGGTAAGATCACCTACATGCGTACCGACTCGGTCAATTTGAGCGGGCAGGCTATCGCCAGCGCGACTGATTTCATCAAGCGGTTGTACGGCCCGGATTATTCAACTGTGCGCAAATTCAAAACCAAATCCGCCTCCGCCCAAGAAGCCCACGAGGCCATCCGCCCGACCGATATCACCCGCGAAACCGTCACCTCCAACGAGTATGACCAAAAACTCTACGACCTCATTCGCCGCCGCACTCTGGCATCACAAATGTCGGCAGCCAAATTAGAGAAGACGACAATTTCCATAGATATCCAAGGAAACGACAAGTTACACTTTGAAGCCAAAGGCGAAGTCATCACCTTTGACGGCTTCTTGCGTGTCTATGGCGGCGGCAAAGACGAAATCTTACCAAAACTTCACTCTGGCGACACACTCGAAACGCATGACATCACCGCCCGCCAAACCTTCGCCCGGCCGCCGGCCCGTTACACCGAAGGTTCACTGGTTAAAAAACTCGAAGATCTCGGTATTGGCCGGCCAAGCACCTACGCCACTATCATCGACACCGTGCAAACCCGCGGCTACGTCGAAAAAGGCGATGGTGAAGGCAAACCTCGCGACGTCATCGTCCTGAACTATAACGGCGAAGAAGTCAGCCGCGACGTCGTCCAAGAAAAGACTGGCTCCACCCGTGGCAAACTTATCCCGACACCAAGCGGGGAACTGATCGCCGACTTTTTGACCGACCATTTCACGCAAATCGTTGACTATGATTTTACCGCCAATGTCGAGACTGAATTTGATAAAATTGCCGCTGCCGAACTGGCTAAAAGCGCCATGCTCCACGGATTTTACACGCCGTTTCACAAATTAATCGAACAATCAGGCGGCATCGATCGCAGTAAAGTCGGCGCCAACCGCGAAGTCGGCATCGATCCAAAATCTGGCAAACCAATCCTGGCGCGCTTCGGCCGCTTTGGACCAATGTTGCAGCTGGGCGCCACTGACGACGAGGATAAACCGCGCTTTGCGCCGTTACCAAAAGGCGCGAAAATCGAGACCGTCACCTTGGAGCAAGCACTAGAAATGTTTAAACTACCGCGCATCGTTGGTCAAACCGAAGACAGACAAGACATCAAAGCCAACATCGGCCGCTTTGGCCCGTACATCCAAGTTGGCAAACTGTTCGTCTCCATCAAGCCTGAAGACCCGCATACCATCACCCTGGAAACAGCCCGCGAACTCTACGCCGCCAAACTCCAGGCCGAAGCCGAGAAGAATATCGCTGATTTCGGCGATGGCGTCAAAGTCCTCAACGGCCGCTTTGGCCCGTACATCACCGACGGCGCAAAAAACGCCAAAATCCCCAAAGACACCGACCCAAAAACCATCACTCATGAGCAGGCGCTAGAACTCCTCAAAGCCGCGCCCGTGAAAGCCGCTCGCCGCGGTCGTACGTCAACCAAATCATCCAAAACACCGAGAGAAAGCAGCCGCATAAAGGAGTAATTGACCCGCAAAATAACCCAATCAAGCCACATTTCATTAGTGCTGTATAGACCACATTCCCATAATTCACAAAATTAAAAACTATCACACCATTTCATTGCAAAAATTGTTAAATACATGCTATAATTATGGCGTACTATACGACTTGCTTGACACGAAAATATTTTATTGTATAATAGCAATATCGTCATATATCAACATAACTTCTGAGGTGAGGCAGAGAGGATTTAACATAAAGCCATGAGCGACACACAAGAACAGAGCGCACCAGACAAGCAGCTTCGGCAAGCGGCCGAGGATGTTTTGGCGCAAATTCCGCAGGAGCGCGAGAAAGAGATTATTAGCCGTCGCTTTGGTTTATACGGCAGCAAAGAGACGCTGGAGCAGATCGGCGATATGCTCGGGATCACTCGTGAGCGTGTCCGCCAGCTGGAGAAGGCTATCCTCGTTCGCCTGCGCCTGTTGGTGGCTGATGGCGGTATACCAAGTGCCTCGGCTGCTGAAAAGATGGTCACCTCACACCTGTCAGAAATGGGCCGAGCCGCACCACTACATAATCTCGCCAAGCACGTCCTCGGCCGGGATGTCACCGATAGCGAACGATCACACGTCGCCTTTATCGCCGAGCTCAATCCGTTGATCAACATTATCACTGAGAACGATGACTATTACCACTCAGCCATCATCGGCACGCCGAACGACGAGAAGAATATCAAGAAGCAAGTTGAAGAAATTGTCAAAGCCATCAAACAGCACGGCGAGCCAGTCACCGCTGAGGAGCTACACAAAACGCTCAATTACGAGCACCCATCCAACATCGCCGCGCTCGCCTCAATCAGCAAGAAACTAGCTCACCTCCGCGGCCTGTGGGGCCTGATCAAGTGGCCGCTCGTCAACCCAAAAACCATTCGTGACAAGATCTTCGTCATTCTTGATAGCAACGGCCAGCCAATGCATTTCTCAGACATTGCCAAAGCCATCAAGGACAGCGACTTCAAACGCAAAGATGTCACCATCCAAGCCATTCACAACGAACTCATCAAGGACAAACGCTTCGTCCTGATCGGCCGCGGTATTTATGCCCTCGAATCGTGGGGTTACGCCCGCGGCACCGTCGCTGACATCATTGCCAGTGTCCTGCGTGAGGCCGGCGAGCCGCTGCACCGCGATGAAATCGTGAAGCGCGTCCTCGACAAGCGTCAAGTCAAAGAAACCACCATTCTGCTCAACTTGCAAGCCAAACCGCAATTCCAACGCTCCGCCAAGGCCACCTACATTCTGGTCAGCGAAGCCTAGGTTTGCATTTATCTATAAGGGGTGAGATAATGAAATAGCATGGAAATTATCTCTTCGATGATTAGCTTTTTAACGCAGTGGTATGTCTGGATACCCGCTACAGCCGTGCTGTCATTTTTAACGTGGCGCAACTATCAGCGGGCCGACGAGTTTGAGCCAACCGAGAGCGTGTTATTAGTACTCGAAATTCCCAAAGCCAACGACAAGAAAGAACTAGCCGCCGAGCAATTATTTGCCAGCCTGCACGGCATCTTGCGCGACAAACGCGAACTTAGGTTATCGGGCGGCCGGCAGGAGCATATCAGCTTTGAAATCGCCTCGGTCAACGGTCAAATTCGTTTTTACGTCTGGGTACCCCGAACGCTGCAAAGTTTCGTCGAGGGACAAATTTACGCCCAGTACCCAACCGTCCAAATCCACGTCGCCAGCGAAGATTACACCGAGCATGAGCGCGAGCATTCTACCGTGTACACCACTGAGCTAACCTTGACGGCGCCAGAATTCTTGCCAATCCGCACCTTTCAGACCTTTGAAGTCGATCCACTGGCGGGAATTACCGGTACGCTGGCCAAGCTAGAATTGACCGGCGAGGAACTCTGGGTGCAGGTACTCATCAGGCCGATCGCCGACAGCTGGCAACAGTCTGCCGATCGCTGGATCGCCAGCGTCAAGAGTGGACATAAGCTTATCCCCGGGCTCGGCGGCGGTGGCTTGCAATGGATTGGTACGCTACTGGAGGCCCTCTGGAAACCACCAGGCCAGGGAAGTGATGGCAAAAAAGCGCCCGAGCTATCTGAGCGCGACAAGACGCGTGTCTCTGAGGCAGAGAAGAAGGCCACTAAATTAGGCTACGACGTCAAGATCCGCCTGGCGTACCTTGGCGAAGATCAAACCAGCGCCAAGCTACATATGCAGGCGCTGGTCGGTGCTTTCAAGCAATTCAATTCAACCAACCTCAATGGCTTTCGCGCGGTCAAGGGTGCGTTCGGCAAGGAGTTTCTCGACAAGTACCGCAAGCGTGCATTTTACGGTGATGGCTACATTCTCAACATCGAAGAGCTGGCCTCTGTCTTTCACTTGCCGCACACCAATGTCGAGACGCCAAACATCGTCTGGGCCAGCGCCAAAACCGCTGAACCGCCATCCAAACTGCCTGTCCTGACCGGCAGCGACGCTAATGACGACCAAATTTCCGCTTTCGGTGTCACCAATTTCCGCGGCATCAACCACCAATTCGGCATGCTGCGCTTTGATCGCTCGCGTCACGTTTACATTATCGGCCAGACGGGGGCAGGTAAGTCGGGGTTGCTGGAATTATTCGCACTCAGCGATATCTTTCACAGCCAAGGCTACGCCATCATCGACCCGCACGGTGATTTTGCTATCAATAACATGAAATTCATCCCTGGCTCACGGCTGAACGACGTCGTCTATTTCAACCCAGCCGACACGGCTTATCCGCTCGGCTTCAACCCGCTGGAAGTCACCAACCCGAACCAAAAAACCAACATCTCATCAGAGGTCATCGGCGTCCTGAAGCGCATGTTTGGCGATTCGTGGGGTCCGCGACTGGAGTACATCTTGCGCTACACCATCCTGGCGCTGCTTGACCGGCCAGAGACAACCATGCTCGACATCACTCGCATGCTGACTGATAAAAACTTCCGCAAAGAAACGCTGGGCTATTGCCGCGACACCGTGGTCTTGCAGTTCTGGAATGTTGAATTTGCCAGCTGGAATGACAAGTTCGTCGCCGAGGCGGTCGCGCCAGTCCTCAACAAGGTCGGCGCCTTTACCGCCAACCCCATCATCCGCAACATCATCGGCCAGCCTAAATCCACCTTCAACATCCGCCAAATTATGGACGAGGGCAGAATTCTCATCGTCAATTTGTCCAAAGGTCTCATCGGTGAAGATAATGCTGCCATCCTTGGCTCATTCTTGGTCACCAAGATTCAGCTGGCTGCCATGTCGCGCTCTGACATCCCAGACATCCGCGACCGCCGTCCGTTCTATCTTTACGTCGACGAGTTCCAGAACTTCGCCACCGACTCATTTGCCACTATCCTGTCCGAAGCCCGCAAGTACGGCCTCAACCTGACCGTCGCCAACCAGTACATCTCACAGATGAATGAAACCGTGCGCGACGCAGTCTTTGGCAACGTCGGCACTATGATTTCATTCCGTGTGTCTGCTGACGACGCACCAATCCTGGCTAAGCAATTTGAGCCGAATTTTGAAGCCGTTGACCTCCTACAGATGCACAATCGCAACTTCGTCATCAACATGGTCATCGGGGGAGAGAAGACCCCAGCCTTTTCCGCGCGCACCCTCGAGCTCCCGCCAAGCCAAGCCGACAACACGCCGCACATCATCGAACATTCGCGGCGCATGTACTCGCGAAACAGGGAAGACGTCGAGCGAGAAATTGCCGCCGTCATTATGCCGCCACGCCCGCAAAAGCAGCCCAGCCAGCCGCGCCCACAAGCCGTCGCCGCAGCTGCACTAGCCCAGCCCGTTCAGGCGGCCACTAGTCAACCGGTGCAGGGAACCACGGCTACCAACACCCAACACTCCGCACCACAACCTGAACCCGTCGCACCCGTCACAGATAGTGGCGAAGTCATCTTGCAAATCCGCGGCAACAGCGCATTTGAATCAGCAGCCACCGACACCACCACACCAAAGAAACGCCGACGACGACGGAAGAAGAGTGCTGCATGATATATAATAATTAAGCCTCTCGACAAAAATAGAAAACTTCTACACGGTAAAACAGCCCCAAAGACAGCATAAAAACTACACAAATAACTAAGCCAAATTAAAAGCTGGCTTGGTTATTATTTTGGCACTAAAATACGCTATTTATGCTTATCGCAAGCTATGCCGTCGCCGTCTCTATCAAGGTGCGGTGCATATCCAGGCTCACCCCGGCGCATGTGGCTATAACCAGCGGCGCGTGCCTCTTTGCAATTACGGAAATGAATTTCTGCCGGAGCTGGCTGCGGAGCGGCAGGAGTAGGGATAGCTTGACGAGGTGCAGGCTGCGGTCGCGCTTGCTGCTGTCGCTGCCGAGCTTTAGCTGCGGCAACCGCTGCCTCTTCTTGCTTTTTATTCTCCTCAGCGTCTCTCTTGGCCTTCTCGGCACGCTCTTTTTCTTCCTGCTTGGCTTTTTCTAATTTGGCAATACGTTCAGAGAATGGCGTACGCTTGCCGTCTGGTAATTTACCAATATCTGACTTAGCGCGAGATATATTTTCATCACTCAATTGTTCTTCGGCTTTTTTGACTGATTCCTCGGTGCGCTTGAGAGCTTTTTCTAGCTCTTGTTTGTCATAATCAGCTTTTGTCTGACGATGAATCTTAATGGTCTTATCGCCGCGACGCTTACCATCAACAACAGAGATAGAAATATCGCTATCACCCTCTTTGATGTCTTTAATCTCATACTTGACACTACCAGCTGAGTCTTTACGATCATGAACCTCAATCTTATTTTCCGATATTTTTACTTCAGCGAACGAACTAATGCCCGATATTTTAGCGGATATCTCACGCTTATTCGTATGATAATCAAGTTTAATGTTTTCATCCACATTGGAAATAATGATAGGAACATTGTCCTTCTCGAGGCGAGATTGTTCCATTGCATTGCTGATATGTCCTATAACGGCAAGGGTAACGACAACTCCGCCAAAGATAAGCCAGCCACGCTTTCGCTTTTTAACAGCGGGCTTACTCTTATTTTCCTGATCTGTTTGTTTAAAATTTTTTCTGACCACTGATATCTCCTGTCAATTCAACATAGCAGGGAACTCATTTGTCCCGTTATTACTTGGTACACCCCTGATGGACGACGACTTGCGGGGCGTTAGCAATCTAGAATCTGCTTACAGACACAAGTCCTATTAGTAATCCACCAGGAACTCACCTATAAATATATCATAAAATACATTAAACGTAACTTGGTTTCCAGTGATCCCGCCCCTAGCTAGCAAATGACGTAGAGCCGCCCATTGTCATAGAGCTTGACGATGGCCACTCATAAATCGCCTTGACCACCAAAAGCGCAGTTGCTCCTTGTTAGCTCAATTATGAGCAGCACAAGTATACTCCTACTCCTGCTGCAATTTAAGGCAGGCTAGTGGAATAGCGAAACTATCAAATGAAAAAACTCTACCCTTGTCATTCAAAAATCAATGCTTAAAAATGATAGAACAAAAAGCGAACTTGTTATATTGAGCTTTCAGCCCCCAAGATTCATGTATAAGCATGCACAGACTTTATTATAATAATAACTATTAGGAATACAGTTAATTACTGGCAATAAACGAGAACAAAGACAGAAGCACTCAATCACCATAAAACATAAAACGCCGAGGTAATAAAACAAATCTAAGTTTTCAATAAATTCCGCAAACCGCATTTGGTAGATTTATCCGTCAATCACGGTAACAGCACGGGGCGTCCAGTAAAGGGCAGTCAAAGCTAAGCTAACATACATACAAAACAAAAAATATTATCACGAAGAGACGATAGAGCATACGTCTTTTTGTAGATAATTTAATGTCGCACAAGGTAGCTTTTACGTATTATAGTTATTTTGATATGCTAAACTTCGTTATACATACACTTAATATACCCTTTATAACTTTTTCGCCTAACACCTCTTGCGGCGGGGGATCTCCTCCGGGTTTTCACCGCACTACGGTGAGTGCTAATACCAGGACACGTTCAAGCTACCATAAACAGAACGGGCCACACTAACCACTTTCGACTTTCAGCCGGGGGAGTTTGGGATGCCTCCAGCGCCAGCGTCGTCTCCGTCTCTCAAATAAATATCAAGCTAGGCCTTACCAAACTAAACGTTGTTACAATCTAGGCGTAACTCGTAGACTTTTCCACATCACAAGGCACCACCCAGCATGGGCATATGCGCTTATACGAGACCATGCACGACAAACACAGCATCCCGCTGGTTAAGCCTACAAACATTTGACTTTTTCCTATTTTATTCCCCTGCTCTATTTTTTCCACAAGCACCTTATTTGATTTTTTGCTATTTTGATATTATAACTATGTTTTTCTTAATCCTCTGATAAACGAACAAAAAGCGAACTAGCGGAGTAATGGGCTCCGTCTCTACCCTGTTAGTGGTGCGGCCCCGTATAACCCGGTGAGACATAGATCACCCCTATCCGCTACTTATAAAACACTCGCTGATTGACGCGCACATCGATATATGCAGGAGCCGCGCCACTACTCTGGAAGAACGCCATAGCCTTGACCGCTTGTGCTACCTGCGCCGCTGCCTCCCTGTCGGTGGTCATTTTAATACTGTATGGACGGCCCTTGATTGATAGGAGTGCCTGACGGACGGTGTTTTGTGGCAGGATAATTTCCGTAACCTCCAGCTGGTGCTCACGAAAGCCGGCGACAGCTTGACCGAGAAAGCTGAGAAAGTGGCGATTGATGACCTCCTGGCCGGCGGCGGTCGGCACACCGCTCTGGTCTTTGACGATGACTGACGGCGAGCTCGCGTAGGTGGTCGAGAACGTCACGCCTGCGTCGTCAACAAAATAGCTTTTATCACCAGAAGTCCACTGGACGACTGGCTGGCGAAAGGTAAGTTTGAGGCACGGCCTAGTGAGCTGGTCGGCCTCAAGGCGAACCGTCTTGACCTCCGGGGCTTTCTCGAGGAAAAAACTAGCCAGCGACTGGTGATTCAGTACAAACAAGAATCGCTCGACCGGACGCGCACTGAGATATTCATCAATGAGGCGGTGGTAGCGATCGGCCTCTTTGGCGCTCGCTGCGTCTGGCGTTTGTACCGAGACCGTGACGGTACATTGCCATGCGAGTAGACCAATGACGATAAGCACCAGCGCACTGCTGAGCAACATAATCCACCGCGTCCGGCGACGCCGAGATTTCGCATGCTGAACCGTGCGCTCTGAGGTCTCGACTGGCGAGGCAGTGTGGCGGGTGTTGAGATTGCGATTGCGGCGATAGGCTGTCTCGAATGAGCTATCCTCGTTAATCAGCGCCGCTTGACGACGAGCCGCAATTTCGCGGCGTGTGGTTGGCGTAGATTTTGCCCGAGAAAAGGGTAATTTCACCGACGTCTCCCCTGTCGACGAATGACGGTGAGGAGCATCGCTGCCATGTCTTTGGCGGCGTTGGGCTTCGCAAATGTACCGATGTTTTGCCCGAGGCCGGCCAAGATCCGCGGTGACTTGACGAGGCCAATGACCTTCTTGCTCAGCACCTCTGGCGTCTGTTCCAGCGTCGACTCCTCAACGATCACTGCCGCCAGCGCGTCCTGATACACCTTGGCATTCTTGAGCTGATGGCCGGCCGTCAACATACCATTCGGCACGATCACCGCTGGTTTATGCAGCGCCGCCAGCTCCAGCAGCGTCGTCGCACCAGCCCGCGCCACCACTACATCTGCTGCCGCCAATACTTCGGCCATACCGTGGTTAACAAACGCTTCTAATCGCCAACCCACCCGGTCATCAACGCGCTCTTTCAGCTCGTCAAACTGATGCTTACCAGAGATCAAGAACACCGACGCCTCAGCCAGCAGCTGCTCGCGCGCGGCTACCACCGCTTCGTTGAGGCGCGCCGCTCCCAGCCCACCGCCAGTCACCACCACCAGTGGCCGCGCTGGATCAAAGCCAAACTTCGCCTTTAGCTGCCACCGCTCGGCCGCGCTGTATGGTCGAAATTCCTCAGCCACCGGAATGCCGACATACTCCGCCTTGACGTCAGGATAATTATAGTGCTCCAGCGGCGCCCCGGTGCCGATCTTGGCGGCAAATGGCGCCAGCAGCCGATTGGTCAGTCCCGGATGCGCATCCGAATCATGTAGCACCAGCGGAATCTTCAGCAGCCGCGCCGCATAGCCAACCGGCAGGCACACGTAGCCGCCCTTGATAAAAATCACATCCGGCCGCCATCTGAGCAACTTACAAAAGCTCTGAATAAACCCAATACTAACCAAAAAAATATCGCGCAGATTCGGTAGTAAAATTGACGGTCGAAGATGAAACGCCATGCTTTTACCGTGGTAGCGACGGATCTTGCCAGCGATAATCAACTCAACCGGGATCGTCTCGTCAAATTTACCAAAAATACCGCGAGCGCTAGCACCAAACTTCCGATCACACCAAAACCGCAATTCGTGATCACCCGATGAGCGCAACTCCTTACACACTGCCACGACTGGCGTAACGTGTCCGCCCGAGCCGCCGCCGACCGCCAAGATCTTTGCCACTTCCCTCTCCTTCCGTTAATGGTTTGTGCGCCGTATAGGCTGACAGTTGAAATGCCAGACCCAGCGCCGCTGCGATAAATAACATGCTGGTGCCGCCATAACTGAGCAGCGGCAGCGAGATACCAGTCATCGGAATAATCCCCGTCATCGAGCCAATATTCATCAGCACATGCGACGCCACCCAGCCAAACACGCCCGCCACCACCAGCCGCAAGTGCATATCAGCCAGCCGCGACGTCACCTTGAGCAGGCTCAGCAGCAGCGCCGAAAACAGTGCCAAGATAACCGACAGGCCGACAAATCCAAACGTTTCGCCCATCACCGCAAAAATCGAGTCGTTAATCGCCTCTGGCAGGTAACCTGTCGCCTGCACACTTTTACCAATGCCGAGACCCAATAGGCCGCCCGAGCCGATGGCGATGCGCGCTTGTTGGATGTGATAATTATTTTCATCCCGGCTGGCTGATTGATGCGTATCACCCTGAATAAATGTCATCACGCGCTCAATGCGATGCGGCGACGAGAACGTCAGCACTAACGCCGCAGCCGCGATAATGAACACGATGCGTCGCAGTAGCCGAGCGTCCATCCCCGACACCGCTAACACCGACAACGCCAGCGCTACGAGCGACACACCCGTCCCCAAATCTTTCTGCAGTACCACCACCACAAACATCGACACCGCCATAATAATACCAAGTGGGATCAGCGTCTCGCTGATATCGTTGAGTTTGCCTTGGCGCACTCGCTTGGCCAAAAACCCGGCCACAAACAATAGCAAGCCAAATTTCAATAACTCTGCCGGCTGAAAACTACCCAGTCCACCCAGATAAAACCAGCGGTACGCACCGTTGGTGTCCGATGCAAATGGCAGATGCAGCAACGCCCCGCAAACCACCAACAAGAAACACGCCGCCAAGCCCGCGATAAACAGTCGCTTGGCCCACGCCTCGGTCAACCACCGATACGGTATCATCGCTGCCACCCCAAACGCCACCACAGCAGTGATGACGCTGGCCAGCTGTTTATTGAAAAAGAAAGTGTCGCTATAATTCGCGCCGTGCGTATGATTCAACACATTCGCCCGCTGCGGCCCCAGCGCATACATCACCACCAGCCCGAGCATCAGTAACAACCCCATGTACAGCACGATCTGATACATCGGCCGGTGTCGACGCACCGCCTTGGCGGTTGAGGTGGTAGTGCGGTTACGCAATATGACCCCCCGCCAGAGCCAGCATCACGCCGATAAACGCCATCACGCAGCCAATCACCCAAAACCGCATCGTCACCTTGGTCTCCGGCCAGCCGCTGGCCTCTAGGTGATGATGGATTGGCGCTGACAAGAAAATTTTACGCTTAAAGAGCTTTTTGCTCACAATCTGGATCAAGCTCGAGCCTGCCTCAACCACAAACAACAGCCCAATCACCGGCAGCAACAGCAATGAGTTGGTCAGCATCGCCACCACCCCCAAGCTGACCCCATAGGCAAAGCTACCAACATCGCCCATGAAAAACCGCGCTGGATAGATATTAAACCAGAGATAACTCAGCAATACACCAACCACCGTGAAGCAGAATCCCGCCAGTAACACCTGTTGTTGCAGCAAGGCAATCACCCCGAACGCCCCAAAGCTAATCCCCAACAACCCGCCAGCCAGTCCGTCCATGCCATCAGAAATATTAACCGCGTTGCCAGTCGCCACCACTGCAAAGGCAAACAGTGGGATGATCAGCCAACCAATCGCCACGTCGCCCATGAACGGCACATGGAAGCTGGCCACGCCCAGCTTGACATAGAAAAACCAGCCAAGGACGATGCCGATAAGCATAATCAGCGCAAATTTCACCGGACTACGTAAGCCGGCTGCACCACCGCCCAGCCCGCGTAGATTAATAACATCATCAATAAGCCCAACCGCGGCACCGCCGATCAACGCCGCTAGTGGCAGCCATGTCTGCGCTCGATCTAAATTACAAGAGAACGTCACCACAAAAATCGAAATAACCCCGATAACTCCGGCCATTGTTGGAATATTTCGCCGCAATTTTGCCGCTTGAAATTTAGCAAAAACCTTCAACTCTTTGCCGTCGGTACTCTCCGAGCGCTGCCGCTTCCAAAACCGGTATCGATAGGCAAAAAACGTATAAATCGGCGTCAGAAACATCGCCAGTAAGAACGCCCCGACACTGAGCAAAAATACGTGTGTCAATTCGTTGGTCATTGTTTGTAAAGCAGTTGCCATAGCTATCCCTTCGGTGCTAATTTCATATAATCAATCATCCAGTTGGAGATACCAGTAAAAATTGGTGCAGCGTGAATGTTACCCTGTAAGTTCTTGCGCTTGCCAGGCGCCGCGACACGTACCATTATGACATACTCGGGGCGATTTGCGCCACCATAGCCGATATACGTCGCTACTGTTTCGTCCATGGTATAGCTACCATTGATCAGTGTCTCTGAGGTACCAGTCTTGCCGCCGACATCATAGCCATGCTTATCTTTATCGGGCATACGCTGATTGAGAACCGCCCGCGCCGTTGACAGCATACCACGCATCGTGGCTGATGACTGCTCAGAAATAGTCCTGCGCAGCGGTGAAGCAGCCGAAGGCCTCAAACCGCCATTCGCATCCACCGTTCCAGCTACCACCGTCGGTCGAAAATACTGCCCGCCATTCACCACCGAACAAAACGCACTGGCTGCCTGCACCATCGTCGCATTCATACCCTGCCCAAACGTAATATTCGCGTAATTCACCTCCGCCCCCGGCCGGTTCGGCGTATAGAGTAGCCCCGGCGCCTCCGCTAACTCAATCCCCGTCGCCTCACCAAAGCCAAACTTCTCGTGATAGTACTCATACAGCGTCTGCCGCGCACCTGGGGTGATCGTCGATCCATCGCCCAGCCGCCGCGCAATCGTGATCATACCGACGTTGAGCGAATTATTAAACGCACTCTGCATACTCGTCGTGCCGCCAAGCCCCCTTAGGGCGTTACACATTTTCCGATCCCCCACCTCAGTACAATCAGTATTCGAGTACGTTGTCTGCGGCGTCACCACACCCTTGTCAATCCCCGTCGCCATACTGAACGTCTTGACAATGGAACCCGGCTCAAACGGCAGCATCGTCGTTGCGTTGCTAAACACTGCTGCGTTTTTTTGCTTGGCGTACTCGGCTGGACTATATGTCGGATAATTAGCCATCGCTAGCACCTGCCCGTTATTCGGATTCATTACCATCACGCTGCCCTCGGTCGCGCCGGCCTTTTCGATCCCTCGTTTGAGCGCTTCTTCGGCGTGACTCTGCACATTGCGATCAATTGACAGCGCCATATTCTCGCCCGACTTCGCCTCGACACGCACGTTATCCTTACTCAGCGTCAGCGGTACATTACGCACGTCCGCCACCGTTTTAAGCAAGCCATCACGGCCTTTCAGCCTATCATTCAGCGCCCCTTCAACCCCGTACTGACCCTTGCCCTCAGCATTCACGAAGCCCAGCACCTGCGCCGCCAGCTGCCCCTCCGGATAGTTACGAATCGATCCCTTTTGATACAAGATACCGACAAAATCCTTGGCCTTTAACTTCTCGGCTTGCGTGCGCGTGATGTTGCGTGCCAGCACTTCGTAGCGAGAGGTGGTGCGCTCCAGCCGCTTGGCTACGTCGCTCACCACCTCGCCGCCCGCGATTTCCTGCAATGCTGCGATAATTTGCTGACGCTGTTCCTGCTTGACCGTCTGCGGATCAGCGATAACCGTATAGACCGTCTGATTGAGCACCACAGGAACAGCCGTACCGCCGTCCATCATATATATCTTGCCGCGCTCGGCCGGAATGACGAAGTGCCGCTGCTGGCTGGCCTGAGCCAGCGACACGTATTCGCTGTGTTTAAGGATCTGTAGATAAAACAGCCGCATCACAAAAATCGCCATCATCCCCAAAAGAATGATAGCGAGTACGCCGGTTCGAGATTGCGTTAAGTGACGTTTCATACCGCTTGTCCTATTGTACCACTTTTGCCCGAACTAGCGAGCATAGTTCGTCTGCGTCGGTGTTTTCATCGCCGATGCAACGTTGCTGTGCTTGACCTTTTCGAGCGCCGTCAGCCGCGCATTCTGCACCTCTAGCTCTGACTTTTTCGTCGCCAGCTCATTCAACTGCGAGTCCAGCCCCTCCGCCTCGTAGCCATAGGCCGTCGTCTTGGTCGCCTGCGTCAAGTACACCAGCCCCAGTACCATAATCATCAGCGCCACCAACACCGTGTGCGCCACTGGCCCGAGCTTGGTCTGTGATCGAAAACGGGTAGCGTTCTGGTTACGACGAAGCTGCGGCCCAGGACGACGCGGCGTAAATGTGGTGGATGAGCGTGTGTGCATAAATAATTTCTGTGTGTGTTTAATTTGTTACGGTTTAATGCTTTTGGTGGCGCGTCATAACGACACGGGAAATACAGCCGGTCGGCCCGCCCTCACCCTAGGAGAACGAGCCGCCGAGCTTGCATACTTTTTCCGGGAAAACTATCAAGCGAGCTTACTTAGCCGCGGCGTACCGCAACGGTCTCAGCTGCTTCTGCGTCCTGGAATTGTACTTTGATGTGGATTGGCATGGTGTCGCCCTCCTTTTTTGTTTTATTTTTTCACGGCGTAGCGAAACTTGGCGCTTCGACTGCGCGGATTGTGAACATCTTCTGTTCCAGACACCGGTTTCTTCTCCGGGACGATCAGCTCGGCCTCGTAGCCAGCAGCTGCTTGCTCCCAGAAATATCGCTTGACCAATCGATCTTCCAAACTATGAAAACTAATTATTCCAACTCGCCCGCCCCTGGTAAGGAGGCGTGGCAGCAGCGGCAATAATTCCTCAATCAGCCGAAGTTCGTGATTGACCTCAATGCGCAGTGCCTGAAAGGTGCGAGTCGCCGGATGATGCTTCATCCCGCCGCGACCGACAGTTTGCTTGATCAGATCAGCCAGCTCAGTCGTTCCCCGAATCGGCCTAGCGCTAACAATTGCCTGCGCAATCCGTCTGGCCCGCCCGGGACTTTCCTCGCCGTAACGAGTTATCAGCCGCGTCAACTCATCAACCGAATACGAATTGACGATATCCGCCGCTGTGATTTCCGTCCGATTATCCATCCGCATATCCAGCGGCCCGTCAAACCGAAACGAAAAACCTCTCTCTGCTCTGTCAAGCTGTGGTGACGACACCCCCAAATCAGCCAAAATCACGTCAAATGTACGTCCCTGCTTGACCAAATCCTGCGCTGCGCTCACAAAATCTTCGTGAATTAGCGTGGCGCCTTTTTCAGCCAAATCGCCCAGCGTGCTAATCGCGTTATCATCGCGGTCAACCAGCACTGCGCCCAAGTAATTATCCGTCCTCGTCAAGAATTCCCTGGCATGGCCGCCATAGCCAGCCGTCAGGTCGAGATACCTCTCGCCTTTAGCTGGCCGCAACCTATCCAAGGTCACCTCCAGGAGTACGGGAACATGAATCGGTTCGCTCATCTGAAGCGCTTCCGACTGTGGTGGATGTTCTTTAATACTCATCATTGCTTTATTGTAGCAGTCAGGTGCAAGATTTTCGAGATTTATCTCCGTACAGCGATTGCAGCCCAAGCGACCTTGAGTCGCCTGGTGCGTAAAGAGGAGTAAATCTCGACAAATCGCCGCGGCTGACACCACAACGTATAGCAATGCTCGAGATCACCTAACTGGATATTTAATTCTGGCTGTTTTGTATTTGTGTTTTGTTTGTTTTTGTTGTCTTAAGAGTGGAAATGTGATGATTGTCAGTGACAACCATAGTTTCCAAAAGAGACTTATGTGTGAGGTGGAGTTTTTTGGGAGGTGTTTTGAGGAAAGAACGTTGCCGTTTTTATCGTGGAGCAAATTGCCACCCGCCATCTTCAAATACCCAGATAGTTGATCTCGAGAGGTTTTCAAATTGTTAAAGTACTGGCCCAGCTAATCAATCCGCATTCTCAGCCGCCATCAGCCGAAAATACGCGCCCGCCCGCACCGCCACGACTTCCCGATCAATGCCAGCATAGTCGAGTAAATGCTGCTCAATCGTCACTCGACCCTGTTTCTGGTCGAGCGCCGAGGCGGTTTTACCGCGGCGAAACTTGACGTTCAGGTCGGCCACGCGCTCATCCAGAATACTTCCGGTCAGCGCGCCCTCCACTTCCCGATCCCAGACTTGCTGTGGATACAAGTGAAGATACTTGCCAAACCCGCGGGTCAACACGACGCCGGACGCAAACTCTGCCCTGAGCTCAGCCGGGATCGTCAAGCGCCGCTTGTCGTCCAACTTTCGCTCAAAGTAATCTGTCTGCACGTCGTCCTTCCTCCGTGGTAGATTAGTTGGTTTTTTCGTAGTGGATGTTTGTTTTGGTTGGTGTTACCCGCCAACATTCGTTCCACTACCTCCACTATACTACCCACAACTACCCACATGCAAGCCCTTTTACCCACTTTCTACCCATTTCCCTACCAAACAAAAACTTTTCCACGATTCTGTGGAAAAGTCTAGTGGTGCGGCATGATAGCGGAGCGCTACTTTCCCTAGCGTACCACCCTACACTGCACCTAACGAGTTATACAGAATTAATCACTACTTCCGCAGCTTCTTGATCACCGCCGCAAACCAGCGCGCGCTTGGCCGCACCGTCCGGGCCATGGTCTGCCGATCGACTGCCACCAGGCCAAACTTTGGCCAATAGCCCTTGTCCCACTCAAAATTGTCAAGCAGGCTCCAGTGCAAATAACCGATTAGCTTGACGTCATGTTTGAGCGCCTCGTGCATGGCCTTGATCGTCTCGGTCAGCCACCATTGCCGCTGACTATCAGTGCCATCCGCCAGCCCATTCTCGGTAATCATAATTGGCAACCGATAGCACTCGGCCACGTCCTCCAGTAGATACTGCAATTTATCCGGCTGCATATCCCAGCCAAGATCGCTAACCTTCAGGTACGGGTCATGCACCCGATAGCCATAAATCCGCCGCGCAAAGTAATAATTGATCGCCAAGAAATCACTGTGCCGCCGCACTCGACGCAGCACCCATGTGTTCAGGAAATAATGTGCCACCCGCGCACTAGCCCGGCTGAGAATCGCATCATCGCCAGGATAGCAATAGATCAGATGATGCGCCATCGACACTTTCCACTTTTTGCGAGCACGCGTCAATTTGTAAACTTTCTTGTGTGCCGCAACGAGGTTGCAGAGTACGCGTAGCAGATCATGCTTGCGAGTTTTATTCGGCGGCCAATGCCCTTCGAGATAACTCTCGCCGGCGTACACGGTCGGCTCGTTAATTGTCACAATCCACTCGATATCGCGCCCTAGTTCGCTCAAAACCTTCTCGACATAATATACGAAATATTTGATGTTGCGCCGCTTTTCAAAACCGCCCTTGGCAGCAAACCACTCTGGTAGCGTAAAATGAAACAGCGTCACCACCGGTGTAATACCCATCTTTTTCAGCGTCCGTAGATACGTCCGATAGTGGGCGATCGCCGCCGCATCCCACGCGCCCTCTTGCGGCTCAATTCGCGCCCATTCAATACAGAACCGAAAGGCATTCATGTTGAGGCTCTTGAGAATCGCGAAATCTTCCTCATAGCGATGGTAATGATCAACACCCCGCCCCGACACGTAGTTGTCTGGCCTGGTCGCCTCTTTTTTGATGCGCGGCCAGCTGTCAATATCACCAAATTGATGCGGCGCCTGCACGGACAGCCGCTTGGCATGCTCAAGCTCCCACGTCGTCCACTGATTTACCAAGCCGCCCTCGACCTGATGCGCCGACGTCGCTGCACCCCATAAAAACTTCTTTGGAAACACGATGCGTTCAGATTGCTTCGTTGTCATCAATGTATATTATACCAAGTTATCAGCTCATCTGCCAGCCTGAGGCTACTGCACCACATCTTCCCCAAAATGCTTCTGTAGTCGCATCTTAATCGAGCCTTCATGCCGGCCAAGTTGTTGACTAAGCTGCTGGATGGTTGCTCCCTGTAAAAATTCCTGTTTGAGGGTGTCATCATCGGCTTTTTCCCACGGCATATAGGCTTTGGGGTGGGTCTGGCGCATTTTGGCAATTTTTTGCTGCCAGCTGCCGGACTGAGATTTCTTGCCGGATTTTTTCGGCACCGACTGCTTTCGCTTCATTTCCTCCAGCATCAGACTATAGCGCCTAACTGCCTCATTACTTGCCCGCTGCAGTACCTCATCAATCGCCAACGCGTCAGAAGAAACTTCCAACGCTTTGCGGTTGATGCCATAAAGATACAAATTATCAAGATCACGCACCCGACTAAGCGCCACATAACCCATACCTTCGACAAACGCTTTTCTCAGGTCAATTTTTGCCGCGTCCAAGGTCATTCCCTGGCTTTTATGCACGGTGATAGCCCACGCCAGGCGCAGCGGCACCTGCGAGATACTGGCCCGCTTACGCTCACCGTCACGCAGCTCCCACACATCCGGCACCATGGCCACCTGCCGGCCGTCACGAAACTCCACAATTGGATAGTCCGTCAGTGGCTCAAAATCCACCACCGTGCCGATGCTACCATTGGCGTACAATTTCTGCGGCGAATTTTTCACGGCCATCACCAACGCGCCCAGTTTCAGCACGAGTTCGCTCGGCGCCAGTACCGACCGCTGCAAGCTCTCGACGTACACTTTCGAGCCAGTCGTCGTCTGCTGATATGTTCGTTCCTCACCCGCCAGTTCCGCTAGTTTCTGGCTGTTGATAGCATCAACATCAACATTGACGGTGTGTAGTTCGGTGATGTCACCATCAGGCGGCTGAACTTCCGTCCGCGCCAGCAACGTCTCGGCGTGATGCCGCCTAATATTATCATTTCTCAGCGCCGTCAAAATCTCTAGCAGCTGCTCGTCATTTTGCCGGTATTGCCGTTCCAAATACAGCACCGCCGGCTGCAATTCCTGCCACGCTTCCGAATACACCACGAAGCCGCCGCCCTGCTCGCCCGGACGATTGATCGGTGGCAATTGGAAAAAATCACCGCTCATCACCAACTGCACGCCGCCAAACGGCTGGTCATTTTCCCTGACGCCACGCAGCACCCGATCAACCATGTCCAGCCGAAAATCATGCAGCATGGAAATCTCGTCAATCACCAGCACGTCAGTCTTCATAATCACTTCACGCCGCGTTTTTGACAGCCGATCAAAAAAGTTGTTCGCCAAGTGATCACTGACGCCAATGCCGCTCCAACTGTGAATCGTATTACCGCCCAAGTGCGTTGCCGCCAAGCCCGTCGTCGCTGTTACCGACACCTTTTTACCCTGAGCACGCGCCTGTGCAATAAAAGTATTCAACAGGTGCGTTTTGCCGGTGCCAGCCGCACCCGTCAGCAGCGCCGACCGACCGCTCATCAAAATCGCCAGCGCTAATTCTTGATCCATACTTAACCTCGTGGCGGTTCGCCCTCAGGCTCGCCCAGCAGTTTTTTCGACTTAATTTCGTAACGTTTGCCGGTAATTTTACTCTCAATGTAATCCTCGTTGATCAAGTTCACAAACATATCCAGATCATTGCCGTCCATAATGATAATCGCGCCGTTATCGTCACTCATCAGCTCCAGTTGCATCTCATCAGCATAGTCCAGCACCTGCTCTTGTTTGACCTCGCCAATCTCTAATTTCTGTAGTTTATTGATGGTCTTTTTGCGCTCCTTGACCAGCGCATTCAGATCCAAACCCTCTGGGAAGCTCAACTTATATTCCTTTTCAATTTCCGCCACTTTCTTATCGGCAATCACCTGCTTCTTGTATTCATAGCCAAACATCCGCTCGAATTTGCCTGGATTAAAGGCGAACATATCCTGACCGATAATCAGCACCTGGTTATCATCTGGCACCTTAAAACCAACTTCTGCCTTAAACGCGCCAAACTTACCGTCAGAAAACTCCCACGCCAGCGCGCTTTTCAGCGTCTGTCCCTGTTGAATTAGCTTCGCTGTATAAAAGACTTTTTCTGAATCATTCGAGTCAGTAAACCGCGCTATCACGCCTTTCATCCGCTTAAACTCATGCTCGGCCTCTGAAAACTCCATGATGTCATCACGCTCGTGCTCAATCAAATGAATCAAGGTTTCCGCTCGGCCAACCTTGGCGAGGTCTGTTCGCAGCAGCACGTTTTCTTCCGCTTCGCTCAGCTCATAATCGCGCACACTGAGACCAGTGCCGGCGCCCAAATTGACTTGATTGATATAGTCAAACAAAAATAGCGGCCGGAGCTGCTGCTCGACATCACCCTTCAAGGGCATGAAATACGGCGTGTAATTTTTATTAAATAAAAATAGCTCAATCTGTAAATCATTCTTCTTCGCATCAGTTTGATTCGCCCACAAAAAAATATCAGTCGTTTCCCTCACTTCTTCCATGAGGGTAATTATAGCAATTTTTGACCCAAGTAGCTAGATTGATGCTTATCCAAAAATTCGGTTACCAATTTTACGTCGCGCCTGCGCTAGTAACTTAGATCCAAACACTAATTCGTGTGGATTATTAAAACGCTCCAATTTTTCCGGACTCTCTGTCAATAGAATGCCGAGCGCTAACGCGGCCATTTCCAAGCACCGGTCTGTCTCCTGACGCCCAAAAGTTGACTCTAATCGCGCAGTTCCATCAATCTGACCAATAACCAAGCCAAATCCATCCCTTACTTCCGGTGCATTCCACCCCGATACTGTACCCGTCTCTGAATACATTTCAGACGGTAACTGCATAAATTTGCTTTTAGTCGGACCGACTTTAGCTGCTAATGTATCGTGAAGACCGCCATCGCTCACGCCCCCCCCTGACACACAAAATATCATCCTCACACTTCATTGCAGTTATCACACCAATCCTCGCCATCGAGGGCAGCTCGGGGAACTCAAAGAAAGTTGTTAAATCAAATTGAACATGCTGCGGCATTTTATCTTTATAGAACATGTGTTGATACTACCATATTTTTATATTATTGTCAATTATAGCCGCTCGCCCAGCCGCGCCCGATTAGCCCACTCATCCGCCAACTCATTACCCTCGTCGCCTTCATGGCCGCGCACCCAGCGGAGTTCCGCCTGCGAATTTGAATACAGCTCATATAGCTCACGCACGATGTCCAGATTCTTGATCTCGCCACCCTTCTTTGTCCAGCCGCGCCGCCGCCAACCCGGCGCCCACTTGGTCACCACATTGATCCAAAATTCACTGTCAGTATAAATCACACATGGCGCACCACCTGCGTCCCGAAGCGCCGCGATCAGCGCCTTGCCCTCCATGCGAATATTCGTCGTCTCGCCATCCTCCGAGCCCAAAATCCACGGCTGGAGATCGCGAATCACCGCAAACCCGCCCGGACCGGGATTTGGCGAAGCAGAACCGTCAGTGTAGTAGATTATCATACCCTGATTATACATAGTTTCCTGGGCCTAGGCGAGTTCATGACACAAGAAATAATATAAATCCTCCAGAAATGCATCACGCGCCGGAGTTGAACGCTCGTTTACCATGAGATCATGGCTTGCATAGTCGCGCCGCTGATGGATCTGCTTGAGCAGCCGAGACATCGTTTGAGCAATGAAATGTTTCTCCTCATCAGGGACTGGGCATTTCCGCTCTAACTGACGAATATATTTATAAATAATGTGCGCCACTTCCCCCGTTCGTGAGCGCTGCCGCTCGGCCTTGGTGACAAACTGCACTTCGACCGGTACGCCCTTGTCTAGCTCTGGATGATCCATCAGGAAGGTCACTTTAGAAACCTGATATTTCTGGCCACACTGCTTTACACTTTCATCATCTTGAATGGCAAACTCGCAGCGTCCTATATCAAACCCGTGTTGCCACATTTCCCAGCGCACGGCATTAACATAATCAACCGTACCCTGAACGCAAATTGCCTTAGATTTACTGTCGGCCTTTTTCAGCTGAAACGCTGGGTTCATATCAATTCGCCACTGTAAAAACTCCACGAAATCACGTGCCTGATCCTTGACCGTATCTGATATAACGGTCAGGCCGAGCACGTCCATCGGCGTATACTCCGGTTTGTCGTTCTGACGAGCTTCATGTACCTTGGCCGCCCATGACCCCACGGTTTTCAGGCGATATTTTCCCTCTACTTCCTTACCGTTTTGTGCTAAGAAATCTCCAATGTGAATCGACCGATTCGGGCATGATTCTTCGCTACGCGGACCGACCACTGCTTTGGTCTTAACTTTCTCAGTACCAAAAATTGTATTAACTAAATTGCGGACACCAACCTGGCGAATTGTCTCATACTGCTCGCGGATCTCCTCGATGAGCTTACGTTTACCCTGCCCCTTCAGCCGAATGATATGCGCCTGTGAACGCAGGCTTGCCGCCAGCCCATCAAATCCCATCACTTCACACAGCGGTGCATAGAATGACTCCGCCTCCAAGACATCCTGTAATTTAGCAGACTCACGTGATGATGACGGATGGCACATATTATCAAGTAGCTCACAGGCCTTGATAATCACCGCCTCGATATTGGTCTTATCTAGGAATTCAGCCATCTGCTCCACATCAACAAATGGCTCGATCTGCCGCCATGCTTCAGCCGGCACCGAACCTTCATAACGATCCGTGATAATCTCTCTGATGTTTTCAGGAATAGTATTAGCCACCTGTAGTCGGTGCCGGCCAGAAACCTCTTCTACTAGAATAAAGTCCGCTAGTAGCGACGCTACATATGAACCCTGCTCGCGCGTCATCCCAGTTTCAGGATTCGTAAATACATCAGCCAGAACCAAGCCAGCAGTCTGTCGACGTTCCAGTGTACACTTCTGGCTATCTCTGTTATGAAAGCGGTCGACCACATCATGCAGCAGCACGGCATGAATCGTCTCGGGCGGTAGTTTCAAACCGGCAAACTCCTCCACCAGCTTCATCGTTCGCTCAGCATGCGCCGCCAAATCCTCTCGTTCATTCACGCCTTCACCCCTAAAATACTCCTCAAGTGCCAATTGAAAATGAGACTCGAGAGATGGGCGCTCAAGATCGATCTCAAATTTCTTTTGTAGCGTGCCCAGCTCTAGCTGCTCACTGCACGAAGAACATAATTCACTCATAATTCAGTTCGTTATCAAACTGGGCTATTATAACAGATGATGTATATTTAGTCAATAAAATAGGTGCCGGCGTCAGGATACGCATTGTACTGTTTCAGCGACATACTCTGGCAATACGCCCCCGCATCAAAGATCACTAGCTTATCGCCAATTTCCGCCCGGGCCAGCTGCCGCGATGCGAGATTCTCTGGGTTGCTGGGCGCTGGTGTCAAGATATCGCCCGTCTCACAGCAGTGCCCCACCACGATGTACTCTCGCTGCTCCTCGCGACCCGCGAGTACCATCATCTCGTGCTGCGCGCCATACATCCCTGGCCGCGTGATGTCATTCATACCGGTATTAAGGCGCAAAAATGTGTGACCATCCGCACCAGTATCAACGATATCCACCACCTCCGCAACCAACACGCCAGCATGTGCTACCAGCCAGGTTCCGGGCTCAATTTCTAGATGCAGTCGCCGCCCAGTTTCCTCAGCGAACTGAGATAATTTCCGAGAAAACACCTCGCAAATGACCGCCAAATCCGCCTCTTGTTCATCACCAAACCGATGCACTTTGAAGCCACCGCCAATATCTAGAGTGGTCACCTCCGGCAGTCGCCCAACCAGCGCCAGCGCTGCGTCCATCGCCTCGCCCCACAACCGCGGATCAGCACCCGAGCCAATGTGAATATGCAGCCGATCAATCGTTATGTCATGACGCCTCGCTAGCTCCACTGCCTGCTCGGTATAGGCATGCCACAGCCCAAAACTAGAATTAACCCCACCGGTCATCGTCCGGTTATTGTGCCCCGAGCCCATACCAGGATTGAGCCGCAGACCGACCGTATTTGGGCGGCATGGACTCGAGGCAACCAGCTCTAATTGACGAAGCGACGTCGCCACGTAGCGCACGCCAGCCTGGAGCAGTTCATTGAGGTTGTGCGCCGGCTGCTGGCTAGAGAGGCTGATCGTTGGGCCGCTCACTCCCTGCTTGAGCAGCAACGTCGCCTCGTAGCTTGAGCTGGCATCAAATTGCAGCCCCAACTCATCGAACAGCCGTATAATTTTAGGGTGTGAATTTGCCTTAGCGGCGTAACGCACCGTCAGACCGAACGGCACCTGGCACGCCAGCGCCTGCCGGGCCCGCTCCCATAGCACCCGCCTCGAATACACAAAACTCGGCGTATCAAGCACTTCAGGCAGTTGATCAATTGGAAAGTTCATCATTGCCAATTATACCAGGAATCTGGCTCAATGCTGTCGCTACTGGCCACGCTGGATGTTCTGGCGCCGCGATGCTGTTATATTCTGTCGTTTGAATAAATCGCACATCATCAGGTAGATCATCACCGATTGGCTTATCATCAACCATCCACACCTCGCCAGTTAGGCACTGCTCGCGGAAATAATCGCCTTTCGACTGCAGTGTGGTGATGATCTCCGCCCCCTCAAGCGACGGACACAGCGCCGCCTTGAACCGCTGGTAGTTCGCCGGCCCATAGGTCAAGACATGCACGGTTCCGCGCTGCTTGGCCCACGTCACCAACTCAGCCACCCCGTCGTACTCCATTCGCCCATCAGCCAGCACCGACTGAAGCAGGAATGCGAATACCGCCTCCTCTCCGAGTCCCGCCGCCCGCACATGCGCCGCAAAATCATAATAGTACGCTTTCTCAGTGCGCACATGAAAGTCAGTCCGCCGCGCCAGCTCTACCTCGCTATCAATGCCAAACTGCCGCCCAAGCAGCCCCCACTCCGCCTCGTCCAGCTCACTCGTCCGAAACAAGGTGCGATCAAGATCAAGAACCAACTTTAAACTCATGAAAAGTAAATCCTCATTAGTTCTCGCGCGATTTTATCGCTGTCGTGACGGATCAGACTACGCAGCGCCGCCAGCGGATCGGCCTTTTTGTTGTGCTGGCGAACGCCATTAGCGATCAGGTGCTTACCCGAGGCGTAGTAATGCTTTTTCTTCAGCTCCTCCTCGTCCCATTCCACCAAATATTCACCATTGTGCGCGTACTTATCAAGCAGCTCCTGTGGTGGACGATAATTGTTATACAGTACATAATCCATACTCACCCCAGCAAACCGCTCAATTTCATCGACAAAATCCGCCACCGTAAAGCCATCGGTCTGCGTCGGCTTGGTCACTAGATTACAGACATAGACCTTCTTAGCCTTGGTCTCAGCCAAAGCCCGCGTCACACCGCGCACCAGTAGTGCTGGCGCCAAACTACCATACAATAACCCCGGCGCTACCACCACGAGGTCGGCATCCAGAATCGCTTGCCGAGCATGCGGATTAATCGTTGCTGGCGGGCTGAGTTCTAGCCACGGCCGCTCATCACCTGGAATATTCGTCACCTCGATAGCATGCTCGCCCTCAACGACCGTACCGTCACGCAGCCTCAACGATAACTTGGTATCGTCCAGCGTAATCGGAAATACCCGTCCGTTTACGCCGAGCACCTCGCTGGCCGTCTCGACCGCTTGCGAAAAACTCCCCGTCATCTTTTCCAGCGCCGCCATGAATAAATTACCAAATGCATGCCCCTTCATGCTACCCTCGTCAAACCGGTAATTGAACAGATCGCGCACCTTTGGCGAACTGCTCAGCGCCACTAGACATTGCCGCACATCACCCGCCGGCAACACGCCCAGCTCGTCGCGCAGCATGCCTGTCGAGCCACCATCGTCAACCATGTTAACCAGCGCCGTGATACTATGGGTATATTTTTTTAAACCCGACAGCAGCGTGAAACTACCAGTTCCGCCGCCGATTACTACAATTTTTACTCCGAAATATTCTCTATTCACTTCGTATGTCATGCCCGCATTATAGCACTTCAGCGAGGCTAGACCAACGTGCCCTTTGGTAGTGGCCATTCGAGGAATGTCTGGTACTGCGTGTTAACGGCGGTCAGTATATGTTCAGCCACCTTGGCCGGGTCATTGAAAAAAGCATAATCATCCGGTCGGCTCCCCCGCCAAAACGGCGTTTTCATCGCCCCGGGCAAGAACAGCGCTACGCGAATCGGTAAATGCTGCTCATCTGCCTGCAGAGCCAAGCTACGGGCCAGCCCTGCCTGGGCGTGCTTGGTCGCCACATATACCGCTTCGTCGGCACGAGCTTTGATACTGCTGGTCGAGCCGATTACCGTTAGTGTAGAGCGTATCCGCTGCTGCGTCATCCTATGCCAGGCCCACTGTACCAGCGGCAACGGACCAGCGAAATTCACCTCCGCCATAGAGCGCGCATCAGGCTGATCCTCAAAATTACCGCGCCAACCATAGCCCGCCGCCCAGACAAATTGCTCAATGGCGTCACCGCCCAAAATCTGCTCAATCAGCGCCGGCGCTGCTTCAACCTGCTCGGGATAGTACACGTCCAACGGGAATCCCTCGCCGTGCTCCTGAGCATTATGCGTCTTCCCCAGCACCAACACGTGCTTACCGCTTTCTCTGAGCTGCTGCGCCATTTCTAGACCAAGCCCGCTCGTCCCACCAAGAATAATATGCATATGGTTATTATAGCAGGAGAAGTGATGGACTGTAAAATGCCGAGCGTAGGCACCTCAGTTAAGATAATTGAGTGTCTTTACTGCGCCCTCAACTTCTTCATCAGGATATCATAGCCATCCGTCACTTCATCGTCACGGTGAATGCCCAGCCTCGCCATGATGCGCCACAGATCATCTGTAACAATGACAGGATTAGCGTTATCATCGGTCAATCGCTCTAACTCCATGAAATCGCCCAAGCCCTCCACTGAGTCGACACATACTCCTACCTCACCAAGCTTACCAGTCTGGCGAATCTTTGACACATTCGAAAACGCTACAAAGCCCAGCTCCTTAACGATAGCGATCACAGCATCTGGATCATCAACCCCTGTTTCATGCTCAATACTGTCCAGCTGACCGGTCACTGATCGCTTGAAAGTGAATAACGCCCGCTTTGTTTCATTTTCGCCGTATCCACGCGTCTCGGTACGCACCCGCAGCCAAGGCACTGTATTGCCGTCGCCGCCAGCTTCTCCTGGCAGACCAAACACTTGATCGCGCTGATGCACTGGCTCACTGAGAAAAACACCCTTAGCTGCTAGTGCAGCCAGCAACCCTTCTTTATTTTGCAATCTAACTTTTATCTCAATTTCTCTCATACCTAAATGGTATCACACTCAGGACACGCGCATTTGCGAATGACGCTTCAGCCAATCAGCGATCGCATCAATATCGAGATGATTGGTCGCGACGCGGACGGCGAAATTTTCTAGTTCACCTCGCTGTGCTGTAAAATTATACCCATTCACCTCCAGCAAAGTCAGCCCGGCTAGCATTGCCGTCCGCTTGTTACCATCAGCGAACGGATGGTCGCCAATAATCCCGCGCATCAACGCCGCTGCCTTGGCAAATACTGTTGCATATAATTCCTCGCCAAATACTACTTGATGCTGTGTTGACACCGCAGCCTCCAGCCGTCCAACGTCACGCACGCCATCTGCACCGCCGTCTTTGACAAGCACCAGCGCATGAAGCTGCAGAATCTGCTCGAGAGTCAAACTAACCATTAGCGCTTCGCCAAGTGAGAAAAGTCCTCTTTGTATCGCCTAAGGAGCGAGTTTACAGTTTTGAGCACTTGATTATCATCAGCCGCCTCCGAACGCTTACGTACCGTGACTTCAATTTCGTCGCCATCGCGAATCCCCAGCGCCCGCAAATCCCGCGCCGGCAGCGTCACGCCGCGGCTCGAACCAATCTTGATAACTTTTTGAATTGTAGTGATTGTCATACAAACATTATAACAAAATTATAATTTTATTGCAATATTAGCGAAACCAAATCAATATTTACCGCACGATTTCGCTATGCAGTTCCTGCCATTTCACATGCGCCGCATGCGCTCGAGCTGGTGCGTCAACCTCGCTCTTCTGAAGCAATAATTCCTCAGGGTCAACGAACATCACTTCATCACCCTCTTCACTTGGTATAAAATCAAAATTCTCCGGCCAGACGCGGAAATAAAAGCAGATTTGATTAGCATCAATCCGCTCAATATACATCTCGTCCGACACGTCAAAAAGTTGATAGCGCAAATCACCTTTATAGCCGACTTCTTCGTACAGCTCGCGTTTCAAAGACGACTCAATCGTCTCGCCAAAATCCATACCACCACCAGGCAAATCCCAATACGTCCGATCAATTTCCTTGACGACCAAAATCTGCCCAGCGTCGTTATAAATCAATGCTTTGAGCGAGATACGGTACAGGCAATCCAAATGATCTGTGCCGTCTAGATTCTGCGTAATGATATGTCCTTTGGTGATTTTTGTCATAGGGATAATTATAACACTTTTAGCCTAAACCCAGCGTAAGTACCATCGTGCTTATATGCCTCCTCGCCAAGGAACGCCGGGATAGCCTGCAGCGTATTATTATAGACAAAGTTCTTAAGACCGACTATATCTTTTTCTTCTTCGGGCAAGATCTTCCCTACCATCTTATAAAAAGTTCGCTCTTGGTCAACTGTCTCCTCGTCCAAATATCTTGCTATGTCGGCGCATATTTGCTCGTACAGATCATCGTTCAAATGCGAATTTGGCACTTCGTAAGCCGCGAAATTCGGTGCCACTGTAGTGATATCATTAAGCGGCTCAACCACCAGAACGTCTTTTACAGCGCTAGAGTTGATAAACCTTTGCACTACTTCATTATTTTTATCTGCCGTTATCAAAATATTTGGCTGCTCGGCGGTGGTCGTATGAAAATCCAATACCAACTCCGGCTTCAGTAACCGAATCCGCTCCTCAATCACCTTCGCTCTCTGACCCTCATAAGTATCTAAACCAAGCCCATAACTCCTATTCAAATCCGACTCGATATACCGCACATTCTTTGCGTAAGCGCGCGGATTAGCCATGATAAACTCCATATTTTCCAACAATTTAGACCGCTTGGCGAGCATATACGCCAGCACATTTGGACCTAATAATTCAAAACCTCGACGGGGACGAACCTAAGTCGAGGTGCTGTGACACTACGTTAGCAGAACTGTATATAAATCAATATTTACACTGCTATTACATATGCAAGCTGTACAATCAAACTAACGCATCCTCTTCACTTTTCTGAAGCAGCAGCCCCTTGGAATTATAGACTTACTAAATGTCTAATTTTTCTTGAGGCTCTACTTCTTCTAAATAAAAGCTATCCGACGCAACTCGCAGCCCTGTCTTTTCAATATAACTGAGTTTATCATTATCTGATCCACTCCTTAACGTAATAGGTAATCTATTATTCAAGTGTCTAAAAAGGTTTACACTTTCGATATATCGTGAATCATCAAGAGGAATAAAGCCAATCTTATTCCATACGTCTAAATCAACTCCGTCATTTAAGCAAAAAGTAAACTTACCATTAAACGTCATTAATCCGTAAGGTTCTGATACGTCATCGTTTTTTAAAATAAACAGTCTTTTCATTTAAAAAATATTCTTCATAATTTCTTTGCGTCTTCTTAACGAATAGTATAGCAGCTCTTTTCTCTTTTGGCCATATTTTAATTCCCCGTCAGTAGGCATCAAGAGAATCATACGAGCAATAGTTAAATCATCAACCTTGTCAATTTTAGAAAAGGCTTTTTTAAATCTCTTTGACCACTTAGTGCCTTGCTGTGCGTGATCCGAAAGAATATCAAAGATATTCTTCTTCTGACGATCAGTTGATAAAATGAATCCGTATTTTTTGCCCCGTATGTAAGACTTCTCAAAAAGATCACGATTATTATAATATCGATCAATTTTCTTCTCTTCTAACTCAAAGAGTAAACTGCTACCGTGGTCAAAAAGTGGGGTAAGGCCTCTTCCCTTTTTCAATCTTTCCCTCTCTTGCTTAGTAGGTCTCAATAGAGATAGTTGCGCAACTATATTATTTTGATGACTTATAGCCCAGTTTTCATGGTGTCTGTCCATGTTGCCAATCCACGCATCAAATATAATCATATCAGCAATGGAACACAAAATATCCTCACTATCTAAATATCTATCTCTAATGCCCTTCTCCGCCTCCTCTAAAGTAACTGGATCCTTATCTGTGCCAACAATCTGGGCACCATACAATATTTCACATCCCTTAGGAAAGGCGTGACGTACGAGAGCACCCACAGGGATCCAAGAATCGGGTAGATAATCTCCAAATTTGTCTCTGAATATCATCTCAGCCTGAGCGGGAAATTTTTTTAAGCTAACTGCCTGAATATTGAACTGAGCAGCCTCGCCAAGCTTTGATGCAAACATCTCGGCCCATATCTCACGTGTACTATGGCGATACGTCTTGAGGAAAAACTGCTGATTATTCGATTTATGTTTCAGAATAATACGCGGACGCGAACCACCGGAGACTTCAACTTTAGCCTCTTTGAAATTTTTAATATTTAGTTCTTTGAAATCATAATGTCTCATACAATACTTTCAATAGCCACCCGCCGCTGCTCCGTCGTATCCCGCTCGCGCACGGTGACAGTACCGTCCTCCAGTGTCTGGAAGTCGATGACCACGCAGTGCGGGGTGCCGATTTCGTCTTGGCGGCGGTAGCGTTTGCCGATGTTACCGTTGTCGTCCCACATCACCCGGCCGGGGTTGGCTTTGGCTAGCTGGGCGTAGACTTCGCGGGCTTTTTCTACCAATTCTGGCTTGTTTTTCAGCAGTGGCGAGACGGCAAATTTGACTGGCGCCAGATGCTCCGGCAACGCCAAGTAGACGCGCTTCTCACCATTCTGCTCATCCTCACGGTAGGCACTCGACAGCACCGCCATCAGCGCCCGCTCCACACCAAACGACGGCTCAATGACGTGCGGAACAAATTTTGTGTTCGTTCCCTTGACGGTGTATTCCATGCTCTTGCCACTAACCCGCTGGATGTTCATCAAGT
Source organism: Candidatus Saccharibacteria bacterium oral taxon 488 (assembly GCA_046846435.1). Taxonomy (GTDB): domain Bacteria; phylum Patescibacteriota; class Saccharimonadia; order Saccharimonadales; family Saccharimonadaceae; genus Nanosynbacter. The sequence goes on along the minus strand of CP128407.1, from coordinate 250,278 downwards.
CAAAATCAGTCCGGTAAGCAATGCCCATCAATTCCTCGCGGCCAATTGGATAATCGTATTCAATGTCGATTGTCTTTTTGCTATAGTGCGCCCGATCCTCCGCCGGCACGTCCAGCTCGTGGATATGCTCTGGCTTCAAGCCCAGTTCTGCCAAAAACGCATGCGTCGCCGCCAGCAATTCATCAAACGCCTCCTGCCAATGCTCGGGGTCGACGAAATATTCAATCTCCATCTGCTCAAACTCGCGGGAACGGAAGACAAAGTCGCGCGGCGCAATTTCATTACGAAACGCCTTGCCCTGTTGAGCGATGCCAAACGGCAAGTTCGGGTAGAAACTATCAACGACATTCTTGAAATTGGTGAAGATACCCTGGGCGGTTTCTGGGCGGAGGTAAGAAATCGACTGCGGATCGTAGGTAATCGCTTTCATGCCACTAGAGCCACGCTTACCATCGACGCCCCCCGTCAACTCATCAATCGCCAGCTCATTTTGCCCGCTAGCACCGACAAATGTCTTGAACATCATGTTAAACTGCCGCGGCTCACTAAAATCACCTCGCGTACCACAGTTAGGACATTTAATCACTCTTAGCACATGTAACCACTCTTTCAGCCCAAAATCACTGGCCTCCTCGAGGTCAATCTCACTTGGGCCAAGCTCCATGTCCAGTATTTTCTTGAACAACTCGGGCTCTTTTTCTTTGATCTCGTCATAAAAATTCGGTGCCGTGGCATGCTCGCGATACCATTGGATCTTGTCGGTGAGAGCCTCGTACTCGTCCAACTTTTCCTGTTGATCTTTGAGCAAGTGATCTTCGCGAAAACGCGCCTTGCAGTGGTTACACTCTACTAATGGGTCAGAAAAGGTATCCACGTGCCCACTCGCCTGCCACACCTTCTGATTCATCAAAATCGCCGCATCGACGCCATACATGTCGTCGCGCTCGTCAACAAACCGACGCCACCACAAATTCATGATATTACGCTTCAGCTGCACTCCCAACGGGCCATAATCCCACGTCCCCGAAAGACCGCCATACACATCCGACCCCTGATAAATAAAGCCGCGGCGCTTGCACAGGCTGATAATATCTTCCATTTTTGCTTGACTCATCACACAACCTTCCTCCATGTTGGTAACATGGCGATTCATTAACTAAGGTTTATTATAGCATGCTTGACGGTCGCTATTTATTGTGCAACAATCGCACGTAGGGAGTATCAATGGTGTTATGAGTCAGGAACAGTACAGAACATCGTCTACAGATAAAATTTTTCCAGATTCCCCTGTAATACGTCACCCCCAGGAATACTCACTGGAAGAGGTCCGTAGCTTACTAGAAATTTCTGATAAATACGAAGGAGCAGATGATAGGGCTAGAAGCATAGTCGCCGAAGGGATCCGCGTCACTGGTTTCGCTGCTTTTAGCTCCACAAGCCCACTAACAGCTCAGGAGCAAGGTAAAATTAGAGAATACTTTGGGCAATGGATGCTACTTAGAGATCAACTCTCAGGACTCATCACCCCCTATGAACACAGCACCTTTCTCTCGGCAAAGCGTAATTTTGACTCTGCCTGCACTAGTGAAGTGTCCGACCAAGTAAAGGAGGCCTTTCTAGATCAAGCACTAGAAGATGCTCACAGTGTTTACGCCAGTCAGACTGAAAGAACAGATACTTCTTTTAGTTCCGTCCTCAATAAAATACTCCTAGCGCGCACGTTACGCGATCTCGCCGCGATGGGTCGATTTGATGACGACGCTAAAAGAAGCGCGGTTGCCCTGCTCTGGGAATGTGCCGATGAGATTATCAAAATAAGTAAGCCAGATCTCGAGGTGGAATATTGCAAGGAGTCCTATTTACATGAGATTGAATATTTCCGTGGCCAATACTCGGAAGAGATAGAGATTAACCCCGAAGAGAACCCCGATATTTCAACACATAACATACTCACCAAGCTCGATCAGTCGAATATTGAGTCCAGGCAAAACCCTAATATTTTCGTGAAATCTGCCTTCTCTTCCCTGCAGAAAGCAATTGTGAAGCATGCTCTACAAGACACAGTTACACCGCCGCATGCTGCCTAGTCACCAGCCAGCAACTAGCGATGACCGGGCCGAGGCCGCCGATGTGGGTGAGATTTTCTAGCGGCTTGGCTTGGATGAGGCGCAGCAGCTTGATATGATCGGCCGTTAGGTCGCCCTGCTCGCTTGGCCTTAGGACCTTTTCGCTTGGATCGTACATGTATGATTTATCGCTCGTCAGCATCCGCCCGGCCACGTCAGTGCGTAGATTAAGCTCGTCACCCAACAGCCCGGCGTACTGCATATAAAACCACGTCTCGACCAGCAGCCGATCAACCGCCGGCCGATCAAGCCACGCCAACACCTGGCTGAGCACCGCGAACCACTCCGGCCCATCAACGGTCTCGGTCGCCTGCGCCACCAGCTTGAGCGCTTGGTAAGCGAACTGCATCCGCTCATAATCCTCGAGGATATGCCGATAAAACGCGCTGAGCCTGGCGCTGGTCAGCAGTCCCAGCTCGCCGCGGCCCGAACGAATCACCACATCGCACAGCGCCAGTAGTTCAATGCCACCGGCCAGCTTACTCCGCTCGCGGCGCACCCCCTTGGCGATCACCGCCCGCCGCCCCTGGGGCGTTAGTAACTGCAATACCCGATCAGCTTCCGCATAATCCGTCCGCCGTAGCACAATCGCCTTGAGTCGCTCACCGTCTTTCATTCAGCCTCCTCGCCTAGCACGCTGAGCGCGGCCCGTACGTCATCGGGCGTCATGCGCGCCTTATCAAGCACCGCCCGCACGCCAAACGACCGTAGCTGATCCAGATCAAGCACTACGTTACTACACACTACCACTGGCAGCCGCGCCAGATCCTCGTGGCTTTGCAGTTCATTCAGTAGCGCCATCCCCGTCTCACCCGCCAGCAGCATATCGAGAATCAAGCCATCCGGCCGCCACTCATCAAGCATCGCTATCGCCTGTCCAGCCGCCACCACTATTCGGGCCGTATACCCCGCCTCCAGCGCATACCGCTCCAGCACTGCCGCCCACTGCGGATCATCCTCGATGATCAGGAGTTTTTTCATAACAAGCTCATCTGCTCGCTGAGCGGCACATCAACATAAAACGTCAGTCCGTCTCGGTGGCGTATCAGCCCGATCTGCCCGCCCATCGCCCGCGCGAACGTCGCAGCGATATACACTCCGAGGCCGCTGCTATCCGGCCGAGTTCTGACTGATTTACGCGTAGTCATCTCATCCACCAGCTGCCGATACTCAGCCAGGCTCATCATCGGCCCAAAATCCCGCACACCCAGCCGCACCATCGTCCCTGCCTGGCGAACAGTCACGCGAATTGCTGCCCCAGCCTCGCTGTAGCGCATCGCATTATCGAGAAAATTCATCATGATCCGCCCGAGCAGCAATGGATTAGCCACCACCAGTCGCTTTTTGCCCGCCCGTGGCCACGTCACCCGTCGGTCATACAGCCGCAGCATATCGCGCGACTGGTGCGCCAATTGGGCTAGCAGCGCCAGTGGATTAACCGGCTCCAGTGGAAACAGCGTCGGCTGCACATTCACGGTATGCGCCAAATCCTGTACCAAAGCCAGCGATCGCTCCGCCGTCAGCGTCAGCCGCCGCTGCATCTGCTGTGCCTCGGCTGGACTGAGCTGGCCATCCTCGATCAACAAACTCATCTGCCGAATCAACGCCAGCGGCGCCTTCAGCTCATGCGCTGCCACCGCTATGCTGGGCATCGCGGCAAACTCCTTATCACTCCACTGTGGCTGCGCCATATACCTCTAGTATAGCAAACCGAGGCGCCAAAAAGAACTGCTGTCGCTCCGTATCATTTCACGGATACTGGCCGCAGCCGAGAGAGATTACTGGACAAATTTCACTGTCTTAAGAATGGCCTCAAAATCTGGCTTGAACGTATCAGCATCGGTTGAAAAACGCAGCGTCTTGTCGCGCACCTTCATCAGCACCACCGAGCCGCGCAGATCCTTACTAAATGCACCGTCAATGCGCGTGGCGGTGTTACCGTTGTATTCGACGCTACTCGAGGTCAAGTCGCCTTTTTTCAGCAAGCTGGCGTACTGATCTAGTGTCTTATTGAAGTCGCTGTTAAGAATCTCGAGGCGCAGCGCAAACTTGTTTTGGTTGCTACTATGCGTATTCGTCGGTGGCACGATAGCCGGGTGGAGATACGCTTTATAATCACCGCGATCGCTGCCGTCAGCCGCTACGTAAACACTCCAGGTTTTTGGATACATAAATGAGACGCGGCCGTACTGCTCGGGGCCGACGAATTCAATGCGCGGGTTTTTGGCTTCTTCATTAAATTTCTCGCGGTCAGCCTTTGATTGCTCTTCGCGCGCCTTGGCCGAAGCTACCGCCATCCGACTCTCGACCGCAGTTTTTTCCTGTGAATATGCCAGGTACGCCCAAATTGCCGCGCTACCAGCCGCCACGAACAGCACGATCGCGCTAATCGCCACAATCATCCAGCTATTGACATATCCCTGTTCCATCTCTGTTTTTCTACTCATATGCATCAGTATAGCTTATGCTTCGGGCGATGTAAAGCCTCCCGGCAGCTGATAGAGAAAATAGCCGTGGTATTCTTTTGTCGGCTGCGTGCCGGGGACAGAAAATCCGTAGCTCACGAAGGTCAGCGGCTGGCTCTGGGCGGCCGCTTGGCGCCCCGCTAGCTGAAACATCTTTGCGATATCGCGACCATCGCCAAAGGCATACATCACCGTCACCTTGTCGAGCACCGGCCGCCGCCAGATGTTCGCCCAGCGCACCTGCGCGCCCGGTAATTTCCGCAGCCGCCAGCACGACATTAGCACCAGAAATGGATTAATCTCATAGCCAATCGCCCACGCACCCTGCTGAGCTGCCGCCATCAGCACCACACCGTCGCCCGATCCGATATCAAGCACCACGTCACCTTTACCGAGCGGCAGCGCCTCAGCAAACAGCCGCTGCACCTCGCGCGACCGTGACGGCACATACGGCGCACCGATCAGTGCTGGCAGTGCAAAGATCATCAGAATCGCGCCACCAAGCCACAGCAGCCACATCACGCGCTAAAATCCTCGCTGAGTACTGTGATATCATGCTGCATATCGTCCAGCGCCGCCGTAATGTCCTTCGCCAGCTGCCGCGCCTCAATAAACCGCTGCTTGGCCTCGTCCAGATTAAAGTCATCGCCCTGAAACCACGCGATGCGCTCGTTCAGTTCCGCCATCATCTGCTCAATCGTCTTTTCATTTGTTTTATCGTTTTTCACTGCTTTCAATCCTCGCTTTCATAATCATATCTTTTGTTGTAATATTCACAATACTACCAATCTGACGGTGGCCACTGATCATCGCGTAACCGCGCCGCAGCGCCATCTCTGGGTCGTACTCAGCAATCATTCGTTGTTGCGACAATACCATATTTTTAGCAATGTCAACGCGGCGCGACCACTGTTCGAGCGCCGCTTGTTGCAACATTGTTACGTGAAGGCGTTGCTCCGTAATCTGCTGCTGAATCACCTCTGCCACGCCGCCCAGCCGCAGCTCTAGCTGCCGCCTCACGTCGTGTTTATCCGGAAATAATAGCTGCGCCGCATTACTCGGCGTGGCCGCCCGCACATCAGCCGCTAAATCACACAAACTCTCGTCAACCTCGTGCCCGATGCCAGTCAGCACCGGCACGCGGCTACCAGCCACCGCTCGCACCAAGCATTCGTCATTAAAACTCGCCAGGTCCTCCGCGCTACCGCCGCCGCGAATCAGCACAATCACCTCTGGCGGCTCCGCTAGCTGATTACAATGGGCAATCGCCCGCACCGCCTGATCAGCCGCGCCGTCGCCCTGAACCTTCACATGAGCGACGATAAACTGCACCCCACCCCAGCGCTGGCCAGCAATTTTCATAAAATCCGCGTAGCCCGCCGCCTGAGTGCTGGAAATGACCGCCACGCGGGCAGGATATGGCGGTAAGGGGCGCTTGCGTTCCGCATCAAACAGACCTTCGGCTGCTAATTTCGCCCTGAGTAACTCAGCGCTGCGCTTGAGGTGACCCGCACCCAGTGGCTTGACCTCCTGTACCGTTAGGCTAAACTTACCCTTGGCAGTTAGCTTGGCCGAGGCTCGCACCACCACGCGCATTCCCTCCTCGATTGGTGCCCTGAGCTGCCAGGTCATCATGAAACAATTGACCGCACTCTCAGCATCCTTGAGCGTAAAAAAGACAAATTTCTGCTGACGCACCGTGAACTCAGCGACCTCACCTTCAACCTCGATGGCTGGAACGGCCGTCTCCAGCACCTGATTGACGACCGCTACAAAGTCGCTAACGCTAAACCGCGGTGTTATCGTCGTCATCTGGCCGCCCATATTTGATCAGCGCGTGCTGGTAGAACATATACCCAAAGACAATTGTCCCCGTTAGTAAAATCACCCGCGTCAGTACAATCCCAGCGATAGCGACGTCCGGTGCCACACCGGTCATGCTCAAGAAAACGATCATAATCGCTTCGTACACGCCCGCACCACCCGGCGTAAAGGCCACCAGGCTAGCCAGCCCCGCCACGCCGTAGCCGATGATCAGCACTGCTGGGTTAACCGACACGCCCAGCGCCCAAAAGGCTACGATGAACATCAACACATCGAAAATGGCATAAATCGCGCCCCAGACCAGCGGCTTGATGAGTAGGCGCCGATGCTCTGACAGCTCCACAAAATCATCATGCATCTCAGCAAAAAACGCTTCGATTTTTGTCGAAACCAGCAGCCGCTTGATCTTGCCCAGCGTCGCCCACCGCACCACCGCGTTGATCAGCCGCGACACCCGCACCGCCGTGTTGTGCATACGCCTTCGTGACGAGAACATAAAAATCAGCCCAAATGTTAGCGCCAGCACCACCAGCACGAGGAGGAAACTTGACGTCACGATGTAGCGATTTACCTGCCCGTCAATTGACAAGATTAACACCGCCACAATCAGCAGCACCATCAACGACAAAAAGCCCGTCACGTAGCGGATCACCTGGGCAAACGTTGAGCGTGCCGAGCTGACGCCGAGCTTGTGCATCCGCCACGTCGTGTAGGAAATACCGCTGACACCGCCTGACGGGAAAATGTGATTAACCAGATTCAGTTCCAGCGCAATCCGCGTCTGCTCAAACCGCGAGATATGCCCGATCAGTTTTTTGTCGCGAAGATAGGCAAAAATCATCTCGCCGCCCGCGAAATACACGATAATTTGAAACGGCAGCAGCAACATCAATAGCCAGATATTTGCCCGGCCGAGCAGCTCCCACGCCCGCATCAGTTCCGCACGCGACAGAAAAATGATCAGTACCAGCACCGCCAGCGTCACGATACTCATGATCGTCCGCGGTGACTTGAGCGCCTCTAAAAACTGCTGTATCCCTTTCGACACCATATCGTCAATTATATCACGCAGTTTTTGCTATAATCAAACCATGTATATCACCCTGCTTGGCCGCCAGCCAGAGATATCGCTCGCCGAACTTGCGGCGGTCTTTGGCGCGGACTGCGTCAATCGCATCAGCCAGCAGTTTGCCAAGGTGCAGACGGCTCAATTCGACATTACTACATTGGGCGGCACCATCAAATACGCCAAAGTGATCGCCGAGCTGCCAGCCAGCCGCACTGACAAGACCTCGCTCCTCGCCGCTTCGCGCTTCATCACCCAGCATTATCACGCCAAGTGGGCGCACTCGCCGCATAAAATCACCCTCGGCCTCAGCGCCTATAACCTAAATATGAGCGCCCGCGACGTCCAAAAAACCGGCCTGATCCTCAAATCATCCCTCAAAAAATCTGGTACCAGCCTCCGCCTCATCCCCAACGACCAGCCCGCTCTCTCCACTGCCACCGCGCATAATAACAAGCTTGGCGGATCACCCTATAAAGTCGAGCTGCTGCTCATCAAAACAACCGACCGCCGCCTCATCATCGCCGAGAGCCGCGGCGTCCAAAACATCACCGCCTACACCCGCCGCGACCGCCATCGCCCTAGGCGCGACACTTTCGTTGGCATGCTGCCGCCCAAATTGGCGCAGATTATGCTGAATTTGGCGCTGGGTGCCGGGCCGCTAGCTCATCAAAAATCGTGCACGGGTCGGATTCCAGCCGTCTCCTCCAAGTCGAATGCATCCGGCAACGCCGTCCGCAGAGCTATCGACTTGTCGGAGAGGCTGGAATCCGACCTCGCCACAGAGGTTGACAGACGGCGCCCTCTAATCCTCGACCCATTTTGCGGCACCGGCACCGTCCTGCAAGAAGCGTTGCTCGCTGGCTACGACGTCATCGGCACTGACCTCAACCAAAAAATGGTTGATTGCACCACCGAAAACCTATCGTGGCTGCAATCGACCTTCACTACGCCCGGCCACCCTATTGGCCGCGTTATTGACATTCATCAAGCCGATGCCACCACGCACCGCTGGCCAGATAGCCAGCACCTCACTGCCGTCGTCTGCGAAACCTACCTCGGTCAGCCCTTTTCCGCACCGCCCGCACCCCAAAAATTAGCAGAGGTTGTCGGCAACTGTAATCACATTATCACCGGCTTCCTCACTAATATCCGTCCGCAGCTAGCTCCAAACACGCCGTTATGCATCGCCGTGCCAGCGTGGTACGACGCATCCGGCCGGGCCACTCATCTGCCGCTAATAAAAAACCTCCAAAAACTTGGCTATCACCAACTCAACCACATCCCGCTCATCTATCGCCGCCCCGACCAGGTCGTCGCCCGCGAGCTACTGATCCTGCGGACTAGCCGAGCACCGGACGGTTAAGCCGTAACGCCGGGTCATAGTCTGCGAGCTGTCCCAAACGACCCACCAATTCCTTTTCCAAAAGATCAAGCTGCGTTTGACGCGCCTCTGCTGTTTTCTCATCCGCAGGAGGAGCAATTGCATTCCGGTGATACCGCTGACATATCGCTAGTAAATCTCCGGCGCTCAGGCCGATTCGTCCCTGATTCAACGCCATGATCAAAAATACCAATGTCGGCCGCGCCTGCTCGGTTATTTCCGTCGTCATTTGTTGATCAGTATCAGTAAACATCTCTCGCCCAATCTGGCCCAATAGTCCATCCACCATATTCGCTCCAGCTGACGCATACCGCCCCTCACCCGTAGCGTAGTGCTCCAGCGGTTCAGAAAGTGCGACCTTCATCTCTGCTATCGAACTACTCTCGCGTCGCAGTATCACTTCGATTGTATCTTCTGATGTCGTCCGGCCATCCACGCCGTGCTTAGCAATTTCCGCTGCTGCCGCCTGTACTGTGTGCAGTGCCTGCAGCGCCTCTCCGTCGCGAGGCATTTTTAGAGAGTCGTGCACAGCACCACCGAATGCCACTACACCAGCGCCCAAGATACCCACCAGTAGCGTTCTTCTATTTACCGACTACCTAACCCAGCTTTTCTTTCTGTCATAGTCTGCTCGTTCATAGCCCCTAGTTATATAACACTTGGCTAATCAAGTAAAGCCCCTTGACTTTTTATCAGCTGTCACTTATACTGATACGGATTAGGTTTAGAAAATTTAAGGAGTTTCAATGTCAAAAGTCAAAGCTGGTGGCTCAAGTAAAAACATCCACAACAACCCTGGCCAACGCCTCGGCGTCAAGCGTTTCGGCGGCCAAAAAGTCAACGCTGGCGAGGTACTCGTCCGCCAAACAGGCGCTACGAAAGTCGCTGGTAAAGGCGCATACATGAGCCGCAACTATACCATCCACGCTGCTAAATCCGGTATCGTCACCTTCGAGCAGATCAAGAAAACCAAGTTCACCGGCAAAACCGAGCGACGCACTCAGGTTTGCGTCGGCTAGCCAGCACTATTCTATGACCTGCTATCCCGGCGTCCAGATTGCACCCATTTGATTACACCCGTTCATTTAGCTGCCTATCCCGCTACGCTAGTAGTGTTTGAGCGGCTAATTTCTCCAGGCAGCTACGACACGCCCAAATGATGCTTCACTCGCGCTACTACGTCGCCGATCACCACCTGTGACTTGACGAGGTATTCATCCACGCCCAGCGCCTCTGCCCGCTCTCGGTCTTTCTGCTGGCTGAGTGCCGTCAGCATAATCACCCGCACGTTGGTTGTTTCTGGCGTATTGCGTAGAATATCGAGCTCGTCAAAGCCGCTAATTTTCGGCATCATAGCATCCAGTACGATCAAGTCCGGCCGAAACGCCACCGTTACCGACAGTGCGTCCTCGCCATTATGCACCTCACGAATCTCAAAGCCCTCCAGCTCCAGCCGCGACCGATAGACTGCCGCCAGTGCCGTATCGTCTTCAACTAATAGTATTTTTTTCCTGTGTTGCATATCCTTGCCCTCCTTTTTTGAGTCTAGACACTCTTTGCTTTTTCTAACTGTGGGTCACGCCCATTATCCGCCGCCCCAGTCGTCATCTCGACCTTGACATCCGGCTCGATACCCGACTTGTCAATATTCTTGCCATGCGGCGTATACCAGCGCGCCTCGGTCACTTTTAGAACCGAGCCGTCCGCCAGATCAATCGGCCGCTGCACACTGCCCTTGCCATAGGTTTTTTCGCCGACCAGCGTTGCCTTGCCATGATCTTTGAGCGCCCCCGCCACGATCTCACTAGCACTGGCACTACCACCGTTAACCAGCACAACTGTCTTGATATCACTAAGGAGCGGCTGACCGGTCGACTTCTCCGTCGAGATAACCTGCTCGCCGCGCCGTTGGGTCATCACCACCTGATTATTCAACCACAGCCCCGCTAGCGCTTGTGCGGCCGCCACCGTACCACCAGGATTTCCCCTGAGATCGAGGATGACTTTCCTAACACCTGCCGAGCGGAATTCCTCGGCGGCTTGGCGCGCTTGCTTGCCGGTGTCATCATTAAAGCGACTGACCGTCAAAATACCAATCTCACCATCAATCTTCCACTCGGCAGCCGGCGCGACGACTTTCTCGCGCGTCACTGTCACGTCTTTACGTTCGCCACCACGCGACAATACCAACTTGACCGTCGTGCCGACATCACCGCGAATGCGCTGCACCACTTGATCAACCGGCATATCAGTCACCACCGTGTCATTAACCTTGACGATGACATCACCAGCTTTGATGCCCGCCTTTTCGGCTGGACTATTTTTGAGCGGCCGGATGATCGTCGGCACGTTATGCCGCTTGGCAATTTCCGCCCCGATACCGCCACCAATATTACCCGACAAGCTCTTTTCAAACTCCTTGGCTTCATCCGGATCCATATACACCGTGTGCGGATCGCCCGTCGCTGCCACCATACCGCGCGCCGCCCCACGCGTAAGTGCTTGCTCATCCAAATTACCGTCATAATGAGCCTTTAGCTCACGGTACACGCGCTGCACCGTTGATACATCCAGCGACCCCGTCGCTGTCCTAAGGCCAAACAGCGACCCGACCTGCGCCATGATCAGATCCGACCGCGTCCCGGCCGCAAAACTCACAATCGCAATCAGCAGCCCGCCCAAAAACAAGCGAGCCCGCGTTCCTACCCTCCGTTGCTCTGTCATATATCTATTGTACACAAAAACCCCCGCTGATGCGAGGGTTTTATTGACTCATCGTGCTATTAAAAATACACGTAGGTTAGGCCCGAGGCTAAACGCGTATACTTTCGGTACAGACCGTCCCACGCCAAGTTATAGTCGCTAACCGTAATTGTACCATCACCATTGACCGACTCAACATACATCACGTGGCCATAATAGCCAACATTCATAACCGCTGCTGCGCCAGCCTTTGGTGTCGAACCGCTCTGGATGCCGTATCGCGCCGCTGTTGATGGCCACTGATTAGCGTTACCAGCCCCACCAAAGTGTGGCACAAACCGACCAGTACTGTGGATCTTCCAGGCCACATAGCTCACACACTCACGTGTATATAAGCCCCATGGATCGACGTAAGCATCCAGTGGTGCGTTCGCCCAGACGCCTGGATAGCCGCCACCACCCGGGACACCACCCGGAATTGACACCCCGCCAAGCGCTCGCCGGTTAGCCGCCGCCTGCTCTTCGCGCAGTTTCGCTGCTTGGTTATTCCGCTGCGTTGCGAGAGCCGCGTAAGCATTTTGGTCGTTCTTGGTATCGTTAACCAGCTTGGCCTGCTCTGCTTGCTTAGACGCTAGTTGTGTCTGCTGAGCCTTCTGGTCTTTGAGCACATTCTCGACTGACTTTTTATTTTCTTCTAATTTAGCCTGCAGCGCCTTAATTTCCTTGATCTTATCGTTCAGCGATGATCGCAAGCTACTACGTTGCTCCTGCTTATCGACATAATCACCGATCGACTTGGAGCTAGCCAGCATCTCAAGCGGCGAAATCTGATCATCGAGGTAAATATCTGACAAGATTTTGCCCATGACCTTGCGGTTCTTTTCAATCGCTAGCTTGTTCTTAGCAATCTCCGCGACCAGTGCGTCATGCTTTCGCTGACTTTTGGCAATTTCTGTTCGGATTGAATCAATCTGCGCATTAATGCGCCCCAGCTCCTCCTCCAACGTCGCCGCCATCGTCCCGAGACGATTGGCCTCGTTCTGCGCCTGTTGCGCCTGTTGGTTGAGAGCGTTAATTTCCGCTTCATAGTCACGCGCGAATACGTGTGGGCCGAGCTGGAACACGCCAGCGCCCAAAACAACAGCACTAACCGCCACGAGAGCTGCCCGTGTGGCTCGTGATGTCGAAACTGGTGTGGTGGACCGTATCTTCATTACCTTTTATTTTAGCACAAGCGACATATGGACGTCAAGCGCCTTGGCTCAGTAAATATTCAGGGGTCAGCGACAAAATAACCTATAATTTTAAGTATTTGCGCGTCGCAATCAATGACGAGACGATACCGATCACCGCACCGATCATGATCATCGCCAGCACCACCAGTCCAGCATACGTGGTACTAATATTCATCAAATTATCCATCGGCAGCCGCACCGCCAGCTTGTCATGCGCCGAGAACAACAACAAATAGCCGACTCCTGAGGCCACCAGCGCCGCGATAAATCCATACATAACTGCCTCGACGATAAATGGCCCGCGAATAAACCCGCGATCAGCGCCGATCAGTTTCATCATCTGGATCTCATCTTTGCGGTTAAAAATTGCCATCCTGATGGTGTTAAACACCACCAGCGATGAAATCACCACAAACACCACCGTAGCGATCGAGCCGGCGATACTGGCAAACCGCACCCAGTCACCGATGGCGTTGATCGCCTCACGTCGATCGCCGATGAACGACGGCTCTTTGGTCGGGTCTTTATGCTTTTTATACAGCTCATCATTCTTCGTAAACTCAACCAACGCTCGCTGATCGTTCAAATCCTTGAGCGAAGCCCGAAGCGACACTGGCATTTCGTTACTTGATTCCTTGATCGCCTCGAGAGTTGCTGGATCATTCTTATACTTCTCGATTTGCTCCTGACGCGCCTGCTCTGCCGAGATATACGTCACCTTTTCGACATTGTGGAGCTTACTCAGGCGCGATGTCAGCTCGTCAATCACCTTTTGCTCGGTCGAGCCTTTGAGGAAAATCGACATATCGGCCCTGCGCGAAATCGTATCCACCGAGTCAACCAGCACTTGGCGGGCGGCCATAGTGAGAGCGATGATCAGCAGCGTCACTGCCATCACCGCAGTCGCTGCAATTGTCAGCCAGGTATTGCGGCTAAAATTATTGATACCATACCGGCACATCCGCCAGAACGTCAGCACCCGGCGGCGGCGTTGTCGCGTGCGCTTGAGGACTTTAGGATCGACGCGCGCCTTGGCAGCGGCTTTACGTGAAATATCGGTCATTGCTTGTAACTCCCCTTGGCTTGATCAGAGGTGATTTTACCGTGATCGATGGTGATCACCCGGCGTTTGAGCTTGTTGACGATATCAACATTGTGCGTCGTCAGCAGCACCGTGGTACCGTATTTGTTAATTTTTTCCAGCAAGCGCACAATATCCCAGCTGTGCTTGGGGTCGAGGTTACCGGTCGGCTCGTCAGCGATCAAGATCTTTGGCTGCCGAACCACCGCCCGGGCGATCGCCACCCGTTGGCGCTCACCGCCAGACAGCTGATGCGGGAAGTTCTTTTCCTTGCCTTTCAACCCCACCAGCTCGATCACCTTTGGCACCGTTGATTTGATCTCGCGGTTAGTCATGCCGGCAATCTCCAGCGCAAAAGCCACATTCTCAAACACCGTCCGATTCGGCAGCAGCTTGAAATCCTGAAACACCACGCCAATCTTGCGGCGTAGCAGCGGGATATGCTTGTCCTTGAGCGTGTCATAATCAATCCCACCAACAACAATCTTGCCACCAGTCGGCTTTTCCTCGCGGGTCAGCAGCTTGAGCAGCGTCGACTTCCCCGCGCCTGATGTCCCAACCAAAATCACAAACTCGCCCGGCTTGACATGAACACTAACTCTGTTCAAGGCCGGCTTGTTATCCTTGCCATATGTTTTGGTAACCCTATCTAACAAAATCATTTCCACTAGTATAGCAAATTTTTTAGAATGGTGCGAATCAGCACGGCAAACCATGCTACACTAGACATATGAAAACTTCAGCCACATTACTCAATCGCCTCAGTATCATGTTTATCGCCCTCAGTGTCATCGGGGTCGGATTAATAATTATCAGTAATATCAGCGTGCCGTTCCTGCCAGATACGTTTGACGCGGCGCGACCGCAAGATACATGGTCATGTTGCGAGGCTCCTGGACAAACTGCCAATGCTCTACGCTGGCCACTTTTCCTGGTCGGTGGACTATTCCTATTTATCAGCATCGTCTGGGGTATATATTGTCTTGGACGGGGGCTACGACAGCTCGTGCAGCAATCGCCTGATGAGTCAGCGCAACCCGTACGGCACACCTATAGGATACTGGAGATTGGCTTGCGACTATTGGCGCTACTTATGGTCATGTCACTTGGCGCCACGCTCATATGCCTATTCCTCACACCCCACGTCACGCTACTACAAGACATAGCACAACACAGCAGTATTTTCGTATATATCATGTACACTGCGACTGGGCTGCTCCTGACTACTGGCTGTCTCGCCTTGCCGCTTTATACGCTTATCGGCACCAACCGCTGGCAAGCCAAGGCGATTACCGATAAAAGTCGATGGCTCGCACGCCACACGTCAACATTAGTATGGTACGGCCTCGCCATGGTGTGCTTTCTGGTGGGTACATGCACGTGGCTCTATTACATCATCGGCGATGACACCAACCGAAAATATCCGATCGACGTTCTCGTCAGGCAAGCTGCTTGGCCGTTTGGTGTACATTTCTTGTCCGTCATGGTCATCAGCCTCATCGCCTTTGCCGTGATGATAACCATTGCTGTCTTCCGTCAGCCGCGCGATTCGCGCAAATAAGCCGCCATAAACTCATCAACATCCCCGTCCAGCACGCCCTGGGCGTTGCGATTCTCGTGCTTGGTGCGAGTGTCCTTGACCAGCGTATACGGATGCAATACATAATTTCTAATCTGACTACCCCAGTTGGCTGACTCGCCGGCTCTGAGATCAGACAGGGTTTCGGCGTGCTGCTCCAGCTTCATCGCCAGCAACTTGGAGCGCAAAATCTTCAGCGCCGTTTCTTTATTCTGAATCTGCGAGCGCTCGTTCTGAATCGCCACGGTAATGCCCGTCGGCACATGCGTCACCCGCACCGCCGAGTCAGTGGTATTCACGCCCTGGCCGCCCTTGCCGCCCGAGCGATACACATCAATCCTCAGATCACTCGGGTCAATCACAATTTCATCCGGCGTATCAATCTTTGGCAGCACTTCCACCAGTGCAAAGCTAGTCTGGCGCAAATTATCAGCATTAAACGGACTGAGGCGCACCAGCCGATGCACGCCATTTTCTGAGCGCAATTTTCCATACGCAAACGGCCCAGAAATCTCCAACACCGCCGTCTTTATCCCGGCATCATCATTGGTCGAGCGCTCCAGCGTGTCGGCTTTCATCCCCGACTTCTCCGCCCAGCGCAGATACATCCGCTCCAGCATGGCCGCAAAGTCCTGAGCATCCAGCCCGCCTACGCCGGCCGAAATCCGTACCACCGCCTCGCGGTTGTCGTACGGGCCGCTGAACAATAGATCAGTCTTGCGCTGGGTAAATTCCTGCTCCAATGCTGATATTTGCGCCTCAAACTCCGGCAGCAAATCATCGTCGCCCAGCTCCATCAACTCAGCGATATCCGCCAGTTGCACCCCCAGCGTCTGCCACGGCTCAACTGTCTGGCGCAAGCTAGCTGCTTTTTTCGCCAAGGCCTGCGCCTCGTCCGGATTATGCCAAATCTCCGGCTGATTGAGCCGCTCGTCCAGCGCCGCCATCTCCTGCTCCAGCGCCGCAAAATCCAGCGCCGCCTTGGCCTGTTCTACTTCTGACTGCAGAGTTTGGATGCGTTTTTTGAGTGGTTGCATAGATACCATTGTAACAATTTTGCTATACTTTTTGTATGAAGATCGGCATATTTGATACGGGAACTGGCGGCGAATTAGTAGCAAAGAGGCTGAAAAAATTACTGCCGCAACATTCGTACATCACGGCGATCGACCGCGAGCACGCACCGTACGGCAATCGTTCGCCAGAAGAAATTATTATGCTAACCGATGCCGCCATTCAGCCGCTGCTGTTGTGCGATATTATTGTTCTTGCATGTAATACTGCCACAGCCATCTCCATCAAGCCACTACGACAGCACTATCCAAGTGTCCACTTCGTTGGCTTTGAGCCAATGGTTAAGCCGGCTGCAGCACTAACTAAATCACATCATATCACTCTACTAGCAACAAATGCCACCAAGCAAAGCCAGCGCCTACGCACACTTATCGACCAATATGCTAGCGACGTTCACATTGATACGCCAGATACTAGCGCGTGGGCGCAGATGATTGATCAAGGTTTGGCTGACGATATTCCACTCAATGAAGTATCGGCCAGTGTTGTGGAAGGCAGCGATGTTATTATTCTAGGCTGCACACATTATTTGGCGCTTGAGGAACGATTGAGGCATCAGTTTCCTCACTGCCTCATTATTGAGCCTACCGCAAACATCGCTAAACGCATTAGTGATTTCGCCAATTAGCTGTTATACTACCCCTATGAATCAAGATATCGCTACCATCCTCGTAACTACTGAACAAATTAATGACGCGGTGGCACGGCTGGGTCGGGAGCTGACAGCAGAGTATCGCGACAAGAATCCGCTGGTCATCGGCGTACTGCGCGGTGCGGCGCCGTTCATGATCGATCTGGTGCGCGCCATGGATTGCTATCTGGAAATCGATTTCATTGACGTCTCTAGCTACGGCGACGCGACTGAATCATCCGGCGCAGTCACCATTCTCAAAGACATCGATAGTGACGTTACTGGGCGGCATATTCTACTGGTTGAGGATATCGTCGATACCGGCCGAACGTTGGAAAAATTACTAGAATTATTCGCCGGTCGCGGTGCGGCCTCGGTCAAAGTCTGCTCACTACTCGACAAACCCGAACGACGTATCGCCAACGTCGCCGCCGATTACGTCGGCCTGTCCGTCCCTAACGAATTCGTCGTCGGCTACGGCCTAGACTTCCGCCAACAATACCGCAATCTACCGTATATTGGGGTGTTGATGCCTGAGGTATATCAGGGGTAAAGCTTCTCCACCGCCGCCACAAATTGCTCGCCACGGTCGACGTAATTTTTAAACATGCCAAAGCTGGCGGCCGCTGGGCTGAGGATGACAACATCACCCGGGCGAGATAATTGATTGGCTTGGGCAACGATATCCACCATCGTTGTCTGACCGAGCACCACTGTTGTCGCTGTGACCGATGCTTGACGCAGTGACTGCTCAATCTTTGCTGCATTTGCCCCGATAATGATCACCGCCCGCACCGTTTGTTTGGCAATCTCCGTGGCCATTTCATCATAATCCGCCCCCTTGTCGTAACCGCCGACGATCAGCACTTTCGGCGCTTCAAACGCCCGCAGTGCCGCAATGGCACTGCCCGGCGTGGTAGCGATACTGTCGTCGTAATACCTCACGCCGTTTTTCTCAGCAACGAATTTTAATCGATGCGGCAATCCCGTAAAACTCTCTAGTCCAGCCGCATACTGCTCGTCGGTCACTGTGATCGGCAATTCCGTCACTGCGCTCATCGCCGCACACGCATTCTCGAGGTTGTGCGCACCCGGCAGCCGCAAATGATCGGTGCTACAAATCCGCCGATCTTGCACACAGAAGTAGCCATCCCGAACATACACCTGATCCTCGTCAGGGATGGCATAGCGGTGCGCGAAATCTAGCGCATCATCTCCGCAATACTCACACGTCGCATGACCCTGCTCATCCAATAATCCATAAAAGGGCGTAGCAGCTACTTCCTTCGAATATTTATTCGTTGGATGATATAAACATGTATCAACAACACTCTGGTGACGACGAATATTCTTCTTGGCGTCGAGGTACTCAGCAAAATCCGTATGTACCTCCAGATGGTCCGGCTCAATCATCAGCACCACGGCAATAGTTGGTGATTTCTCGAGATCCCACAGCTGAAAACTTGATAGCTCGTACACAATGAAATCATCCTTTGTGATGTTTGGCAGCGCGTCCAGTGCCGGCACACCGATGTTCCCAACCAGATGCACCGTCTGACCGGCCGCCCGCAAGATCGCCGCGATTAGACTACAGGTCGTGCCCTTGCCTTTCGTCCCCGTCACGCCAATAATCGGCGCTGGACATTTGTCGAAAAACTCATTGGTCGCCGACCATATTTTGCCCGACGTTTTGAGCAGTCGTGGCGGCACACCCGGTGCTCGCACCACCATATCGGCATCCTGCAGCTGCTCGGCGAACACCGACTCGCCAGTCCGCACTGCCACGCCATCCGGCGCATTCTCAACCGCTTTCTGGTCAGCGATCACAAATTCAGCATCAGGAAAAACCTGCTGAAAATATCTCAAACTTGATATGCCCTCAAGGCCATAGCCAGCGATAATGATCTTCATAGTTTCTATTATACCATTGAGTAATACTAAAACAGCCCCTCGAGCTTCTCCTGCAGTCGCCCGAGCAGCTCTTTATCGCCGCTACTCACGCCAGCAAGCACCCAGGTATTTGCTGCAAAAAACTCTCGTGCCACCCGAACGATCTGATCAGCGGTCACCGCCAAAATTGCTGTCGGCACGCCCTCGTAATCCTTGACGAAATCATCGGCAAAATAACGCCCGGTATAGAAATTACTGATTTGAGCAACCGTTTGCGCCCCCATCTGATAGCGACCCAGCGCATACGATTTGGCATTCTCAATATCCTCCGAGGTGATCGTCCCGTTCAGCACCCGACGCAGTTCGCGCACAATGATATCAAACAGCGCTTCCGCCGTCTCGAGGTTGACCTGGCCGCCAAAATCCCACGCCGAATCATAAAACCCGACCGAAGTGTCGCTGAACACACCGTAAGCCAGCCCCTTCTTGCGCGCCGCCCCGAAAATCCGCGAGCTCATCGTCCCGGTCAAGATATGATTCAAGCAGCCCATAGCGTCAGAATCCTCATCGCTCAGCTCACGCGGCAGATTCATCGACCAGCCAAATGTCAGATTCGAGGCCTCCTTGCGGCGGATAAAAATCGGTGCGGCACTCGACAGCTTATCGTGCGGAATGGCAAATCGCTCGCCCGGCTCTAGCTGCCACTGCTCCAGCGATTCACAAATCGTCGCCATCCGCCCAGTCAACTTGCCCGCCACCACAAATCGCATATTGTTGAGCGTATGTGTCCGCCGATGATGCTCCTTGATGTCTTTTAGGGTAATCGCGTCAATCGTTTTCAGCCGCTGATTATATGTCAAAATATCCTCGCCCAGTGCTTGCTGCACCCGCGGCCACATCACGCGGTTGTGGTTATTGAGATAGCCGGTCAGCTCGCTCCGAACATTACCTTTCTCGGCCTCTAGTTCCTCGGCATTAAAGCGCGGCGTAGTAATTGCCAGCCGCTGCAATTCCAAAATCCGATCCCATTCAAAATCCGCACAGGCCGCCTCGTACACCATTGAATAATCAGAGGTGAACGCATTATGATAGGCGCCATTCTTGGTAAATTCCTGCTCATAGGCGTGCTCCGAACGAAACTTCTCATTCGCCCCAAACGCCATATGCTCCATGATGTGCGCCGTCTCGTAGATGTCCTTGCCGCGAACGTAGCGATTGCCCGCCCGGAACTGCACCTGAAAGCTCATCACTGTCGCGTCCGGTACATCAATGAACAAGCCTTTCGCGCCGTTTTTCAATTTTATTTCTTTGACCGTATGTTTCATCTGTCTGTCGCTCTCTGCCCACCGGTTTTAGATTTATTTGCGGTTCTTTTTGCGGTTTTGGCGCTGCGCTTTTTTCTTCTTGCGTGCTTGGTTTTTGGCGCGGTTCGACTCAGCGTTTGATTTACCCTTTTTCACCGAAAAGTCACCGTCGCGATTTTCCTCGCCCACACCAACTTCATTAACGCCACGCTCAACTGCGCTTTCTGCTAGGCGCGTTAGCTCGGTGTCATACTCATCATCCTGCGACTGACGAATTACCGCGTCGGATTTATGAATATGAAAAATTGTGTTCAGAACTTCGTTACGCAGATTTTCCTGAAGGCTGGTGAACAATTTTTGTGACTCTGCCCGGTACTCTACCAACGGATCGCGCTGCCCAACGCTGCGCCAGTGGATCCCTTCGCGTAGGTGTTGCATATTCTCTAGGTGCTGCATCCACAGGGTGTCGAGCACCGCCATATACACCTCGCGCTCCACGCCGCGCAACTCTTCAGTACCGATTTCTTCATCTTTTTCCCGGTAGGCCTGGTGTGCTAGTTTCAGGGCTTTTTGGAGGCGTGGACGGTCTTTTTTCTCGCGGCCAACCTTGCGCACGGCCGCTTCATCGACTGGAAAGGCCGACGTAAATTCCTCGATAAACTTCGGATTGTTTTTGGTCGGTAGCGTCACTAATTCTTTGACTCTATCTCGCAACAACCGCTCAATTTCCGGCTGAATATTATCGCCTTCAAGGATTTTTCGCCGCATCGTGTAGACCACACGGCGGTGACGATTAATGACGTTGTCGTACTGAACAACATTTTTGCGCGTATCAAAGTTGTAGCCCTCAACGCGCTTCTGGGCTGCCTCCAACGTCTTTGACACAGCGCGGTTTTGAATTGGTGTATCTTCGTCCACGCCCAGCCGATCCATCAGCGCCGCGATGCGCTCGCCCTGGAAAATTCGCATCAAATCATCTTCGGTTGACACATAGAACTGCGTCTCGCCCGGGTCGCCCTGACGACCGCCGCGACCGCGCAGCTGATTGTCAATCCGGCGCGACTCGTGCCGCTCTGAGCCGATCACCACCAGACCACCTA
The DNA here is from genome assembly GCA_046846435.1 of Candidatus Saccharibacteria bacterium oral taxon 488. Taxonomy (GTDB): domain Bacteria; phylum Patescibacteriota; class Saccharimonadia; order Saccharimonadales; family Saccharimonadaceae; genus Nanosynbacter. The sequence continues at coordinate 228,816 of CP128407.1, read as the reverse complement.
ACTCCTTGACACCCTTGCCAAGCTTGATGTCGGTACCACGTCCAGCAATGTTTGTCGCTAGGGTAATCGCGCCCTTTTCACCAGCCTTCTCGATGATAGCCGCCTCGCGCTCATTGTTCTTAGCGTTCAAAATCTCAAACTTAATGCCCTCTTTTTCCAGATATTTAGCAATCTGCTCGTTCTTGGCAATTGAGCCAGAACCAACCAACACTGGTCGGCCTTGCTTATGATAATCCTTAATAGCTTCGGCGACTGCTTTCAACTTGCCCTTTTCGGTCTTGAAAATCAGGTCTTCTTTGTCGTCGCGAATAACTGGCTTGTTCGGCGGAATCTGAATGACGTCCAGTGAATAAATTTGTTGAAACTCTTCAGCTTCAGTAAACGCCGTACCAGTCATACCGCTCAATTTATTATACAAACGGAAATAATTCTGGAACGAAATGGTCGCTAGCGTCATGCTTTCTTCCAGCACTGGCACGCCTTCTTTGGCCTCAATTGCCTGGTGCAAACCTTCGTTGTAACGGCGTCCCTGCATCAAACGACCGGTGTGCTCATCAACGATGATCACTTCGCCATCATTGGTCACCACATAATCTTTGTCACGCTTGAACAATGTTTGTGCTCGCAGAGCCTGGTCCATATGATAAACGCTGCGCACATGGTCTGGTGTGTACAAATTTTTTATTCCCAGTAGTTTTTGGACTTTTTCCACGCCCCCGTCGGTCAAGGCTACGCTGCGGCGCTTTTCGTCCAAAACATAGTCATCCGGCACTAATTTACTGGCAACTTTGGCGAACGTGTAGTAATTGTCTGGGTTTTCCGCTGCTGGCGCCGAGATGATGAGCGGCGTACGCGCTTCATCGATCAGAATGGAGTCCACCTCGTCAACGATAGCAAAGTTCAGCTCGCGCTGCCTGAGCAAATCAACGTCATTAACCATGTTGTCACGTAGATAGTCAAAACCAAACTCGTTATTAGTGCCATAAGTAATATCTGCCGCGTAGGCTTCCTTACGAGTGACTGGGCGGAGCTTACGCATGCGCGGATCGTCGTGATGCTCATTATCATACTCTTTATCATACACAAACGACGCTTCGTTGATGATCACGCCAGTGGTCAGGCCTAAAAAGTCATACACCTGCCCCATCCAGCCAGCGTCACGCTGCGCCAGATAATCGTTGACAGTCACCACATGAACACCCTTGCCTTCCAGCGCATTGAGATATGTCGGCAGCGTCGCCACCAGGGTCTTACCCTCACCAGTCTTCATTTCAGCCACATTACCCTCATGAAGAACCATACCGCCGATTAGCTGGACATCGTACGGACGCTCGCCGATGACGCGCTTGGCCGCCTCACGTGCCACTGCAAAGGCATCTGGCAAAATCGTATCCAGCGTTACGTTTTTCTTCGTCAGACGTTTTTTCAGCGCCTCCGTCTGCGCCCGCAACTCCTTGTCCGACATTTTTTCATATTTTTCGGACAAGCCGTTAATTACGTCAACTTGCTTACGCAGCCGCTTCAAAATCTTCTTCTGCGGATCGCCAAAAATCTTACTCAGCGCCTTTTGTTGTGTCATTGCCATAAACTCAAAACTCCCTCACTTTCAGGCATTTTCAAAAACTGTATACAATTATACCGTGCAGGGCTGGAAAATTAAAGGGTGTTTGGATGCGGAGTTAATCGAACCGCGCTTACACAATACTGATCATATGATCAACCCCGTAGAGAACGTACGCCTATCTCTTCACCTCCTTCTTCTGATAACTCACGGTAACCAACAAATAGCTGACCTCTACCCCAACCAGCAAACGGAATACAGGTCTCGTTACGGTAAGTAAACTTACCTGCCGCCCATGAGGAAAGACCGTAGCGGCTTACTGGAAGTATACCCCGGTGAATGCGATGCATTTGGTAGGCAGTATAGCCAACCAACGGCACCATCGCCTCATCCTGCGCTATCTGGTTATAAGCTAGACCCTGGCTTTTTGGGATATTATCATTAAGTAGCATAAAAGCTGTCCATCTATCCTTGCCTACAGTTGGAAATTTCCAACCAGCTATCGTAGTTTCCATTACAGTATTCCAATTATCAACGATTATTTTATCTATAAATGATGTACTACTCCTGTTTCCGTGTGCCGCTGGCATGATATTCGGTAAAGATTCAGATGCCACAGAGATAAATTGGCGCATTATACGTAGTGGTAATGTCAACGGCGTTACCACCAAGTCATAATCTGGTAATTGCTCTTTCAATTCTGCCAAATGCCTAAAATCAATACCGCCCTGCGCAAACTCAGCCGGCGTCGGCATATCGATACCCGCTCCAGCAAAAATTGCTTTATAATCCTCAAAATCTCGCTTAAATAGTTCTTTAATCTCTGGGTTCGCTATAACTTCCAGTGCGCCAAAGCCAATCTCACTTTCCTCCCTAGCCTCCCTAACAGCACCATCAAGCGCGCCAAATATTGCCGCAGAACCAATATTTTTACCAGTATGAGCTTGCCCCTCCTGAGCTCGCCCCCATGCGGCCTCGGCAGCGGTGAGAATTTCCGGTGGAAGAATTTCAGGCATACTCATATACTTTGCCCTAAAAGCCAATCAGCTTTCATCTGTCTCCTCGTTATCTCCTGCTTCTTCCGATGTATTTCTCAGCATTTCCTCCGGCAGCAAATCATGATACTCAAGGATATGATGCATTACTTTGCGGTCATTCGGGTTCTTAATGCCATCCAGAAAGGTTTGACAAGCCCGCTTCAGCGATACCACACCGTAACTGCCAACGACTTTATGTAAAATATCCACCATGGTGCGCGGCGCCAGCACCGTTTCCTCTAACCCAGGACGATCATCGACCATTCTCTCTGTATCAATGAACTGATCGTAGCCTTCGCCATTAGTGCCGCTAAATATCTGTTGGCTCAACCGAGCTGCCCTCACGAAATTCTCAAAATCCCCCTCATCAATATCTGGCGGCAACTCGCCTCGTTTCGTCGCCACCGCCGCCATAGCTAGCTGAGCATTCTCGCGCGGATATTCATCATAGCCCTTGTCGTGGTCAGGGTAACGCACGCGATTGATATTTGCCCCAAACCGGTTTTGGAACTCAACGCTCAAATCATCCACGCCCTTGTAACGTTTTGACTTTTCATTCGCCGTGGCGATGATACAAAAGCCCGGTTGAACCTTAACAACCCGCCCAGAATCTTCCTGTACCGTAAATCTATCGCCTGGGCGCAACTGCATAATTTTGTTCAAGCGTTTCAACAATTCTGGCGGCATGGCGTTAATCTCGTCAAGGATGAGTGGCTTTCCCTGTTCCATGGCACGAATAATCGGCCCTGGCACAAACTCGCTGACACTCGCCCCGTTTTCCTCGCGCAGCTCTTGCTTACCCATCAACTGGTAACTGTTGACGTCACCATATGCGCTGACGAACTCAGGTTCAACCCCAAAATACGTCTGCACCATATACTCCGCCATGGCAGTTTTGGCACCGCCCGTCTCACCGACGAACAACGTTGGCTCACCCCGCATCATAGCCGGCATCAAGCGAGATCCTGTATTTTCAGCACGACAAGATGCTTTTGTCACCAGCGGCAAAGACCCTCAGGAGCAACAAGCGCGCCATATTTTCAATAATATCTTAACTGATATTCATGGCAATAAACAGATCATGAACATGCTACCCGCCATGCGCGAGGTCGGTGCGAATCTTTATAACAATCGCCTATTTCCGACGGAACATGATGGCAAGCCGGTTGACTACGCTAGCGTCCCGATGCACCTACAATTCCTCTATAAAATCATCCGCCAGGAGATGATACCGAGTAGCGAAACGCCTGTTCGCCAAGAGGTTGATGAGGCTATAGACCAGCTGCGCAACTTTCAGGGTGGGCAGTTTGACCTTATCTCGTTCCTGACCAATCCTGGCGCAAGGGGTTCTAATGGCAAGAAACTCTCCGGCAGTGACCGTTTTGATTATTGGCTCACGCAGATTTGGCCAAAATACGAAAATCTCATGAAATTAGACAAACAAGAGGCAGAAAACACCCAAACCCAGCAGCAAAACGGCGATCAACAGACCACCAACAACACTACCGAGCAGCAAGATACTGACCCATCACAAAACGATAATACTAAACAAGACAGCAATCCATTCGCGGATGCCTATGCCGATTATTTCGACAACAAGCATCCCGAGCCATTCAGTCCCGAAGAACACGAAAAAATCCATGACGCTATCGACAAAGCTGCTCAAGAAAAACGCCACGAAACCATGACACCCGAACAGCGAGAACGCGCCCGTCAGATAGCGGCCAACCGCCGCTACCGTGAACAAACCGGTCACTCTCTGGTCGAGAGACAACGGTATGATGATGAGATACAGCGTTTTCACAAACAAATTGCCGAAATGCGCACAGTCTTTCAGTCGATACTGAACGAAGTCGTCGCCTCTCGTCGTGGTCTTAGTCGTCGCTCCCACCAAGACGGCGATATCCTCGACCCCAACCGCCTGGCACAAACTGTGGTCGACATCAAAAGCAGTATCACCCCAGAGGCATTTCAGCGCTATGAAACCGTGCGTGGGCGGGCGGAACTAAACTGCAAGACCGACTATTTCTTTGTGTTTGACTGTTCTGGTTCCATGGGCGGTGCGCCTGCACAAGCCGCCGCCAGTTGTGCCGTCATCATGCTAGAGGGACTCGCTGGTATGGAACGTGATATCCGACAACTGGAAGAACAACAAAGTATTGATTTGTCCGATCTATCAATCCGCACATCATTATATACATTTGGCAGCAACGCAACATGCCACAAGCCGCTTGGTAGCAGTCTCAGTGATAAACATCGGCTTGATACATATACAGCCATAGCTGCAGCTAATGCCGGATGGACGGCAGACTATTTAGCTCTCCAGGAAATCACTACTCTACCCCACGACCGAGATCGCCAGCGAATCGTTGTCGTCGTAACTGATGGTACAAGTGATAACCCCGACGCCACCCAAGCAGCCATCAGCCAGCTTCGCCGTGACCAAAATACTGTAGTATACGGCGTATCCATTGGCTCAGACGCCGCTGAACAACTGTACGCTCCGAATGCCAAACTTATCAACGACCCTAAAGACCTGCCAAATGTGTTACAATCATTTATAGAAACAACGATTCAAACATAAAAAGAATAACATATGGCTAATCTCAATCTACTATCACCAGAAATTCGAGCCGCAGCGAATGATGCTTGGCAGAGAGCTCAGGAAGGACAAGAGGCCCAGTCTCTCAATACCAGTCAGGGTTTTGGTTCTGCAGCGCTCTTAGACACCCTCAATGCTGATGTGAGAGAAGCTAGAGAGAAAGGTAAAGCCGGATTTAATAGTCTTGATACGATACCCAATCCAGAAACACAGCGGGCTTTTGAAAAAGCTTTTACTCTATCCGAGCGTTTGGTTAGCTACATCGGCCTTTCGGCACCAACACCAGAACAAATGGTGTCTGTCGGTGTTAACCTTCAATACCTAGCCGAACAATTTGCACTCATGGAGCAAGGAGAAGGTGTCGCCCCGCACGTTGTTTTGGCGCCCCACGGTCTTGGCAAGCAAAACTGGCTAACTATTGGTCAAAAGATGGCCACAGACACAACTATACCAAGTAATTCACCAGACTCTGACAAAACAGCACCGTATTCCCAGCCAATACCAGGGGAGCTATGCATGTTGTGGACCAGCCTTAACATCACTGATGATGTTTGGTGCAATCTAGACCAGGCGCCGATTTCAACAACAACTCCGGAATTAAGTACTCCACCAGTTTACCGCGATGATAATGGCATTCAATGGACACTCCGTCTCATTTCCGGCGGAATGCCAACGCCACAATTCTGTGCATACCACCATAATCCTGCTACACATCAGACATTAGCCGAAGGCGCAACTGACAAACTTACTACTGTACTAGCTGGCTACACACCAACAGACCAGGTGTCCATCAGCTCTTCGTGGTGTTGGCAGCCCAACGTAAATGTAGCCAATGCTCCATATATCTGTTGGGATGACTGGGATAGACAGATGCGAATTACACTGCTTACCTTTGGTCCAAAAACCCTCCTGGGTGTTCGTTATCCAGTAGGCTAGCAATTGCTACTGCTCGCGCTGGAAACCGCGCTTGAACCGTGCCAGTACGCCGCGGCTGCTGCCAACGTGCGCCAACACATCATCCTTATACTTACGTAGCTGCCCATTCAGTTTTGCTTCAACGATATCGACTGCCGCTAGCACGTTCATTGTCGAATCTTTGGCGGTGATTTTCTTGTCTGGTACATTAATGATCACCTCAACCTCGTACTTGTTGCCGCCAGGATTATCAATCTGCTTGATCTTTACATCAGCGGTGGCGCTCTTGCGGGCATGCCGCGGCAAGTACTTGCCCAGCGCACCGATTTTGCGCTCGACGTATTTCTTTGTGGTGTCCGTCAATTCGTATTTGACACCGGTAATGGTAATAGCTTTGATCATAATTCCTCCTTTTACTTATACCCTAGCGTGGCAAAACAACACCCGCGTCCTTCGCCATTTTTAGTAATTCTTCGTTAATCACGAGCAGCTTTTCTTTCGACGACATTTTGGCAAAGCTGGCGCTCGTAAATGATTTGTTCGGCTTACCGTAAATAACATCGTATATCTCTTTAATGTCGTTCGTCAGTGCCTGTAGTCTGCCTTCAACCACGCCATCAGCGATCGCACCCTTGATCCATTGCTTGTCATCGTTCGTCAGTGCCATACACCCTCCTAGACTCCATTATATCATCTCGCGGCCATTCATATATGGACGAAGTGCTTCTGGCACCACGACATCACCCTCTGCAGTCTGATAATTCTCGATAATCGCCACCATACAGCGCCCCAGCGCAAAGGCCGTCGCATCATTCGTGTGGATCAATTCGACCCCGTTATCCGTACGCACCCGCGTCATCAAGCGGCGCGCCTGATAATCCGTCATGTAATCAGCAGTATGCGTCTCGCGGTACTTGCCCTGACCCGGTAACCACACTTCCATGTCAACACCACGCGCGTTTGGCTTGCCGATATCAGCCGTACACTTCATCAGCACGTGGTATGGCAACTTCAGCTGGGCCAACAACCACTCTTGGATGGCAATAAATAGCAGGTGCTCGTTATAACTATCCTTCGCCTCGGTGAAACTCTCCATCTCCAGCTTATCAAACTGGTGCATCCGAATCAGCCCTTCCATATCCTTGCCGTACGTCCCCGCTTCTTTTCGAAAACTAGTCGCAAAGCCTAGGTATCGTAGCGGCAACTGCTTTGCGTCAAAAATCTCACCAGCATGCATACTACCGAGCACATGCTCAGCGCTTCCCTGGAGCCATAATTCCTCGCCTTCAATTTTGTAGCGGTCGTCACTCGGCTGGAGGCGATCCATCTGATCATACGGCTCAGTCCGGATCATCAATGGCGGCAGCACTGGGATGAATGGTTTTGTATTGACATCAAGGCCAGCCTTTTCAGCGATCTCTTTGATCACCGCTGGGTTCGTGAGAGATGTGATCACAAACTGGATAATCGCCTGTTGCAACAACACCAAATCCCCCATGATATAAGCAAAACGAGCACCAGCAACCTTGGCGGCCCGCTCTTTGTCGAGCCAGCCTTTTGCCTCGGCGATTTCGTAGTGATTTTTCGGCGCAAAATCAAAGGCTGGAATATCACCGACGACCTTTACTTCAACGTTTTCATCCTCACTCAGACCAACTGGTACATCGGCGTGCGGCATATTAGGAACCTGCTTTAGTAGTGCCGTGTATCGTTCCTCGACCTCGCTCAGCCGAGTCTCGAGCCCGCTCAGCTTGACCTTGATGGTCTTGCCCTGCTCAATCAAACCCGGCTCAGGCTTGCCACCCTTCATCTGCGCAGCAATCTCATTACGCTGCTGGCGCAACTCATCAACCTGCCGCTGCGCCTCACGACGCTCGTCGTCTAATTGCAACAATGTCGCAATAGACACGTCACACCCCTTGTGTTTCGCCGCAGTCTGCACTGCCTCGGCGTTATCTCGAATAAAGCGAATATCTAACATGGTATCATTGTAGCAGATATACGATAATTTATCTCGCTCACTTGACCGCTACCTTCACTAGTTTGAAAGCTTGGTAATCGTCAGGCTTGCATCGCTGAGCTGCACGCTCTGGAGGTCTGATACGACGATCAACTTTAGTTTGGTACCAGCCGTGGCCCGCATCATCCGTGAATATGGCAGCGTCGAACGACGAACACCAGCTTGGTTAGATGACCACGTGCCCTCTGGACGATCACCATTCACGTCATTAACGATTTGGTAAATGTTACGCATCGGCGAATTGTCAACGGTACGAATGCTGGAACGGATGAAATATACACCGTCACTTGGAATGGTATACGTGTGATTCACTGGATCCCAGGTGCCACCGCCGGTATTCGTGGTGATCGTTGTCATCGGAATGGCTGTATAAGTGTCAGCATTAATATTCACCGCCGTGATATTACCATTACCGACACCGATCGAGCCAGCAAACATCGTTTCTTGCGGCAAACTTCTCCACGCAACATCACAATCTGCCGCCGATTTTTTCATCAGTACCTGACCAATTGACCCACCAGCCGGAATATTTGATCCGGTGAACGTCAGTCCAATATTTGGTGTACCATTGCCCGTAACGTTGAGCTTGGTCGAACATGGCTGAGTACTATTTGTCACATTGACTGTTGCATTTGCACCAGCTTCACCCTTTTGTCCTTGGGGACCAGCGTCGCCCTTCGGACCTTTAGCTCCAGCCGGACCAGCTTCACCTTTCGGGCCCTGTTGACCTTGTGGGCCGGCAGGGCCAGTTTCACCCTTAGCTCCTGGCTCGCCTTTGTCACCCTTAGCACCCTGAAGACCCTGCGGCCCCGCTGGACCAGTGTCACCTTTATCCCCCTTAACACCTGGTATACCCTGGGGGCCGGGCAGGCCCTGAGGACCCACTGGGCCGGTGTCGCCCTTGTCGCCTTTTTGACCTTGAGTACCTGTCGCTCCAGTATCACCTTTAGCGCCTTTGAGTCCTTGTGGGCCGGCGGGACCGACTGGACCAGTATCACCTTTGGCTCCCTGAGGACCTGCAGGACCTTGTGGGCCATCATTACCTTTTTCACCTTTCTCACCTTTTTGGCCTTGGGGACCAGCTGGGCCTTGCGGGCCGGCAGGGCCAGTTTCACCCTTTTGGCCTTGGGCACCGGCAGGCCCCTGAGCACCTTGCGCGCCCTGGGCACCCGTTGCACCCTGTGGACCGGTATCACCTTTGTCACCCTTCGGGCCCTTTAGATCAGACAATGCGATGAGGTTATGCCAAGTAGCATCGCCTCTGTAGCGCCACTGTATATATAGTGCAGTTTTCTGTAGCTCAATCTCTCGTCCATCATTACCGGCATCGCCCTTTTGGCCTTGGGCGCCCACTGCACCAGTGTCACCTTTTTCACCTTTCTCACCCTTTTCACCTTTAGCACCAGCGTCTCCCTTTTCGCCTTTAGCGCCGGTATCGCCTTTGTCACCTTTTTGTCCTTGCTGGCCGGTGTCGCCTTTGGGACCCTGTGGGCCAGCCGGACCGACGACACCGTTGGCATCACCCTTCTCGCCCTTGTCACCCTTCTGTCCCTGTGGACCAGCTGGGCCCTGCGGGCCAGCCGGGCCTTGGGCACCTGTCGCGCCGGTATCGCCCTTTGGCCCGGTCGCACCGTTTTTACCATTCGCCCCATCACGGCCATTGGCTCCACGCTGCCCTGTGTTCACACCGTTTTTACCATCTTTACCAGCAGCTCCGGCCTCACCAGTGTCGCCCTTGTCACCTTTCTCGCCCTTGTCGCCTTTGTCACCCCGCAACTCAGAAAGAGAGATGATATCTTGCCAATCACCATCCATAAACTGCCACTGCACCTTGCCATTGCTTTGGCGTAGGCTAATCTGATCTGGACGAACCCCTTTGTAAAAGCGATTGCCGCCGCCCCACGGCCACCACCACAGCAGTAGAATGATTAGTATCGTGACGATAAATAAACATATTACCAATTTACGACTCGCATATGTCTTATCTGAGCGCTCGTTCATATTGTATTATATCCCCTATTTGATCTTGCTATACGCCTATTTACCGTGATTATAGCATGAGCACATTCTAAAAGCCATAATTTTTATCAAAAATCGCGGGTAATTACGACAGGTCAGCCACAATTAAGTAGTACGGGGCAGTCATTCCCTCGCCATCAACCAACACTTCGCCTTGCTCAGGCTTATCCCCAGTCCCGAGATGGTGTGCGTCAGCGTCGACTTACCCGAACCAGATTTGCCTAAAATCGCTACACTCGCCCCAGTGACCATACGCTTTTAACGACAACTAAACCGCGCTGATCGCACCGCTCATCAGTAAAACAATGATTAGGCCGCCCAGCCCGACTCGATACCAAATAAATAACGAGAAGTCATTCCGCGCCACAAACTTGAGTAGCCATGATATCGCAATGTAGCCGACCACAAACGACACGATGGTCGCAAGCCCCGTTGCTGTCCAACCAACGCCGCCGGCAATGTGCTTTGAGGCGGTCAGCATCTCCAGCAGCCCAGCCGCCACCAGCGCCGGGATACCGAGGAAAAAGCTCAACTTAGTCACCGTCACTCGGTCAAATCCCCGCAGCAGCCCCACCGAGATCGTTGCTCCCGACCGACTGATACCCGGTATCAAGGCCAGGCACTGCCCCACACCAATCGCCAGTGTATCTCGCCACGTCGTTTGCTGCTCGCTGCGGTGACTGGCCTTTTCTGAACGCTTATCGGCCCACCACATCACCAAGCTCCAGCCGATCAACGCCACCGCCACAAACCACAAACTACGCAGCACCGTCTCGACCTGATCCTTAAACAGTAGTCCAATCACTGCGATCGGCACCGAACCGATGATAATCGCCCAGCCATACACATAATCAAACTGTCGTCGCGCCCGCTTCCACCACAGACCGCGCCACCACGCGCTTAGCACCCGCCAGATATCGCTCCAGAAATAGATAATCGCTGCCAAGATCGCGCCGACCTGAATTACTGCCGTGAACGCCGTCAGACTCGGATCATCAATTCTCATCCCCATCAACTTCTCGACGATCGTCAAATGTCCCGTCGAAGAAACCGGCAGAAACTCTGTCACGCCTTCAACAATACCGAGGATGATCGCTTGCCACCACGCCACTACTTAATAGCTCCCTATCATCCCTTCAGTGTAGCAGCTCAGTAAGCATTCGCCAACCTTCACGCTCACTATGCGTCACTTGATTGTGGTGCGGGCGATGGCGACAGCGGCCCGGACACATGCAGCCGCACAAACCCGAAGCAGTTGACATCAAGCTCTGGCGAGAGGCCAAACCACGTCGTGCGACAGCGATTACGCTGGTTTTCAACTCTGAGCACGAGCTTATCACCATCACGCACCGCCGATACTTTTGGCTGCTGACGCTTGCCCTTGAGGTCTATATAGCGCAGTTCAACCTTGATATCACCTCGGGTCGTATCCCCAAAATGTAACGAGGCATTCTCACCCTCGACATGGACATATTTCACACCCTTCATATCGCTTGGCAATTCAACCGGCACGATTTTTGTCAAGCGCTCCTCGTCACGTGCTAGCTCATTCGCCATACCTACACCAAACAGCGTCATTCCCGAAACCGATAGTGCTCCCACAACTAGCGCCACCACCGTCATAATCACCGATAGCCGCTTTAACGTCCACGTGAAAGCGCTGTGGCTCAATATCGCGCCCAGCCATACCGCCGCTACACCGCCAATAAATAAGGACACCCACAGACCCCACGCCCACGGCTGTGCATAGAATCCATCAAGCAAACCAATCACCGCGATGCCACTGACCGCTCCCACGATCAACGCCACCAACAGCCCCAGCGTTACCATGAGAATACCAACACCAAGAATAAATCGAAATACTTTTGCTGCCGTATGACCCGTGTTACTATTCCGCCCTACGGATGGCTCATTCCGACTGGCCTGACGCTTCAGCGAATCAAACGTTACCGCCTTGCCGCGCATCTGGAGCTTATCAGAAGCAGTCCGCGCCTCTGGAACTGACAGCCACATCACAATATAAATCAGTACCGCCGCACCAAAGGTAATAAATGGCGAAAAAATGAACAATAATCGTACCCACAAGGGATTGGTTCCCCAATAGGCAGCAATGCCCGCACACACGCCACCAATCAGCGCATGCTCCGTATCGCGCATCAGCCGTCGCTCTGAACGCTCGGGCTCGTCATCGGTCTCCACCGCCTCGTCATCATCCGAAAAATCGCGCGGCTCGCCCATTTGCTTCTGCACCGCCAGGACATCATCGTTGCCAATCACGCCATCCTTCGACACACTACGCTCCGCCAAAAGCTCCACCATTCGTGCTTCAATTTCCCGCATAGCTTCTGGTTCAGCGTGCATATTTTTCTGAATTGAATCAAGATATTTTTCCAGTGATTTTTTAGCATCAACCTCCACACTAAACGGCGTTTTTGCCAAATGGATTCTGGTTATTTCTTTCATCGCTTTGCTCCTTTCTCGAGATTTTTCAGCGAATTGTTTAACAGTTTTATCCGATCTTTCAATTCATCCACCAATTGCTTGCCATTGTCAGTGAGCGAATAATATTTGCGCGGCGGTCCCTGCTCGCTTTCTTGCCATTCGTGCTGCAAATAGCCGTATTTTTGCAAGCGGCTGAGCAGCGGGTAAATCGTTCCTTCAACCACCATCAGCTCCGACTCGCTCAATTGCTTCACAATGTCGCCGGTATATTGCGGTTGTTTGGCACAAACCAGCAGCACACAGTAGACCAAAAAACCTTTGCGCAGCTGAATCGCCAAGCTTTCGGCGTAAGCACTAACGTCCATGCTTTTTCTCCTCTGGCACGGTCGATTTCTCAACTCGTCCGTCTTTAATTATAATCTGATAATCGCATTTTTTCGCCAGGTCGACGTCGTGTGTCACTACAATCAGCGTGACACCCTTTTGCTTATTATAATCAAATAGCAATCCTTCCACCTTAGCGCCAGTTTCGCTGTCCAGGTTGCCGGTCGGCTCGTCGGCAAAGATGATTTGCGGATCGCCGACAATCGCCCGGGCAATCGCCAAGCGCTGCTTCTGCCCGCCCGATAGGTCCTTGGCGCGATTCTTGCGCTTATCGTACAGATCTACTGCCTTGAGTGCCGTGTTGATTTTATGCGCTCGCTTTTTGCGCGGCAGCCGCGTAATTTCCAGCGGCAAACTGACATTATCAATCACACTCTCATTGCCCTGGACAAAGAAACTCTGGAAGATAAAGCCGATTTTCTTGGCGCGAAACTCATCGACTCGCTTTGGCTTCAGCTGCAAAATATCTTGCCCATCGATAATCACTTGACCTTTCTGCGGCTTATCCAACCCTGATATAGCGTGCATCAGCGTCGATTTTCCTGAGCCAGATTTTCCCAAGATAGCCACACTCGCCCCTGTCGGAATAGTCAAGCTGATGTTTTTCAGCGCCGTAAATTGGTTCTTCTTTTTACCGTAAACTTTTGTCACATTTTTCAGTTCAATCATGATATTTCTCCTATTCCGTCCTTAATGCCTCAATTGGGTCTAGCTTTGTTGCTTTGCGGCTCGGTAGCCAGCCAGAAATTACCGCCATCACCACCAGTCCAATCACTAGTAGCCCAATTTGCAGCGGATCAATTACTAGCAAATTCGTCCCGGCACCTAATTTTAAGACACTGGCAATTATTGGGTTCAGCAACGTCACCAAACTCGCCAGCCCAACGCCAATCAAGCCGCCTAGCAAACCAACCCATGCTGCCTCATAACGGAACATTTTACCGATATCGCGGCCTCTCATTCCTAGCGCCTTCATCAAGCCAATTTGGCTAGTACGCTCCAGTACCGAAATATACATAGTGTTAATAATCCCAAATACACTGGCGAGCAGCGCCAAGCCGCCGAATCCTGCCAGCGCCACCTGTGCTACATTAACCATCGTTAGTAACGCCTTCCGAATATCCTGAATTGAGTACGAGTTATAGTCTTTGCCAATTACATCTTTAGCAGCATCAACATTTTTCTCATCATCCACCATAGCAATAGCCGTTGAATACTGATGTGGTTGGCTCTTATCATGGCTAAATTCATAGATAGCCTTAGCGTCAGCTGTCGAGATCCTCAACATTGGCTCATAGAACAAAACAGTGTCTGATTTTTTATCCACTGCCGCAATCTTGAATGACACCTCTTTGGCAACATTGCCACCCTGCGCCGCACTGCGCACACCCAAGGTTATCGTCTGACCAATCGCCGATTGCGCATCCTTAAAGCCCAACTGCTTCACATAATCATCCGGGATGATAATCTCACCTGGCCTTGGCATGAAGTCTTCCAACGTTCCCGCTGCCAATTCTGCCCGAGTTCTATCCATTTTAACAGCTACCGTCAGTGCAAATTTTTTATCACTCGCTGAGCTTTTAGCATAGGCGACGCCATCAGTTGAATACGCCGGTGTTACCGTTTTTATGTGCGGCGTTCGTCGGATCTTTTCCAAGTCCTTGTCGTTAAGCAAATATTTGCTGCGCGCCGCCGATGCTTTATTCTTGTCAGCTTCTTCTGCCGAATTACCATATTCTGGTAATTTATCTTTCTTATCTGCTTCAATCTTTTTATTGACCATAATTACTTTTTTATCACCAGCCGCGTCAACTATACTATTGGTGTACAGTCGACCACCCTCGCCAGCCATCAGCGCCAGACCAATTGTAAACGCCCCGACGGAAATCGCCAATGACGTCAAAATCGTCCGACCTTTTGACTGGCGAAGATTCCGCCCCGCCCGCTTGATGATATCAATTCTTCTCATACTATGCTCCTTGTATTTTCATTATACATAGTACTATGTTATACAAGGTACTATTAAATGTCAAGTAGTTTTGAGAAAATAAACTATTTAGAAATATATATTCTTATCATTTAATAGAAGATACAGTATGCTACACTAATATCATGGATAGTACTCAGAACCATCAGATACACCAGGCAATCATTGCTCGTGAGATTATTGATATCTACAGATTCGCACCAAACAAAACAGATGTCGCAGAATCGTTAGACGTACTTTGTTTTGCCATGGCTCGCCTCACTGAAAAACACTCCGTAATTGATTGGGATTTTTTAGCGACACTATTTGATCAGCTTGCACACACTAATAACCACACATCCTTTAGCGATATAGAAAAATTATATCAAAGAATAACATCTCTAATTCCAGATCCAGACTCATAAATTCAAGAGTCGAGTGGGGAGGCGGGTTGTGGCGCGAGGGCGAACCCTTTGCCACTCTCTGGTTAGTCCAGTGGACGTCCCTGTCGCCGCCCTGTCCAGTGTCTCGCGAGAGACGGTATCCGTCAGAGTAGTACTGGGTACTGTGCTCACGACCGCCGTCACGACGAGCGAAGATTCCGCTAGCCCCAGCAGGCTCAGAGCCAGTCCTAGCTCCACGATCGTACAGCGTGCCGCCGTACTCGCTTCCGGAAGAGTTGGACTTTGTCAAGCATAGGCAGCAAAAACAATTAAAATCAGCTTATCGTACTTCGTCGTACTCGTCCTCAATCTCCTGGTCTAAAATCTCTTCAATCACGTCCTCTAGCGTGATAATCCCCAGCTCCGTTTCATCACCCATCACCACAAACAAATGATTGCGGGTTTGAATAAATCGGCTGAGCACTGTATCCAGCCGCGACCGTGCGTCGATATCATGAATCTTGTCACGGTACAATTGGCTAATCGGCAGCGGCAGCTCGCGCCCCACCACATCCTTCACATATAAAATCCCCACCAGCCGCCCATCAGCCCGCACTGGGATCCGCGAATGTCCAGCGTGTTTGATCTGGGCCAGCAGCGTCGCGTCCAGCTCATCATCCAACTCCACGGTAAATACCTCACTCATCGGCGTCACCAAATCACCAGCTGTCTTTTTACTAAATTGCAGCGCTCCCGCCGCGATCCGACTCTCGTCATAATCAATCGGACTGTCCGACCGCGCGGCATGCTCGTGAATAATCTGTTCCAACTCCTGATGCGAATACAGCTGCGGCGTTTCCTTGCCTAGCCAGTGGTTCAGCAGCTTCGACATCGGATGGGCCAGTGGCCAAAATAATACATAAATCACATCCAGCAGCCAAAAGAAATACCGCACAAAACGATAACCGCGCTGCGTAAAAATCGCTTGCGGCAAAATCTCACCAAACATCGTGATCAGTAATGTAGCGATCAACCCGCCAATCACGCCGTTCGTCATATTACCCAGTAGAATTGACATTGCCGTATTGACGCCAACATTGCCCAGCAAAATACAAAAAATCAGATAATAGCCGTCCTTGCGGTAGCGATACACCCGTGCAGCAATCACATCACCGTGCCTGGCCTTACGCCGCAAATCATCCGGCCGCGCCATCATTAATCCAATATTCAAGCCCGAAAACGACCCCGAGAGCAGCAGCAAAACGGCCGCCAATACTAGTAATACAACATCAGGCATAGTGCTTACCAGCCGCCGCCTCCGCCGCCACCACCGTATACGCCAACTCACCTTTTGGCGTGTTGATCGTTACCGTATCACCAACCGCCTTGCCCATCAACGCCTGGCCAATCGGCGACTCATTCGAGACCTTCCCTTCTAGCGGATCCGCCTCGACCGGCCCAACGACGGTATAAACCACTGTCTTGCCATTCGCCTCCAGCTCCACTGTACTACCCAGCACCACTGTCGAACTACCGCCGACCTGGATAATACTTGCATTCTGCAAAATTGTTTCGATCTCAGTGATGCGCGTTTCTAGCAGCCCTTGAGCCTCACGCGCCGCATCGTACTCTGCATTCTCGCTCAAGTCGCCAAAATCCCGCGCCGCCGCAATTTTATCAGCGATCTCACCGCGCCGACTTTTTAGCTCCTCCAGCTCTTGTTCTAGCTCACGCTGGCCACTCTCGGTAATCTGATATACCTTATTCATGTTACTCTCCTCACTCCATATATAGCGTCTACAAAAACAAAAAGTGCTATATATAGCGCTTATTTATATGGTTATTTAAGTCTCTACGAGTATAGCAATCACCCCAAACCATGTCAATACATGACGGAGCCCCTGGTGCAATCTGGCCTCCGTCGCACATGTCAGACAATGTGATCACTCGCGCTCCAAACAAAAGGCGACGAGTTGCTGATAATCCAGCTTCTTCGTCTCGCCAGTCGCCCGCTCAGTTAATTCAAACAGCCCATCGCCATCAATTGCCCGCTCACCAATCGTAATCCGCCACGGCAGCCCCATCAACTCCGCATCGGCGAACTTGACGCCCGGCCGCTCAGCCCGATCATCCAGTAGCACCTCCACGCCCTTTTCTGCCAGCTCGGTATATAATGTACTCGCTAGCTCCTGACCCTTATCACCAATCGCCACCACATGAACCTTGAACGGTGCGATATTCTCCGGCCAGACCAACCCCTTATCATCCGATATTTTCTCGGCAATCACACCCATCACTCGCGTGATGCCGATACCGTAGCTTGCAAGGTAAATCGGATGCTGCTTGCCATCTTCACCGGTGTACATGATACCCATCTGTTCAGCTTTTTCGGTACCAAATTTAAATATATTGCCCACCTCCGCACTGACAACTGGTAGTAGATCATCTCTACTGATGCCCAATTCCTTAGTAGCATCATCCAACACTTCTTCGTTGACGGCTACCGTCTGGTCAGCATTGACGTACAGTGTATCCTCACCCGCTTCACATATCGTCTGGAACTCGTGACTAAACTTAGTAAACGCCCCGCCGCCAGCAAACGTCACAAATGTACTATCACCAATGCCAAACCGCGCATAACAGCGCTTATACGCCTCGATAACCCGCTCATAATACTGATCCATGTCCTCCTGTGTGGCGTGCAGGCTGTACATGTCTTTCATGACAAATTCACGGCCACGCATAACACCGCTCTTTGATCGCAGCTCATTGCGCAACTTGGTCTGAAACTGATACACACTAACCGGTAGATCCTTATAGCTTTTAACATATTGTTGCATCATTTCCATAATCGCTTCTTCGTGGCTCCAGGCTAACCCCAGCTCAGTGTCGTCTTGCAAGCGAGTTTTGAACCACACATCGACCACTTCATCACTCCAGCGACCAGTCGCCTCCCAGGTCTCGCGGCGCTGCAAATTCGTCATGATCAACTCTTGGCCACCAATCGCATTCATCTCCTCACGGACAATTTGTTTGATGTTTTCCAGCACACGCAGCCCCAGCGGTGTATACGCATAGACCCCAGCCATCACCTTATACACAAATCCCGCCCGGATGAGGAGCTGGGCATTTTTCGAGACTTCGTCCGCCGGCGCGGTCTTGGCCGTTTTGGTAAATAGTTGACTCATTCGCATCTTACATTCCTCCGATAAGCGGCAGCAGCGCCGACTTTAGTTGCTCTAAAAGGTTTGGATTAACGTACAGCGCATAAAAGGCGATGCTGTTTTTCGCGATATGCATCAGAACTGGCACCCAAATTGCGCCCGTATACTCACGTGCCAGGCTCATCACGATACTCAGTACAAAGGTGTCTACCGCGACCGCCCACTGCAGCGACCCGCTGCCTCCCCACAAATGCGCTGCCCCAAACGTCAGGCTGGTGATCAAAACCGCCATCCAAACTGGTGCCGTCCGCCGCAATTTACCATACAAATAACCGCGAAAGAGTAGTTCTTCCGCCACTGGCGCCAATACTGCTATCGTCATAAATGCCGCGATATATTGCCACTGGGTACCGAGCATTGACTGCGAGAATGGCAGTGCTTGTGGCTGGTGAATATCAATTGCTATCAGTTTAGTCACCACTGTTAAAAACACCGCTGAACAAATCGTGTATACAATAAAGGCTGCCGGTGTAATCACCACGTCCCACCACGACGGCCAATCGGTCACCCCCATTTCTTTCAGCGTTGTCCGGCGGCGACGGACATAAAACGGCAG
Source organism: Candidatus Saccharibacteria bacterium oral taxon 488 (assembly GCA_046846435.1). Taxonomy (GTDB): domain Bacteria; phylum Patescibacteriota; class Saccharimonadia; order Saccharimonadales; family Saccharimonadaceae; genus Nanosynbacter. The sequence goes on along the minus strand of CP128407.1, from coordinate 209,707 downwards.
ACTCACCACCAAGGTCACCGCTAGTACGTACACAATGACCGAGCCCGTCGCGTTCAGCAGCACCTCATTCACCGAACCAAGCGGCACACCAACCCGATGCAATACCCACACCAGACCGAGCACAACTAACTGCGCCATCCAGAACGCCGCATACGTCCACGCTGGCAGCACGATGAGTAGCCACCAATTATTTTTATTTAACTGCCCCTTTGTCGTCGACTGACTATTTTCCTTTTTGGCCCACTTCCTCACATTCACCCCCTTAATACTTTCGCAATATCACTCCATGTCACTAAAACCGTCAGTGCCATTAGCACCAGAAAGCCGATGCCCTGAATCGTTTCCTCACGCTCTTTGGTCAATTTTTTCTTAAATAGTTTAAAGCCTGCCATCGTAAACCACCGCCCACCGTCTAGTGCTGGAATTGGCAGTACGTTCATCACCGCCAGCGTCAACGAGATGATCGCCGCCAGCAATAAAATCTGTGTCACACCAGAACTCAGCACCGCCGGAAACAGCACACCCAAGATGCCGACCGGACCTGCCACACTTTCGCCAACCGCCGCCAGATCAGCCTTGGCCGCCTGGCGAGATTCTGACGAACCAAATAATTGCCCGATCGTCCCGTTGATCGTTTTTACAAGGATCGAGCCAACGCCCGCCACCGTCTCATACGTCAATTGCCCCGTAGTCACCACTGCTGCGATCGGCGCCGACCAGGTGCTGTGAATCGTTTCCGTCTGTTGCGGGCCGACGCCGAGATAGCCGCCATTCTTTGCTTGCTCAGCAGTTTGCAATTTAACCTGCTTGGCGAACATCTGACCGCCGCGCACCAGCTCAATCGTCACCTCGCGACCAGCCTGCGCTTTTGTAGCTGCCGACAGCTCCGCCGGTGTTGTCACGCTGCGATCGCCGATCTTTCGCACCTCATCGCCACGCTGAAGGCCAACTTTCTCCGCTGGCGAACCTGGCGTCACTCGCGCCACCGTCAGCGCTGAACGTTCCACTCGTGAATCAAACGGCAGCACCGCTTGCTGTGGTAAAATTTTTGGCATCCCCACCAGCGCCAATATCATAAACAGCAGGACAGCCGTCAGCCAATTCATCATCACGCCAGCTAGCAAAATCTTAGTCTTTACCCAAAAGGTAGCGCCGCCATACGTCCCCGCACCTTCGGCCGAATCGTATTCACCCTTCAGCTTGACGAACCCGCCGAGCGGCAGCCAGTTTAGACTAAACACCACGTTCTTGCCGAGAAAGCTCTTTTTAGGCCGCCACTTTTTTGCAGACGGTGGGAAGCCGATACCGAATTCCTCAACCACCACACCATTACGCCGCGCCACGATCGCGTGCCCCAATTCGTGCACTACCACCAACAAAACCAGTATGATCAGCCCGATCAAAATTCCAATGAACACCATTATTACCCTCCAAAGCGCCGATTACGTTTTTTGTACTCCTCCAGAATGAACTCCACATCTTTTGTTGTCATGTCTGGCCAGTTTTTCTCGATGAACATTAGCTCGCTATATGCCGCCCGCCACAGCATGAAATTACTCAATCGCTGTTCGCCGCTTGTTCGTACGATGAGGTCACACGGCGGTACTTCTGGCGCATATAAGTTCTGAGCGATCAGTTCTGGTGTCACGGCTTCGACCGCCACGCCCGACTGAACAATTTTTTTAACCGCATCGGCAATTTCCAAATGTCCGCCATAATTGAGACACAAAAGCAGCTCGCCGCCCGTCAAATTCCGCGTTCGCTCCTCGGCCCGCTCAATCGCTTTTCGTAAGGTCTCTGACAACCCCTCGCGCGAACCGATCACCCGCATCCGTACATTGTGCTCCAAAAATATCGGCACGTCCGACTCCAGCACCTTGAGCAGCAGACCCATCAAATGCCCGACCTCCTCCTCGGAGCGCTTCCAATTTTCTGTACTGAACACATACGCGCTGGCATACTTGACGCCACGGCGCAACGTCTCCAGTAGCACATCCTTCAGACTATTGTATCCCGCCAAATGCCCCTCATAGGCAGGTAGTCCGTGCTGCTTCGCCCAGCGACGATTGCCATCAACGATAAATCCTATATGAGTCGGTGTGTCGTTCTTCATTTTCTGCGCTCCATAGTGTATTGTATTATCTTTTTCATTACCTCTGCAAAGTGCCGACTAAAGCAAGTAACTCTATCAATTGCATCTATCGCTGCTTGAGCAGCATCTCTTATAATAGCATCAGATGCCTCTACTGCTCCAGAGCTAACCATCATCTGCCGCACTACTTGTAATGACTCTTCTGTAGCCCCCTCGTTCCCCAATATAGACAGAAGTCTCGCTCTGTCCTCCTCTTTGACATTGGCCAACGTTGCTTGAACCAAAAACGTGTTCTTACCCTCACGAATGTCGTCAAGATTTGCCTTGCCAGATTCTTTACTGTCTCCAAATACACCCAGCCAGTCGTCACGCAGCTGAAAAGCCACTCCAGCCGGTAAACCAAACGCCTCAAGTTGAGCCAATACCTTATCATCGAGCCGATTCGCAAGCGCCAGAGCACACGCGATAGGATTGATAAAACTATAGTAGCCGCTCTTTTTGTGATATATCTCAAGCACCTGCTCAGTCGAGCTTGGCCGATCAACCGAAGCAGCCAGGTCATCCAATTGCCCCAAGTTAGTAATAGCAATATATCGGTGCATGACCCTAGCAACAGTACCCGCAGGTACGTCGGCTACACGCTCTGCTTTCATAATTGCCCAGTTCGCTACATGCTGCGTCAAAGTGCCAACGTTAACGGCGGCAAAGTCTGACTCAAACTGCGTTGGCTGCAGACCAGAAAACGTAGCCTTGTACGCCTCATGCGCTGTTGGATGACCCCGACGAATTGGCGACTTATCCATCACATCATCAATGATGAGCAGATAGCTATGCATCAACTCAATTGCTGCTGCTAAGTAGCCCGCTGCTTCTTTATCGACAGACAGCTCCGTGCACATCAGCATGACAAGCGCGCCGCGCAGCCGCTTACCTGGACCAAGCGCATATACTTTTGACTCTTCAAGCGCCCACCGCGATAAATCAGTAAAAGAAACGTTCGCCAAATCTGCTTGAAATTCTTCAAAAACGTTCGCGATATACCGATTAATCTCTGGGGCGCATTGTTCAAGAACAGCTGCCACATCGGTGTTCTTTAGATATTCATCAATCAACCTCACATCCTGGATATCTTTTTCGCGCCCGCGCCAGTTTTTCCAGCGCCGCAGAAAATCTAGATTGACAAACTTCACACCGTCATATTTCACCGCGTAGTCCAGCAGCTCGTCGTATTCAACAATTCGCCCATCAATCTCCCAGCCATCCCAGACTTCGACCGACCCATCATACTTCACCAAATACCGGCGTTGATTTTTATCAAGCTTTTCGACCCAGCCACCGCTACGAGCAATTTTTTCTAATACCGCTCGACCAGCCGCCACGTCGATATCGGCAGACTGGCGGATTCCTAATTGATCCAAAATACCGCTACCAATGATAATGATCTGATCCAGCGGCAGCCCTAACTCTTTTACGCGCTTGGCAAACGTCTGATTCATCAAACCGTCAACACATCCTTTTCTTTTGCCTTAAACGCTTCGTCAATTTGTGCTTGCACCTTACTCATCAGCGCATCAATCTCCTTCTCGACTCGCTTATAATCATCCTCGCCAAGCTCCTTGGCATCCTTCATCCGCTTGGCATCCTTCAGAGCATCCTGGCGAATCGTCCGCATAGCGATCCGCGCTTCTTCGACCTTTTCGCTGACTTGCTTGACTAATTGCTTGCGGCGCTCCTCGGTCAATGCCGGCACCGGCACGCGCACCACTCGCCCGTCATCGGACGGATTAAAGCCCAAACTCTGATTATCGCGAATCGCTGCCGAAATCGCCGTAATATTACTCGGATCAAATGGCGTCACCAGCAGCATCTGCGCCTCCGGCGCCGTCACATTTGCCACCTGGTTCAGCGGCATCCGCGTCCCGTACGCCTCTACCATCACGCCGTCCAGCATTCCGGCATGCGCCCGGCCCGTCCGCACCTTTTTTAGCTCGTCCTGAAAATGACTAAACGCCTGCGCCATTTTATCCTCATATGGTTGTGTGTCAAACATATTTCCTCCCGTTATCTGTCATCCATTATAACAGACTAGTGGCAAGGTTGTCTGCTTGACTTATCCAAACATTCATGCTAAAATTAAAACGTTAACGTATAACTAAATAAAAACTTAGAAGATGGCCTGCGATATTGAGCGACTAACGCAAACTGGAGAGACGGAAGCGTCACTGCTTAGTCCTGAGGAAGTTGCAGCACGCAACAGTGGCTATAATGCAGACCTTTACGGTAATCTCCCGGATGGTATTAACGAACCTACCGGCGACGTGGAAACACCAGGCGACCAAGACGAAAGTCGTGAGTTCTTCGGTGAGGCTACCGCGATCGCCGCTGAGAATAATAAGACTCTTGATGCCGACAAGGAACACCCCAATGGCTTTAAGACCGTAAAAGTTAGGTACGGGGGACAGGAATTCACCATCTGCCGTGCAGAAGACTGGTATATGGAGGAGCGCCCCGAAACACCACGAGTAACCATTGAACTTCCGCCAATGCCTATTGATTACCTGGGCGTCACCGGCACTCACCACGTCAAGCTCATCGAGAGCGCACCCGACACGTGGGAATGTGTCATCGAAAACGATATTACTAGTGGTAACGAGCAAGACCTACCGCCCGAATATAGAAATATGCAACGTCCACTTTCGCTGCATGAAACCCAAATCAAACATAGCATTCTCTCTCATCCAGGGCTCATCGATCCAGAAGACCAAAAAAATCTCCGACGGGTAGCCGATCCCTATGCGGAACTAACCTCACCAGAAGAAGCCGCGTGATATAATTATCGTCAGTGATAACACACATTAAACTATATCATTTTCGCTCCTACGGCCTCTATGAGACGACACTGGCGCCGGGCGGCACCGTCATCATTGGCCCAAACGGCACCGGCAAGACAAACTTGCTCGAAGCGATATACGTCGCCATCCGCGGCAGTAGCTTTCGTGGCAGCCTTGCTGATTGCATGCAACATGACCAGGCGCAAACCATCATCCACCTCGAAACTAATGATACCCCTCGACGCCTCCAGTTGCTCCGCACAACCGACGGCACGATAAATAAAGAGTTCACGATTAACGATAGCCGCAGCAAGCTCCTTCCCCGCAAACATCGCCTACCGGTCGTTCTATTTGAGCCAAGCGAGCTACGACTTATTTCCTCCTCGCCATCGCGGCGACGGGATTTTCTGGACGGTATATTATCTCGGCTGGATGCTCAATACGAAGCCACTCTCCGTGCCTTTCATCGAACCTTGCTGCAGCGCAATGAACTACTCAAACACCCCCACGAGACGACCCAAAACTGGCGTGATCATCTCTTTGCCTGGGATATTAAGTTCGTTCAGCTAGCGACCCACATCGCCCAGGCTCGTGCTGAATTCTTGGCGAAGCACGAGATGGCGCTGAGTAGTCTATATGCAGCGCTGGCGGGACGCAAGACAGCTTTTGCAGCTGCTTATCAAGCCAGTGCATCACTTGATCAATACGAACAAGCGCTTCTCGACCGTCTGCAGCGCGCCCGCGACTATGAGATCGCTACAGGCCATACTTCGGCCGGCCCACACCGCGAAGATTTTACTACTTTCCTCCACAACCAGCCGGCCATCAAAGTTGCCTCACGCGGTGAAATGCGTACTATTATGCTGACTTTCAAACTGCTCGAGCTGGAACTGCAGACAAAAGCTAGCCAATCGCGGCCGCTCATCCTGCTAGACGATGTCTTTTCCGAACTAGACGCAACCCGTGAAAAACTTCTCCAAGAAACCATCCAACATCATCAATTCGTGGTCACCACCACCGACGCCCGCCACCAAAGGGATGACTGTTTGATAATCTCAACACGCTAAAATCCCGCCATTTTGGCGGGATTTATCATGCTAAGCCAAAGTATGACGATATTATTCGCTCACGCCCAGCTCGATTCGCCTAAACTGACGAACCACGATGTTCTCGCCCAGTTTAGCGATCGCCTCCTTAATATGCTGCTCAACTGTCTTAGAGTCGTCCAAGATGTATGCCTGGCTCATCAACACCTGTTCGACAAAGTGCTTTTTCAATTGACCTTCAACGATTTTTTCACGCATTTCTTCAGGCTTGCTTGCCAATGCCTCGCTGGCCATTAGCTCTGTCCTAACCCGCTCCATTTCCTCAGCCGGAATATCCGCCTCAGAAACATACTTCGGACTCATGGCTGCAATTTGCATAGCAATTTCGTGCGCCAATGTCTTGAAATCATCCAGCCGCGCCACGAAGTCGGTCTCACAGTTCACTTCAACCACCACGCCAATTCGGCCCGAATGCACATAGCCCTCGATCAAGCCTTCGCGCGCTTCGCGGTCGCCTTTTTTCTCCGCCTTGGTCAAGCCTTTCTTGCGCATCGCCTCCAGCGCCTTGTCAAAATCGCCATCAGTTTCGACTAGCGCCTTCTTTGCATCAGTCAAGCCCACACCAGTCAATTCGCGCAGTTTTTTAATGTCATCAACAGAAACTCCCATCCTATTTCTCCTCTTTTTTCACTGGTTTTTCTTCAGCTTTCACGCTACCCGCACCCTCAGCTACGGCCGCCGTGAAGTAGTCAAGTAGCTGCTGGATGCTCTTGATCGCATCGTCGTTGCCTGGGATAACATAATTGATGCCCGTTGGATTGACATTAGTATCAACCACGGCAAACACCGGCACGCCCAGAGCCTCTGCCTCGCACACTGCGTTCGCATCAGTCAGCGCGTCAACCACGACCACTGCGCCCGGCTTGCCCATCAAATTCTTAATGCCACCGTATTTGAAATTCAGGTTATCAATTTCCTCCTGGAAGCGCTGCACCTCTAGCTTGTTGTAGCGCTTTTCCAGGTCGCCCGACGCCATCCGCTTCTCGAGGTTCTTCAACTTCTTGATCTGCTGAGCAATCGTTGCGCCGTTGGTCAGCATACCGCCGATCCAGCGTTCAACCACGTACGGCTGATTGATACTCTCGGCCGCTTGACGCACCACGTCTTTGGCTTGTTTTTTCGTACCGACGAACAATATCTTTTTACCGCTAGCGGCAATCTTCGTCAACTCCGGCAGCGCCTTCTCTAACGCCTCAGCCGTCTTCGCCAAGTCAATAATATGACTATCTTGGCGTTTTGAATGAATATATGGCGCCATCTTCGGGTGCCAGCGGCTAGTTTTGTGCCCAAAATGGACACCAGCTTCAAACAAAGCTTTCATATCTACTGTTACAGACATTAAGTTACTCCTTTTCCTCGCCCGCCGCTTATTGGAGCTGCGACGGGCTGTGTCGTTATGTTTAGTTACCCGCTAATTATACCACTAGTAAACATCAGACGCAACTACGTCGTAACGAGTCCTTGTTGCATTTATGCCTATCTGGCCCTCTCGTAGACACTAGCGCCCCGTCACTTGTTTTAAGTTTGCATTGCTCCTCATTTTTTGCTAAAATACCAAGGTTATGAAAAGCAGTATTCACCCACAGAACTATCGCCCGGTCGTATTTAGCGACGATCAAGCGGGCTTCGCGTTCTTGACTCAGTCAACGGCGCAAACCACGGATACCATCGTTTGGGAAGATGGCAAAACTTATCCGCTCGTCAAGGTGCACATCTCTAGCGCCTCGCATCCATTCTTCACCGGCGAAGAAAAGATCATCGACACCGAGGGTCGTGTTGACCGGTTCAAGGCGCGCCAAGCAGCTGCCCAGGCTCGCAAGGCAGCCCTAGCCAACAAAGCCAAGAAGGCTGCCGCCAAAAAAGCCGCCAAGGCAGCAGACGATGACACAGACGACACGAAGAAGAAAGCGGCTGCACCTAAGGCAAAGAGCAAGAAAGCTAAGAAATAACTCGAGTCACGACACAGTATAGCTCAAAACCACCCCAACGACCGGGGTGGTTTTAGGTTAACAAGACTTAACGAAAATTGCCAACTAGATCAGATTACCGCCCCTGCTGAAGCTGTTCTTCAAACTCCCCCTGTTTCCGAACCGCTAGCTTGGCTTCAATAACTCTAGCCATAGTTTGTACCGATCGCTGATAGTTAACCACACCTTCGGAGCTTGCAGGCTTGTCAACTCGTGAGCCCTCAATAAATGAACCGTCTCTATTCAAGTCAATGGTAGTACAATGACCGTCAGGATGAGACCAGCTTACATAATGCCGCACAGGCCCACCATCACCCGGCTCAAAACACGACACCTCCTTCAAAATGCCAGTGCTCCTATCTAGGGCAAACTCATCCATATGCCTGTTGAGCGCTGTCGTAGGACCTCCTTCATAGGCACGCGCTACACCGACAACCTGCTCGCCGCCCCTAGTAGCAACGAAGTCATCCGCAGGAAAACCAGGACTAAACCTAACCTCCATCCCCCTCAGCGATTCCAGATTATAATCTTTTACTAAACCTTCGAGCTGCTGCTCATTTGGGGTACCAGATGTAAGTTGCCCAACGGTATCAAACATCTTATCAAAATACTCGGGAGAACCGGGCTGTATTTCCGGACTTGGTTCCGCCAGATTTTCTCCTTTCGCGGTCCTTGCTGCAACCCATTCCCCCACTTTACGTTCTGCTTCGCGACGTCTTTTTATTTTCTCTTTGCGTTCCCAGGTCCTATTTTCTTCTTGTGCCATCTCCCAGGCCTTCTTGACATTACGAATCCGCCCAAAATTTGTCCCGAAGGTTTCGTTGACCATACGTCGTGTTGCTTGTAATAATTTGCCCATACTTTTTATTTTCCTTATCTTTGCTACTGCAATACGTGATGTACCAATGGTCTACATATTACTCTATTTTTCTTTATTTGTCAAGTATTTTATCATACTATCGGTATTTTACTAGTAAGCCCGCCGCCCCCACCAATATGCTATAATAATCCATATGACAAAAATCTCTCTCGACCTCGAGGCGTTGAAGGCGGAGCGGGCAGCGCTGGGTGATTTTTTAGCGCGTCCCGACGCGTATGGCTCGCCGGATTTCACGAGTAAAAATAAGCGGTTCTCAGAACTGGAGACGCTTATTGCCAAAGGCGAAGAGCGAGCGACGTTGGAGCAAAATCTACGTGACGCCAAAGAATTAGCGAATGACGGCGGCGAATTAGCGGAACTAGCAAAAGCCGAAATCACTGAAACTGAAGTGCGTCTGGCAGAACTGGAGGAAGAGTTATTCATCCTACTGACGCCAAAAGATCCAAACGACGAGAAAAATATCATCATAGAGATCCGTGCTGGCGCTGGTGGCGACGAAGCATCGCTATTTGCAGCGGAACTGTACCGCATGTATTTACGTTGGTGTGAAGCAAATGGCTACAAAACTGAACTCGTCAGTGAATCTGCCAACGATTCTGGCGGCTACAAAGAAGTCATTTTTATGGTCAAGGGTGACGCGCCATACGCCAAATTGAAATTTGAAGGCGGCGTCCACCGTGTCCAGCGCGTCCCAGTCACCGAGAGCCAAGGCCGCGTCCACACCTCGACGGTTACCGTGGCGGTACTGCCGGAAGCTGAAGAGACTGATATTGAAATCAACGCCAACGATCTACGAGTTGACATTTACCGCTCCAGCGGCCATGGCGGCCAGAGCGTCAACACTACCGACTCGGCAGTACGGATCACTCACCTGCCGACCGGTATCGTCGTCACCAACCAAGACGAGAAATCACAGATCAAGAACCGCGAAAAAGCCATGAGCGTGCTGCGTTCGCGCTTACTGCAGATGAAAATTGACGAGGAAAATGCCAAGTTGAGTGCTGAGCGACGCTCATTAGTCGGCACTGGCGACCGCTCCGAAAAAATCCGCACCTATAACTTCCCGCAAGACCGCATCACCGACCACCGTATTCACTACAGCCGCAGCAATATCCCCGCGGCGATGAACGGGGATATTGATGATTTGATTGATCAATTGCAGCGGTACGAGCGGGAGTTGAAGGCGAAGAATGCGGAAGTTTAATAAGAAACCCTATTCTGCAAAACCGCGCTTGATGTCATCATATCGTTTATGAAACTCTCCCAGCCCAATACTACGTATGGAGTCGGGTACCACGGCGACAACTGCACCACCACCTTGAAGAGCTACGTCCACATCTTTCATTAGGATATCGGTGATTCTTCTAGTTGTCAACCTCTTTGACCCTTCTTCTCTGCGAATTAACCCGATTTTTTGCAAATGTCGATCTTGAAAATACTCCCTCTTAGCTTGTTTATTAATAAGTAGTTTAATCTCATCTGGGTCTATCGTCTCATAACATGACAGCCCCAGCTGATTAGCTGCTTGCTTCATCGCATCTACTCTATTATTATCTTTCACTATTTGCACCGAGGTCCAGGGGTGAGACAAAAATAATGATACTGACGACTCACTCGTAGACGTAGCGTCTATACGCCTATTAAATACATGATGCGACCACCCATCCTCTTCTGCCACCCCACGGACACACTCTTCTCCTGGATCATGGCGATACCCCTTTAGATAGGCCCCTAAGGACGCTGCAGCCAAAGTATCAGCTGTAGCCAAAGTATAAATTACACCTTCTTTTACTTCTTCAATATTAAAGTGCATACCACATGCATACGCAAGAGCACCCAAAGCATGAGCTATAATAGCCTGCTTACAGAATCTTTCTCTGGAAACTAAACCCCCCAGCCCGTACAATGAATTTTTCTTATGTAGGTCAAGTTTTCCGTCTATTCTATCCTTAACGTAACACAATTCATTCTGTAACGTAATATCAGAATTGCGGCAATAGTCGATCCCTACGACCATATTGAATTTCTTACCACCATCATCGTTTTCCACATATCCTAGTTCCTTGCTCTTCAAGTATAAGGAATTTTTCGCACCAGTGATAGTCAGCGATAAATCACCCCAGCGATCTTCCGGTATTTCAGCATACCTAAGATATTTTTTTAGGCTTTCTTCAGAAACGTCAACAACTTCACCAGGCAGCAGCTTGGCAACCAACTTGTGATCAAACTGGATCGTTGGAAAATCGTGGTCAATACTCACCAAGCCTTCACAAGAAGGAAAATCTACTCCCAATTTGTTCACACGCTTACTCATATATCTCAATCCTTTCCGTACTCTCTAATAACCACGCTAGCTATGAAATTCCTCTTCAATGGTGTACAATTTAGCATATAATGCAAGAAAAGTCAACAATAGCAACCTGGCTAAAGAACGCCGCTAAACAGTTAAAAGCTATCGGTATCACATCGGCACGGTTGGACGCCGAGCTGATATTAGCTAACACCCTGCGGAAGAACCGGACGTACCTTCACGCACACCTGGATGAGGAGACTGACCCGCGGCGGGTTGATATCGCCGATGCCAGGCTGAGCCTGCGGCTTGATCGAGTACCGCTGGCGTATATTTTGGGCTGTAAGGAATTTTACGGACGGAAATTTACTGTTTCACCGGCCGTCCTGGTGCCGCGGCCGGAGTCAGAGGAGATGATTACCTTGTTTTTAGCGCTGACAGCCGGTGAAATCGCGCCAAAGACGCTGATTGATGTTGGTACTGGTTCGGGCTGCCTCGGTATTACAGCGGCGCTAGAGCGGCCATCCCTGCGGGTTATTTTATCGGACATTAGTCCACGAGCCATAAAAATTGCCGAGAAAAACGCGAGCAATTTGCAGGCGCGGGTGACGCTACAGCAACAATCGCTCCTTTCCGGGCAGATTGAGCCGGTAGATTATATCTTTGCTAATCTGCCGTATGTTGATCGGGACTGGGATGTTTCGCCAGAACTGCGTCACGAACCCGCCGAAGCGTTATTCGCAGCGGATAATGGACTGCGGTTGATCGAGACGCTTATCGAGCAAGCGCCGCGCCACATAACAGCGGGCGGTCTGCTCTTTCTAGAGGCCGACCCGCGACAGCACCAGGCAATTCTCGACCAAGCAAAGGACCACGGCCTTCACGAGGCAGAGACGCGCGGCTTTATCATCGTCCTACGCTTTGTAAGCACCAAGCGTTAGCTTGACCTTCTGTTCCTTGCCGTCGCGCAGGATAGTCAGTTCTACTGTCTCGCCTGGCAAGAACTCAGAAATAAGACTGCCGAGGCCGCCCTGCTCGCCGATTAGCTTGTCATTCACCTTGGTAATGACGTCGCCGTCCTTAATGCCTGCTTTATCTGCCGGCCCGCCAGCGACGACCGCTGATTTGTCGCGTGAACCACCGACATAGGCGCCGCTTTTGGCGGATAGTTTATACTCGGCACGCACCTCAGGCGTGATAGCGATATATCGCACGCCGATATACGATTTCTGAATTTTTCCAGATGCCAACACGCTGCGGACTAGCCCCTTGGCAGCACCGATCGGAATCGCAAAACCTACGCTTTGTGCATCCGAGACAATCGCTGTGTTGATGCCGATAACCTGGCCCGACATATTGAGGAGTGGCCCACCAGAATTTCCCGGATTGATCGCGGCATCGGTCTGGAGCAAATCAGTCAAGCTCTCGGCTTCGCCGCTCCGCTCGCTAGTGGACGCCTGAACCGGCCGACCCTTGCCCGAGATAATACCCATCGTCACGGTATTTTGGTAACGACCCAATGAATTGCCAATTGCAATCACTTTCTGACCGACACGAACGGTACCTGAGTCACCTAGGGTGGCCGCTGGCAGATCATTAACACCGTTAATCTTGAGAAATGCCACGTCGTTGAGTGGGTCGGCTCCAACAAACTTAACATCAGTATATTGCGTGCCGTCGCTGCTCACAATTTCAACACGATCAGCGTCCTTGACAACATGTTTATTTGTCAAAATATAGCCGTCCTTACTAATGATAATGCCCGTACCAGCACCCTGCCGCACGTCGCTATACGAAAAGGACCGACCGTTTTTGGTTGTAACAATTGAGACTACGCTTTTAGAAACACGCTGCACCACCTCGCTAACATCGGCTTCGTCTCGCGATATAACCCGGTTGCCATCAGCCACTGGCTGCGGAGATTGCTTTGTCAACTGAAGCGTTAACCACGACCCAAATGCCGCTGAACCAAACGCCAGCCATATGCCCGCAATGATACATATACTTATCAGCGCAATCTTCTTGCGGCGGTTCGGTTTTGGCTGGTTGGTTAGATTCGCTTCTTGCTCCATAGGTTTACTCCAATTTTATAATTTATAGTGTCACCGAGTTAAAAAATAGTAAAATAGTCAGGATGAGCGCCGACGCCAAGATAGCTGGGCCGGCAACTTCAGCAACGACGATCGTTTCATGCTTATGCCAAGAGGTATAAACACGCTCAGCCACGAATGACAGCAGCATCAAGATAATCGTCGCCTGCGGTAGTTGCAGCGCGTTTACCCCAAGCAGCGCATAACCAAACGTCCAGTAATGCGCCAGCCAGCCAATCTCCGCAAATACCAGCCCCCAGGCTAGACTGAGTACAGTAATCTGCTCCTCACGAAACGTCGATAGAAAATGCCGAGCCGTACCATACCCAATAATTAGCGCACTCAACACGACCACCGCGGCCGGCCATTCATGTGACACTGCAAACAGCGCTGCTGTACCGATAAACACCGCGAGGCCCGCCTGCAATGTCATCTGCCAGCGCTTTGACAGCGGCTTGATAGCGACAAGCCACGCTGCATAAAATATCGCCAGTGCGATTCGTAGCTCCAGCGTCGCCTGCGGCGCGTACATCAGCGCCACCACACCGAGACCAACCACCACGTCAACCAGACTTCCTTGAATATTCGTTAGCCAAAACTTAGGGCGTACCGACAATGTCCGCCACTTGCTTAAGAGTACCAACACAATCGCCGCCAACGGATAATGAATTTCCTGCGACATCCAGAACAAGACTGCCACCATCCCTAGATTGAGCGCGTAATAAGCGATATTACTGAGAAGCGACCGTCGCCTGGCTGTTTTTTTCAGAAACTCCATTGCCACCCTATTATACCAAATTACGGCCCGATTATCACCACGAAGTCAGCTTCGGCTGGCAGGTTAAATGGCGGTTTGCCTTCGGTTAATGTTACACCATACAGTTCTTTAATCTTGTTGGCAGAAGCCTGCTTGGACTTGCCTGACTCCAGCTGATACACCTTATACTTTTCGGTAATTTTCTGTGGTGAATTGCCGACGCTCACCACGTTGAGCGATGCCGCCTTTAGGCGATCAGCTTCGGATTTGGCGGCTCCGACCACGCCACTGCCGTTGAGCACCAGGACGCGTGCCTTTTCCTTAGCGAGTGCATCACCGTATATTTCCACCTTGATAAACGATCGAATTTGCGAATAATCAAACTGGCCAGCCGTTGGCACGACCACACTGGAAGTGCCAACCCTACTCGTACCGAGCAAGACATTATCTTTTTCAATAAAGCTGAGACGATGAATATCAGAATCTTTAATCTTGGAGGCAACATCCATCACCGTACGAACTTCCTTGGCGTCAACGTTAGTGCGTAAGTTCTTACCCATGGCGTCCATCAGCGCCGTCACCTTGCCAAGATCAGTCAGCGTACCTGTCGAGGCCGCCTTGTTCTTGAGCGCCATCAGCACCAACTGTTGGTTTTTCTCGCGGTCAAAGTTCGACTTATCCAACCCATACGAACCACCCAACGCACCACGCGCTCGCGAGAAATACAGCGCCTTGTCACCGTCCATCTCATTTGGCCCATTCTTGAAATGAATGTAATGCCCCGTCGGACAGCGTCGTTTCCGCTGCTCTGCTGATAGACCCTTTTCCCGACACATCCAGTCGACGCTCGGATCAAACACACCGCGCGGATCATCACTCTGCACATTCACGGTCACACCACCGACCGCGTTGACCGCATCCTTGATCACCTGAGCGTTAACATGCGCTACGTACTGTAGATCCATGCCAAAAATCTTGCCAACAAACTCGCGGGTGGCATCCATCCGCTTCCGCTCAGACTGCTCATCGTTGCCCTTGGCAACGCAGTCAAAATATTCATTGATCTTGCCTGCGCTACCAGAATTACAAACCCGCCCAAACTGCACGTATAGGTCGCGCGGAATACTAAACATATAGGCATCGTGCTTCTTTTGATCAACACTCAGCACCATCATTGAGTCGGTCAACGTTGCGCCCGGATGGTCTGGATCATCATCCGTCGTACCGAGGATCAGCATATTGCTCCGCCCGTGTGCATCCATTTTCAGCGGTTGATTCTGAAACAAGTCAATCAGATTACCGCTACCAAACACTCGCCCCGCATTGACCCACGCCTTGTACAGCAAAAATCCGCCCACCAGAATTATCAGCGCCACGATCACCAGGATAATAATCTTTAGCTTGCGACGTTTTTTATGCGATTTCTTGCGCTTTTCGCGAGGTGTTTCGGGCTTTTGGATGTCAAGATCTTTGAGCGAATTGCTAATATCTTCGTCAATATCAGCAGTTGACGAAGTCGCAAGGCGCACCCGATCAGCTTGTGACAGTGACTGGCGCGGTAATTGGACCGGCTGCTGCCCAAGTATCTGTGGGGTAGGCTGCTCCGCCTGACGAGGATGAGCGGCTACCTGCTCTGGCGACACACCACCCAAACGAGACCGCTGAACCCTCCGCGGTACAAATCCATCGACCGAATTCCTATTTGAAATTTTCACTGCTCCTTATTATAGCACACTTCTCTATCGATCAAGCTTTTGGTTTTCGCCGCCAAACCATGTATAATAAGGCGGATGGATGCTCACTTTCTCGATCGACACCCGCGCCTGAGGGACAGTCTGGGGCTGATTATTTTTGTGGTCGGAGTAATTATCGGAACGATTTTGATCAATACCTTTGTTTTTCGTAGCTTTGGCGTGCAAGGCCCAAGCATGGAAAACACCATGCACACCAACGACCGCCTGATCGTCGACCGACTATCAGTCACGATCAAACAGCTGCAAAATAAACAGTACATCCCCCAGCGCGGCCAAATTATTGTCTTTAAGAATCCTAATTACAATCCGACCCTAGGTCACGATGAATATATCGTCAAACGGGTAATCGCTTTCGCGGGTGAGCGCGTCACCGTCAAAAACGGCGTTGTCACCGTTTATAACACCGAACATCCGAACGGCTTTAACCCCGATACAACCGTCAACAAAAACGAACCAAAGTCACCCACCTCCGGCGATGTCGACACCAAGGTATCCGAGGGGACGGTTTTCGTGATGGGTGATAATCGTGAGGGTAATTTTTCGTGTGACTCGCGTAACTGCATGGGCAACATTCCGCTATACGACATTGTTGGGCCGGTCATCGCCCGCATTTTCCCCTTCACACAGATCAGAGGGTTTTAATCATCAGCCAATCAAGTCACGGATCCGCTCAAAATCCGCTTGATCTTTGAACGGGATGATAATCTGACCAGCACCGCGCTTACTGGTGCGAACCGTGATGTCAGCACGAAGTTTTTTCGACAGGCGCGCTACCGACGAGACGTGCGGCGAGCGGGCTGACTTTGGAGTTGGCGCGGGGCCCGACGGCTGCTGCGACCGCTTCCAGGCGGCGATCATCTGCTCAAGCTTGCGCACGCTCCAGTCCTGATCAATCGTTTGCTGCAATAAATCCTCCGCCACATCATCTGGCAGCCCCACTAACGTTCGCGCCTGCCCTTCAGAAATCTTATTTTCAAACAGCGCCGTCCGCACCACGCTCGGTAATTTCAAGAGGCGCAGCGTATTGCTAATGGCGCTGACCGATTTACCGCCAACGTGCTGGCCGATTTGCTCCAGTGTCATATTGAACTGGTCGCGTAGCTTCATGTAGGCCGTCGCCGTCTCTAGCGGATTGAGGTCGCGTCGCTGCAAGTTCTCGATCAGTGACACCTCTAATCGATGCTGATCGCTTAAACTGCGAATGATGCTCGGTATTTCTACTAATCCAGCCAGCTGCGCCGCTCGCCAGCGCCGCTCGCCAGCCACGATCATGAATTGTGCCCCACGTGGCGTCACGACGATCGGCTGCACCACGCCATGCCGACGAATCGAATCGGCCAGCTCACGCAGCGCCTCCTCATCAAAGAACCGCCGCGGCTGATTTGGATCTGGGATAATGTCTGCGGTAGGCAGCTGGCGTAATTGCGACATTGTCGCATCTTGACCAGCCGTCGGGTCAAAGGCCTCGTCAAACAAATTTGTCGGTATCAGCGAATCAAATCCCCGCCCAAGTCCCTTTTTCATCCTTCAATCCTCTCGATAATTTCTTTGGTCAGCGCGTGGTAGGCCCGCGAGCCCTTTGAGAAACGATCGTACACGCCAACCGGCACGCCGTGACTTGGCGCCTCGGCAAGGCGAATGTTACGCGGAATCGTCGTCTTGAAAAGCGTATCAGCAAAATGCTTTTTAATTTCATCGTACACCTGACTCGACAGAGTCGTTCGCGAATCAACCATGGTGGTTACTACACCGAGCAAGCGCAGATGCGGATTGAGCCCCTTGCGGACCAACTTCATCGTCTCCATCAGCTGCCCCAGCCCCTCGAGTGCATAAAACTCTGCCTGCACTGGCAATAGGACGTACTGTGCTGCGATCAGCCCATTCACGGTCAGCAGACTCAGACTCGGCGGACTATCAATGATCACATAATCATACCCAGCGAGGCTCGCCAGCGCCTGGCGCAGCCGCACAAACCGCCCCTCAGCTTGGGCCAGTTCAACCTCGGTATTTGCTAGGTGCGGCGTGGCCGGTGCGATTGATAGATTCTTGATGTCAGTTTGAATAATTATATTATTCAAGGCCGTCTGACCAGTCACCACCTCGGTCATCGTTGCGCCCAATTCTTGCTTATCAATACCAAGGCCGCTGGTGGCATTTCCCTGCGGATCAAAGTCAACAATCAGCGTCCGCTTACCGGCTTTTGCCAAAAAATACGCCACATTAATTGAAGTCGTCGTCTTGCCGACGCCACCCTTTTGATTTGTCACCGCAATAATCTTCGTCATCGATACCCCTTCTGCTTACCTCATTGTACCATAGTTTCGGCCATAAAAATACCGCCCTCATCACGGGGCGGTATGATGATTTATCGGTTATTTAATCGAGGTAATCTGAATCTTGGTGTACTTCTGGCGATGACCAGTTTCTTTGTGGACACGTTTCTTGCTCTTGTAGCGGA
The DNA here is from genome assembly GCA_046846435.1 of Candidatus Saccharibacteria bacterium oral taxon 488. Lineage (GTDB taxonomy): Bacteria > Patescibacteriota > Saccharimonadia > Saccharimonadales > Saccharimonadaceae > Nanosynbacter. The sequence continues at coordinate 191,482 of CP128407.1, read as the reverse complement.
TGACGCGGATTTTATCGCCTTTGACTTCTGCTTCAACGACCTTTGCCTTCACCACAATACCTTTTACAGTTGGCGTGCCAACTGTTATTTTATCACCATCAATCACTAAAAGTGCGTCGAGAGTGAGTTCTTTTGTGCCTTCAGGGAGGAGATCCACCAAGAGGGACTCTTTTTCGCTGACAATATATTGCTTGCCAGAGATTTTTACGACTGCTTTCATTTCGTTCCTTAAAAATTAGTTTTCAATCTGTTCCATTGTACCAGAGATATGGTGATAAATCAATCACATTATCACATCCGTGCTGCACCATATGGTATACTCTATATTAACCGGTAGTTCTGTGTCAGTAGTTCAAATATCCTACCCGTCGTAATACTACTGGCTTTAATGTATCCCCACCAGCAAATTCTAGCGCTACTACCTACAAACGCCGTAACCGATAAATACCGATCAGACCAGCGGCAACCGCGAGACTCGATATGCCAATAAGTAGATAACCATTATCACCAGTGTCGGCTAGTGATGTGCCAGATTTCTTCTGATTCTGGCTCTGAGCTGGATTTGGACTGCCCGGCTGCGGCTGTGGAGTCGGCGGTGTTGGTAAAGTGATTGTGAGCGGCCTTGTCACAGTCGAGGTATTGCCAGCGATGTCGGTAAAGGTTAGCTTGACCGTGTGCACTCCATTGCCAAGCGCAGCGATAACATTCGCCGGCAGTGTCCAAGTTCCTCCTGCAACCGTCGCCGGATAATCAACACCATTAATAGTTACAGTTACCTTAGCAGCAGAATCAGTTACCGTACCGCTCAAAGCAGGCGAAGCAGTCGTGGCTTGTTGCGTGCCAAGCGTGCCAGTCGGCGCAATCGTATCAATCGTCAGTGTTAGCGGTGTTGACGGTGCTGATATATTACCAGCTGGCGTCTCTCTGCGGTACACCACGGTATGATTGCCATCATTTAATGCATTCGGTAAAGTCACCTCAACCGGTCCCACTGCTGTACAGTTGATAGTCTGCACCTCAACACCATCAACGATAAGATGCAGCTTGTCGGTAGCTGATATACACTGCAGTATTACCGTCGGTGTCGTGTTGTTGGTAATATTATCTGAGTCGCTCGCACCGGAATCAGAAGATGATTTAAGCGTTGCTTTCGCTGGTGGCGCAACAACATCAGCATCAACGTTGTAGGTTTTTGTCATACTCGTACTAGTCGTATTGCCAGCCACGTCAGAAGCAATTACCGTTACGTCAATCGTATGATCGGGGTCTGATACTAGCTCAGCACCCGGAACTGTCACTGCAAAGGCGCCGGTCCCATCAACAGTCGTCTCATACGTCGTACCATTAACCGTTACCCTCACCTTATCACCAGGACGAGTACCAGTAGCCAAGCCACGAATAATTTGCGGCGCAGCTGCTTCAGCGGCATTAATTGTATTATCAGCAGTCACCGAATCAACCGTAACCGCTGGAGCGGCCGGAGCAGTCGTATCAATTGTTACCGTTAGTGCCGGTGAGCTCTGCGAAGCATTACCAGCCGCATCAGTCTCAGTAAATGTTATTGTATGATTACCCTCAGACAGTGGTGTTATCGGAGCTACATTAACCGGACCAGGGCCAGTGCAATTTACCGTCCCATTTGCAACCCCATCTACGTACAACGTCAAGGTGCTGCCTGCCTCAGTGCACATCAGCGTAAAGGCTGGTTTGGTTTTATTCGTAATATTATCCGAGTTGCTATCACCAGTATCTGAAGCAGCGGTCATATCTGGAGCGGCAGCCGGTGTTACCGGTGGCTGTGAATCACGCCACTGGGCATACAGTGTCACGTCACCCGTTAGCTGAATATTGGCACCAGCGGCGTAAGGCGTGCCTGTACCGTTTGCCTCGGTATTCCAGCCAGTGAACGCATGACCTGCTTTCGTGAAGCTATTTGCTGCTATCTGAACAGTACTATTATAATTGCCAACTGTATCGCTCATTGTCCCCGCGCCAGTATTAGCATTGTAGTGAATTTTATACTGGTTAACCGTCCACTTGGCGTACAGTGTTGCGTTAATGTCTGGCATGGTGTCGGTACCAAAGTTCCATGGATTGGCAAACCCAGCATCTTTATACCAACCGGCGAACGTGTGGCCAGTCTTAGTTGGTGGGGTCGGCTCAGTTACCTTAGCGCCATACTCTACCGTTTGTGACGGTACAGGTGAACCACCCTTCGAGTCAAAAGTAAGCGTATAATTATTCTTGCGCCACTGAGCATACAGCGTTACATCACCAGTCAGGTGGAAATTATCACCAGCTGCATACGCCGTGCCACCGCCGTTAGCCATCGTATTCCAGCCAGTGAATGTGTGGCCGGTCTTTGTAAAGTTACTGTTAGCTAACTGTACTGTAGCATCATAATTACCAACAGTATCCGGTGTCGCGCCGCTACCAGTGTTCGCATCATAATGCACCTTATATTGGTTCACTGTCCACTTGGCATGAAGTGTTGTATCGGCTGCTGGCATCGTGTCGATCGTAAAATCCCAGGGTTGTGTAAATCCAGCGTCCTTATACCAACCAGTGAACGTGTGGCCTGTTTTAGTTGGTGCTGTTGGCGCTGTTGCCTTCGCACCAAATGCCACTGTTTGATCCGGTACGCTAGAGCCACCCTTGGTATCAAAATGCAATGTATAGTTATTAACTTGCCACTGTGCATACAGCGTTGTATCAGCTGTTACCGTCACAGTTGTGCCTGCTGCGTATGCTGCGCCACCGCCGTTAGCCATCGTATTCCAGCCGGTGAACGTATGACCTACTTTTACCAAGTTACCGGTATTTGCTGCCACAGCCACTGTAGCACCAGAGCGAAGCGTCTCTCCTGTTGAGGCTGGCACTGTACCCGCATCGGCACCATTTGCATTATAGGAAAGTGTGAGAAGGTTATTTACCGTAATTGTTAGATGCTTATCAAATGTCTGTCCAGCCTTGTTGGTCGATCGCACACAAATCGCTAGCGTAGTATTTTGCTCATAATCTGGTGACCGCGCCAACTTGATCGTATTACCATCAATCGTCACAAGATTATTTTGCGCCCCGGCACAGCCAAACGTATAAGTAAAGTCACTCTGTGGGGAACCGACAGCATCGGTACTTGTCAGTCGACCCAATACCGTTCCAGCCGCACTGTTCTCATCAACATTCGTCACGCCAGTATAATCCACTGCGGTCACTGCGTATGGCGTACAGTCCTTGCCAGCATCAGCAATTATCCACGATTTTGTGTTCACTAAGTTACTGCGCTGCGCATCCGCCAGGCAGAACTTGCTATTACCGCCGCCAAGCTTGACGTTATTATTTACTGTCTGCCCCTGCCACGCTATTAATGTCGCGTCATAATTTGGAGTCGATATCTTTACCCCATTTAGTAGTCCATCTGCATTGGTCAACTGGCGAACGTCCCAGTGCGCCAACGATTGGTCAAATTTCTCAGCACCGGCAAGCGCTAGGAGAGCATCCGACAATCGTGCGGTATTCCACTCACCAATTGGCTGATTAAATTTCTTAGCGTATGCTAATACTGCCACCATCGTCGTTACTTTGCTAACATCCCATTTCTGAATCGGCTGATTAAACTCGTAGGCATTGGTAAACGTGTTATCCATGTCAGTAACCTTAGCCGTATTCCAGTTAGAAATGTCTTGGTTAAACTGACGAGCCCCAGAGAATGTACTATTCAAACTCTGGACATTGGCAGTATCCCATTGCCAGTCAGCGCCTACACCCTTTAGGTTCTTGGCATCTCGAAACATATACGCCAGACTTACCACCTTACCCATCCGCGGTTTATCGGTAGCCTTCACATCGAGATTCTCGGCACCATCAAAGGCATGCTCCATATTCAGCCACTCATTCGTACCCCACTGATCAATCGAAATAACTTTTAGCTTATCACCGGTAAAGTTAAAGAATATGCGCGGGAAAGCGCCGCTAATGCGAATCTGATACTCACCAGCTGTTGCATACGAACATACCGCATTACCCGTCTGACCGGTCAGCGTCACGCCATTACCGCATGCAACGTTGTAATTATAACCACTACCAAATGTCGGTATGGTAAACGTGTTGCCAGCTCCTTTTCGCGTATCAATAGTCATGACGAAGTCAGTTGAGTTGATAGGATCAGCTTTCGCCAACTGGCTTGATGTTAGGTAGTGCATTGTCAACACGCCGACAATAGCCGCAACTACCGCATTCGCCAGTAACAATCGCTTTGTCTTTTGTGTTATCTTCATGCGTGATGCCCCCTGTTATTATTGTATATTTCAGTATTTAGAGTACTAACGCCTACATTATACGCTAAGCATAAGCGTCTGGCAAGTAAAAATCATACTCGATCAGATTTCACACGAACATGATCCAGATCGCCCACACACTACATTGTTCGCATGCAGCCAACCATCGACGTTACCGCCGTCCAAATGCATACCTACCGCTGGCACAACCTTGACGACACCGCCGGCCCGAGCATAATTACTGACTGCATCAGTTAATTCATACTCACCACGCGGCGATATTTCAACATCGGCACAAGACTGAATCACTTGTTTGGTGAGAACGTACTTACCGGTGTTGGCAAAGTGACTTGGCGCCTCTTCTGGCTTCGGTTTTTCAACAATCTCTACAAAGTTACCATCCTCGTCCATCATAATCGCCCCATACCGGCTAATGTCATCACCTGGCACTTCCTGGACTAATAGACTGCACTGACCGTCTGGTGTTGCTGCTATCAACCGCGCTACTTCGCTTGAGCCGTCGGCATTATATATAAAGTCATCGCCCATCAGCACAACTGCCGACTCACCGTCCTCGATATAGTCCGCCGCCAAGGCTACCGGTACCGCTGATCCGTACTTACCATAGCTCGGTTGCGTCACAAAGTGAAGCTTCGCATCAATCGGCGCTACCAGGGCTAACTTGTCATCTTTGCCCTTGCTCCGCAAATAATCGTTGAGCAAAATATTGCTCCGATAATAGCTCTCTAGTTGTGAACTCTGCTCGCCAACCACAAAAATCAGCTCACGCACGCCGGCCGCCAAGCAGTCCTGCACCACATAATCAATCAGCGGTCGATTACCAATTGGCAGCATGCATTTTTCAATTGATTTAGTAATTGGTAGCATTCGTGTGCCCCAACCAGCGACCGGAATAATAGCTTTGGTAATCATATTTCCTCCTTACATCTTGAGTTCTTTATGTGATTTCTGCAAAATATCCATCATCTCCGCGTAGCGCATCTCGCCAGTGGAAATTTTGGCATAGAGATAAACAATATTATCTACCACCTCAATATTAACCTTAATATCTTGATCATACAACCATGCCATGAAACTTGGATTGAGCAGCTCAAAGCTCGTCACCTGATTCTCATCGGTGGCATATACTTGGTAGCGCTTGTTAAAGTCACCCCATTCCAGTTCTACTTTTTTATAGCCTGACGGCGCCCTAAACCGTTTCAGGAAACGTGAATCCCGACGCTCCACTAAAATCCCGCCATACGACTTTGGTAAATTAACCTGTCCAATAATGTATGTAGTCGCCGAATCAGTATTTGAAGCGTCAGCCACATAGGTGTATAGCTGCGCTAATAGATTGCCCGTCCAGAACCCGATGATATGGTTGTTGATGTCAGTACCCTTAAAGCCGCCCTTAAATAATTCACCGCGGGTCGGTAGCAGTAGCCGCCCCCAGTCCGGACTGAAGTACATGTCGTATTGTGCCGCAAACTGCTGCATAGAAGCGACAAGCTGGGCAGAATCTTCTGTTGCCTGATCAATACTATCCAGTAACCAGCCATCACCCGAGCGCACAAAGTTCCACTGCTCACCAAACTCGCCCGTATCACGATGTAGCACCGCATCACTCGCCACGTCAATCAGCTCATCATTTGCCGAGGCAACAAAACTCACACTTACTCGGTCATTCTGATCATTCGCATCATCATACGCCCGGGTGATAATCGCTTCACTGATCGCCACATTCTTCATGCGATTGACTCGCCCCATCTGTTGTAGAGCATACAACATTAGTCCTATATGCTGCGCATAATTCGGCGTGACGTATTGCTGAATTGATGGCAAATCCATCCGCTCCCAATCATACTGAAACCGATTAAACACCGTCGTTGCATAATTGACAATACCCTGCTCATTCCAGGCGCTGTCCTGGGTAGCTGCTTGCTGAACGGCCTGTTTTGCAGCCTCGCTGCCTTTGCGAAAACGGCTGATCTTATCCGTAAATGCCCCGATAATCGCACCGACCAATGCCGAGATGGCCACCAGGATAAAAATAACAACACCGCCGATTAGGTAGAACAAGCTGGCAAGTAGGCCGGCCAAAAACCCGACCGCTATGGCGGCCATCTTTGACTGGGTAGTTTTTTTCACAAAACCACTTACCGAAATCGCAACTACCATCGGTATCCCGAAAAGGACGGCACCGCCGCCGCCAGAACTTGACCCGCCGCCACCGGCTCGCGCGAAAAAGAGTAACTGACTGAGAACTGCTAGATTACACATAGACCCATTGTACCGCGTTGTATGGCGATCGCCAAGGTCATGAATGTCCGATCGGCGCGCAGCCGAGCAAACGCTTGTCACGCATTAGTTTTGAGGTAGTAACTTTTATCCTGATGACTATTCTACAACAACAAGAGCAATCTCGAGCTCAGCCCCTTCAACCGTCACTGTCGACTGGTTGTCATGCACCTCGCCAAGCACCGCCAGCGTCTCAGTAGCAATCACCTCAGCATGCTCATCGATCGCTTGATGAAGTTGCTCGTCATTCGTCGTCAGCTGTAGCATAATCCGGTCGTCCACTTGCAATCCCGCCTTCTTGCGCGCACTCTGCACGTGACGGATGACTTCACGCATCAGACCTTCGCGTTTGAGCTCGGGCGTCAATTGCTTGCTAATTTCGATCCAATTCTCTGGCTTGATCACACCCTCGGTCACGTCATAATCAGCCAAGTGTTCGTCTAGATTCTCAATCCAGCGAATTTCCTTAACATTTAGCTCCTCGGCCATGATCTGCTCGTAGTACGCAGCCAGCTTTGCACCCGCATATGCCGCACATTGCAGCGGTTGGCGAACCTTGATCGACACCTGATGCTCATCCTGCTTCATCCGCAAACTAAGGCCGTTGTTGATCAATTCACGCGTACGGGACATGTCGGCTAGAACCTGCTCGTTCACCGCACCCGCTGGCAGCCAATCCTTCAGATGAATCGACTCATCGTCGCCCGTCAGATTATGGTACAACTCCTCGGCCAAGAACGGCGTAAATGGCGCCAGAATATAGCTCAGACGCACCAGCACATAATGTAGCGTCCGATAAGCATCATTCTTGTCACCATCATCTTCCGACTTCCAGAAGCGGCGGCGACTGCGGCGAACGTACCAGTTGGACGCGTCGTCGAGGAATGGCAAAATCGGGCTCAGCGCATCAGGGATATTGTAGGCATCCATCTGCTTCTCGACCTCCGCCACCAGCTCGTGCAAACGACTGATAATCCAAATATCGAGAGGGTTAGATAATTTATCAATATCGACGCTAATCTGGAACGAGTTCTCAGTTCCAGTGCGAGACAAGGATTCGGGAGTATCGGAGTGAGCCGTATTAGTGATACGGTGAACGAGAAACGCATCCGAAGACGCCGTATCGTACGGAAATGTGAACTCGTCAACTTCTGCATACATGGTGAAGAAATCATACATATTCCAAATCATGCTGAGCTTGCGCGCCACGTCGCCAACGTCCTTATCGTGCAGAGCAAAGTCCTCACCGTTCAGCAGCGGACTACTCAGTAGCAGGAAACGTAAGGAATCCGCGCTGAACTTATCCATCAGCTCGTTCGGGTCGGTAAAGTTACCCAGGGATTTACTCATCTTGCGGCCATCATTGCCCGCCACCACACCGGTGGTGATGACGTTACTGTAGGCGTTTTTATGCTGCTCACCCGCCTCGCCAAAGGCGCCGATTTCGGCCAAGGCGACGTTGACGGCATGCACATAGTAAAACCACGCTCGCACCTGGCCGATGTACTCAACAATGAAGTCCGCCGGGTAATTCTGCTCAAACTTGACCTGGTTTTCAAACGGATAATGCAGCTGCGCAAACGGCATTGAACCTGACTCAAACCAGCAGTCCAGCACCTTATCAATGCGGGTAAACTTTTCGCCGTCAATTTCAAAGGTGATGTCATCCACCCACGGGCGGTGGTAATCATCCAACTCCACGCCGCTCAGCTCCTTCAGCTCCGCGTACGAGCCAACCACCTTGACGGTACCGCGGTCGCCCTTCCACACCGGCATAGCCGTCGCCCAGAAGCGGTCGCGGCTCAGATTCCAATCTGGTGCTTGCTCAATGTTCTTAGCAAAGCGGCCATGCTTGAGGTGAGCCGGGAACCAATTGATATGCTCGTTCTGCTCCAGCATCAGCGACTTCTGCCCCTGGATATCAAAGAACCACGACGGAATCGCCCGGTACATGATGCGCTGCTTAGAGCGCGGGTTGAACGGATATTCGTGGCGAATGTACTCGATCTTCCACACCGCGCCCTTTTCCTTCAGGTCTTTAGCGATGAACTTGTTGTTGTCCCACACCTCCAGGCCTTTGTAAGTGCCATCAGTGTAGTAGCCGTTATCGTCAATCACATGGAAGGCACTAATGCCATAACGTTTGGCGAGCTCAAAGTCGTCCTCACCATAGGCCGGCGCAATGTGCACGATGCCCGTACCCGACTCATGCGACACGAAGTCCGCCGCGTAAATAGTGTGAATCTTGTCATTCTCTGGCCAGTCCGAGCCCGTATTGAGCGGCTGGTATTTCTTACCCACCAATTTGCTCCCTGGGAAGGTGCGCAATACTTCGTAATCAAGCGACTGGTGCTTTTCATCCTGCAGGGTGCGCTCCAACGCTTCCTCAGCGATAATTAGCTTCTCACCCCCCACCAACACTTCGCAATACGTCATCTCTGGATTGACAGCCAACATCAGGTTAGCTGGCAATGTCCATGGCGTGGTCGTCCAAGCGAGGACAGCAGCATCGTCGTCAGCCAGCTTAAACTTCACATACACACTCGGGTCAGTCACCGTTTGGTAGGCATCGTTGTCCATAGTCACCTCAGCCTTGCTGACAGGGGTAGCGAACTTGGTGTCGTACATCAAAACCTTTTCACCTTCGTAAATTTTGCCGGCTTCATACAGCTGTTTGAAGGCCCACCAGACGCTCTCCATAAAGTCCTTGTCCATGGTGCGGTAGGCACCCGCAAAGTCCACCCACCGGCCGATGCGGTCGATCACCCCCTGCCACGTTTCGCTATTCGCCACCATGCTTTCACGCGCCTTGGTGATGTATTTTTCCAGGCTGATGGCCGGCAGCGGATTACCGTCTTTATCAAGTGGTGCTGGTTGATTATATACAGCATCCGGATAACTACTCACTTCAAGGCTATATAGCAACCAGTTAGCCCCTGTTTCGATAGACACATGCTCACCAACTCTTTGAAATCCATTGCGCTCATACAAATTCACCAATTTAGGTTGATGCTCGCCAACCTCTATGCGAATCTCTTTGACCCCTTCCTGCTTACTTAAGCGAAAAGCTTCTTTTAACACTGCATCCGCATAACCTTGCCCTTGGAATTCCGGTAGTACCGCCATTTTATAAAGATAACCAACCGACGTGCCATTATCCTTTTTGCCAGCAAAAAACTTATAAATATCCTTATTACTTATAACGACACCCCCCACTAACTTATCGTCATCGTAAGCTACATAAAAATTATCTCTCCCAAATTCCTCTTTTAATTTATCTGGCGTTAGGTTGTCGGCATCCCAGCTGCTGCTACCATAGCCTCGCTGCTCCATCCAGCCAGCAACTTTAGTAATAACTTTCGTTGCGTTATCGAAATCATTTACCAGCTTGACTCGCTTAACGCTATTCGTCACAATCTGCCGCCGATCCACGATATTCATCTGCTTTTCGACGAAATTCTCTGCCGGCAACCCATGGCAGTCCCAGCCCCAGCGGCGCTCCACGCGCTTACCTTTCATCGTCCAATAGCGTGGCACCGCGTCCTTGACGATTGAGCTCAGTAACGTTCCGTGGTGCGGCACACCAGTGATAAACGGCGGCCCGTCATAAAAGACATAGGCATTATCCGCTGGCCGCTGCGCCACCGACTTTTCAAACGTCTGGCCATCCTTCCAGCGCCGCACCCAATCTTTCTCGTATTCTGCCGCTCGGCGGCGTGTGCCATGTGTGAATTTCATTGGTTTCCTCCTTGATTTGTATTCATTACATGCTTTTCACTATTCAGCTCGTTTCGTAATTTCATCCGTATTTTGCCCAGCTCATTGCAACCATCACGGTTCTCACCCCAGCCCCACAGAGCATCTTTTGGCGAATCCTCAACAATCTCTTCGTCCAGTATTTCAAGCAGTTTTTGTTCATTATACTTCCTCCCATATTTTACGTTGTATCTTCTCAAAAATCGGCACATTATCCTTGTATCCACGCGGCGATATTGGTGACGGATGAAAGATCGGTATAACTCGCGTCCCATGAACAGAAAAACTCTTCCCTGCAACGTCGGTTAGTCTCTGAAACGGCCGATCGATCAGCATCTGCGTTGGGATAGCTCCCATCGTTAGCACTAGTTTTGGACGTAGGATCTTAATTTGCCGCTTGAGAGTTGGCTGGTAAAGCTGAGCCAGCTTCTTCAGGTGACGACGATCTGACGGAAAGCATTTGATCGCCTCTAAAAAGGTCACCGACAGGAGCTCCTTATCAAGGATAGAAAGGAGTTTTTGCATTATCACACCACTTGGCAGCAGCTTTCCGTCTGTATTGTGCCAGGCAACACCACTTTTCACCCAGCCAGTTCGTGCTGGCGCTTCGCCAACGATGATAATATCGTTATTATCCCCAAACCAAATCATCTGCTCCTGCAGGCAGTCTTCACCCATGCATCCATAATCTACACTAGCTATCTCATCAGCCACCTTATCCAGTTTCCCTAGAAATTGCGCCACCCGCATGCGCAACAACTCATATCGCTGAAGAGTATCTGCGTGTCTCAGAATCCGCCCCTTTTCACGTACTGTCGATGTATGATATTCGATTTCACCTACAGCAAATTGCCCCGCCGTACTATCGACCACCTGGTCATTAATAACATTGAAATAATGAGGCACACCAGCCACCATGCATTTTCGTACCTCACCGCCACAATAATCCTGCAATATGAGCGCTGAAACTGCACACTTTCCAGCACTTGGATTATTTGGTGACCAATTATCAAAATAGGACATCTCGCGCGACCAGCCGACAGAGAAAGCGTTACGGATTTTTGCAACAGAGCTCGTACGCTGCCGTTTCAAGTCATTAATCATAGCTTCCTCATCGCCTCCACTATCTCCTCATGAACGATTCCATTGCTTAATACCGCCCCGCAAATATCCTGATCATACCGCTGCTCCCGGCCGAAAAGGTTAGTCACCTTGCCGCCAGCTTCCTCAACGATAACTTTTGCTGCCGCAATGTCAACATTTTTGCCCTTCGTGCCAGCAAAGACCGACGCGGCGAATCCACCACGCGCTACTAAGGCTGCCGCGTGCGTCGTGCTTCCTGGTGCTGTGACGTATGCGCCCTTCTTATACGCTAAATCGTGAATCACCCGCATAATATCCCACTGGGCACTCGGCCACCAATCTACGTTCATCCCAGTCATTCCACCAAAAGTCTTCTTATTCACGTAAATCTGTTTACCATTCATAAACGCACCCTGGCCACGCACTGCCCAATACAAATGATCGCTAAACGGCGCATAAATCACTCCAACTTCCGGCTGACCATCAATCACCAATGCCAACGAGAAGACCGATACTGGTAGCTCCATCGCAAAAGGCGCCGTGCCATCGATCGGGTCACATACCCACACATAGTCCGAGCCACGGCGGTCACTCGCTTCCTCACCGTCAATATCATGGTCTGGATATCGCTCGGTTACTCGCTGGATCACAAGCTGGTTGATTTCCTCATCGGCAACGGTCACGATCGTATTGTCGGCTTTAAAGTGAGCATCCGGTTTTTTGCCAAAATATTTTTGCATAATGTCGCCCGCTTCGTGCGCTACACTTTTTGCAAAATCAAGCCATTCTTGTTGTTGGTTGGTCACAATTTACTCCTTAATAATATATTTCTTAGTGTCATCGCTACTGTATCATCCAGCACTCGCACTCGATCCCTATGTCGATCACTATACCCAAGCGCACCCTTCTGATTTGTATAGAGCGTTATGTGCGGAATGATAAACTCTGCCCGCGGGATCAGCTCACGAATTGCATCACGCCAAGTCTCTAGTTCATCCCATCGAGCGAGCGCGATAATCGTTTGTCGGTTAGTCGTGTCATCCTTTAGCTTAAGAAAATCACCAGTCAATTCTGGCTCTGTAGTCATTGCCGCACCAGCTTGACACGACACCTGTTCCAGCCGTCCATAGCCAACCTCATCAAGCCCGTACTCCTCACGCACCGCAAATAATGACAAATGAAATTCATCATCTTTGAGCAACAACCCCGCCACCTGACGTGGAAAACCTATCGCACGCACCAAATCGGTCGTATCATACATGATATAATCATACGCCCGATCAATGACAAAATTGTTCACTTGCTTATTACGCATACATCCCTTCATATTGAGCAGCTCCTACTAGTAACTAGTATTAAACGAAACTTCTCCAAATAAAATCACCTCTTCTGTCTTCGAGAATCCGCTGGAGGTGTTTCAAACGGACGGTACCATCTCGATTCCAAAAGAAGTGATTCTTCGCGGGCTTTGCCGAGTTGAGCGGCATCCACGCACTCTTTTAGCGCTTAATCGTTCACTTTGTCGCAGCGAATCACGGCGGGGTCTAATCTCAGCTGATAAAAACTGATTTCTTCCCGCAGGCTTCGCGGTTGATAGCCGCTCATTTCGCGCTGATCCTATCAGGGATATTCCCCATCAGACACACGCAAAAACGCCCTACTTCCATTGTAGCGCGTTTTCGACGGAATTACTAGATACTACCATCTCAGGCCATCTATGATCTGGTTGAATTGCTCATTAATCTTTGCGTCATCCTTTGCCCGACGTAGCTTATCCAGGCATTCCTGTACGATAGAGGAATATGTTCTCTCAGTTTCACCATCACCCAACCAACAGTTTTGACAATCCTCGTCGGGAAACTCACGCAGATAATCTAATGTTTTTATCAGACCAACCTCAAAATTATTAGCATATCGTTGGGCATAAGCCAATGCCTCAGGTGAATGATTCGCCTGAATTACTTGCACAGCCTCATTAGTTATCCGCATAATTACATTTTCTATGCCAGCATCTACATATGGCCAAGGCTCTAATAGCCTCTCATCATCAGCGTCGCCCAAAAATACAAACTCCGGCAAAACATTTTGTGTATAATACGTAACGGCATCCTTGAGGTCTTTATAGACTCCCATTGCCTCTTTGGCCTCAATAAATTCCCCATAGGTATTACAAAATTTATGATATCCTTCATCCTCAAGTTTTTGGTATCTTTTAGATAAAGCTTCGGGTATATTGATCTGCGCCGCCTCATCAATCTGTATAAACTTTTCTATTTCTTCCCCTACCCGGCTCTGGAGCTTATTTCTATCAGCATCAGCAACGCCTTCACGATACTGACCCGTACAGCCCTTCGCAATTGCGCTTCGGGTTGCTTTCAAAACATCTGCTAACAATCGAATATCGTCGCCCGACTCCAAGCCCCCTACATACTTTACAAATTTCTCAACGTCCTCCGGTGAATTGCCCGGAACGACCGGATATAGTTTACCATTGCCGATCATGGTCTCATTAGAGCTACCAACCATCGCCATTGAGCCACCCCCGTCTATCAGCTGAACTCCTGCATCACCAAGAGTTTCTGCGTACTTCAGATATTGAATATCGGCTTCGATACTATTCTCGTTAGATTGATCCGATAAAGCCTTTTCAAGGGTGCTACCATCTGTCCCTTTTGCTTCGGCTTCCTCTACCGCCACAACAGTACGTACTACCTCCCCAAACGAACTGATTCCTTTGTTGTGTTCAAGAATTTTACCATAGGCTTCGTGCACCAATGATATCGGCGGCCCCAAATATTCGTGTTTATGACCTGAAGATAGATGATCATGCATTATTTTTACCTAATTCCTTTTTTCTTGCTTTACTGAACTATCCAAATAATACTCTATATATCTATATTTGTCAAGTTTATAATGCTTCTGCCGCACACTGTCCTTAAAACATAAAAGCCAGTAGAATTCCCCACTGGCTTTTTGTATGGTAAAAAGCTTATTTAACTTCCAAGCCGCCCAAAATACACTCACCCCTCAGGTGGATCGTCTTTTTAGCAGAAGACTTCGGCGCAGTTTTATTCTCACTGCCACCCAAAACACCACGCACCTCATTTTTGACAATCACGTCGTCAGGCAAACTAATACTGGCGCCGCCACAAAAGGTAAAGACGTCGATGACTGCACCATCCTTGATCTTCGCCTGGCGCAAATCCAAATCTACGCCGCCAAATACCGCTGTCACCGAACCACCGGTATAATCACCCCTCACTCGCGACTCTTCACCGTAAAAAATTGCAACTTTTTCACTATCACCATCATCAGCCACTCGCTTTTTAGGCTGCCGACGGCCTGAACCAATACCAAACACGACCGACAAACCAATAGCAATCAGTATTACCGGCCAGAATGATTTCCACGTACCAATATTAATTACACCATAAGCGCTCAGCCCGATCAACACGCCAACAGCTATCAATAACAGCCCCCACACCCAGTCTATCGGTCTGCGATAACTGAATAATAGTATCAATAAGCCAGCAAAGGCCCAAAAAGCGCCCCAAAACAGGGGCCAGCTATTAAAGGTAATAACTCCGAGATTCCGCAGCAGCAAAATCCCGCCGAGCGACACAATGGTAACACCCAAAAACGCTCTAATGAGAAAATTTTTCTTCATATGCCCAGTATACGGATACCAGCACCATTATTCAATACGCCTACTCTTAATTTATGCAAATAGCTCACGCCCAAATGTTGCTAAAATAACAACAACGATCACAACGGTCACTAGCGCCAACAGGAACGTGTCAAATCCCCGGTCGACAAATTTTCTCATACGCCTACCGCCAACCATCCTAGTCACCACATTATATCTAGTCAGTCCGTAACAGACCAGCAGCATACCCGCATCCAACGTCAAACACCACGGACACAACGCACCAATCTCAACATAACTCATATAAAACATCCAACCAGCAAACAGCAAGCCCGCCACCGCGCCAAGCTGCGCGCCCCACATAAACCACTTCGGAAACTTCGTGCCCGCTAGCAGCGCCACCGCAATTGTCACCATCACCGGCAGCGTCATCATACCAATAAAACTATTAGGAAAGCCAAGCGGCGCCGCTGACCAATGGTTCGCCACCGTCGAACAACTCATCGCCGCGTTCAAGTCGCAGTTCAACACGGCATGCGAATTTTTAGCAAGCGTCAGCGCCTCGATCGACAGTACAAACGAGGCCAACAAGCCCAAACCGCTGCCGAGCAGCAGCGCTAATGCCGCGAGCTGCCGGCGTTTTGAATCTTTGTTCGAGAGCCACTTACGCAGCATGTCAAACATAAAAACTCACCTCACTAATCGTCGGTAACGGTAATCCGCGCCACATGTTCTGCATCTGGCTATCAGCGCTCAGCGCGATAACAGTCGGGTATTCAACGATGTCGTATGTCCGGCAAAAATCGCTGCCCTCAGCAGAATCTGGGTCAAGCTCTTCAATCGTGTGCCCCGTCTGCCGACTAAAGTCATGCAGAAAACTAGTGACTTGGCGCGCGTAATCACTTTCTGCCCGGTATACGACAACGACTCGCATTATTCTTGTCCTTTCTGGCGACGCTGTTCTAGTATCTTGACGAAATCATCCAGCGTTTCAAACTTCTGAAACACGCTGGCAAAACGTACGTACGCCACCTCGTTACGCTTCGCTAACTCATCCAGTACAAACTCGCCGATCTGCCGCGACGGCACTTCTGAAGCGCCCAAGGCATATAATTTATCCTCAACCGCCGTGATAATCGACTCGACTTCCTCATCAGATTTAAGGAATTTGCCGACCGACTGGCGCACCGCATGCGCGAGCTTAACTCGATCAAACAGTTCACGACTACCGTTTTTCTTGATCACAATGAGGTTTGGCTTTTCCACGCGTTCATACGTAGTGAAACGCCGTCCATCCGGCGTCTCGCGGCGGCGGCGAATCGCCACGCCATCAGAAACCTCTCGCGACTCAATCACGCGGCTATCACCAATGTTAAATCCGCTCATTTATTCCTCCTTGTTCTTTTTGCGGCGACGAAGGAATGCTGGCGTATCATCTTCGTCCGCCTCATCCTCGGCTGGCTGATCCCAGATGTTATTTTCCTGCTCAGACGTAAAGTCCGTCGCTCCGCTCTGCTCACTGAGCTCCAGATCAATCCCTTCAACCACCTCGTCATCAACCTCAGTCTCTGATTCATGCGACGCTTCACTCGTCAAACTCACCTCATGATCATGATATGTCTCGCTATCAAACCCAGTGGCGATAACCGTGATGATCACCTCGTCTTCGAGCTCTGGCTTGAGCGTTGCTCCAAAGATAATATTGGCATCAGGGCTGACCGCGCTGGTAATTACCTCAGCCGCCTCCTGAATCTCTGCCATACTCATATCATAGCCACCGGTCACGTTAAACAACACGCCCTTTGCACCGTCAATCGACACCTCAATCAGTGGACTCTCGATCGCTTGCTGAGCGGCCTGCACCGCCCGATTCTCGCCATCGGCCCGACCAATTCCCATCAGCGCCGAACCAGCCCGACTCATCACCGCCTTGACGTCAGCAAAGTCGAGATTAATCAAACCATGCTCGGTAATCAGCTCAGAAATACCCTGCACACCTTGGCGCAGCACGTCATCAGCAATCTTGAATGTCTCGAGCAGCGGTGTCCGCCGATCAATCGTCTGCAGTAATCGATCATTCGGGATGGTGATCAAGGTGTCAACTTGGCGGCCCAGGTGAGTAATTGCCCAGTCTGCATTCACCCGACGCTTCTCGCCTTCAAAACTAAACGGCCGCGTCGCCACGCCAACCACCAGGATGTCCATCTCGCGAGCAATTTCCGCCACGATATGCCCAGCGCCCGATCCAGTTCCGCCACCAGCACCAATCGTCACAAACACCATGTCCGCACCCTCGAGCGCCTGGCGGATCTCCTCACGCGACTCATTAGCCGCCGCCTCACCCACCATCGGATCAGCACCGGCGCCCAACCCATTAGTCGTGGTGTGCCCGAGGTGAATCTTGACATCCGCCTTGGAATTGTGCAGCGCCTGAGCGTCAGTGTTCATGGCGATAAACTGCACGCCAGCCAGCCCCGCATCTTTCATCCGATTAATGGCCGAACCACCAGCTCCACCGACACCGACAACTTTGATACTGGCAAACGTTTGAACTTCACTTGGTGTAATCTGCGGCATTTTCCTCTCCCTATCTTTCTCTTATCAAGTATACCATCTTTGTCTACTAGCTCCTACTTAAACCTCGCTAGCAATCGACTAATCATTCCGCCGGCTTTCTTTGTCACCGAACCCACTTTGCTCTGCGCGTGCTCAGCCCGCTCGGCCCCTGCCCCGTCAATGAGCATCAGACCAATTGCCGCTGCAAACTCCGGCCCATTCGCCTCGTCGCTCACGCCCGCATATCCTGCCGGCACACCTAGTTTAGCCGCCACGCCGAGGCTATTTTTCGCAAATTCGACCAGATCCTTAACCTTGGCGCCGCCACCAACCAGCACCACACCGCTCGGCAGCCGCCCAATGCCGCCGGCCCGCTTCAACTCTTTGGCAACCAGCTCGAAAATTTCCTCATAGCGCGCCTCAATAATCTCATCAATCTCGCTTTGTTCAAACGTATACACCTGTTTGTCGTATTTGGTATCAACGCGACCAGCCTTACCGCCGCCCAGCCGGGCGTGCGCCAATTTGACCGCCTCAGCGATCTCCGGGTCGGTCTTTAGCCCAATCGCCACATCATTTGTCACGTTCTGCGCCCCCATCGGGATCACCGCCACATGCTGCAAATCGCCCTCTTCAAATACCGCCACACCGGTTGTACTACCACCAATGTCGATAACTGCCACACCGTTCTCAATCTGCGACTCACTGAGCACCGCTCGCGCTGCCGCCAACACGCTCGGTGTCAGGCTTGAGGCAGTGACATTCGCCATCTCGGCCGACCGGCGTAAATTCGCCACATACGGCGTCAAGCCCGAGACCACATTTGCTCGCAGCTCCAGACGCGTGCCACTCATCCCCACCGGATCCTTGATGTTGTCCTGTCCATCCAACCGATAGGCATGCGGCACAATCTCCAAAATCTCTCGATTCGCCGGCACCTTTCCAGTGGTTGCTACCTCTTCAATCCGCAGCACATCCTCGTCCGTCACTTCACCGCCGCTCATCCCCACCGCGATCATACCATCGGCCTTGGTGCTCAAAATGTGCGACCCATTGACGCTCAGCGCTGCTGCATTAATATGATGACCGCTCATGCGTTCGGCCGCCTCAAGCGCCTTGTCAACCGCTGCCGCCGGCCCCGTCAAGTTCGATACCGCGCCTTTACGCATGCCGCTATTCTCACTCACACCAACGCCAACAACGTTCGGCAACCCCGACTCCCCGATATGCCCGACCACGCAGCGCACGGTCTTCGTACCAATATCAATTCCTACCACATATCGAGATTGTTCTTGCATATGCTTAGTATACCAGATAGCCTAGAGCGTCGTCAAAATCTCCGCGCCAGTTTCCGTGATCAGTACGGTATGTTCAAAATGCGCACCCAGGCTGCCATCCTTCATGCTAATCGTCCAGCCGTCGTCCTCGGTCACAATTTTCTCGCTGCCGAGGCTGGCCATCGGCTCAATAGCAATCGTATCACCTGCGTGCAGCACCGGCCCGGTACCGCGCCGGCCATAATTTGGAATCTCCGGACTCATGTGCATCTGTAGTCCCACGCCGTGACCAACCAGCTCGCGAATGATACCTAATTTGGCTTTCTTCAACACCGCCTCCACACCAGCCGAGATGTCACCAACGCGCGTTCCGTCACCAGAAATCGCATCAATTCCCGCATACAAACTCTGCTCCGTCGCGTGCAATAAATGCTTTTTAGCACCGCGCGGCTCTTCGTCAATCACCATCGTAAAGGCGCTATCGGTTTTCATACCATGGTAGCCAATCACCAGATCAAAACTCACCACGTCGCCTTTCTCAAACACATAGTCTGTCGGAAATGAGTGCACCAATTGCTCATTGGTCGACACGCAAATCACCCCTGGAAATTTCACTTCATCCGTCAAATACGTCGCTTCCGCGCCAAAATCCTTGATTCGCCCAGCCACAAAGTCATTGACGTCCAGCTCGCTCATGCCAGCCGTTACTTTACGGCGCAATTCATCATAAATCGTCGCCAACATCCGCCCGCATTCGCGCATATCCTTCATCTGCTGCGGCGTCTTTTCGCCAGTAATTAAAGTTGGCATGCGTACGCCGCCTCTTCATAAATCCGGTCATGCACTTCGCCAGCCGTACCGACGCCATCCAAATGAACAATCCTAACGCCTGCCTCAGCAAAAATCCCCAACACCGGATACATTTTTTGCCGATAAATCGTCATTCGCCGGGCAATTGCCTCTGGCGTATCCTCCAACCGACCGCGCTTTTCTAGCCGCCGCATAATCTCCGCCTCCGGCACTTCCAGTGAAATCACTGTATCAATTTTCTCATTCATCCGCGCCATGTAATCATCCAGCCATGCCGCCTGTTCCTTCGTCCGCGGAAAACCGTCAACGATAATGTTTGAATATTTTTTATCGCGCGCATCCTGCACCGCCTGTTCAAACACCTGATAAATCAGTTCATTACTAGCCAATTCGCCTGAACGCAAAATATCAATCACCGCCGGATCATTACTTCGGCGCAACATCTCGCCGGTCGACAGCCATTTCCAACCCTGGCGCGCCGCCAGCATCTGCCCCTGCATACTTTTACCAGCCCCCGGCGGCCCAAATAATAAGATCATCCTTCGCTCCTCTTTCTGTGTTGTTATTGTTTTACTAGTGTTTCTTTGGTAATTTTCGCAATCAAGGCGCCGTCAGCTGCATTGCCAGCTTTAGCCTTCACTGCGCCAATCACCTGGCCCATTTGCTGCATCGTCGCGCCCAGATCGGCGACCGCTGCCTCGACCATTGCACGAATCTCGTCCTCGCTCAGCTGTTTAGGTAAAAATTCCTGTAAAATTGCCGCCTCTTTCTCCTCTGGCTCAGCCAATTCTGCCCGGCCATTTGCCCGGTACAACTCGGCGCTTTCTTTGCGTTTTTTAACTTCGCGGGCAATAACCTTCTCGACTTCTGTATCACTTAGACCTTCGTCGCGCTTGCCTAAAGCCACTTCCTCGTTAAGAATCGCCGCTTTCAAATTACGCAATACATCGCCTCGAAAACGATGCCGCCCTAGAAGAGCGGCTTTCATTTCCTCAGCAATACGCGCTTTGAGCGCCGACATTAACGCGTTGCCCCCATGCGCATCCTGGCTGTTTTCTCGGCCCGGCGCTCGCGGCGAATAATCGCTTTCTTACGGCGCTCAACCTTGGAAATCGGCTTGGCAAATCGCATCACTGACTTTGCCCGTGCAAGGACACCGCTCTGCAGCACCCTGCGATTAAAGCGACGAATCACATTCTCGTTCGCTTCCTTCTGATCTTTACGTGTAACTTGAACCATACTTTTTGCATTATAACAGATGAGAAAATATTTGACAAATTAGCATCTAAGATCGGTTAGACTGAGCACGAAAAGACGCCACCCGATATTTATCCGTGCGGCGTCCGGCAACTAATTTTAGCCCAGCCAACTAAAGCTGCTCTTCTTCAGAGGTTTGGCTATCTTTTTTGTATGTTGCCTCAAACGCACCTCTTTCAATAATATATCTTTCTTTTTCACCATTACTGTTCTCAATTTGACTTTCTACAATTATGCAATTAGCCCCACCTGTCTGTTGACCACCCCACGGCGCATCAATGACAATCTCTTTACCCTCTGGGTTCTCCATACACTTCACAACATTTTTAGGCAAATACTTACCATTAGCAGCTACACCATTCTCTTCCGTAAGTGGCTCATAGAGGTTATGAAAATCTTTGGCATTTATAATATAACGCTCGCCTTTCTCGCCCGTAACGATTGCATCACCAGGATTCGCTATATTAACCGTCTCAACTCGCTCTGTTCCGTCTTCTTCTGTGATAACTGTTTCTACCTTCTGAGTGGTTTCTGAAATCTCAACCTCAATAGCCTTATTGGGATCTTTGATCTTACTATAAGTATCTTTTACTTTAGAAAAATCTAATGTAGATAAGTCCAGATGAACTGGTCCATTCTCCCTATCGACCTCGGCCCAATTAGCAGCGTTTGGATTTGGACTTCCATTGCCATCGGCATGTTCATAATTTTGTGTCATGTTTATTTCCTTCTTGCGTTTAGCAAATTTTATATCATGAGTTCATGCTACCCTCTTTTTTGTTATTTGTCAAGTTGCTAATGTTACTTGGAGGAAGTGCGTAGTTTCGATACATAACATCGTTGCGAATTTCACAACGAAAAAACCACTACACCCAAATAACTAGCGATCACCTTCAAACAAAAGTTGTAATTACCACATCAATCAAACAAAGCCACGTGAACGAGCCGCCCCTCAACCGTCCGCACCCCCTGCCATTCATTGACAGTTGGCTGGAACCACGCCACCACCTCGTCGCCCGGCTCGCGGAAAAATTCCTCTGGCGCGTTGAACGCCAGCATCTGCAACACTTTACTATTTTTATCACGCAGCGCTAATTTAACGTGTTGCCCACCCGCACCCATCCGTCGCGCGCTCAGTACGATAGCTGTAGTGATTTTTACCACAGGCTCGGGATTACCATTACCAAATGGCTCCATTTTCGCCAAATTTGCCACTAACTCCTCATCAATTTCCGAAAAATCATCAATTTCTACATCAGCTCGCGGCAGCAAATATCGCTCTTGGTTTGTAAGCTGCAGCGAATCATAAAACTCATTAACGCGACGACGAAAATCGCCAATTTTCCCAGTCGCCAGCGTCACGCCCGCCGCTGCTCCGTGTCCGCCGCCTTTGATAATGATATCGTCCGCCGCCCGCACGGC
This sequence comes from Candidatus Saccharibacteria bacterium oral taxon 488, assembly GCA_046846435.1. Classification (GTDB taxonomy): domain Bacteria; phylum Patescibacteriota; class Saccharimonadia; order Saccharimonadales; family Saccharimonadaceae; genus Nanosynbacter. The sequence continues at coordinate 169,097 of CP128407.1, read as the reverse complement.
ATCGGCCGCTGAAAAATCACCAAAACTGCGCGCCGAACCAGTCGCTTCCTCACCGCGCTCGCCAATGATAAACACCGGCTTTTTATATTTCTCCACCAGTTTCGACGCCACAATGCCGATAACGCCGTGATTCCAGCCATCACTACTGACCACCAACACCCGATCATCAGCCAACTGCTCGGCTTGCACACATGCCTCCTCAAAAATCGTGTCCTGAATTCCACGCCGCTTGACGTTCAATTCCTCTAGCTTCTCACTCGCCTCCAGTGCCGCCAGCCCGTCGCGCGCCGTTAGCATATCTAGTGCGTGCTGCGCCGTCTCCAGCCGACCTGCTGCATTCATTCGCGGCCCCAGACCGAACCCCAGATGCCTGGCATTAACCTGCCCTGGTTCAATACCTGCCACCGCCATCAACGCTTTCAGTCCTGGACGTTGTTGTTTTTTCAACACTTCTAAGCCCCAATAGACGTTCGCCCGATTTTCATCCGCCAACGTCACTATATCGCATACCGTCCCCAGTGCTACCAAATCCAGCAGCCACTTTTCATAGCCATCAGGTAAGCCGTCCAGTTCAGTCTGCAGTGCTTGCACCAACTTAAATGCCACGCCCGCACCACACAAATCACGGAATGGATAACTGTGTCCTGAGAACTTCGGACTCACCGCTGCCACGCTCGGCGGTGGCGTTTCGGCAACATTGTGATGATCTGTCACCACCGTATCAATTCCCAAGCTGGTGGCATAGGCAATTTCCGCATGACACAAACTGCCGGTATCCACTGTCACAATCAAATCCGCTCCCATATCGCGCACCTTATCCACCGCGCCCATGGTCATACCATAGCCCTCAACAAACCGGTTCGGAATGAAAGCATCGACGTCCTCAAAACCAAACTTACCAAAGGCATCCAGCAGCAGCGCCGTGGCACTCAGTCCATCGATATCATAATCACCATAAATGACGATTTTTTCGCCCTGCTCCCGCGCCTGTTTCAACCGTGCCACTGCCTTTTTCATGTCTGGCAGCAAAAACGGATCATGTTTCACCGCCGTATAATCGGGCTGCAAAAAAGCCTGACGTGCTGCTCGCGTCACGAGGCCTCGCGCTGTCAAAATCTGCTCAAATAAGGTCATCAATCTCTATCAACCGAGCCGCGCTTCGGCCGGGCCGCATGTTGCTGCGACTTAATCACCATACTCTGTAATTCCTTGAAAATTGGGAATTGTTTATTCGTAAAGTATGCCCGCGAATTGCCCTGCTTCTCGCTCCTCAGGAAACCAACCTTTTCCAGCCGCTTGAGCTCGCGCTGAATGTTACCAGGATCTTCCTTGATCAGCTTGGCTAGCCCCCGAACATGCGTATGAAAATCAGGATACTTGGCATACACAACTACGATTTTGCGTCTCACTCGTGATGTAATAAAAATGTCAAGCATTCTCTCCCCATATTCCCTTTCGTTACCACTCAGTGTATCACAATTTTACAACACCCGACAAGCTTTTTTGACAATTATACGCCCTACCCTTCAGCATACGTGCTTACACCCTAAAACGCTCATGATTATATTCAACCAGCCAGCGCGGTATAATAAAGCAAGACATGCACTACTATTTGGTATCACCGATCAAGATCATTCGTGCCGATGCGCATTCGTTTACCTATTCACACCCCGAGCGGTTGCCAGTCGGTGCGCTGGTCGTTATAGAAGTTGGCTCAGCTCAGTGCGTTGGCATCATTATGTCGGCAGTCGTTAAGCCCGAGTTTACGGTTAAGGAAATCGTCCAGCTTTTAGATGACGCCCCCGTGCCGCTACCGCTCGTCCAGACGGCTCTGTGGATGAGCAGTTATTATCATACGTATCTCGCGACCGTCTGGCAGACCGTTCTGCCGCGTGGCCTGACGAAAAAACGCCGCCACATATCCCCACGCGCCACCAGTCCGCAGGCCTCACGACCACCGACAACAGCCCTTACGCCCGACCAAAGCGCCGCCATCACCACCATTGACGACATGCTTCCTGGTAGCGCCCTGCTACATGGCGTGACTGGATCTGGCAAAACACGTGTCTATATTGAGCTCGCCCGGCGGCTGATGGACGAGGGCTTGTCGTCAATTATCCTGGTACCAGAAATTGCCCTCACCTCACAGCTCGTTACCGAATTTGCAAGGTATTTCGATAATATTATCCTCACCCACTCGCGCCAGACCGAGGCTGAACGGCACGTGACTTGGCAACATGTTATCAATTCACGCGACCCGCTCATCGTCATCGGCCCTCGATCAGCCCTGTTCATGCCCGTCCAGCAGCTGGGGCTCGTCGTCATTGATGAATGTCACGAACCCAGCTTCAAGCAGGAGCAATCGCCCCGCTACTCAGCGCTGCGTACTGCGGCCATTCTCGCTCGCCAGCACGAAGCCAAGCTCGTCCTCGGCAGCGCTACCCCTACGATCAGCGATTATTTTCTGGCAAAAACCGCTGGCCGACCCATCATCGCTATGCCCACACCCGCCCGTTCAGACGCCGTTAAACCGCGCGTCTCGCTGATTGACATGACCAAGCGCACGAACTTTACTCAGCATTTCTTTCTCTCTGATCAACTACTCGCGGCTATCACTGGCTCGCTGGATGACGGTCATCAGGCCCTCATCTTTCACAATCGCCGCGGCACTGCCGCTATCACCCTATGTGAACAATGTGGCTGGAACGCCGGCTGTCCGCGCTGTTTTGTGCCACTCACCTTACACGCCGACCAGCACCAGCTCCTCTGTCATATCTGCGGTTTCACTGCAACCGTCCCTACCAGCTGCCCCGAGTGTCGTCATGCCGATATCATTCATAAAGGCCTCGGCACCAAGCGCATCGAGGCAGAATTACGCAAGCTCTTTCCCGCGAGCACCATCGCCCGCTTCGATGGCGATACAAGTACCCACGACGCAGCTGACCAGCGCTACAATGAGCTCAAAAACGGTTCAATTGGCATCATCATTGGCACCCAAGTGATCGCCAAGGGCCTCGATCTACCGCACCTACGCACTGTTGGTGTCGTCCAAGCTGACGCCGGGTTGACACTGCCTGACTTTTCCTCAAGCGAGCGCACCTTCCAGCTCCTCGCCCAAGTCGTTGGCCGCGTTGGCCGCTCCCATCACGCCACCGACGTCATCGTCCAGACCTTTCAGCCGGATCATCCCGCCATCCGAGATGGGCTTGCCCAAAACTATACTGATTTCTACGCCCGCACTATCGCCCAGCGACGCGCCACTGACTTTCCACCGTTCGTCTATCTACTTAAATTAACCTGCGTCTACAAAACCGAAGCTGCCGCCATCCGCAACGCCAAAAAGCTCGCCCAGACACTGCAGACAGCCGCCCCGAACGACGTGCGCATCCTTGGCCCAACACCGGCGTTTTACGAGCGCGTCCGCGACACGTACCGCTGGCAGCTCATTCTCAAAAGCCCGCGCCGCAGCGACCTTGTCAGCCTCCTTGATCTCGTACCACCCGCTCATTGGCAGGCTGAGCTCGACCCGACCAGCCTCCTCTAGCCACCTGTGCTATAATGATCACAATGACTAAAGACGATATCATTGCCCTACCAAATCCGCATCTCCGCCAAAAATCAGCTAAAATTCACGTCATCACCGACGAGGTGCGCCAGTTATCAGCCGATATGATCGCGGCCGCTCTTGACTGGGAAGATTCTCGCCCTCATGAAATCAGCGCTGCCCTAGCTGCCATCCAGGTTGATCATCTCGAGCGCGTCATCATCGTCCGCAGCGACTTTGACGACAAAGCTACTCGCGAATTCACCACCTTGATCAACCCTGAAATTGTCAAATACGAGGGAGAAATTGTCGCCGATTTCGAAGGCTGCCTCAGCGTCAAGCACGTCTACGGCAAAGTCCCCCGCCATTCTAAAATCCGCGTCAGGGCTCTTGACCTCGATGGCAACGAGATTCGCCTCAAGGCCGAAGGCTTCCTTGCCCGTGTTATCCAGCACGAGATCGATCACACCAATGGCATCGTCTTTATCGATCATATCCGCGACCAGCACGATGCTTTTTACACGCTCGATGATTCTGGTGAATTACAGCCACTTAATTACGAAGCCGACATCAAAGATAATTCTCAACTGTGGGACTAACATGCCACCAATCATCTTTTTCGGCACCGAAGCGTACAGTCTAATCGCCCTTAAAGCACTCTACGAGGCGAGATTTCCCGTTCACGCCGTTATTACCAAACCCGATATGCGTAGCGGCCGCGGCCACAAGCTCACCGAGCCGCCAGTCAAAACCTTTGCCCGCCAACATGGCATCCTCGTCTGGCAACCCAACAAACTCCGCGACATTATCCCCGATATCACCGCCCTTCAGCCTGTCGCTGGCGTCCTCGTCGCCTACGGCAAAATTATCCCCCAGTCAATCATTGACCTCTTCACTCCTGGTATTATTAATCTCCATCCCTCGCTACTGCCAACATGGCGTGGCCCTTCACCGATCGAGGCCGCCATTCTGCACCAAGATACAGAAACCGGCATCTCCATTATGCAACTTGACGCCCAGATGGACGCTGGCCCAATTTACGCCCAACACCGTCACCCGCTCACCGGCACTGAAACCAAACCGCGGCTATATGATGAGTTGTTTGCTGCTGGCAGCGACCTGCTCGTACGCACGCTGCCGGGCATCCTCGCCGGTACGCTCCAGCCAACTCCGCAAAACGACGCCGATGCCACGTATTGCCAGCTGCTTTCCAAGGATATGTCACTCATTGACCCGACGGCAATGACCGCCGCAGCCGCCGATGCCCATGTGCGGGCGTATCTCGGCTTTCCACGTAGTCGTCTGCGCATTCATGACCGTGAGCTCATTATTACCAAAACTCACGTCTCAGACGCTCCAGAATCGCCGCTGAGCGTTAAGTGCTGTGATGGACGGTACGTAACCATCCTCGAACTGATCGCCCCGAGCGGCAAAAAAATGACCGCAGAGGCGTTTCTCCGCGGCCATCAAGGCTAAGTTCATGAGCTAAGGCAGCTAAAGGCTCGCTCTAAGCTTGTCCCGGCGCCGAGGATGCACTCATACCGCCTAAAATAGCCTCGCGGTTAGTTATAATCTCCTTCTTCAGCTCATCCATCGTTGCCGCCACCACATCGCGATAATCAGGCCGGTTTACCTCCAGCCACTTCGTCGCCGCAAACTCGTCTTTTAGACCCGGATTATTCGGATCAGCCTTGGTCGCTTGCACCAGCCGCTGGAACATCGGCTCCTGCTGGTAATTTGGTGCGTGTTTGGCGAGAAACTCATCTACCGCGCCCGGCGCCTTGTCGATGATGTTCGCAAACTCATCCAGCTGCGCGTCGCTCATCCCCTGACTCAACCGCTCGCCGACCCGTAGCTCCAACTCGCTATAAATATGCTGTAAAAACGGCTTCTTCTGCTCATCCGGCAGCTGGTCTAGTCCTAATTCTTTCAAAAAATTATCGTCTAGTTGGAACATATCGTCTCCTTTGCTTCACTGCTCTTTTGTCTATTATATCAATTCTTCATGTTTATACCAACTCACTGCTCATCACGAGCAAAAGCCAGCGCCGACAAACAGCACTGGCTTTTACGTAATACCGTCCCCTCTACGAGGTTAATGTACCTTAGTTTGTAGCATTTGTACTACTTTTTCGCCTTACCTGACGTTTCGGGATTGGGTTCAGTGGCTGTTTTCGAGGCACCTTCACCTTGACTCGTTGTTCTTGATCGACCGTATTGCCCGTGCCATCAGATGACTTCGGGGTCGTGTCTATTGACGAAGTTGGTTCATTGATGGCTAACACTCGAATAAGCCATCCACCAAGCTTCTTGAGCATACGCCCTTTTTCCACATTTTTCTTGTCCGCCTCACTGCTACTACTTTCCGGCTGCTCCCCACCGCCATTCTTATTCTGTTCTGACTGTGAATTAGGCTCTCCATTATTATAAACAGCAAGATCCAAGGACGGGTCGTATTTTGGCTTGTAGTTTTCAGAATCTTTAAGCAAGTTAATAAGTGTCCTTTCCTTGCCTATCAGAGCCTGTCTCACATCACTGGATATTGAGGGATTAGCAAGTGCTAATTGCGTATCCCTTAATCCAGCGTAAATAGTCCCACGGTTGTTACACCACTTACTCACCATTAGCAGCTGCGACCGCTTCTCTGGAGAAGCATCTTCAGAAGCTGACTTGTAGGCATTACTATACCAGTTAGCAGAGTCCATATTCTTCCTATACTCTTCAGCCGCCAGCAAACGAGTTACATCTAATACCTCGTTATCATTTCCGTCCTCGCCAGAAACTGGACGCCCCGTCGTCTTAATCTCCGGCTTATCATTTTCCATCTCGCCGATCTTAGCAATAAGCTTTTCTTCCTCCTCTAGGAGCGCCTGTCTATTCTCAGCCGATGTGGCAGGATTGGCAAGAGCCTCTTCTGCCCACATCAACTGCCTACAGGACGTAAGCATTTCCATGAACCAATCTTCTAACCTGTCAAAATCCTTGTTAGCTTGCTCTTTAAGTTCGTCAGGGAAAGATCGGATAAACTCTTCGCGCCCGTCGAATATTTTTTCCGACTCATCCACATAGTCGTCTACCTTACGCTTATATTCAGCTTGTTTTGCCGCGTGAGCTTCCAGATCCGGGCCGGCGCCATCTTCACCAAGACCTGGTTCGCCACCCTCCGGTAGTTCGGGAGCAGGTTGGCTATTCTTTAATGACTCAAGAGCGTCGTAGACATCCTGGGTTGGCTTCGGTGGGGTTTGTAGCGGTGATCGTGGCCGCACCGGCTTCACCGGAGCTGTTGGCACGGTCTGGGTTGGCTCGGACTGTGCCGCCGGGGCAGACTCTGGGGCTTGAGGTGTAGCTGGGAAAGAAAGGGTTCGCTGGGTGGCTGCTTTGGTGGCTTTTTCTTTAGCGACATTTTCGGCGTTATCCATGATCTTAGTAAGCTGACGGATACGTTGGTCGATGGCTTCTTGGCTTAGATCGTAGGTTTCGGCTCGTTCAATGAGTCTTTGGAGGATCTCGTCTTGGAGATCATCAGCCATAGTCTTGTCGCCACGAGCAAGGGCTTCTCCGGCAGCGGTTGCGAGGTCAGTGAGACTCGTGGCCTCACGCTCACGGCGTGCTTCGTTGAGGGTTTGGTTATAGAGGTCTTCTTCGGATGGAAGTAGGTTGCCATTTGGATCTTTGCCGTATTCGTCGGGGCGTTGGTTGAGATAGGCTTCCAAGTCATCTTGTGCGAGTTGAGCTTCTTCCAGTTGCTTTCGTCGGGCTGGGTCAAAGAGTGCTTCGGCGTCGAGGTCACTGGCATTAAGCCTTCCTTTGAAGCGATCGTCTGAGTCTAGGGAATATGACGAGGAGGTTGCAGCCTCTGGGCCGAGAGGCTCAGGGGAGGATGTTGGCAAGCGGTTTGGGTTTTGAGGCATTGTGGTGGTTCCTTTCTGGGGGGGATTACAATCTAACGGTTACCATGCTATCATATATTTATATATAAGTCAATACTCTGTCCCTAACTATCTTCTGTCAAGGCATGAAAATTACCGAGCAGTTCACTGTATACGCTCATAAACATATCGCCAACTTCAACCCCCTGATGTCTCAACCAACTATATAGTTCTTCTTGATTGCCAGAATTAGTCATTTCATTGAGCTCATCCAACTGATTCTGGTCTAGCTCATTACCTACCCGCACTATCACTGCGTTGATGATTGATCGCAAGATACGGTCAATCTCACTTTCGACATACTCGTTATTACCGGTTATGCCAAAATCTTCCCGTATTCTTTCTGACGATAAATTATCCATATTTTACTCTTTCTTATTTATATTTATCTGATTGCCAATTATAATCTATACCCCCGCGCGAGGTGGACCTACCGGACCTCGTGGTGCAACTGGTCCCTGTGGGCCTGCCGGGCCTTGAGGTCCCTCGACACCAGTCGGACCTTGCGGCCCCTCGGCACCAGCCGGACCCTGCGGCCCCTCGGCACCAGCCGGACCCTGGAATAGATTCGAGAGGAAGCCGCCAGCAATACCTGAAGCTACACCGAGGGCCACATTGCCAACGCGCCGTCTTATATTTTCTCGGCGGATTCCCTGCGTCCGTTCAGCGATAACATTATCAGCTTCTTCAAGTGTCTGATCTTGCTCAGCTTGGTCAAGCCGAACCATATCCTCCTTTGCATCGGCACGCGCTTGAGTCACAACACCGCGTTTATCCTGGCCTGCTTCACGCAAGCGACGGTATTTCACATTATGCATGTCATGGAAGAATCCAAGAGCACCACCAGCCACGCCACTAACAAAATGTCCAACAAATGGTATCTTATTAAGCACCACGCCGAGTAGGCCAACCTTGGCCGCCAAGTTCAGCGGTTTACGCATACTGCCCCTTTTCGGAGCTATGGTCTCTTCTAGCTCTGCAGTCGCGTTCATTGTCATCATAGAAGCTTTACGCGCAAGCTCTTTCCTTTTTTGCTCTATAGCTACTTGACGATCATGTTGACTCATATTCTCGTCAAGCGATTGCTCAAAGATATTCAAATAATAATCGACGAATCTCTTTGCACCGTCACGCCAGCGTTCTCTTACTGCCTCTGCATTCTTTTTATTATAGGCAAGGGTCTCTTCGTCCTTAGCGCCGTTTTCGCCATCTTTCTTATCTTTCTTATCAATAGTCCCTCGACGAGCATGTGCTTCAAATAGAGCCCGTTCATTCACGGTCTCCCCCCAATCAGCCAACATCTCATACTCACCCGCGTGCAATTCATTATTACTCTCACCGCCTTCACCGCCATCGTCTTCACCGCTACTTTCACCGTCGTCATTACCCGAAGATCCCTCTGGTCCCGCAGCGCCAGACCGTCGTGACTGATCACTATTATCCGGTCCGCCTGAAGCACCGCCGCCAAATATATCAAGCTGCTTATTAAGCTTATCAATCATACCATCTACTATTCCAATACGATGTAGCAGCCGACGCCCCTTTTCACTCTCCTTATCTTTAAGATCATCATACTCTTTCTGCAAAGCACGTCGCCGGGCCTCTAATCGACCGCGGTGATCCTTCAGCATCTTGATTCTCTGCTCCTCCTCGGATGGCTCACCTGCGCTCTCCGGCCCACCTTGACCACCGCCACTCTCACTGGTCGCCGGTGCTGGTCGTCCGCCAGCTTTCAATGGATCAGTAGCCGAACTGTCGAGAGCGTCGTTTAGACTCTTCATCAGCTGTCGTGCTTCACGCATCAGTGCAGCTTTGCTTACAGGATCAATATTTGGGTTGCTAATAACTGCTTGCGCGTCGCGCATAAAGCCAACGGCTTCATTCATCAACTCTTTTTTTCCAGACCCTTCCCCTTCACTACCCGAAGCTCCTTCTGGCCCCTGCACCGGCTTCACCGGAGCTGTTGGCACGGTCTGGGTTGGCTCGGACTGTGCCGCCGGGGCAGACTCTGGGGCTTGAGGTGTAGCTGGGAAAGAAAGGGTTCGCTGGGTGGCTGCTTTGGTGGCTTTTTCTTTAGCGACATTTTCGGCGTTATCCATGATCTTAGTAAGCTGACGGATACGTTGGTCGATGGCTTCTTGGCTTAGATCGTAGGTTTCGGCTCGTTCAATGAGTCTTTGGAGGATCTCGTCTTGGAGATCATCAGCCATAGTCTTGTCGCCACGAGCAAGGGCTTCTCCGGCAGCGGTTGCGAGGTCAGTGAGACTCGTGGCCTCACGCTCACGGCGTGCTTCGTTGAGGGTTTGGTTATAGAGGTCTTCTTCGGATGGAAGTAGGTTGCCATTTGGATCTTTGCCGTATTCGTCGGGGCGTTGGTTGAGATAGGCTTCCAAGTCATCTTGTGCGAGTTGAGCTTCTTCCAGTTGCTTTCGTCGGGCTGGGTCAAAGAGTGCTTCGGCGTCGAGGTCACTGGCATTAAGCCTTCCTTTGAAGCGATCGTCTGAGTCTAGGGAATATGACGAGGAGGTTGCAGCCTCTGGGCCGAGAGGCTCAGGGGAGGATGTTGGCAAGCGGTTTGGGTTTTGAGGCATTGTGGTGGTTCCTTTCTGGGGGGGATACGATGGTCGGCATTTCTGCTACCGACTAGCTTATGTTTTGAATGGTAGCAGATTTAGGGGGGAAAGTCAATAGGTTGCTACCCGTCGGACAGAAATATGATAGATATTGTCCTACAACGTCTTCTTCACCAGCTCCCGTGTAAAGAACTCCAGCGTGTCACCTTCCTCGACAACAACTTTTCGCGTAGTTTTGAGACTAAGTCCACACATTTCACCCTCAAACACCTCTTTGGCTTCCTGATGTTGACGCTGGACGGATGATACTTCGACCTCGGCAATGTATTCATCACCACGCTTTAGGCGTGCCAGCAAACCCTTATAAACTTTACCCTTCATCATTTCACCGCCAGTGATCACCTCTTCGCGCACCGTTCGGAACACACCCTTAACGCTCAGCTGGCCGACCTCGGTCTCGACGACCTCTGGGGCCAGTAATGCCTCCATGGATTGCTTGGCATTATCAAGTAGTTCATAAATCACCCGGTATAGTCGCACCTCAACGTGCTCACGTGCTGCCAGGCGCTTTACTGCTGGCGGCAGATCGACATTAAAACCATAAATAACCGTGTTCTCGCCAACTGCCAGATGAATATCATTTTCTGAAATGTTACCAACCCCGCTACCGATGACGTGCAGATCTACCAAGCCGCCCGTATCAATCAATTTCAGACTATCAATCACCGATGTGAGCGACCCCTGAACATCAGCCTTGACGAGAACATTGAATGACTCCGCGTCATGCTGCTGACTCATCATCTTCAAAATATCTGAACTGGTGACATTGGTGCTGGCCGCCATCTTTTCCTGCTCTAGGCGCACCGCCTGCGCCAGATGTCGTGCTTCTTTCTCGTTTTTGGCCAACCGAAAGCTATCACCAAACTGCGGCAGCTCCTTAAATCCAGTTACGTTAACCGGTGTGCTCGGGCCGGCCATTTTCATTGTCTGACCACGAAAGTCCGACATTGTCCGTACTCGACCGTACGCCGTGCCGGCCACCAGATAATGCGCTGGTTTCAGCTGACCGTGCTCGACGAGTAGCCCAACCACTGCGCCGCGCCCGGTTTCCATATGCGCCTCAATCACCAAGCCTTCTGCCGGCACATCCTCATCCGCCCGCAAATCTTCCATATCTGCCACCAGTAGCACCATATCCAGCAACTTATCCAAATTCTGGCCAGTTTTAGCGCTAACTTCCACCATCACCGTATCGCCGCCCCACTCCTCGGGATTGAGGCCATGCTCAGATGCCAGCTGTGTTTTTACCAGCTGTGGGTTGGCGGTATCTTTGTCAATTTTATTGATCGCCACCACGATTTTCGCATTAGCCGAACGGGCAAACCGAATCGCCTCGACCGTCTGCGGCTTGACGCCATCGTCGGCCGCTACCACAATAATTACCACATCAGTTAGCACCGCGCCGTGTTGCCGCAGCGCTGCAAATGCCTCATGCCCTGGTGTGTCAAGCAGCGTAATCATCCGCCCATTATGCTTTGTTTGGTAGGCGCTAATATGCTGCGTAATGCCACCAGCCTCGCCTGCAGCAGTCTTGTTACCCAAAACTGCATCCAGCAAGCTCGTCTTGCCGTGATCAACATGCCCCATCACCGCCACAATCGGTGGGCGCGGCACTGCCCTTTCCGACAGCGTATGCTCCACACGTGTATGGCCGACGGTGGCCTCCTTTTTCTTGAGCGTCACCTCAAGGCCCAGCTCTTCAACGATAATTGATGCTGTTTCAAAGTCCAGCCGCTGATTAATCGTCGCCGCAATACCATTTTTAAACAGTTCACCGATTAGCGTCGTGACTGGTAGATTCAAGGTAGTAGCGAGCTCTCCGACGGTTACTGAATCTGCAATTGCGACAATCTTTTCTGTCATCTGCTCGTGCTCCTTTCATCGCCCGCGTGACACTCCCGGCGAACTGTTTACATTACTTTTTTCTATAGGCTATTTTTTCTTGCCGCCAGCCAGCGACAGCGAAATCTTGCGATTATCTTTATCAATTTCTAGCACGGTAAAGGTCTTGCGCTCATTCAGCGTAAAGACTTTCTCTGGATCAGTCCCATCGCCGCCCAGCTCCGAAACGTGAACAAGAGCCTCGACGGCCGGACTTAACTGCACAAACGCGCCAAACGGTGTGATCCGCGTGACCGTACCTTCAACGTCCTCGCCCGACTTGAACTGCTCCACTTCATCCAACCATGGGTCTTTCGTTAGCTGCTTCATGCTCAAGCTGAGGCGCTCCTTATCAATAGCGATAATCTTTGCCTCCACAGTCTGGCCAACCTTGACGTAATCGCTCGGATTATTGACCCGCTCCCAGCTAATTTCTGAGATGTGAATCAGTCCCTCAATTCCCTCAACGTTCACAAACACACCAAAATCTACCACGCCAGTCACGATACCCTTGATAGTATCACCAACTGACAACTTCTCAAACCGCTCCGCCAAGCCTTCTTTGATGGCTTCTTTTTCAGAAAAGATGAGCTTGTTCGCCTTGCGATCAGCATCCAGAATCCGTACGCGGATCTCTTTGTTGACCAGCACGTTAAGCCGCTGCAAGATCTCGTCCTTGTCACTTGAACCAACTCGCGGATAATGCTCAGCCGATAGCTGCGATACCGGCAAGAAACCGCGCACCCCTTCATATTCAGCCAACAGACCACCACGATTGGCGTCGTACGGTGTCACCGTTACAATTTCACCGCTCTCCAATTTGGCGGCGACCTCGTCCCAGCCACGATCGCGCGCCGCTTTACGCATGCTCAAAAGTGAATAACCGTTGTCCAGCTCAACCTCGACAACACTCGCAGTTACCTCGTCACCTTCTGTGTAATTGTTCGACATACTCACCTCACGGCGCGGCACCAAGCCAACGCCCAAAGGCCCTAGATCAATCAGAACTTCGTGTTTCTTTATTGATAAAATAATTCCGTGCACAACCTCGCCCGCGGTCAGCTGTTTCACGGAGTCGCTCGCCTGAGCAAGCAGATCGTCCATGGTCAATGGATTTGCCATACGTCCAAATAGACTCCCATATTACGTTAATATTCTTATCCAAGCGGCCTGCCAAAACAGTCACCTCTTGGAGGTCTCGCTTTATTATATCGTAGATAACGCCTCGAGTAAAGAGAAGGAAGCTAAACTACCAACATTGACCGGCGATAAGCAAAGCCCGCAGCCACAATCAGCCCCAACACGAAGCCAACTGCCAACGAGTCAGCCGGCCCAGTTGCTGGTAAGCGGGATGACCCACGGCTATTGTTTTGAGCTGGCGGCGTTGGTTGATTCTGCGCGTGTTGTTGAGGCTGCTGCTGCGCGGACTTATTTGACTCAGCTGAAGAAGTGTCTTTTTTCTCATCGCTCTTCTCGTTCTTCTTTTTGTCGGCCGATTTATCGTCAGTTTTCGTGTTGTTCGTCTCTTTTTGCTGCTCACTCGTCGCAGCATTTTCCGTCGATGAGGCGGTCTGGTTCTGTGCTGATAATTGTCGCAACCCGTATAACGTTGCCAAAGCGATCGCCGCCAAAATAACCCCTACAATCACGTAGATTACAACATATCCTCGCTGGCGGTTCTGCTTCATACTATTATCTCCCTGATGTTACTAATACTTACTGTACCATATTGTCACCGCCCTCGTAAAGGGGTATACTAGCCTCATGATTATTGCGATTGATACTGGAGGCACAAAAACATTAGTCGGACGATTTACCGACAACGGCACCCTAGAGACAACAGCTCGGTTTGCCACCCCAACAGACATTACGGCGTATATCAAACAGGTCGTTGACACTATTACCGTGATCGCCGAGGGCGCACCTGTTACAGACATCTCGATCGGTCTACCCGGCACCGTCACTGACGGTGTCGCTACATATTGCATTAACCTCGGCTGGTGCGAGGTGCCCATCCGCGACCTCCTAGCCGAGCACTTTCCCGACGCCCAAATCATCCTCGAAAATGACGCCAACCTCGCCGGCCTCGCCAGCATACGTCGCCTTGAACCACAACCAGCCTGCGGCCTCTACGTCACTATCGGCACAGGCATCGGCACCAGTATTATCCTCAACGGCACCCTCCACCCCAGCCTACGTAGCAGTGAAGCCGGTCATATGCAAGTTGCGTATCAGTCAACCATCGATTCGTGGGAAAACCTCGCTTCCGGACGAGCGCTCAGTCAACAGTTTGGTGAATTATCGGACGCAACACCGCCCGAAGCTTGGTTTGAGGCTGCCAAGAGACTCAGCTTAGGACTGCAGGCGTTGATCGCTGCTATTCAGCCAAACGTTATCGTTATCGGCGGCGGTGTCGGCCGCTACGCCGATAAATTCTCTGCATCATTAGCTGGACTTATCACCGAGAAGCTGCCATCATTTATCACCTGCCCGCACATCGTTGGTGCAGCACACCCCGAGGAATCTGTACTCTATGGTTGCTACGATAACGCTATCGCCCATCGTTAAGCAGCTGGCCAGCGATTACCCAGAGTACCAGTTCCAGGCTGGCGATGTTTTTTCGTGGTCGCACCGTTCACGAACTATCACTTATATCAACGAGGCGTCACCAGCTGCTACCGCCCAGCTGCTCCACGAAACTGCCCACGCCATCCTGGGCCATCATCACTATACTCGTGACATCGACCTCATCGCCATGGAGCGCCAGGCCTGGGAGCTAGCTGTCCATCAGTTAGCCCCGCGCTATAACATTACTCTAACTATGAATGACGACGTCGTTCAGGATGCGCTCGATAGCTACCGCAAGTGGCTACACGCCCGCAGCACGTGCCCGACATGTAGCGCCGTCGGTATAGAAATCGCCAAGCACCACTATCGCTGTCTCCACTGTGCTAGCAACTGGCGCGTCAACGAAGCTCGATCCTGCGAACTCCGCCGCTACCGCAAATAGCCCTCTACGAAAAGAGGGCTACCGCGCATTTTAAGCAACTTGGCTACGCGGCCAGTGTCACGTCGTCTTGAGTCGTTGCCTGCACTGTTGATACCGTCGTTGTCGGATTAACGGTTGTCGTGGCCGTCGTCGTTACCTTACGCCGACGAGAAATGCGACCACCTTTAGCACCAGCGATCCGCGCCAGAGCTGGGTTTGCCGCAAAGCCACCGGTCCGTCCGTTCCGACCGCCCTTCGCGCCGATCTTGGCATAAAAGTCTGGGTCACGCGCTAAGTTCTTCGCTGCCGCTTTCATACCGCCAATTTTTGTACCTGCCATGTGAGTTTTCCTCCCTAATTAAAAAGATTTCCACATCATCTACTGTGGAAACCCTCGCCTTTATATATCACACATGATATGTGTTATGTATGCATATTATCATACTGCTCATACTTTGTCAACATTTACATAAGCTATTTTTATTGTGAATAAAATATTGCAATCAGCGGTTTACTTCGCTATAATGAGATCTGTCACCTTGTGACGGCACCTGTTGGAGCTTAGAAATGATGAGTTCCACCACTCAAAAACCACCCTTTCTGCGAGATGGGTGGTTTTTGATTGTGAAAGGAATTTCGCTAATAGCTAAAATTGTCTACATCGAAAGTTACCCCGACGACGAGAAAAATACGTATACCCACCTTCAACTTTCCGACTACAAAGCCCGCGTCTATAGAGCTAGCTCAATGACAAAGACGTGGGGGCCTGGCTTACCATCCCTACTTCAGTACCGATTAATGCACCGCCAACAGCTGCGCCGCCGGTCCAGCACCAGCTGTCATCGCCACAAACTGTGCTCTCGTCCAATAGAGTCGTCCTGCGATCGGGTCATTAACATAGAACCCGAGCGGATCGTGCGGCTCACCGCGAACCCCAACAATGAGGCGTACGTGCATCGGTATTGGCCCACTGACCATCCGACCTGACGGTGTCCTCCAACTATCAATTTTTGCGCCAATCCGCCATACGCCCCACACAATGACTGGATTACCATTGTGAATTTGCTGTGCTACGAAATTCGCATTGGCGCCATATGCCACTGACGTCCTGCGACCATACTGACCAGCCGCCCGCGCCACCGGACCAGCGTATACACCCCAGCCCGTTCCCGCACCTTGGTTACCGTTTACGTCGCCCACAAACTGCGCATTCGGATCGTCCCACTCATTTGTCGCCTTATCTCGCGGTCGTGGACGGTACCCGAAACGCTGCAAAATGTTCCAATCATTATCATGTACACCACGATATGCCAAGGCCATACGCAGCGAGGCCGCTTCGCAGCTTTGGGCGTACGCCTGACGATAGAATGGTACGTTATTGAGTTTGACGACCCGTGAATTAGTTGTGAACGATGTCGCAATTCGCTCTACGCTCGGCAGTCCAAACACTGGCTGCACGCCTGGCTCTACCCAAACCTGAACTTGCCGCTGAAAGCCCATATTGACCACCCGAGCAACCATCGTATTACCACGCCAGGAAATACTCTGAACTGTACCAGATGAAGTCCTGAGACGATCCTGGGCGCTCTTGTGGTCAACCACCTGGTCAAAGGTTATCCGTACATCCTGCGCCGCTTGATCAACAGTGGTTCGCCACGGGGACGCCCCCACACCACGCACGTGCCCATTAGTGGTAAATGTCTTTTTTACTTCCTCGACGAGAACACCTCCACGAGCTGTCCGTAGGCCTTTAGGAATGGTGTATGTGTATGTCTTGCCCGGCTCCAATTTATCTGCCTTGAATACGTACTCGGTATCGCTCCGCCACGAACCATTACCAGCCGTGTCAACCGCTATATTTGGCCGATCCTTTGCATCAATTGCTTCCTGAAATGTCAACTTCAATTCGTCTGATGGCGTCACTGAATGCTCTTTAATCGGTGACCCAATCGCCGGTAGTGGCGCACTCTTCACCGTAAAACGTTTTAACTCTTCCTTCTGGGCTTTGTCGTATAATTTGAAGGTGTACTGTGTATCAGGTGCTAATAAGCCAGCATATTTCCATGAAAATGTTTGATCATCAGACGACTCACGCTTCAGCTCAAGCGCTGGCTCGGTCGTCAATTCTAGATCGCGCAATTTACTCGCCCGCGACCCCAAACGCACCGTCAACGCCTGGTCCATTGCGATCACTTCTTTGCCGTCCAGTGATGTCGTATCCACTCGTGGTGCTTTTTGCGTCTTGAACGATACATCATGGATTGTCGCATTACCAAACAGCGAACGTCTCGCCCCCGGGAACGCCACGGTGTAATTTGTATCAGCTGCCAGTGGCTGGTCAGGCGTAAACTCCATCTCAAAAACGCCGAACAACTGTCGCTTTTCGCGCCACGTACCACGCACTTCTGGCTTAATCTCTGGCCTCACCTCGCCAAGCTGTTGATTAAACTTCAGGCGAATCGGCCGATCAATTGCCTGCAAATCCTCGTCGGACACGCGCTCAGCGCCGACGTTACCGCGCGTTGTGATAACAAATAGCACTCCAACTACTATCACCGCCAACGCAACGATACCGCCACCAATAATAACCCACGATTTTGGCCGCCTTAACCAAGACGCGCACATCGCCACAAACCCCCCACGCTCCGGCCTAAGGGACTCTGGCTGTTCTGTTTGTTTTTTATCCATTTCCCCATCATTATATCATACTTATGCTACTCGCAAGCACCTTCGGCAAAAACGAAAAAAGACTCCCTATTCGGAAGTCTTTTTTATAATTCGGCACCGTGCTAGTTTCCCACTTTCGCAGTATAATCGCCGCTGGGGAGCTTAACTTCTGTGTTCGGGATGAGAACAGGTGTTTCCTCCTCGCCATGGGCACCGAAGGAGGGGGTTTAAAGCGCTTGGTTCCACATATACTCGCGTGGTGGGCCAAACCCCTTTCTTCGATGTCCAGTTTTCTGCACGGAATTGAATTGTTAATTGACTGGCACTTACTGAAAAGCACCAATTACTAGTCAAGTCTACCTTATCCGCGAGCGTTATGCAAGCATAAACGCTAGCAGACAAGGACATAAAAAGGCAATGGGACTATTAGTACGCTTTAGCTCCATGCATTGCTACACTTCCACCTTGCGCCTATCAAACAGATAGTCTTTCTGTGTCCTCATAGGGAAACCTTATCTTGAGGTTAGTTTCGCGCTTAATATGCTTTCAGCGCTTATCTAGTCCGCACATAGCTACTCGACAATGCAGCAGGTGGCCACAATCGATACACCAGAGGTGCGTCCGCCCCGGTCCTCTCGTACTAGGGGTAGATCCTCTCAAGTTTCCTATCGTCCATACCGGATATAAACCGAACTGTCTCACGACGTTCTGAACCCAGCTCGCGTACCACTTTAATCGGCGAACAGCCGAACCCTTGGAAGGTGCTCCCCCTCCAGGATGTGATGAGCCGACATCGAGGTGCCAAACAGCGCCGTCTATGTGAACTATTGGGCGCTATAAGCCTGTTATCCCCAGGGTAACTTTTATCCGTTTGCGCTGTCGATCCCACATTCATGTACAAATGTACGTACAGCGGATCACTTGCTCCGACTTTCGTCTCTGATTGGAATGTACTCCTCACAGTCAAGCTGGCTTATGCGCATACACTATCACTTCGATTTCCATCCGAAGTTAGCCAACCTTTGAACGCCTCCGCTACTCTTTAGGAGGCAACCGCCCCAGTTAAACTACCCACCATACACGGTCCGCTAACCGGATAACGGTCAGCGTGAGAACACAATCACAACAAGGGTGGTATTTCACTTGGTGACTCCACAAATACTGGCGTATCTGCTTCAACGTCTCCCACCTATGCTACACATGTTGAAACCGTATTCAATGTAAAGCTGTAGTAAAGCTCCATGGGGTCTTTTCGTCCTGGTACGGACAGACGGCATCTTTACCGCCAATGCACTTTCACCGAGTCCTTCGCTGAGACAGTGCCCACATGATTACTCCATTCGTGCGGGTCAGAACTTACCTGACAAGGAATTTCGCTACCTTAGGACGGTTATAGTTACCGCCGCCATTGACTAGGGCTTCAGTTCGCACCGTGAAGCGCTCCCCTTAACCTTCCAGCATTGGGCAGGAGTCAGCCCCTATACATCCACTTTCGTGTTAGCAGAGACCTGTGTTTTTGATAAACAGTTCCGTGGGCTCTTTTGCTGCGGCCCCCACATCGTTAGATGTCAGAGATTTCGCGTTCAAAAGAACAGTTTGTTTGCTCTATCTCAGAAAATTCGTTTTGTGATTAAAAAATGTACTCTTTAACCTATTATTCACTGAGTGAACGCGGCTGATATCCACCGAAGTGGGGGCAGACCTTATCCCGAAGTTACGGTCGCTGTATTGCCGAGTTCCTTAGCGAAGGTTCGCTCGTAAGCCTGAGTCTACTCGACTCGAGCACCTGTGTTGGTTTGCGGTACGGGCGGCTAAGTCCACGCGTACACCTGCTTTTCTAGCCAGGGCTTTCACCAAAATCGCGACTCCGAAGAATCACTCTCACTCCCTTTGCGTTCCCGCTCGGTTGGACGGATAAACCATGAATCCGCTTCGATTACTTCCCCGTGAACAGTGTACAAAACTTAACCGGTTCAGGAATATTAACCTGATGTCCATCGCCTACGCTCTGCGCCTCGGCTTAGGCCCGACTAATCCTGAGATGATTACCATGGCTCAGGAAACCTTGCTCTTACGGCCGAGAGGATTCTCACCTCTCTTATGGTTACTCATTCCAGCATTCTCACTTCCTACCGCTCCACCGAACCTTCCGATTCGACTTCACCGCTGATAGGAACGCTCCTCTACCACGCCAGATAAATCTGACATCCATATCTTCGGTATAACGTTTTAGCCCCGTTACATTTTCCACGCAAGATCTCTTGACTAGTGAGCTGTTACGCACTCTTTAAATGAATGGCTGCTTCTAAGCCAACATCCTAGCTGTTTAAGAAATCTCACCTTGTTTCCCACTGAACGTTAATTTAGGGACCTTAGATGATGGTCTGGGCTGTTTCCCTTTCGAGCACCGATCTTAGCACCGATGTTCTAACTGCCGTGGTTACACACATGGTATTCGTAGTTTGTTAAGGGTGGGTACAGTTGCCCGCCCCAGTCCTTTACAGAGCTCTACCCCCATGTGCTACTAACACGACGCTAGCCCTAAAGCTATTTCGAGGAGAACCAGCTATCTCCGAGTTCGATTGGCATTTCACCGCTAACCACAAGTCATCCAAACACTTTGCTGCGTATCCTGGTTCGGTCCTCCACCACCTGTTACAGTGGCTTCAACCTGCTCATGGTTAGGTCACCCGGTTTCGGGTCTAATCCTTACAACTAAACGCCCTATTCAGGCTCGCTTTCACTGTGGCTCCGTCAATTGACTTAACCTCGCTGTAAAAATTAACTCGCTGGATCGTTCTACAAAAAGCACGCCGTCACCGGACAAGCCGGCTCCGACTCCTTGTAGGCACTAAATTTCAGGATCTATTTCACTCCCCTCCCGGGGTTCTTTTCACCTTTCCATCGCTGTACTAGTTCACTATCGATCGTATATTATATTTAGCCTTGGCTGGTGGTCCAGCCAGATTCAAACAGGGTTTCTCGTGCCCCGTCCTACTCGATAAAACATACATAAGGTCAGCGTCGTTTTCGCGTACACGGCTTTCACGCTCTTTGGCTAGTCATTCAAACTATTCTGCTAACCACGCCATTTTCTTACCTTACTACCAGTTGATAGCCTGGTATCACAAATCAGATTATTTGAACGAATCAAATGCTCTGACTTGGTCATATGTAATATCACAACCCCTTATTAAGTATTCGTCTATCAACTTATTTGCCTAAATAAATAGGCAAAAACCTAAAAGGTTTGGGCTGTTGCGATTTCGCTCACCACTACTTTCGCAATCGTTATTTACTTTCTCTTCCTCATCCTACTAAGATGTTTCAGTTCAGATGGTTCCCGCTCGCTTGCCTATGTGTTCAGCAAGTGGCAACATGACATGACTCATGCTGGGTTTCCCCATTCGGAAATCCCCGGATCAAAGCTTGTTGACAGCTTCCCGAGGCTTATCGCAGTCTTCCACGTCCTTCTTCGGTAATATACGTCTAGGCATCCATTTAGTGCCCTTGAGTACCTTTTTATGCATTGACTTAACTAGTAGTTGCTACCTTGCAATTACTGTTACCGTCAATTAAAAACTCAATTTCTTTTACTCTCAAATTGTTAATGATCATGCCTCACATTTTGAGTGCACAATAGATTTGTTAAAAACTTAACACATCTGTCTGCATTCAACCAATCATGCTTCACTGCCCTCGCACGTTTTCGCAGTGTATTGCCAGAGGTTCTCCTGAACATTCGCGTAACTAGTAATCAACTATACAGCAGCCGAAGTTGTTTTGCAAGAGTTTTTTCAAAGTTTTTTCACCTTTTTTGACTCGCTGCGAAAATCTGCGCCAACTGCCTCGGATATGTGGGAAAAACCATCCTTTCTCAATAATTCCACTAACCCGCGATTGATTCGTCCAACCAGCCGCGGCCCTTCAAAAAACAGCCCGGTAATCAGCCCCACCAGGCTAGCGCCAGCCTTAATTTTGGCATACGCATCTTCAGCCGAAAACACTCCGCCGACGCCAATAATCGTCAATCTATCGCCGTATTTCTTATATGTATGGCGAATTAGATCTAGGCTATGCTCGCGCGTTGGCTCGCCGCTCAACCCGCCGCGAATTTCATCAGTCAGCGGATCTTTGATGTCAATTTTACTACGGTCTTTTACCAAATTAGCCACTGTCACACCCTGGATGTTATGCTGAACAATAACTTTCAGTAGCGAATCGAATTGTTCTATATCGTACAAATGCGGCATCTTCACCCAAAACGGCACATCGCGCGGCACGATATCAAGTGTTGTTAATAATTCATCAAGTGACTCCGTCTCAATAAACGGCTCTTTCCCGGCGTTGGGACAAGATATGTTAATTTCTACAACACTCGCCAATTTGTTGTCATTAATATATTCTGTTGCTTTTTTCACATCGTTAATAATCGCTTCCTTCGTTAGTCGAGTGCCCATACGCTCACGTGTTGTTTTATTCGCTACAACTGCCACTGACACAACTGTTGGCATGTTATCCAACCGCCACTGATTACGGCGGATATATCGGCTAATTTTTCGTAGACCATAATTTGGCATACCAGCATACACCACCACCGACTTTGTCTTTGGCAAGCGATGAAACCATGGCCGCCGATTCCCCTTCCTCGGCTCTAGCGTCACCGATCCGCCCGAAGCAAACCCAAAGCCAACATCCTCCATGAGCGGCGACAGCTGGACATTTTTATCAAATCCTGCCGACAAGCCGATCGGATTACAAAAAGTAATGCCGCCCACTTCCCGTCGAAGCGAATTGTCTTGAAAACTCCACGACTTACGGATGGCCCACCGAACAGGCGGTAGTGCCTGTGCCACACGACCACAGAAAACAATCAGCTTATGCGTAAAGTCTGGCGTTAGCAAAAATAATAACGGTTTGATAACATGCTTATACATCTACTTACAGTATAGGGTAATTATCTATTAAAAGCGATATTATCCGGGTTTATATTCCATGAGGCAGCATTCACCCGAAACTTCCTGGCATCGTAACCGGCCTCCTCGATGACCCGCTGCCTATGATCTGTTAATGACTCTTCGCCATCCAACCCTACCGGATTTTCCCCAACCGCAAAACCAGGAGCGATGGCTAATGGGATAGCTCCCGTTTCCCTACCTTCAAAAGCACCCTCATACTGAGAATAAACTTCTTCAACTATCCTCAGTAATTTGTCTTTAGACTCCTCAAAGCCATAAAATACTATCGGATCTCGTCTTGTTTCCAGTCGCCCAGCGGCTAGTCTAGCACAATAATCAACCACCTTGTCTACAAGGTGCTTGGTGTAACCACTTGGCGCCATAATCTTTGCCTGAAAGCGAAGCCCTTCTCTTGTAGCTTTCGCAAAAATCTTTTTATAGATATCAAGGCTATCTCGTAACTGAGGGTTAAGATATATTCTTACCGTTGGGTATTTGTTAGGGTTTTTACCATCTTCCTGCAGAAACTTCAAAGAGTTATGCTGTATCCAAAGCAGGCTGCATTCATCTGCCAACATTCTTTCCTTTATTTGATTGCCCCCGCCGTACCGCTGTCGATATTTGTCAGAAAAAGCATAGAGCTCTTCGATATGCCGACGCACTCCTGTCTTATAAAACTCAACGTCATCGGGGTCATTCACTGATATATCGGTATCAAGCCGCCCCAGCACCTCTTCTATGGAATTACCTGGCATCTTTCTTGCCTCATCAAACGATCGAGGGAGCTCGGCGCATCGCTCGACAGAAGACGCATTGAGGGCAGTGCCCCCCATCGCCCGTTTTTCATGGATAATCTCATGTGCTAACTTATAAAAATCTGCGTGCTTAAGGCCCCCATCAAACGCAAGGTGTGCAATAATACTCTTGTCAGTGTCGTCAAGATCACCGTAGGCAGAAAACTGCTGCACAAAACCTAAGCGTTCACTATATGGGTTATTTTCTAAATTATGTTTGTTCTTTACCATATACGTTTGGTATAGTAGCATAGTTTACCACATATGTCAATATCGACACCTCTAAATAAAAACACCCCAAACGGGATGACTGTCTATTTGGTGGGCGACAAGGGACTCGAACCCCTGACCCTCTCGGTGTAAACGAGATGCTCTAGCCAACTGAGCTAGTCGCCCTTATCAAAAACGTGATGGGTAATAGGACTATCCTCCAAAAGGTCATTATGCCTCGCTCTGTTCAACATAATGACATTATGGTGGGCGATGAGGGACTTGAACCTCCGACCTCGTCATTATCAGTGACGCGCTCTAACCAGCTGAGCTAATCGCCCTCACATCGTCTTGGTGGAGTGTCGTGGACGTAGGCCCACTTCACCCCATATGGTGGAGGCACAGGGACTCGAACCCTGGACCCCCTGCTTGCAAAGCAGGTGCTCTAGCCAACTGAGCTATGCCCCCATCTCGCCAAGACTTTATTCATTGTACCGTATCTTTTTTATTCTGGCAAGTGTATAATGGAGATATGTATTATAAATTTACCTTTGGATCTTTTTTTGTCGGCCTCATCGTTTTGATTATCGGCGCCGTCATGACTGTCTACCACCAAAAGTTAGCGGACAATCTCGCGAGCGGCATCAGTAGCTACGAGCGCTTCAAGTTCTGGGGTCTGGTCGTCTGTGGAGTTGGCTTTGGGATTATGCTGTGTCTCCACACTATCCCGCTAGGCTGGCTGGCAGAATCGCTATTCGGTCGCCGATAAGCTCCGCAGCCATCGCCTCGCCATATTACGTTCTATCTATACTCAAGTAGACAGCCACGTGAAAGACCCCGTCATTAGTCATAGACGACAAAACACCCTCCAAACAGGAGGGTGTTTTTATATTAACAACTTGATTGTGCAATTCATCAATCGGTCTATCGTAGAGAAGGTTTTGAACTTTGTCTCGTCCCTAGAAGGACTATTGTAAATATGTAAGCTCAGCATATTTACGAGACCGACCTAGCTCAACTTGCGATTGCTCGACAAGCTGGCATCTATTCTCCCTAGAAAGGAGGTAATCCATCCGCACCTTCCGGTACGGATACCTTGTTACGACTTAACCCCAATCATGCCCCCCACCTTAGGCCGACGAATCGGACTTCGGGTGTTGGTCACTTTCATGGTTTGACGGGCGGTGTGTACAAGACCCGGGAACGTATTCACCGCAACTTGCTGATTTGCGATTACTAGCGATTCCGACTTCATGCAGGCGAGTTTCAGCCTGCAATCCGAACTGGGACTAGCTTTGATGCGATTTGCTTCACCTCGCGGCTTCGCTGCGCATTGTACTAGCCATTGTATTACGTTTCTAGCCCAGGACGTAAGGGAAATACTGACCTGACATCATCCCCTCCTTCCTCCCCGTTACCGGGGCAGTCCAAGTAGAAAAATACAACTACTTGCAAGGGTTGCGCTCGTTGAAGGACTTAACCTAACATCTCACGACACGAGCTGACGACGGCCATGCATCACCTGTCACAGGGTTCCAAAAGGCACAGTCTACTTTCGCAGACCTTCCCTGGATGTCAAGCCCTGGTAAGGTTCTTCGGTTATCATCGAATTAAAGAACATAATCCACCGCTTGTGCGGGTCCCCGTCAATTCCTTTATGTTTTAGCCTTGCGGCCGTACTCCACAGGCGGGATACTTAACGCGTTAGCTTCGCTACTGAAGGGGTCGATACCTCCAACAGCTAGTATCCATCGTTTACGGCGTGGACTACCCGGGTATCTAATCCGGTTCGCTCCCCACGCTTTCGTGCCTTAGCGTCAGAAATGGTCCAGTCACCTGCCTACGCCATCGGTGTTCCTTCTTATATCTACGGATTTCACTCCTACACAAGAAATTCCAGTGACCTCTACCACTCTCGAGTAAGCCAGTTTGAATAATAGTCTGTATGGTTGAGCCACCAGGTTTCACTATTCACTTGACTTACCGCCTACGCAACTCTTTACGCCCAGTCACTCCGGATAATGCTCGCACCCTACGTATGACCGCGGCTGCTGGCACGTAGTTAGCCGGTGCTTATTCATGAGTTACCGTCATATTCTTCACTCATAAAAGAAGTTTACAACCCGAAGGCCTTCATCCTTCACGCGGCGTTGCTCCATCAGGCTTTCGCCCATTGTGGAAGATTCCTCACTGCTGCCTCCCGTAGGAGTCTGGACCGTGTCTCAGTTCCAGTCTGGCTGATCATCCTCTCAGACCAGCTATGGATCGTCGGCTTGGTAGGCCATTACCCTACCAACAACCTAATCCAACGCAGGCTTCTCCCAAAGCGGATAAATCCTTTAATCCGAAGACCATATGCGGTATTAGCTACCCTTTCGGGCAGTTATCCCTCACTTTGGGGCAAATTCCTACGTGTTACTCAGCCGTCCGCCGCTCGCCGGCACTCTGCACTATCAGTTCGAAGTCACCCCAGACACTCATCTCTTTCGAAATGATGCGGCTGATTTCTTTTGGAAATCTCCGCGTCCAGGCTTCAAGTTGATAGTGCAGAACCCGCTGCCGCTCGACTTGCATGTGTTAGGCACGCCGCCAGCATTCATCCTGAGCCAGGATCAAACTCTCCGTTAAAAATCTACTTTGTGTCAAAGTATTAAGGCTCTACAAAAATATAAACTGACGATGATATTGCACAATCAAATTGTTAAAGACCATAGTCGGGTTTGTGTACCGCTTTCGCTTCACCTAACAAATTAGCGTGATTGTCGCTTGGCTCGCACTCCAGCAACCAGACTGATATTCATCTTACCTGATATTAGTGGTCAGGTCAAGGGTTATTAGCAATTATCTTGTAGCGAAAATTACAACAAAGGTTACAACCGTGCCCACGGCCGCCCCGACAAGCATTTCTGGCAGTGTATGACCATGTGCCACCCTAATCGTCGACAGCTTTGGATAATCTTTTCGCACCACCTTATTTAGCAAGTCACCTTGTTGTCCAGAGGAAAATCGCACCATCACCGCATCATACAATACGATTGCCGCGAACCACGCAGCCAGGCCAAACAGCGGACTTCCCCACCCCTGGTAGTGGCCGATAGTCAGCGCAAGTGACACCACTGTTGCACTGTGAGCACTCGGCATACCACCCGAAAATAATACCGGCGAACGGGGGTTCGACTGTGTAACTCGACGATTACGGCCAAACAGCCGGGCCAGATGCTTTGATGACTGCGCTACAAACCACGCGATGCCCGGTATCAGGATGTATTGCATCGGCACTTGGCTAATCCTCCTCGTCTGAACGCTTCTCCATTAGGCCAATCGACGACACCGCATCGCCATCGCTCAACCGCATAATCGTCACACCCTGAGTTGTTCGACCGAGCAGCTTGATGTCACTCAAGCCCAGACGGATTGTTTGACCATTTTGCGATACCAACAGTGCTTCGTTCATCGTCGGATCAATCGTCTGTACTGAAATAATTGGGCCAGTCTTTGCCGTCACGATTGCCGCCTTTATCCCGACACCACCGCGCTTATGACTTGGGAAGTTA
Source organism: Candidatus Saccharibacteria bacterium oral taxon 488 (assembly GCA_046846435.1). Taxonomy (GTDB): domain Bacteria; phylum Patescibacteriota; class Saccharimonadia; order Saccharimonadales; family Saccharimonadaceae; genus Nanosynbacter. Next base: position 141,938 of record CP128407.1, on the reverse strand, counting down.
GTCACTTTCGTACGCTTACCAAAGCCCTTTTCGCTAATGACCAATAGTGTCTGCTCATCGCTGGTAACGATATCCATGCCAACAACGCAATCGTTCGGACGTAGACGCACCCCGCGTACGCCACGAGCCGCTCGACCCATCGGCCGGGCATCCTGCTCGTTGAAACGAATCGCCTGGCCAGCTGATGTTGAAATAATTACATCACTTTTGCCATCTGTTTTCTTGATCCAACGTAGCTCGTCACCCTCGTCTAACTTAATAGCAATGAGCCCGTTCGTCCGGATATTGGCATAGTCGCCAAGCGGAGTCTTCTTCACCGTACCATGCTTAGTTGCCATAAATAGGTAGCCCTGGTCACCAGCGTTCTTCTCGTGTTTAATGATAGCGGTGATCTTCTCTTCTGGCTGTAGCTGGAGCAGGTTCACCGCCGCCACACCTTTGGCACTGAGACTGGCAGCTGGTACTTCATACGCTTTCAGACGGAAAATCCGACCTCGATTCGTAAAGAACAACAAATAGTCATGGGTGTTTGCTGGCACCACCTGGTCAATGATATCCTCCTCTTTGGTGGTCATGCCGCGCTTACCCTTGCCGCCACGGTTCTGCTTGCGATAGTCACTGAGCAGGGTCCGCTTGATGTAATTCTCGCCGGTTAGCAAAATGACCGCTTCCTCATCTGGAATTAGCTCCTCATCAGAGAACTTACCCAGTTCATGGTTGATAATTTTACTACGCCGCTCGTCGCCGTACTTTTCCTTCATCTCTAGAAGCTCGGTCTTGATGATGTTCAAAATCTCTTGCTCATCAGCCAAGATAGCTTCTAGTCGTGCAATCAGCTTCAAGAGTTCACGCAGCTCATTTTCAACCGCTTCACGCTCAAGCCCAGTCAGGCGTCGCAGCTGCATTGCCAAGATAGCTTTGGCTTGAATCTCGCTCAGTCCGAACTTAGCGCGCAGATTCTTTTCTGCCTCATCCTGAGTTTTTGAAGCACGAATCGTCTTAATCACCTCGTCAATGTGATCCAGCGCAATCTTATAGCCTTCCAGAATATGCGCCCTCGCCTTGGCTTTTTTCAGCTCAAACTCAGTACGGCGACGCACCACAGATTGACGGTGTTTCACAAATTCGCTCAGAATATCGTGCAAGCCTAAGATCCGTGGCTGCATAGTGTTGACCAATGCCAACATGTTGTAATTAAAACTCGTCTGGAGCGCTGTTAGTTTGTACAGCTGATTCAATACTTTCTTTGGATACGCATCTTTTTTCAGCTCAATGACAATGCGGACCTTACCTCGAGAACTTTCATCGCGCAGGTCAGCCAGTTGTACTCGCTTTTCTTTATGCAATTCACCAATCTTTTCAATTAGTGTTGCTTTATTTACACCATACGGGATCTCTGTGACGACGATCTGATGTCGACCCTTCTTGGTCTCCTGAATCTCCGCCACCGCCCGCATCATTACACTACCGCGACCAGTCGCATATGCCTGACGCATCGGCGCGCCTCCATAGACAATCGCCCCTGTCGGAAAGTCCGGGCCCTTAACGTGCTTCAGTAAATCATCAACCGTCGCCTCAGGATTATTGATCAGCTCAACCGTCGCATCCACCAACTCGCCCAGGTTATGCGTCGGAATGCTCGTCGCCATACCAACAGCGATACCGATCTGGCCGTTCAATAGCAAGTTTGGTAATTTTGCCGGCAACACAATTGGCTCACGCTCTGAACCATCAAAGTTATCCTTGAAATCAACCGTTTCTTTCTCGATGTCAGTTAGTAGTTCTTCAGCTGGCTTGTCGAGTCGCGCCTCAGTATAACGGTGAGCGGCTGGTGGATCTCCGTCCATTGAGCCAAAGTTTCCCTGGCCCTGCACCAGGGTATAGCGCATCGCCCAATCTTGCGCCAGACGCACCATTGAATCATAGATGGCTGAGTCACCGTGCGGGTGATATTTACCCATCACGTCACCGATGATACGCGCCGACTTGACGAACTTTGCAGTACTACGGTTGCCGTTTTGGTTCATTGAATACAAAATACGGCGATGCACCGGCTTTAGACCATCGCGCACGTCCGGCAATGCCCGGTCAACAATGACACTCATTGAATAGCGGAAGAAATTATCCTGCATCACATGTTCGAGTCGACGTCGCTCCAAGCCTGTTAGCGTCTCGGTTACCATGTCCGGCGTCGCCTCAATTGACTCGTGGTCGCTGGTTGATTGTATCTGTTTGTCCTGATCACTCATGATTAAATATCCAAATCCTCCAAGTTAGCATTTTTTGCCCAGCTTTGAATAAAGTTTTTGCGCAAACTCACGTCATCGCCCATCAACCGCGTAAAGATCGCATCCGCCTCTTCGGCGTCTTCCACACTGACCTGAATCAATACACGATTTTCTGGATTCATCGTTGTCTCCCACAGCTGGTCGGCATCCATCTCACCAAGCCCCTTAAATCGTGAAATTGTCACGCCAGCCTGCTTGGTGACATCTTGTTCATCATCGATTGTTGTACCACGACTTTTCTTATCGGCAATTAGGCTCGCCAATACTTTGTCTTTCTCATCCTCATCATACGCATAAATCTTCTTTTGTCCGCGGTTGATGGAGTATAGCGGCGGTTTAGCAAGATACACATAGCCACCCTCAACCACTTCTTTCATATAGCGGAACAGGAATGTCAAAAGCAACGTCGCGATATGACTACCGTCAACATCAGCATCGGTCATGATGATAATTTTGTGGTAACGCAGACCATTGATATCAAACTGATCACCGATACCAACACCAAATGCCTGAATCATCGCTACAATTTCTTTATTGGCAAACATTTTGTCAAGTCGCGCCCGCTCAGTGTTCAGCACCTTACCACGAAGCGGCAAAATTGCCTGGGTTTTACTGTCGCGGCCCTCTTTGGCCGAACCCGCTGCCGAGTTACCCTCAACAATATAAATTTCGCTATCACTCGGGCTCTTACTTGAACAGTCCCACAACTTACCTGGCAGTCCCATACCATCAAGCGCACCCTTACGGATAACATTGTCGCGAGCTGCTCGCGCTGCCTTGCGTGCTCGCGCTGCCAAAGTCGCCTTGCCGACGATCTTCTTGGCAACGCTAGGATTCTCCTCCAGGTAATATGAGAAGTATTCATTCATCACCTGCTCAACATAGCGGCGCATCTCTGGATTACCGAGCTTATTTTTGGTCTGACCTTCAAACTGTGGATCAGGCAATTTAACCAAGATAATCGCCGTCAAGCCCTCGCGGATGTCGTCACCGGTCAGGTTATCTTCCTTTTCTTTCAGTAGGCCATTCTTACGCGCATAATCGTTGATAACCCTCGTTAAGGCTGAGCGAAAACCGATCAAGTGTGTACCGCCATCTGGTGTCAGCACGTTATTGGCGAACGGCTTTACTGTCTCAATGTAAGTATCATTATACTGTACGGCAATCTCGACCATGCAATCTTCAACCTGTCTCTCAACATAAAAGACATCGTTTGATAAAACATCTTTGCCAATGTTGAGGTGTCTCACGTAGCTCTGAATACCACCCTCAAAGTAAAATGACTGTCGCTCACCTGTTCGATTGTCAATAACCGAGGTGTGCACGCCTTTGGTGAGGTATGCCTGATGGCGCAAATAACTAACCACCCACTTGTAGTCAAATTCCACTGTCTCCTTAAAAATCGTTGGATCTGGGTAGAAGGTTATGCGTGTCCCGGTTGGCCGATCGGTTTTGCCAACCTTCTTTAGCGGCTCGGCGATACCACCAGTCGCAAACACCACGCGGTATAGCTGCCCGTCTCGCACCACTTCAGCGATCATTTTAGTTGAAAGCGCGTTGACCACGCTCGAACCCACGCCATGAAGTCCAGATGACACTTTGTAGCCGCCGCCGCCAAATTTACCACCAGCATGCAGTACTGTCAGCACGGTTTCTAGGGTAGACAAACCAGTTTTTGGATGTTTATCAACCGGAATACCGCGCCCATCATCAGTCACCTGCACACCACCGTCTTCTAGCAGCACCACCTCTACTCTCGTCGCATGGCCCGCAATTGCCTCGTCAATTGAGTTATCGGCAATCTCCTTGATCAAATGGTGAACACCATCATACCCCGTACTACCAATGTACATTCCCGGTCGCTTACGCACCGGTTCGAGACCCTCCAAAACCTGGATTTGCGAGCCATCATAGGCTTGCTTATCTGTTTGTTTAGCCATGCTTCCCTCACTATTTCTGATTTGTCAGCTATTTACAACTCCCCCATTATACCGCAAAAAAAGTGTTCACTCAAGCTATTTGCGTAAAAGCAATCACTGTGCTATAGTGGAGACGGAATTTTTACGAAAACATAAAACTAATGGAAAATAAGGAACGGCATGTTTAAGAAAATTGTCTCCCATCTCGCGTTTAGCCCAAGCCTCATCCAAGAGCTCGGCTTTTACGCGAAACGCCTCCACAAAGAGGAAATCACTCGCAAAACCGGTCTCATTCTGACCGCCCTAGCGCTCATCGTGCAGTCATTTGCCGTTTTCCAACCACCTGAATCTGCCAATGCCGCCAATGCTTCAGACCTCGTTTATGGCGGTATTCATACGAAATCACAGCTGCTCGCCGCGTGGGACAATAACTCGCAAAATTATCGTGACATGCTGCAGCACGCTGGCATCACACGCGAGAACTTGGCGAGTGCTCGCGACTCTGAGATCAGTACTCGCAGCAGCGGCCGCGATAACGGCTGGCAGTCCTGGAGCCGTGTTTCACGCTTCGGCCTTCAGCGCGGAGAAGTTCAGTTTCAGGTTGGTAGCCTGACGCTGTATTCGCGACCAATGGCTGAATTTGACACCGGGCGCAACCGCAGCGGGTCAGGCTCATGGTATAAATCATTTGTCGGTACGACCAGTGAAGGTAAACCGTTTGCCATTATGAAGGCCTGCGCTAACATCATGCTCAAAGAATTGCCAAAACAAAAACCTAAACCAACCGCCGCTTGTAAATTACTCGAGCGGCCCGTCGTCACCGACCGTACCAAGGTCTCGATGACAGCGTATGGCGATGTCCAAAACGGTGCGACTATCGCTGGCTATACCTTTATCATTAAAAACTCAGCCGGCACAGAGGTGCTCCGCAAACGTGTCAACACCACCGCTACGAGCACGTCATTACAGCACACACTCGACAAGGACGGCACGTATACCGTGTCCGTTATCGTCCACACCAGCCTCGGTGACCAGACGAATAGTGCCTGTGCTTCAACCGTTACGATCAGTCCAAAACCACGCTGTCCACTTAACTCAAGCCTGCCGATAGACCATCCCGACTGCCAGCCGTGCCCAGGCGACGCCACAATTTGGGTCAAAGACACAACCTGTAAAGCCCAGGTTACCCGCACCAAGGCGGCACATAACCTGACCTCTGGCGGTGATGCCACCAAGAAAAAAGCCAACGCCAGCGACCGCATTGAGTATAAGCTAACCGCGAAAAACGAAGGCAAAGCTCCAGCAACAGTTGATTTGAAGGACGAACTATCCGACGTACTAGAATATGCCGATATCTATGATAATGGTGGTGGCACCTTTGATAAGGAAAAGCGCACCCTTTCTTGGCCACGAGTCACCCTCAAACCAGGCGAGCAAAAGGTTATGACCTACGTCGTCCAGCTCAAGGGTCAACTTTCGGCTAAGCCACGCGGCACCAGCGACCCATCATCGTATGACTGCCGTATGACAAACGTCTTTGGTACCAGTGTCGAAATCGTTGTCAATTGCCCAACGCCAAAGGTCGTCGAGCAGACCGTCGCTACCCTGCCGCGAACCGGCCCTGGAGAAAACATGTTATTTGCCGGTATCATTGCGGCTGTTGTCACCTTCTTCTATTGCCGTTCACGACAACTAAACAAAGAGGTTCGCATCATTCGCCGCAATATCACAGCGGGAACGTTATAACATAGGGAGGGTAAATATGTCAGAAAAAATTCATGGGGCTAATCCGGAGCTAGCAAAAAACGCTGGCGAACTTGAGCGATCAGCCGGCGAAGTAGAACGATCAGCAGCTGAACAGCTGGAGCGGCGGGCCGAACAAGCTACCGGACAACGACACGAAAAGCTCGACGACGCTCGTCACGAAGCATTAGAGCAAGCCGAGGCACGCCAAACCGCTGAAACAGAGAAGCTAGCAGCCCCAGAAACACCTCGCCAGATCACCAAAGCCGACCGTACCGACAGCTACCGGAAAACCATGAAAAAAATGCAGAGCGAATTATCGCCAGCTTCGCGCACCTTTAGTAAAGTCATCCACAACCCAGCCGTTGAAAAAGCTAGTGAAGCTATCGGCGGCACCGTCGCACGCCCAAACCTCATTATTGCTGGCGCACTTGGCGCAATTTCCTCAGTCGTCGTCTACTTTATCGCCCGCCACTACGGCTACGTTCTCTCTGGATCAGAAACGATCATTCTCTTTGGTTGTGGTTGGGTTATCGGCGCCATTATTGAGTACGCTCGCGTTGGCTTCCTCAACAAAAGATAGCTTGGCCCACGCCTAGCGTAGCTTAATCGATACCTCACCATTATCGTTGTTATCACCACGCAGGTCGAGGCGATTTTGCGGCTCTGCCTGCTGCAGTTCTGCCGCCATTCTATCAGCAATTGATAGCGGCGCGGCCTGCGCGGCCACATCTGAGCCAGCCACTGTCGGCGCAGGCACCGGATGCTGATCTGGCGATCGCAAACTATCATGAGGCGCACTCGCTGGCTGCCCCGATGGCCTGTTCAACGAAGCACCAACTCCCTGCGGCATCTGGCCAGCCGTCTGGGCGGGCATAGCGATACCTTGTGGCGCAGCGCCCTGCCCAATCTGTGACGGCCGCATAGAAGCCGACTGCGGTTGTGTGCCCGCCAGGCCTGAGGTCGGCGACGCTAGTCGCGACGTAGCTGGACGGCCTGGCTGTGGAGCTAGCGGCGATGGCACGCCCAACCGAGACTGCCCCGCACCCGGAGCAGCAGCGCCCATAGCCCCCGGCTTGCCACCACCAAGTTGTTGACGTTTTGACAACCACTCGTCCAGGAAAGACGAACCGCTCTTTGCAGTCGGCCGATTGAGCGATGGGCCAGTCGACGAAGTCGCTGGCTTTTTATTGCGACCAAGCCGCTCAAATATCTCTTTCTCAACCACCGCGCGTGGCTTGCCATACTTTGCTGCCGATAGTCGCACCAACGCATCGCGAAGCTGATTGTTAACCTGCCCCATCGGTGGCACCCAGTTCATGCTAAACGGCGCTGACGGCACATTATTGATCATCACCGAAGCGATCGACTGAAAATTTGGTAGCTTTGATAAATCATCAATATCAAACACTGGCTGAAACTTCTTGACCATCAATTCCGCGTCGGTGATACCAATACGCCCCGAGATAACCGTACCAATGTTACCAATAATAGCCTCACGAATCTTCTCTGTTAGCTGTGTCATAAACTGGTTACCCATAATCAAACTCAGCTTATATTTTCGCGCCTCAGACAAAATTGATTCAAAACTATCAGTCGCAAAGTTCTGCACCTCGTCAACATATAGTGAAAAGTCTTCACGCTGCTCTTCCGGGATATCAGCCCGCGACATAGCTGCCGCCTGGAACTTCATGATAAAGATAATTCCTAGTAGCTTGGCATTGAGCTCACCAAGCTTACCTTTCGACAAATTAACTAGCAGAATCTTCTTATTATCCATAATCTCACGGATGTTAAACCCTGACTTCGTCTGACCGATGATGTTACGCATCGAATCGTTAGAGATAAATGGGCCAAACTTCGAGACCACCCACGATATCACCTCACCGGCCTCATTTGATCGCTGCGAGGCTGGGAACTCCTTCGTCCAGAAATCAATCACCTGCGGATCAGTGACGTACCTCAGCTTGCTCTTCACAAATTCTGGGTCAATGAGACACTTCGGCACATCAATAAATGTTCCGCCGGCTGGATCCGCCATCAACAGCAGCGCACAATTACGAAAAATATGCTCAAGCCGTGGCCCCACGATACCGGTATGCCCCGGATCGTACAGCCCATACAGCATGTTAATCGCTTCCTGCACCAGAAAGTCCTTTTGATCCGGGCTGTCGAATTCAAACATGTTGAGGCCAATCGGGTTTTCCATATCGGCGGGATTGAAATAGATAATATCTTCCACTCGTTCTTTCGGCACCTTCCCCATGAGCGACTCGACCAAATCACCGTGCGGATCAATCAGTGCAAATCCTCGGCCATCCATCATATCTTGATACGCCATATTTTCCTGCAATACCGACTTACCAACACCAGTCTGACCGATGATGTAGACGTGGCGACGACGATCCTTCGTACCGATACGAATTGGCTTTTTCGTACCGCGAAATTCATTGTAACCAATCAATAGTCCCTCGTCCAAGACATCAGTCGGCCCATCAACCTGCTTGGACATCTGCCGCTTAACCTGTGAAGTTGGGATAGCGGTTGCGCTCGGCAAGTGAAACAGAGTCGCCATCTCGACACTATTAAGGATATTACTGCGAATATGCTGCGGGAAAAACCGCATAATATACGCCGTAGTCATTTCCTCAATATTATTTGTCAACGAAAAACGAAAACCGTTATTGCGTGGCGAGTCAAACATCGCAAACGCAGCGATAATATTTTTAAGTAGCACCTGTGAACGAGCGGCAGTATTTGATGAAATTACCACCCGCACCAATACCTCATACGCCGGATAGCGGGTTTTCTCGCTAACGGCATCAACCTCTGCCTGCTCTAGCGATGATAACTGCTTGTCCTCGGGCTTGATCTCACCTTCTTTTTCTTTTGCCGACTGTGGTGGTTTCCACAACGCCTCAAAAATGTCCCCGACCATTGAGATATCAACGCCCGCCACCTTCGTTGATTTCTTGCCCTTGTTCTTCTTCATTTTCTCAACATGCTCTTCTGAGGCACGCGACCAACCCTCCCGCGCCGGCCGAACCAAGAACTGCAAGCCGATACCATCGTCTTTTGTCGCCGCCGACATGGCATTCAGTAGCGCCCGCGACGCATCTCGCTTTGACTCCTGATATGTTGCGATAGGATAGACGAACGACTTACGAAGCGAGAATTCGCCGCCAATTGTCCCGCTCATCTTGCCAATTTTACTAAACACATTCGTATCAGCCACTTCTTCCAACCGCGCCGCCGGATAAGCTGCCGCAATCGCTTGGCGAATTACATCAACCAGCACCGTCGGTACGACAGCATAATAATGCACCAAACCGCCACGCGCAATAATCTCAAACGACAAATGGCGCTGCCCGTAGAGTCGACTCTTAAATCCTTTCGTGGCGGTACTTGATATAATGTTATACATCACTTGCGCCTGGCTGAGAATTTCTTCCGTTAGATCACGCTGGTCACGACTCGCCCCATCAATATCTTCACTTGATGGCGGCAAGTGAATCAGTAGCGGCACCATTTTTAGCCCGCGCTCATAATTTTTTGCTTCACGTAGCATCTTGCGATACTGCAGTGTAACAATCGTTACACCGATCGCCAACACTACGACGACGATAAAACCAGTAATTAACGGCCCGCTATCCATATCTCTACCCGTTCGATTGGCCCATCTCCCTGTTGTATCTCTTTTTGAGATAATCAGCCTGCAACTGCGCGATTACCCGTGCTCGCTCGTACGGATCATCCCTTGTCAAGGTAATAATCCGTTTCAATTTGTCAACCCACTCCTTTTCAATCAAATCATCATCACCAGCTATCAGCGGCGTATCGTCAGTTGACGTCATCGTCGACGCGGGTGCCTGCACCACTGGAGGCGCCGGCACCGGAACGGTCGGTAGTACCGTTGCTGGCATCGGTGAGTTCGCCACATTTACCGCTGGGCGTTCGGCAGAACGTCTCTCAGCCTCTACCTGATTTGCATCACCATCCAGCCGAAACTCACCGCTTGAGGCAGGCGGTAAACTCTCAACCGATGGACGCACCTGAGGCAACTCTGGATTCATACCTATATTGTACCACGTTACCGATAGAGTTCCTACGCTCTAAAATCGTTTGTGTATGTAAAAACAACCAAGGCCCAAAAAAAGCATCAGGAGCAAGACATCCCATGCCGTGACGCCACCAATTGATTGCATGCCAAGTAAGATAACCGGTATAAGCCCGATGATACTCGCATAGTAATATAATTTCAACGGCGTTACCGAGGCCAAGCCACGATACATATTATGTCGAACAACACGCATTGCCACACGCCTCGCCGCGACCATCACTAAATAACAGCACGACGCAGTTGCTACATACAGACACACAAAAAACGCCAGGACGCCCAACGGACCAATGCTCATTGGCGTCACCGTGTGCACCAATACGACATCTGCTGTCACAGCCAGCGCCGCGACTATAGCAACATACCGACACTTCATACTCACACTATACCATAGACTAAGGGAGCCCAGGCGACGAATCATTATATGATCAAGTGAACCATCCGCCGCATTCAATAACTATTAGGGCGCGGTCACCTGTTCAAAGTCCGCCGCTCAGGGCAACTGACCGCTCCGAATTTCGGAGCATGTCCTTGCGCAACGTTCCTCTTCCTGCACATCCAGTAGTCTCATTGCTAATCGCCTAACAAGGATTAACTGGATGCGCAGTGGTACTAATTATACGCGCGCTCAACGCGTTACATCGCAACTATTAACTACACGTTAATAATCACGAGTTCGGCGGAGCATCGGCAACACTATGGCGGAATAATCTTTTGTTATTCCGGCTTCATACTGCTGCCGACTATACGCCAAACGACATGCGTTACTGTGAATTCGGTCACGTAAATTGTTAATGTTGTTATTATTGTACTAATTTTTGCTTTTTATTTTCTTAAAAGCTTGTACTAATACTATCATGTATATGTTTATCGGTCAATACTTCACATAAAAAATATGTTGTATTTATAACATTTTTGTAATAATCTTTATATATTTTCATCTGTTATATTTTATAAAATGTTTTATACACAACATTGTAATATAAACATATGCTTGCTGTACCGCCCGCTAATTCATAGTTCTTGTATAGTCACCCCATACGACATCATGAATCCAACAAATAATCTAGTAATTGATACAGCTCGCTGAACGTTTATACAAATAAAACGCCAAAACAACCAGGCCCTCAGCATATCCCGTTTCGCCATCTCGCGGGTAAAACACCGGCTGTGCGGGGTACCAACCAAGAACCGCCAGGGTTCAACCGTCTCGTCCGGCAACAGCCTATATTTTTCATCAAACTGCTTCACTAACTCTCTAAATTATGTGGTATTTTTTACCTAGATTTTTTCTCAAAAATTATTGACATAACCATTTTTATCATTTACTATAGGGGTAGCTTCTGAATAAAAAAGTTATACACAACTTATCAGGGGCCAAAAATAAACAGCACACGTAAAACTCCACTTTTTGAAAACAACCACTACTCGCAGGTGGTTGTTTTCGTCTCTTGGCAACACGCTCGAGCTGCATTCTCACTGATTACGATAAAAAATAATCGACCACCCTGGGTCGATATATCACTATATGGTGGAGCTGCCGGGTACCGCCCCCGGGTCCAACTGGTATCATGATATCCGTCTACAAGCATAGGTTCTTTTAATTTATTTTATAACGTTGCTCGGCTTAAAAACGAACCGAAAAAACCAAACTTCGTTACGCGGAGAAAGTCCCGCATGTCCGCCGCTTCCGAACGTGCAGCCAGCAACATATATATGACGCCCTAGGCTTTGCCTGTTGCCGCAAAGCAAGGACGGTCGCTTAAATTAAGCAGCGACTGGTGCAGCAGCCATCGGAGTGAAAACACTCTTCAGGCTAGCAAATACACCTGCAAGTTTAGACTTTGCAACTAAAACATACGTTACGCGTATCGTCGGCCCGCAGAATACCTTGATAAAGTCCAATTGTCGAAAGCTATATCAGCCCCATCAATCCACCTTAATTATAACAACCTTCCCTTTTCAAGTCTAGCCATCTATGCTTTACTAAGTATATGGTTAGCAAGGTAGTTTCAGCGACGCCATATGGCTTTCACGGTCAGCTTATTGAAATTGAAGGCGACATATCACGAGGACTACCTGGACTACAAATCGTCGGACTTGGCAACAAAGCAATCGATGAATCGCGTGATCGCGTTCGCAGTGCCATCAAGAACTCGCTACTTGATTTTCCAAAAGGTAAAATTACCATCAACCTCGCCCCGGCGGAACTACCAAAAGACGGTACGCAATTCGACCTACCAATAGCCCTCGCAATTCTCTGCCTCGGCAAACAACTTCCTCAAACCGCCCTGGAGGGAGCGCTATTTGCTGGTGAATTGGCACTCGATGGTAGTCTTCGCCCTATTCGCTCGGCCATCACCATCGCCGAAACCGCCAAACAACACGGTATCTCAACCATATACCTACCGGCCTCCAACAGCAAACAAGCCCTGCTCATCCCCGACATTACTATTATCCCCATCAATAATCTAACGGAATTATTCCTCCACCTCAAACAAGAAAAACTCATCCAACCCGCAGTAAAAACAAAGCAGCCATATCGCCAAAAGAAACGCGGCATCATCATTGATGACATCCGCGGACAAGAGCAGGCCAAGCGAGCCGTCGCCATTGCCGTCGCGGGTAGGCACAATATTTTGCTGTCCGGACCACCGGGATCCGGCAAGACCATGTTAGCACGTGCACTCAATTCACTCCTACCGCCGCTATCTGACGCTGAAATTATCGAGGTGACAAAACTCCACAATCTTGACGGCAATCAAGTTAGTCATGATATCGTTACCGACCGACCGTTTCGTACACCGCACCACACCGCAAGCCGCATATCAATGATTGGTGGTGGTGCAAAGGCCACGCCCGGCGAAATTAGTCTCGCGCACCACGGCACACTGTTCTTAGACGAATTATTAGAATATCCACGGACGACATTGGAGTCGCTTCGTCAGCCGCTTGAGGATAAGCAGATCACAATTTCCCGCGCCCAAGGTAAATACTACTATCCCGCCAATTTTATGTTAGTTGCCACGATGAACCCTTGTCCATGTGGTTATCTGGGCGATCCAGAAAAAAGTTGCCGTTGCTCATCGACTCAAATCTTGAACTATCAGAAACGATTATCCGGCCCGCTCCTTGATCGTATTGATCTAACAATCAATGTTTCCCGCGTCGCACATAAAGATTTATTGTCCCGTAATTCATCGTCGGATCCACAACAAAAACAGTTTGAAAATATGATTAAGATAGCTCGTACACTACAAACTAACAGATACGGTAATAGTAATAAATACAACGCTGATATAGATGGCAGTAGTGTTGATAAAATAACTGTACTAACGACTGAGGTTAAGCAATTTCTCCTTGCAGCCGCCAAAAAGCTTGACCTAAGCGCTCGTGGCTATTTCAAAGTTATCAAGGTTGCCCGCACTATCGCTGATCTTGAGTCATCACTAGAAATAACCATTCCTCATGTCGCCGAAAGCCTACAATACCGGCAGATTATCCCGACCTAGTGCTTGAAATCCACCCCTATACCTGATACAATGACTGGTGAAATTAATCTAAAATTGCTTCAAAAGGAGAGCTAGGAGATTAATAAATCAATTCGTATCAACGGAGCGATCCGTGCTCGGGAACTGCGCGTTGTTGGTTCTGATGGTGAACAGCTGGGGATAATGCCCCTGCGCGACGCCCTTCAGGCGGCGGAGGATGCGGGACTTGATCTCGTTGAAATATCACCAAATGCCAATCCACCAGTCGCCAAGATTATTGACTGGGGCAAGTTCCAATATCAGAAGATCAAAGACCAGCAGCGCAACAAGCGCGCGGCAAAAGTCGGCGATCTTAAGCAAATGCGCTTTGGCCTGAAGATTGGCGCTGGCGACCTCGAAGTCAAGCTGCGCAAAATACGGGACTTTCTCGCCAATGGACACAAGGTCCGTATCCAAGTCGTTTATAAGGGTCGCGAGATGGCGCATAAAGAAATCGGCTACGAATTGATCCAAAAAATCACTGATCAGCTTGAGGAGGAGGCGATTCTAGAACAAAAACCTCAGATGGCTGGTCGCAATCTGAGTGTGGTAATAAGGAGTAAATAATGCCAAAACTAAAGACCCACAAAGGTACCGCAAAGCGCATTAAGTTAACGAGCTCTGGTAAATTGACTCGTCAACGTGCATTTGGCGGTCACTTCTTAGCCAAGAAGTCAAAAAGCCGTAAGCGGGCAATTAATACAACAGCAAAGGTAACAGGCTCGATGGCAAAAAATGCCCGACGAGCAATGGGAGTTTAATCTATGAGGGTAAAACGAGGCGTCCCCGGACACGCAAAGCACAAAAAAATTCTAAAAGCCGCTAAAGGCATGCAGCACAATCGAACTCGTAGCTTTCGCTTAGCGAAGCAGGGGGTAATTAGAGCTCTGCAATATGCCTACCGTGATCGACGCAATAAAAAACGAGACCTCCGCAGCCTGTGGATTACCCGCATTAACGCAGCCGCTCGCCAAGAGGGCGCAACGTACGGTAGGCTCATGGCTGCCCTCAAGGCAAAGAATATTGAGCTTGATCGAAAAGTGTTGGCGGAGTTAGCCGTTAACGAACCTACGGCCTTCACCGCAATTGTTAAAGCAGCACTATAAGAAAGTGCTTTCAGTAAACTAAAACCTTCTCCGCTGAGAGAAGGTTTTAGTTTACAGCCTACCGATAAGCCGGGTTCTGTCGCGAGCGATCATCTATCTAGTTTACCTGTTGCCAGATAAATCAAGCGGTTATCGGCCTACGAGCGGACAACTCATTTGTAGGCCTCCTTGCAGTCGACAGGGTTTACCTCTCCTCTGTGTCACCACCGAGGACTGTAAGCTCTTACCTTACTCGTTTCACCTTTTCCTTTGTGTCTATCACCACAAAGGTAGTTTTGTTTCTGTGGCACTTTCCCTAGGGTTACCCCCGGTCGCCGTTAGCGACTGTCGGTGTCCTTTACTGCCCGGACTTTCCTCTTGGCTTCACCGCCAAGCGATCGCTTAGTAGACTGCCCTATTATTATACATCATAAAAGCCCCAAGCAGTGCAAGCGCGTGATATTCCCCCGCATAAATGCAAGGTGGGTATCCGCAACCAGTCACCACGATGACTGACCATTAGGACTCCCTATCATATGATGTTAGGAAAATCATATGCGCCCGCCTACCTGAGGCTATCTCTATTATACACCAAAAATCATGCAAAATAATTGGATAATACCGTTCGTAGCGAACGTCATAATTCGCCCAATTGCCGCCTGTCCGATCATGATAATGATGAACACCACCATTACCCCGTAGCGCTCAATCCACTCCATGCCACGGCGCACACTCTCTGGAGCGAGCGCGTACAGCACCCGCGACCCATCAAGTGGTGGCAGCGGCAACATATTAAACACGAAAAAACCTAAATTAACCAACACGACGAGGCTAATGATTTGCCCCACTAACGTATTTTGAATCAACCCGCCATTAGTAATAACCCCGCTGACAACACCCACGCCAAACGCTAAAAACGCTAAAAACAAATTAGTCAGTGGCCCAGCAAGCGCTACAAACGCTGCGCCCCACTCACCGTGTCGCACGCGTTGAGGATTAAACGGCACCGGTCGAGCACCACCAAAAATTGGCAGCCCCAACACAGCCAGCAATAGTGGCAGCAAAAGCGTCATGAATGGATCAATGTGCTTCAGCGGGTTTAACGTCAGCCGCCCCTCCGCCTTGGCTGTGTCATCTCCAAGGAAATAGCCCATAAACGCATGCATCGCCTCGTGTAGCGTCATTGAGACGAGAATGACTACCAAGACCATACCTAAATATGCCAAATCCATAATTACCATTATAACATCTTGACTAATTATAGAAATACCGCTACAATACGATAGATTGTTTAGTTAATATAAAGCGAGGTTGGAAATGGCATCACGATGCGAACTAACCGGCAAAGGCAAGCAATACGGTCACAACGTTAGCTTTTCCCTTCGCCGTACCAAGCGCACTTTTAAGCCAAACCTACAGAAGAAAACTCTTGTAGTAGATGGTCAAAAAGTCACGTTGGTTCTGAGTACTCAAGCAATTCGTACTCTTAAAAAGAAAGGGCTGTTACGCCCGATACAGACAAAAACCGCCTAAGTTTGAACCCCTCCAAATAAGGAGGGGGTTTATTAGTGCAACGTATCGACCAGCCTAGCTTCGCGCGACAGTAATGATTGAGAGTTGTTCGGGTAAAGATGTCACTCCCTTCACCTTCCACTTTGGCCCAGCGTCAACAGTCTCCACGCCCATTTCACTAACAAACACCGACAGGTCGTCTTGCGGCACTTCGTAGTGTAACGCGCCATCAGCATAATGCACTGGGATAACTACTTTCGGCTCCAGCTGGCGTACCATATGAGCCGCAGATGTCGCGTCAAGCGTGTAACCACCACCGCCAACCGGTATCACAACAACATCAACGACACCAATCTCCTCTAGCTGAGACTCTGACAATTTTGGGGCAACGTTACCTATAATCACAACACGCACACCACCAATTGCTAAACGGTAAATCGTTGATTTTTTAACATCAGTTTCCATATCAATGTGTCGCCAGGCTGCCACCCCTTTCAGAGATACGTCGCCGACCTCATATTCACCCGGACCGCTGAAGAGT
Organism: Candidatus Saccharibacteria bacterium oral taxon 488; assembly: GCA_046846435.1. Classification (GTDB taxonomy): domain Bacteria; phylum Patescibacteriota; class Saccharimonadia; order Saccharimonadales; family Saccharimonadaceae; genus Nanosynbacter. Next base: position 125,203 of record CP128407.1, on the reverse strand, counting down.
AACCGTGGTGTTACATTACTTGCGGCAAATCTATCCTCTGACAATATCTCAACATCCTGCCCCCCGAGATTATCCTTAAGACCAACCAGCGATAACGCTGGATCAAACGCAATTTTTACCATTTTCGTTGTAAAAATAACGTTATTTGCACCTTTGTATTCTACTTCAAACATATACGTCTCCTTATCCTAGTATGCTCTCTGCATCTACCACAACCGAGTGCTTACTATTCATTATTTCCATCACAAACTTATCTCTAACGCTCAGACGATAGTAAAAATCATCATAGCTCATTACAGCATAATTCAGCTCTCTCCCCTCGGCTTTTTCAATTTTCTTAATGGCGACACCCACTCTCGACTCCGATAGCCGACCAACTAACAGTATATCAACCCGACTCGTTGATCCACGCACTAACGCACCGGCAACTATAGCGATCTTCAGCCCGGACAGCCGAGCAATATCGCTCACCCACGGTATACTGTTCTTCTTGTTATGGTCAACCTGTTCACTCGGTCGTTCATCGGCAAAAATCATCTTTAGTGGCGTGAAGTATGCATACTGCTGATTCGCAGCATAATACAACTTATTGTCATAATTATTCGAAACAATGACTCCGACTCTGAGCATATTTGATAGTTCACGCCGTACCGAGTTAATTTGCTCGCCGATCAATCGCGTAATCTCTCTAACATAAAACGATTTTTCAGGGTTCGCTAAAAACAGGTGTAGTAACTTCACCCTCGTTTTTGAGCCAAACAGCGCATCAATCATGTATTAAAAATTGTACCATAAATTTTACGCCTGAGCCAAAAGTTGTGACAAATAGTGTTCAGCAGAGTCAAGCGTCGCCCACATGATAAACGGGTTACGCCGCAGCCACGTCATCTGTCGCTTCGCTAACCGCCAATCAGCTACAACAAATTGCCGCTTTAATTCACTTTCGGTAATATTTTTATTCAAAAACTCTCGGACCAACGGATAGACATTACCTGTCATGGCCTCATTATCCCAGCCATATTTCCGGGCCAACAGCACTGCTTCATCCACAACATTATTTAAAAATAATTGTTCAGATCTGAACATAATTCTTGTTCGTAATATTTCCTTATTTGTTGCTATACCTACAACGATACTATTATCTCTGATCATAAATTCATATCTGTTATTTTTATTTTTTTGTTCAATAGCACGTATAAGATAGCGCTTATTCTTGTTATTCTCTGGTAATTTTATGTTGTATTTACAACAATAATATTGCAATTCAGCTACCGTCTTTTTTTCTAGCTCACACCGTAAAACAGAATCAGGAGGGTCTCCAAATTGAAAATCAAAAAGTACTGCATCAATATAAAGACCCGTACCACCAACAAGAAATGGTAACCGCCCCCGAGAGCGAATTTCACTTATTTTTTGCAAAGCATACTCCTTAAACTGTGCGGCGCTAAATGTCTCGCCCGGGCTGACCAAATCAAGGCCCCAATGGGGCACGGCTTCTCGCTCAGCCATAGTTGGCTTTGCCGTACCAATATCCATGTCTCGATATATTGTTCTGCTATCGGCACAAATTATTTCGCCATTGTACTGTTTTGCCAGGCGAATCGCTAGTGAGGTCTTACCACTAGCAGTCGGCCCCGCGATAACAACTAGGGGTAATTTTGCTTTTATAGTTTCGGCCGCCATCGTCGTTCCTCAAAATCAACTATCCGCCACCTTTCATCGCAATAAATACCATCTTGTTCAAGTAGCTGCCTTTGCACACCTTGCCCACCCGGAAAACCTACCGCCAAGCCACCTTTCGCGTTCACTAGGCGATGCCACGGCAAATTCTCTGGGCCACCATGCGCTATCCCGCCCACAATTCGCGCTGCGTGCGGGTGTCCAGACAGTGCTGCCAAGTCACCGTACGTCGTCACCTTGTCGTCAGGTAGCTGCGCCATGAGAATATAGATCCGGTCTCGCAAGCTAGCTATTGGCAATTCGCTCAATTTCCACCTCCACTTCTGACCACGAATGGCATCGCACCACTCTATCCGGCAAACTATCTGCCCTATTCCAAGTATAATCACCAAATAAGATGGCGTTACGACCAGTCTCGGAAACAGCTAAACAATGTTTCAACTGATCATCAATTAAAACATCAGCATTAATTTGCGTGATTAACTCTGTTTTTGTCAGTTTATGAGAGTCCTCGTACACCGTATCCCATAGGCCAGAGTAGACCGCAGAACTGGCGAAAACCCCTGGAAAATGCTCCTCGATCCAAAGCAGTGTATCGCTTTGCACCTGCAAGCGACGCGAAGTAGCCACCATGAGATGATGCACCTGCGACATGTTTCTAAGCACCTCCTCCGCCCCCCCTATATGAGCATATCCCTTTATCGCACCAGAGTCGTGAAAGACATGAGCACGCCGTTCTGCCTCCTCGCTATCAACATGCCACATCTCTGACCAATGTTCGCTATAGTCATCAACCCTCAATCGTGTGCCCCACCGTTCATTGCTAAACGCCACAAACCCGATTGCATTTTCTGCTAGAACATCGTCGATATCAATTGCAATTCTTAGCCTACGCACAAGATTACAGTCCCCGTACATACTCAGCTAGCTGTTCAAGCGGAATTTGCTCTTCACCCGCATGCGTCCTGATGCTTACGACACGTGCTATCTGATCCTTTGGCCCAACAATAATCTGTATTGGTATTTTTACAACAGTCGCCTCACGAATCTTTTTCCCGAGGGATTCATTACGACTATCTATTGTAAATCTTACATCGTTGTATTTTATTGGTTTCATTAAGGTCACCCCTGATAAAATCGTTGTTATTTCATCAACATAGTCTAAAACAGTGTCATTAATTGTTAAGATACGTACCTGCTCTGGTGCTGCCCAGAATGGGAACCAACCACCCGTGTGCTCGATGAAGACGCTCAGGAATCGCTCAATCGAACCCAGCAATGCACAGTGAATCATCACAGGTGTTGTAAAATTGCCATCACTATCTGTGTACTCCAAGCCGAACCGTTGCGGCTGCACGAAGTCTAGCTGCACTGTCGCAACTTGGTGCTCACGACCGATAGCGTCAGTTGCCATAAAGTCAATTTTTGGTCCGTAAAAAGCGGCCTCACCTTCCTGCTCGAAATAGTCCAAGCTAACTTTTTCAACTGCTGATTTTAATTGATCTTGTGCAGAAGCCCACAATTCACGTTCACCCAAATATGCATCAGAATCATCGCGATAACTCAGTCGAACCCGCAGTTTCATATCAATAGTACCGTATAATTCCTGGGCAGCGGACAGCAAATTATTGATCTCTTGCTCAATTTGATCTGGACGACAAAAAACATGACTATCGTCCTGAGTTAATGAGCGCACGCGATTCAGACCACCAAGCTCACCGGTTTTCTCGTCACGATAATCAGTGGTCGTCTCCAAGTAGCGCACCGGCATATCGCGGTAGCTACGAGGCTGTGAAGCAAAAATCTGCGTATGGTGCGGGCAGTTCATCGGCTTTAACGCCATTTCATCACTGGTTTCCTGACTTTTAACCAAAAACAGCTCTTCGCCAAATTTGGCCCAGTGGCCTGACGTTTCATACAGATCCTTTTTGGTAATATGCGGCGTCCAGACTTTTTCAAAACCAAACCTCTGACGCAGCTGATTTGAGTATTGGGCCACGATATCACGCAGAACAGTTCCACGAGGTGTAAATAACGGCAGGCCTACACCCACTAACGGTGAGGTTGTATATAGATCAAGTTCCCTGCCTAGCTTTCGGTGATCACGCTGTTTGGCTAGCTCTAGCTTCTCCAAATACTCATCCAGCTCTTCCTGCGTGGCAAAGGCCACGCCGTACAGCCGTTGCACCTGGGGGTTTTTTTCATTACCACGCCAATAGGCGCCCGCAACCCGCATCAGCTTAAACGCGCCGACCTCACTGGTATTTGCAACATGTGGTCCACGGCACAGATCCTTAAACGACCCGTTGGTATAAAACGAAACTTCATCAAGCGCACTATCGCCTTCGGTAATTGTGCCCATTTCTGCGGCATCCAGATCTTTTGCTACCGTTGTCCCGGCACGTTTTAGATCATTAAGAAGTTCTTCTTTATACGGCTGATGGCTATCTTTGGCCCATTGAATTGCTTCATCAATTGGGCATTTTGTGCACACAAAATCTTGCTTTTCGGCAATGATCCGTCGCATTACCTTTTCAATTTTATTGAACTGCTGCTCACTGATCTTCGTTTCACCAAGATCAATATCGTAATAAAACCCATGCTCAACGACCGGACCGACTCCGAATTTGGCGTCTGGCCATACCCGCTGCACAGCCGCCGCCATAATATGCGCCAAGCTGTGTCGCATTGCATAGAGTTTATCTTCGCTCATAAAACCTCCTTTTAAGTAATTATAAAAGCACGCCCAACGCATATAGCGTGCGTGCCTCGGTCCTGGGGACGAGCCAGGAGGTTCCACCTTGGCGATAACTCTTGCTCCGACTGGTTTCGTGCGCCGCAACCGCTTTCACGTTGCTCGAGAGGTGGTTAGTCTCTGTCTTCGCTACTCTCACCGTAGCATAGTTAAAAGTTCCGGGCAACCCTTACGACGCATAGACTAGGTAGCGGATTCGTAATACTACACCAAGAAACGACGTGACGGCCAACCCCTACACTCTCCGCAAGAGGTAATTGCATTCACCACTAATTCCTGCTATTATTGATGATAGTCGGGCGATTAGCTCATTTGGCTAGAGCGCTTCATTGACGTTGAAGAGGTGAGAGGTTCGAATCCTCTATTGCCCACCATTATTGCATACAACCCTCGCAGTACGGAGGGTTTTTAGTTTTTTCTATTTTACACATTTTCATATACTTTTCCACTAGTATTTTTTATAGCGATATGTCAATATATTGATATGATTTGTATAAATTGTTTTCACGATAAAACTACTACCAAAAACTCCCGCAAGCACACGAAACACCCCAGCGTCTGGCGGCGACGGTCCTGTCCAGAATGTGGCGCAGTCTTTACGACATACGAACGGGCTACACTAGACGGGCGCATGGTGCTAACACACGACGGGTCAACCACCCCTTTCAATTTAGGAAAGCTCATCATAAGCATTAGCCGTAGCTTTCAGCATAATAAGCATACTGCAGCACATGATAGCTACTTCCTTGCACAAACTGCGCAGGAACAGATTATCAAGCAAGGTAAGCCGCTATCTACACAAATCATCGCTCAAATAACACACATGATTCTCCAACGTTACGACCCAGTAGCAGCACTCCAGTACGCTGCCCAGCACCGACTCATCACTTCTCGGCGACGCGGGAGGCCTTCGACCGTTTACGTGCAGTCGCCTTCTGGCGAGCATTAATCGCCGCTGTGGCTTTTTCGGTGACGTCAAACTTATCAAGATACCGCCCAACTAACAGACGGGTCTGTGCAGTGAATGCTGCGGCGGAGCTATAGACAATGGCCGTCACCGGCATCAGCACCCACTGCAAGAGCATCCAGATATTCCGGCGGCGCGTGTAGCGAATTGGACGTGACGGTAAAAGCTTGAAGGCACTAAAAATCGCTATCGCCATACCAATTAGCGCAATTTGCTGCAGCGTGCTCACCGTATCAGGCAATTGATGCGCGGCGACACTACGGGCGGCCTCGGCATTAATGATAAGTGGTACCCAGCCACCAAAAGCGATCAGAATTGAAACACAGGCTAACGTCACGTGTCCATCAAGCAACCTGACAAATCGCGAAAAGCCAGCCCAAAATGGTACATTACGCTGCTTGGTAAAGACCCGTTCGCCAACATACGCGACATCAGATGCTCCATACGCCCAGCGACGAAGCTGAATAAACTGCGCTTTGAGCGTTTTCATATACGTGGCTGACAATACCGCGTCTTGATAAATCGGTACATGGAGCGGCACGACCCCGTAGTTACCACCAAAATAGAAATAACTGCGCCAATACTGATGGCCATCTTCGACGATCGTTCGAACACTCCAGAAGTCCATCTCAACGAGCGCATCCATCGGCTGAGCATGTGAAGCAAAATTACGTAGCGAATGAGGGCGCATTGAGCTAATAATATTCCAAAATGAGTTACCCGTCGCGACCACACGCATCGGCGCCGGCACGTCCCAAATGTTACTAGTGAATAGACACACTGGTTGATATGAGTAGTGCTTACGGTCCTCGCGGACGATATATTCGTATGTCAGGTAATCAAAGTAGGTTTCATGTGGCTTGTTGTCACAATCCATCGTCGTAACAATAACGTTACTATACGGAATATGCTGCTCCTTGAGCCACCCCTTCAGCCAGCGCCCGGCATGCGTAATATTGCCACCCTTGCCGATCACCTCATTCGGAATGTCTTTTGGATGCTTAACGATATGAAAGGCGTGAAAATACTTGCCATAGCGTTTTTGTAGCGTCTTGGCAGTTGTGTCAATATCCTTACCGCCCCGCTCCTCATACGCAAACACCATAATCATATGTTTTTTATCGTATGTAGTGGCAATCACCGATTGAATAGCTGGTTCAATTACCTCAATGCTCTCATTATAGGCGGGCATGATAACCGCGTTATAAATTTCTGACGGCTTCGGGAAAAACCCTGGCTGCGCGGAAGCGATGAGGCGTACGTTTTCTTTATGCTGCGCAAAACCAACCTCCTTATGTCGTTGGTCGCGAATACGTGCATATACCGCCTGTGCATCTTCAAGATCCTCAAGACGCGCATGCCAATCAATCAGACTCGCTTTATCCATTTTGGCGCGGCCAGCAACCATATGATACGTGATACCGACAACGCGCACCATCATCGACAGAATAATGATGAGCAGATAGAGCGACGCGATCAGCGGGCTAAATATCGACAACACGATAAGAAGAATAACTGCGCCATAGCTCAACAGACCCGGCAGGACCTCCAAGAATCGATAGAATGGCTTTCGTTTACCAAGTGGTATCTCTATATCCATAACCCTACACCACCGACGCAATTACGATTATTGAGTAGGCAAACAGTGCTAGCATAACTGATATAGCAATTGTGAACCAAAGGAACGCCAATGCTAAATCACGACGCTGGGCCGCAGCAAGCTTGGCACTCAACATAATGTGCCCAACCGTAATCATAAGCTGCAGCACGCCGTACGCCCAGAGCGAATACCAGTGACCACGGTATAGCCCCGTCACACTAAACGCACTGTGCTGAACAATGACCTGAGTTTCTTTGGGCTTAATAGTAATAGCAAAGGAGATAATGATTACTAACGCCAGCAAGACATTAGCAACAACGAGACCAAACAGCCAGCGATCTTTCATCATCTGTCGTAATGTGCTTGTGATATGCTTCTTCATACTACTCTGGAGCCGCTGACCGGATTCGAACCGGTGACCTACGCTTTACGAAAGCGCCGCTCTACCAACTGAGCTACAGCGGCATACCTCCCCAAGGATTATAGCAGATGGACGAGGCTTTCGCAAAGATGACGACGGATAACAGAAGGCTATTTCTGCTCACTTGACTTTTGTTCAGCCGGCTGGTCAAGATGGACATAGTAAGTGACTTTTTTACCATTGATCAACTTATCAAAATTAGTTTTGAACGTCGTCAGTGGAATCTTGAGATATGAATAAGTGACTGAACTATCGTCTCGCGAGCGTGGCTGAACAAAGTAGTAGCCATCACCACCGAGCGGTTTAATAACCCCAGAGATCGTACCATCTGCAGTTTTAATCGCCGCCTCGGTCAAGCCACCGTCTTTGTTGGTCTTCGGAACAACCGTCTCTGGCATTACTTGTACTCGTTCACCTAACGCCGCTGCGACATCCGTCAACGATTTACCGGCCTTGAGCTGCGCTTCGACTTCCTTAACAAGGTTGGCCGCCGCTTCATCAACAGCGAATGATACCTCCCAGCGCAGCAGCGATGCCCTAATACCATCACGCGCCTCATCAAGCGACCAGCCTATCATATCTTTTACCGCCGAACGGTAGGCTTCTTTTGACAGGCCGGCATCCTTTTGCTGGCGGTCCATCTCTTCATCAACTCTTCGATCATCAACCGATATACCCCTTTCTCTCGCTAACTTGCGCACATATGCATCCTGCACCGCTTGGTTCATGGCTCGCTGCCGCTGAAAAGCAACTTTATCACCAGCCTGATCTTGACCCTGAGTCTTAAGCACCGCCATATTACCGCGATTATATAGTAAATAATCGCTATAGCGTACAAATTCCCCTTCAACTGAACCGGCCGGTAGCGGCAAAATTTTGGTAATACGATATGCTAAATCGCTCGTGTCCTTCCAAACATAGAGCTGAAGATATAATAGAACAATCACCGTTACAAGCCCGGCTATGCTAATAAAAATCGTGTTCCAGACTAGCTTATGCTTGGAGTACTGTATCGGATATTTGTGTTTACGCCCACCAGCCAGCACCTTTTCGCGATGCTCCGCGACCGTGTCATTGGTAATCCGTGACGGCAGTGAACGCTTGTCCTTTTTTTTACCCTTCGTTGTTTTCTTTAGCACGATCACTCCTTTCAGCGGCGAGGTCCACCGCATCTTGCAGCTTATTATAAATCTTATCTGGATGTTCAACGTTTTTGATGACAAGATCACCAACAAACGTCTGAATAACTATTGTACCAAATTTGAACATTTCGCCCGTAAAACCGGGCACAACGTAGCTGATATTCTGGACTTTTGCTAGCTTAAGTTCAATTACATCCTTACCAAAAAAACCATGCTGCGTTATCTGGCGAAGTCGCTGATTTGTCACAATGTAATACGTATAAAACCACATCAAAAAATGATAACCAAACAGAACGAGTCCAAAAACAAAGCTACCAAGAAATACCCACAAAAGATTGAGATTATCCTGCCAGATAAGATACGGTAGCGCGCCAATCGTCATCGGAACGAGCAGTAAGTAAAAACCCTTGCGCATAGCAATAATATGTCGACGAAACACGAACAACAGCTCCTCGCCATCGCGCTGACCATCAAATGCTTTGGTTGATTTGGCTTTCTTTGTCATAATGCTTTGGTACCCCGGGCAGGAGTCGAACCTGCAACCTTATCCTTAGGACGGATCTGCTCTATCCAGTTGAGCTACCGAGGCATACACAAAAACCACCCGTGTCAATTATAGCACGGGTAGTTTTGAGTGACGAGAATGCTATCGAGTAAACTTTTCGTTTAATGTAACATAGTCCATCAATTCTTCGGGCTTAAACCAGTGAGCGACTTCCTGCTCTGCCTCGTCAGGATCACCCGACGCATGGATCAGATTTGGCACGCCCTTCCGACATTCGTTAGCATAGCCAAAGCTAACATGCGAATAGTCACCACGAATCGTACCCATGTCGGCAGATTTCGGTTCAGTTGGGCCGACAATTTTACGCACCACGGCGACCGCCTCAACCCCCTCAAGGACCATAGCGATAACTGGCCCGTCCATCATCATATCAAGCGTCATCCCAAAGATTTCTTCACCACGACGTGTTACCATCTTGCCAATCGTTTCATAGTGCGCAAAGTAATGCTCACGACCCGGGGCCACCATCTTGACACCGATAATCTTGAGGCCAACGCGCTCAAATCGCTGCAAGATTTCACCGACGATTCCCCGCTGCACTGCATCAGGCTTGAACACAATCAGTGTTCGCTCAATGCCACACATATTCTTCTTTTTTGACTCAGCCATACGCCTCCTTCGTGTATTATTTTCTTCATCATAGCAAAAAGTACCCATTTGATAAATGGTATAGTTGTTGTTAAAATTAAACTATGTATTTCTCCGAAGCATTAGCAGATTTCCTGGAACACCTAGAAGTTGAGGGTGGACGCAGTCCTCGCACTATTGAGAACTACAAATTATACCTTGAACGCTTCATTGATTTTGCTGGTGATATTGATGTTGCAAAAATAACATCAGAGACAATTCGTAAGTATCGCCTCTGGTTAAACCGTTATAAAAATAGCAACACCGGTGAAGAATTGTTGTTAATTACACAAAATTATCACTTAATCGCCCTACGCGGATTATTGACGTATTTATCACAACGGGATATCTCATCACTGGCAGCCGACAAGATTACCCTACCAAAAACCGTTCGCAAACAAGTCACATTCCTTCACTACGACGAGGTGGTACGACTAATTGAGCAGATCCCGCTGGACAATGAGCCGGGCCTTCGCGACCGAGCAATCATTGAGCTTTTGTTTTCGAGCGGGCTGCGCGTGTCGGAGCTTGTTAGCTTGAACCGTGACCACATCAATCTCGCTCGACGCGAGTTTATGGTACGTGGCAAGGGCCAGAAAGACCGGCCCGTATTTGTCTCAATGTCCGCTGCCGAGCACGTCAAAAATTACCTTGACGCACGGCATGACAACCTGCCAGCTCTATTCATCAGCTATAGCAGGCGCCTAGCAAAGCCTTCAGTTTCTGGCGATTATCGTCGGCTGAGTGCTCGCTCGATCCAGCGGATGGTATCACACTATGCCCGACTTGCTGGCATCACCAAGCACGTTAGCCCGCACACTATGCGTCATAGCTTTGCCACCGACCTTCTGATGAATGGAGCGGACCTACGGGCGGTACAATCGATGCTTGGTCATAGCAATATCGCCACGACCCAGATTTACACACACGTCACCGACCAGCACCTCAAAGACGTCCACGAACGCTTTCACAGTGATACGAGATAGGTCCCTAAGACACTACGGCCGACAGTTACCCGGCGTTACGCTGCCTTCGGTCACCGAAAAGTCTTTACAGAGGCTGTTCTCAAGGTCAATAGCATTTTCAGGATACGGGAAATCGTCACCTATCTGGAGACGCGCCTCAACCCGTCGAAACACATTACTGGCACGACCAGTCGCATCGACCGCCGGCTGAACACCATCAAACTTGGCTGGTTCTGCACCATTATATAGGGCAATTCGTATGTGTGACATGCGATATAGCGGTGTCAAACGCAAGAATGAATTGACGCTGGCGGCGGCCGTAACAGGCGATATATCAATTGTGGCTCGGCACGAATAGCCACTATTAGCAAAATCTGGGGAACAGCTCACCGGTGTCGGAGCATTGTTAAATTGCCCACCACCGCCCGCTCGCGGTAGATTAATTGCCGATACACCTCCGTTCGTCGGCCCGGGAACACTCAGCGTCCGTGGATAAAGGAACATCGTCGCAACACGAGAGCTATCAAGACTAGCAAGGTCGAATGTGTCGCCTGGAAAAATCATCTGAGTGCGCAGTAACGCGGGTGCAGGACGAGACGGCGACTCATCCCAGTCACTATACGCTGGCAGCGAGGTTGACGCCGAGGCAGCATTCTTTACTCGCCCAGCAGCCACGTTACCGTTCGCATCCTCTTTAGTAAACCACTCGAGGACAATTTTATTAAATTCAGATTTGGCTTTCAATGGTACGAGACGAGATGATCCTTCGGGTATGCTAACCAGGAAATCTTCCGTATCCATCGTAATATTGACACAGGTATAGGCCTGGTTGAACTCTTTACCATCCCCTGAGCGACGCGACTGAATCAGCGTCTCGTTAGCGGTCACACTACCGGCAACGCCCGCACGTGCGACTACTTTGCAATCATTAGGCAATCGTAACTGCTCACAGGCCTTGCCACCGTTATCTCCTTTTTGACAGGCGCGCACGACTCGCTTGGCATCTTCAACACCAGACAAGGCCGCATCGTACGCACTTTGTGACAGTTCGTTGTTCAGAGCCTGTCGCTGATCAACCATTATGAGCCGCATGAAGCCGAGCATCAAAACCGTTAGTAACAGTGTCGCAAAAATCACTGCAAATAACGACACCGCACCTGATTGATTATTTCTCGCTATTTTATCCATTTGTCCTCACAATCATCTCAAAACTATTTATCGCGCAAAAGTCGAGATTCTCACTGTTATCCGCCGGTGGCTTACAGGTACCGTTAGCTGTATTGACCGCCTCAAGCTGGCTGGTTCCAAGGACAAATTCCAGACGATACAGACTGTCTGCCCCACTACCACCCGCCACTCGCGCTGCTTTCATTTGATGAATTGCCAGCACCACATCATTCGACCCGGCTGGCTTGAGAAGATGCGTCACTTTATCCGTCGCGACCGTTGACATATACGCCCCCGTTGTTTCATTTTTTTGGCACAGCATACCATCTGGGTCAATCACTCGAGCAAAATTAATCGGACGACCAGAATGCGGCCCGCCAACCTCGGTAATAATACCCGCGCCGGACTTCACTTCTCCAGAGACAACCTTTGGCACATTCCAGACATATGAATAGTCACCGAGGCACAGTCGGCCACTCCGATCGGCACCCCCCGCCTGCACCATGACAACGGCCGAACTAGCATTACCACTTATCTTGCCGGCATTAGCCTGCAAAAAGTCGCGCCGCAAGCTATCGCTAATCTCGCGGCCGGACTGATTGATACTTTTGAGCGTGAGGCCTCGATTATATAGCTTACCGGCCTGGATCGCTATCGTAGCAATCGCCAGCAGCAACACCGACACAAATGCCATCGCCAGCATCAGTTCAATCAAGGTAAACCCGTATCGTCTATACCGCTGTGTCATACATCCTCACAATCGTCCCCGTGGTCATTGGCCGGTCAGTCCCCACACTCATCCAGCAGGCCTGAATGTACGCATCATAGGCGCGGCCACCTTCAACACGCACCAGCTGAATTGAAATACCTAAAGAAATTGGATTTCGGGCAGTTGAAATCTTGGCATATGTCGGCGATAATTCATACTTATTAGTAATCAACTGATAGGTATTTTTGCTGGGCGCTAGGGCAAATCCCCCACTCGGCATTGCCTCTGGACATCGATTAACATTCAATAGCGAATTAGCGTAGTCAATAGTCCGACCTTTCATCGCGTCCCAGAGGGTAGCAAATGAGCTGCCGGCCTGAGACGACTTGTCGTGAATGTAGCGCAGCATTTCTGCTTGACTATCAATCTGTTGCCGCACAAGCGTCAACTCTAATGATCGCTGCGCCATAGCAATGCCGCTGTTCATGAGTGCCATGATACCGATCGCCAGCATGCTAAACATTGCTACCGCCATTACCACTTCAATGATCGTGTCGCCCCGCGCGCTATGCCGTCGCTTCATTATCGCACCCCTTTGTCGCATGACCGACCGTCACTGCCTCGCTCGAGCCGGCCTTTGCCCCCAGAAAGACTGACAGCCTCTGGCCAACTGACCAGCCAGTATCATAGATACAAAACTCTCGCTGCCGCAGCTGTAAATCGGCCGTATACATACCGCCATTCGGCTGCATATTGCGAATAAAATTATTAATATTAGCCGGTGAATACGGCGCGTCATTCGTGCGTACGACAACCTGCCCGCTATCTGGATCGCGGTATATTAATAGAGCCAGTTCTCTACCAATGGTATTAGTTGCCGTGAGCGAGCGTACCTGCGCACCCCAGCCAACCGTATAGGTATTTGCCTCACTTTCACTATAGCTATACGTCCACACTCCCGAGCGCTTCAGAGCGTACAGCGGATAGGCGGTAAATGAACGTGCCTCGGAATTCGTCGACTTGACATAGCGACCAACGACAACGCAATTCGACTGGCCCCGAGCTCCGTCGTTTGTTGCACCCTTAACAGGACATGTGTCGCGATCGCCCCGATCATTCTCGATACTAATCACTCGGCTATACTGATCACGAATAAAGCCGGCGAACGATTGAACAGCGTCATGATATTGTTGTTGGCGCAGTGCAGCACTCACGCCAGCTAACAAGCCAACGGTCAACAGGCCAGTGATCGCCAAGAACAACACCACTTCAACGATTGTAAACCCGGATTGCCACCGCTTCATATGCTCATTATTATAGCATAAGCACTATCAAATCACGATAAGCCAATCCACGATCCTGGCACCAAAAAACCACGAAATAAGAAAGCCAACGATCAATAGCGGCCCGAATGGGATTCGTGCTCCACGCTGCACTGTGCCTCGAAGCATCCCCGGCAGTACCAGTAGCGTGCCGAGTAAATTTGCTAAAAAGAGCGCGAGAAATGCTAGCCGCCAATCCATCAAAAAGAGTGCGAGACCGAGCGTCAGCTTGACATCACCAAACCCTATCCAGCGACCACTCGACACGACGTAGAGCAATGTGTACACGCCACTGAGAATGACGACCGCTGCCATCAGTCCAAGCACTCCGCCCGGTAGCTGACCAGTCGCCACATGAATCCCAGCAAATAGTGCTCCCAACATCACGAACGGCCAATTTGCCACGTCCGGGAGCAAAAACCACCGCTTGTCATACACGAACAGGAACGCTAGATACGATAGCCCCATCAGCATAATCACGACCTTCGTTATCATTAGTGGCGCCGTAAACGTCATCATGCCATGCCACGTCACTGCCATAAACAACCCGGCCATCGCCACTTCGAGCCCCAGCTCCATCCAGCCAATCGGTGCCTGGCAATACCGACAGCGACCTCTAGCAGCCAGCCAGCTCACCACTGGCAGCAAATCATACCAGCGTAGCTCGTGCCCACAGGAAAGACACTGCGATCGATCTTTCTTGAGAGGTTTGAGCAGCAGCTTCAGGCGGCGGAGTTCCAGCGTATCAACCGGTTCGCCGGCCTGCTTGTCTTCAACGAGCTGCCGAGCACGGACTCGCCACACCTGAGCACCGATAAAACTTCCCATCACTGCGCCAAGAATCGCTACACCCACCAGTATTGTCACTACCATCATACTGTTAATGGTAACAAGAAATCATGAAAAAAGCAGCCCCCTGATAGTAGAAGGCTGCCAATAATTCGTTGTCTCTGGTTAGTTTTGGTTGTCTTTACAAAACGCACCGCTTCCTTCCAGCTGCACCTTGACGGCAAACGAGCGCGGCGAACCACTTTTGGCAACAATATTTTCGCCATCACATTGAGCGCTCGTGGCATAGACCATCTTCTCGGTCGTTGCCGAACCCTGTTGGGCGACGCCAGTTACCACGCTGTAATTGTTGCCTGTCTGCGGATCCTTGAATTCACCGTTGCCACGCTTCATATACGAATCAAGGAAGCTGTTGATCGACCCCGTATCGGTTTTCGGGATACTTCCCTTGTTATTTGTCGCATAACTATTTACCTGCGAGACGAACCGAGTCACGTCACTGCGTCGTTGTGCGTCGCGCTGGCTGCGCTGCAAGGCCGGCCATGCCAAGAATACCATCAAAAATATCAGTCCGGCGATCGCCAGCACCAACACGACTTCAATGATTGTAAACCCTCGATTTGCTTTTTGCTGAGCCATGAAGTTGCCCACCTTTCTGTGACTTAACTTTCTTTCGTTATTGTACCGTACTGCTTATGGATTGTCTAGAGGCTAATATCTCCGACCAGATTATAAATTGGAAAGATTATCGCACCCACCATCACACCGGCCACGACCGCCAAGACCACCATCAGCACCGGTTCAATCGTTGTCGTGATCGCCTTGATCTCCTCATCTAGCTCATCTTCGTAAATCTGCGCGCACTTACCCATCATCTCATCAATCTTACCCGACTGTTCACCGATCTTGATCATCTGCGGCACCATCGGCAAGATATAATCCTCATTTTTTAAGGACACTGACAGCGCCTTGCCGCCCTTCACCTTTTCGCTAGCATGCTCAATGCCTTGACGGATAACTGAATTATTGACCGCCCGAGCGGTGATGCGCAGCATGTCCAGCATCGCCACCCCGCTATTAAGAAGTGTTTGACCGGTGCGGGTAAAGCGAGCCATGTACAGCTTGCGGAACATGGCGTCAAACACTGGTATGTTCAGCTTGAACGTATCTTTAGCGCGAATACCAGCCTCGGTTTTGAGATACTGCTGAAAGAAATATAAACCGATGCCAAGTAAAATCACCAACGCCCACCAAAACTGCGCCAAAAAACCAGCGACGCTGACCATGGCCTTCGTTGTGAACGGTAGCTCTTTGTGTAAGCTGCCATACAGTCCTTCGACCTGCGGCACTACCATCACGAGCATGAACACCACTACCGCGATGATCACCAACAGCACAATCGCCGGATAGACCATGGCGCCACGCACTTTGCTAAGCATCGCTGCATCTTTTTCTTGCTGTGACGCGATGCGCTTAAGTGCTTCGTCCAACGTTCCTGACGCCTCACCGGCTGCCACCAACGCTACATATACATTGTCAAATACTTCTGGATGTTTCTCGAACGCGCTTGATAGTTGCCGACCGCCCTCAATATCAGAAATTATCTCCTGAATGATACTCTGCATCTGCTTGTTTTGCGTTTGCTCCAGCACGGTATGCATGCTCTGCACCAGCGGCAACCCCGCACCAATCAACGTCGCTAGCTGCCGCGTAAAAACGATCTTGTCCTTGGACGATATTTTATTTGACAATCGCTGAAAGAAGCCCTCACGCTCATCTTGAAGCTCAATTTTCAGCGGCACGAAGCCCTGAGCGCTCAACAATTTCGCCGCGGCAACCTCGCTCTCAGCCTGCACAACCGACTTGGTAATCTTTTGCGTGGCTGAATCCCTGGCCTCATAGTAATATTTTTTCATGCGCTATCCCCTGATAAGCCGCTCAAACTCCGCTAGATCAACCGCAAACTCACGAGCACTATCATACGTAATCGTACCGTTCTGTACCAGATTCACTAGCGTTCGATCCATCGTCTGCATGCCCTGATCAGCACCCGTCTGAATGACGGCATCCAGCTGATGACTCTTGCCCTCGCGAATAATGTTACGCACCGCTGGATTAGCAATCATAATCTCGGCCGCCACCACCCGGCCGCCACCGATAGACGGCACCAGCCTCTGCGAACAAATTGCCATCAGGATGTTTGATAGCTGCGCCCGAATTTGCGGCTGTTGGTGCGGCGGAAAGACGTCGATCATACGGTCAATCGACTGCGCCGCTGAGTTGGTGTGCAGTGTCGCAAATACCAAGTGCCCGGTCTCGGCAATGGTAATCGCCGCCGAGATTGTCTCGAGGTCGCGCATCTCGCCAATCAGCACCACGTCCGGGTCTTGGCGCAGGCTAGAACGCAGCGCCGCTGAGAACGAATAGGTGTCATAATGAACCTCGCGCTGCACCACTACTGACTTCTTTGACTTGTGCGTAAATTCGATTGGGTCTTCGATAGTGATGATGTGCTGCGACTTTTCAGCATTAATTTTATCGACCAGCGCCGCCAGCGTCGTCGACTTACCAGAGCCAGTCGGCCCCGTCACCAACACCAAACCGCGTGGAAAATCGGCAAATGTATTGACAATTGGTGGCATGCCCAGTTCCTGCGCAGTCTTGATCTCGTTTGGAATTAAGCGCAGCGCCGCCGCCAAATTACCCCTTTCATGAAAGGCATTCACCCGGAACCGCCCCAGTGTACCGAACGCAAACGAAAAGTCAAACTCCTTGTCCTTGAGCAAAATTTGCCGCTGATCCTCATCAAGAATCTGAAATACCAGCCGCTCCACGGTCGCCTCATCAAGCGGCTGTGTGCCCGTTGCTGCGACCAATGTTCCGTCAATGCGCAGCATCGGTGGCAGGCCCACTTGAATGTGGAGGTCTGAGGCTCGCTTTTTGACCACCTCTTCGAGTAAAATTTCGATGCGTAATTCTTGATTATTCATGATCGTCCCCCTTTTCTTTTATGCTGTATCGGCTGCGACCCGATTTACTTCCTCTAATGTTGTCACGCCACTGAGCGCCTTGAGATAACCATCTTGACGCATCGTTATCATGCCCTGCTGAATGGCAAGCCGCTGAATCTCGGCGCTCGTCGCCCGCTTGACGATCAAGTTTTGAACTTCCTCAGTGACGTCCATCACCTCGTACAAACCACATCGCCCTGAGTAACCTTGCGGCGTCTGCGGCATATCGCGGCCCCTGACTAAAGTATAAGCGGCTTGACCAGATAATGGCAAGGCCTTGTAGCCCAAATCCTGCGAAACAGTCGATATGTCAGCCTGGGTTTTTGGCAGGAGGTGGCCAACCGTTGACTGAATAGTCTCCGTTTCAAGTGGTGACGATTGATATGAATCATATTTTGGCGCCACCCGCCTGACTAACCGCTGACCAATAATGGTGTTCACGGTACTAGCGATCAAAAACGGTTCAATCCCCATATCCAGCAGCCGCGGCAGCACACCCGCCGCCGAATTAGTGTGCAGCGTCGAGAAGACTAAGTGTCCGGTCAATGCCGCTTGCACCGCCAAGTTCGCTGTCTCGGCATCGCGGATTTCACCGACCATCACCACGTCGGGATCCTGCCGGAGGATTGACCGTAAGCCCGATGCAAACGTCAGTCCAACATCAGCGTGCACCTGAATCTGATTAACGCCGTCAATCTTGTACTCCACCGGATCCTCCAGCGTCACAATATTGATCGAGTCGTCCTTGATTTCCTTGATCAGCGCATACAAACTGGTTGACTTACCCGAACCAGTCGGCCCAGACGTCAAAATCATTCCGCTCGGCCGCTTGATACCTTTTTGGATGGCTCTCAGTGCGCGCCCAGCATACCCCATATCAGTCAGATCAAACGAGTTACCTGTCTTATCAAGCAGACGAATCACCACCTGCTCTCCCCATACCACTGGCGAAATCGCAATACGCAGGTCAACGTCCTTGCCGGCCACATTGACTGCAAACTGACCATCCTGCGGAATTCGATGCTCATCAATCTTGAGATTTGATAGAATTTTAATGCGGCTGACTAGCGCTGGTTCGATACTTTTTGGTAGCTGCATAATTTCCCGCAACACGCCATCAACACGGCAGCGAATTTTCAACGCCTTTTCTAATGGCTCAATGTGTACGTCCGAGGCATGGCTCTTTACTGCATACTCTAGGATCGTACTAAGCGCCCGCGAAATCGGTGAATCTTGAACGATTGTCACAATGTTCTGCGACGACTCATCCAGTGCTTCGCGCTGCGAGTCCTCCGCTGCTTCATTGACCGATGATAAGTCTGTTCTGTACTGACCAAGGACGTGACGGATACTTTCTTCGGAGGCCATAAATACCTTGAGCGGTCGCTGGATACGATTTGCTAGGTAGTCAACCGCTTGGACATTATTGGCGTCAATCATCGCCACCGCCAAGCGCCCCTGCACCTCGGCCAGTGGTACCGCCATAAATCGCTCGGCAACATCCTCCGGCAGTAGGTTCAAGATGTGCTGCTCAATCACGCTGCTTGCGAGATTAACATACGGCACACCAGATAGTTGCGCCACCGCATGCACTAATAATTCATTCTCCAAAAGGTGCTCCTCAGTTAGCAGTGACAGTAGCGGCTTACCCGATTCGCTGGCGCGTTTTTGCGCCTCCTTAACAACCGACCGCTCAATCAAGCCCTCGCTCGTCAGCAAGCCAATCAATTTTCCCTGCATATCATCCGTCAGTAGCGCCATATCACCTCCGCGCTAACTACCAGTCGCTTTGCCAACAATTGCTTCCACCGTTGGGTTAATAGCTTCACGATTAAATACTGTCTTATCTGGCTGCTCAATATCTGGACTAATCTTTGATATCGTCTGTACTTCTACACCCGATGATGGTACGCGCAAGAACGGAATACTACTGGCAACAAAATATGCTACCACAACGCCGAGGCTGGCTATCAATACAATCATCGCTATATCGCTCTTCTTCATGGCTTGATCACCTTCTTTCCTAATCCAACTTTTTGCGCCGGCTCAAAATAGGCCTTGCCAGAGATATCCATCGTCATCTTGCCATCCTCGCTGGCCTGCATCTCAATCTCGGTAATATTGATAACCCGAATTGATTTTTCAAAGCGCGTTAATAGCTCCTTGAGGCTTGATGACGTACCGCTCACTGTCATGGTGAAACTCACCGCCGAGCGACCATCACCAGCGTCCTCTTGCTCCGCACCCGACTCATTCGCCGTATAGTGGACTGAGATGCTTTCCAGCGACAGACCGGCGATGCCATTGACAAACTTCTTCTGGATGGACGCACCAAGCGCATCGGCATTCGCACTAGCCGGCAGCGCATCAAGAATTGTCTGCAATGGACTACTACTATCCGTTAACTTCACTGAGTTAAGCGCCTCATTCGCCTCTAGTGAACGCACATTATCTTTGAGCGACTCGGCCGCCTTTTTATTATTCTCCAGCGTATTGATAGTGTCTTGCTTCGCGAGCACCACTGCGCCATGAAACAAAATCTGCCGCACGAGGAAGAACGACACCACAATTGCCACGCCACTCACAAATGCCGCACCCGCCACGAACAGAAACATGGTTTTTTTCGAGGAGTCAATCTGCTGGCGCTTACGGATGGCAACGTCTTTATTTTCAGGCATTAGTTTTTCTCCTTATTTGAAGCGTCTTTTGGCTTCTTGGCAAATAGGCTCTCTGGTACCCCCAGCCGCGAATCAGTCACATCAACTTTACCGTTTGGCGTCGCAATCACCACTGAGCCGCTCGTTTTCGAGAACAATTCTGCCGGATAGGTAAACGTGAACGAGAAGCGCAACACCTTCTTACCGTTGGCATCTTCACCAAAACTGGCCTCGCCCGCCTGCAGATTCTCAGCCAGCGGTTGTTTAACCTCTTGCCCATTTTGTGTTGTCTGCACAGTCGTATTAGTAATCGTCTTTTTAAATATCTCCAGTGCAATATAGCCGTTTTCGGCTGAGCCCTCAATAGTAATTGTCCGTGACTCTGGTTTGAGCTTTAGCGTCGCAATTTTAATACTATTTGGCGCCACCGGATTGACCGCCGTCATCACGTCAAATAGTCGTGAATCGGCCTGACGCTCACTTGATAGTTTGTTAATTGTCGCCAGCTGATGCTGAATGGTCACTAGCTTATCGAGATCTTCAATCGACGTCAGCTCGCGCGCCTTGTTCTTGATTGTTCCATCATGCAGCGCCTCCAAGGCTATCTGACCACCAAAGATTAAGCCGAGAGCGACTGCCACCCCGACCGCGATCATGCCGACGGTTATCGACATCGCCGTCACGGTGTTACGCATCATTTTTGCCCGAAGCAGCTCGCGCTTGACATCAGGAATCAAGTTAATCTCAATCACGATCCGTTCCTCCGCTGCGCTAGACCAACAACCGTCGCGAACTCCGAGGCAATTGGTGCTAATTTTTGCTGATCGGCCTGCCCAAGACTGACATGCTGCCACGGATCAGCCGTAGTCGCTGGTATACCAGTCTTGTTAGCAATGTAATTATCCATCATCGGTATCGCTGCGCCAAAGCCCGACAGCAGAATTCCTGACACGGAAATACTCGGGTAGCGCGTCTGGAAGAACTTGATTGATTTGGTCAGCTCAGCCGCAAAATTATCCAGCACGCCGTCAATCGCCCTGAGAACTTGCCCCTCAAGCCGGTCAGGTGCCAAGCCAAACTTGATAATAAACTGGCGAGCCTGATCATCCTGCACGTTGAGATTTTGCACTGCCGCCCGCACCAACGCTTGCAGTCCGCTCGGCACCGTGCGCACTAGCCGCGGCATATCGCCATAAATGACTGCCAAGTCAGTCGAATGTTCGCCCATATCCAAAACTAACTTTGCGGTCGCTCCATCAGTCGGTGCTAATGCCCGAAGCATCGCGATCGGATCCGGCTCCTCAGCGACCACATTAAAGCCAAGACCTTCAATGAACTCGAGTCGTTCCTCGACATAGCTAATCGCCGCACTCGTCAATAACACTTCGTACTGACCCTGTTCACGCAAACTGTCGCCGAGCAGCGCCCAATCAACCTTGGCATCCTCAATCGCCATAGGAATGTACTGATCGACCTGGTATTTCATGGTAGCCTTTAGCTCTTGGTCTGACACTTTTGGTACATCAATAATCGCCGTAAAGGTCTTGCTCGACGGTAGCCCAATCGCTACATTTTGCGTCTTGATACCGCTCTGTCCGACAGCGGTCATGATCACTTCACCAAGCTTACGCTGCGCCTCTGGCGAATCACTACCTGTAATCTTCGGGTCGACAGGCGCATAACCATAATGCAGCAGATTCCACCCGTTGCTCGTTCGCGCCAGCTGAACCACGCGCACCGCATTCGTCCCGATGTCTAATCCGAAAAAGTCGCCCAGCCCTTTTGCTATTTTCATACTATTCTATTATACATAAGCATATTAAAATGTAAAACCCTTAAAAACGTGGTGGCAATTCCTTTAGATGCATCGTTTTGATAGTCCCCGATTCTTTCGACCGCTCATTTCCCCACAAATATGCATCGGCACGCAAATTCAATATTTCCGCCGGCTCGCCCGGATTATTGCCAGAGGTATCGCCACCCTTGGTAAAGGTACGACGCAAAAAGAGGTGCTTCGCGATAATCGGACCGTTAATCCGCAGCTGTTTTTCACATGTCTTCGCATCCAGCCCCGACAGCCACTGACGACTATCACGAACTACGGTATCACAGGTGTTAATTGTACCATTCTTGGCCACCAGCCAAGCATCAAGCTGCGTCACATTCGGCTCAATGATAATATGCCGAGCGCTGATAATCAGCTGCGGCAAATCCCGAGCCGCCGAATAGTTACCGCCCTCCTGCTTTACATCGCCCTTGATAATCACCACGCCGCTCGATTTGATAACAATTTGCCGGCCACGCTTAATTTCTCCACCGGTAATCGTCAGGTTGCCAGCCTGATACACGCCACCAGCCACGTCGCTCATAGACACCGCCCCAGACAAATTTCCTGTGTTCGTAAAATAGGCATCAGGTGTTCTCACGGTCGGCATCTTGTCGCGAAAATTACCAAACGGGGTGTTAGTGTTTTGAAATGTCAGATCATTATATTGCCGTGCCTCAATCGCCCCCGTTCGCCCTGTCGGCGTAGATGATAGTCCTGCTCCCGAAGAGGAAATAATCTGTCCGGGCGCACTAATGGCATACTCCGCCCACGATCCGTACAGCCGCGGCTCCCCCGGCACTGGCTGCCAACCCTTTGGCGCATACACACCGAGCAGCCACCGAGCAGCCGCATTAGCATTGGCCAGGCTAGTTGGAGCAATCGCATCTTGCACCTCTAGAGCAATCACATTATCACCAGCCCGTAAATAATCCGCGATGATTCTCTTCATCTCGACACCAGACGACGCTTTCGGATTAGCAAAGACTGGCTTGCCATTAATATACACCGCCGCATAATCATCAACCGCCAAACGCAAGTATAGTCCCGATCGTCCGTCGTTCAACAAATCCAGCTGACGAATCTCTTCAAGCTGCTGGCTAGTCAGCCGGAATTTCTGCCGAAATAGCGTTACGCCAGACGACTTCACGTAATTTTCACCATTGGTATCAGTTTGCGGCGCATTGTGACGCCGAGTCAGTGCCTCTTTCAACTTTGTCTCGTCCTTGCAGCGTGCACCCCAGAGCGGCTTCGACTGGCCACCTTGATCATATATCGACTGCCGAAACGCTCCATCAGTTGCCCACGTAGATGTTCCTGACTCTTTGATGACACCACCGCATTCGGCAAACTCAGCCGCCCCAGCCGCGCCTGATCGCTGGGCAGGTATACCAAACGGCACTTTCGTCGTGGCATTAGCATCCGTCGCCCATCCACCATACGCTCGTGGATTAACATATGCTCCGCCCGCTAGACCACCGCTATTGGCCGCTACCACGTCGTCAAACCAACTCGGTGCTGGCGTTGCCGAAGATGTGCTATTTTCACCGTCCGGTGCCGTCCATGTTGACACCGATCCGCTACACTTATCCTGACCGACTGTCCGATTGCCGGACATCGGTGATGGCATCATCATAAACCCACCATAATTAAATGTCCCGCCAACACCATCGACCACTGTCGTGGCATTTGCGTTCACACGACAGTCAGATCCACCATCCCCGGCCGTTGGCCAACTACTAATCCGCTCTGATGTCCCGCCGATCTGCTCTCTCTCGCCAACCGGATATTTCTCCCATGGCATGTGATATGACGTGGCTGGGCCATAACTACTGCCGCCCGGTGGCGTTGTCGTGCTGGCTGCTAGCACCGCCCTCTCGACGTGAGTTACGTCAGGCGCTACTTGCGCCGTCACGCTGATATAATGACGCCAGATATACACTCCAAGGCTTCCGAATACCACTAGCCCAACGGCACCAACCCCGATCCACCACCTTTGGGTTTTTAACTGCAGCGCCATCTATCGCCTCACTCTAGTCAGTGATGTCCTGACTTCCGCATTATTATTACCCGCACTACCGTCTATCCCGACACCAACTCGCACATCCGCCCCCCAGAACTGAACTTTTGGCCGTCCGGCAACCTTTGCACAATCTACCGCATAGCGAAACGTACTGGTATTCACATGTTGGTTGTATGTACTCACAATAGTCATATAGCACAACTGGTCGCCAGTCGTCATCGTCACTCCGCTTAAGTTATCCTTGCCAAGCGGAATTTCCAGCCCACCTCGCTGGATAATTGTTCCCGCGCCATTACGTGCCAAATTATTTGATGTACAATCTGCCACCTGCAAACCCGGTCGACTATTTTTAATCGTGTTCTTGGCGATATAACAATCCCAATCGCCCACTAAATTACCTGGTGAACGTCTATCATACGGCACAACAACTCCCTCACCGCCCGGTACGGTATAATTTCCGCCACCCCTTAACACAAACCGCACCACAGCATAATTTGCCCGATTTGACCGTGTCGATCCTGTATGATTAATTCGCGCGGTCACGCCACTCACCTCAATCGTTCCTTCATTAATATAATCTGGTGCCTGCACCTCCGGTCGCAATTCATAATCATACGGCACCGATGCACAGGCATTCGATGACACCCCCCAGCCATCAGTATTCCACGCACCCGGCAGCCATAAAATCTTTTGACATACTGTTTTACCGACATCATCCTGCGTCACGATCCCCTCAGCCCCAAAGACATTATTATATGGCTTAACATCGCTCGGCTCATAAAACGTATTCCACGGGCTAGCACTACGCGTATACGGCGACGCCCACGCATGATGCGTTGTCGTGCCATTAACATCCTGATTAATTCCTATGCGCTTTAGGGTATAGGGAGGAATCGTGTACGAAGAATTATTCCGCAGGTAATGAAAAAATCGTACGCGCTGTCCTGGTGCAGCAGTCGCGTTTTGCACTAAACTGCCACCATTGATTGACACTCGCGATTGCCCTTCAACAGTCCATTGGTTTGGCGCCTGCTCACGCTTAATCCACACCTCGACATCTTGTGTCGCACAAGCACCGCTACCGCCTGGACTACTATAGAAACAGCGCCGCACCTGCAAAATGATACGGCCGGAACTTCCTGGCGCAACTACACCAGATATGTCAATTCCATTTACTCGAATGCTGCTACCGCCATCAACCCAGTGGTACGCGCCTGATGGATGCGTCCCCCGATCAAGCGTGCCGCCAGACAGTAATGTCCGACCATTCTGACTAACCGTTACATTTGTCGCCCACACCCGTGCTCGCGACTGACCGTTGCCGTTCACCGACCCCCTCAAGTCAAGTGATAATGACGTCGCATTCCAGCTAACGGTGTTAATGACATCATTCGTATACGACGTCCCGGGCGACGACATCCACATCGCACCGCACCGCGTTCCGCCACCCTTACAGATATATTGCACCGCAAACCGTTCACCATCATTGCGTGCATTAATACACATTAAACGTCGTCGACCGCTCAAACCGCTACAGTCCACCGCCTCTGCTCTATCCGCACCAATAATCGCCAACGTCGATGCGACAATCACAAGTGCCAGCATATAGCCGATAACGAGTCGTAGTCCGACCCTAACCCTGACCCGGTGTACCATCCTTATTCCCCGCACCCACATCAGCCTTACCGATCTCGACCAGTGCTTTTACCGTATCCTGATTAATGCCCAGTCGATAAAACGGCTCGACCGCCTGACGCATCTTCATCGAGTTGACCAACCCTTGATGAATCTGATCAATCCGCTGGCGATCATTCCGTAGCGATGCATCGTGAAGCACAATATAGTGACACACCGCATCGTCACCCGGACCACCACGCTCTGAGATCTTCTTCACCAGCCCCTCAAGCGCTGTCGGACCATACCCATTTGGCGCAGCGATAATTGACCGATATTCTTTTATCATATCCTCGCCACATATCATCTTAGCGATTGGCGCGATGTCTTGACTCGGCTCTTTTAGCCCAACATGCAATCGTCCCATCACCATCATGATAACGGCGACTATCGCCCCGATACTTAACACGATACCCGCTATCATAAATATTCGCGAGACAATAACCTTATTCATACTGCTTATTCTAATACATATTATATACTGAGGCAAGTTTGTGGAATTTGTTATAATACACGATATGAGTCTATCAATCGGAATCGTCGGCCTGCCAAATGTCGGTAAGTCGACCATATTTAATGCACTTACTAACAACAATATTCTAGCAGCTAATTACCCGTTTGCCACCATTGAACCGAATACTGGCATCGTGCCGGTTCCCGACGAGCGGCTCGACGTACTCGCAAAACTGTATGATACGCAAAAAATTATCCCCGCGACCGTAACGTTCGTCGACATCGCCGGATTGGTAGCTGGCGCCTCAAAAGGAGAAGGGCTCGGCAATAAATTCCTGCACAATATTCGTGAATGCGACGCCATTATCCACATCGTTCGCGCCTTTGAAAACTCAGATATATTACGACACGACAATACCCCGATTAACCCTCAAGCCGACATTGACATCATCAATACCGAACTTATCCTTGCCGACATCCAAACCATAGAACATCGTCTGCCTCGTCTCCAAAAAGAAGCCAAAGCCAAGCCGGAGGCACGACAGGTGGCTACATACCTTGAAACGCTCCTGACATCACTTAATTCAGGCACGCCGATAGCATCCATAGAAAATATCAAATATGAGATAATTAATGATCTTCATTTACTCACCGCCAAGCCAATTATTTATACATTTAATGTTGACGAGGCGGGGCTCGGCGACCATGCCCTGCAGGAAAAGCTTGCCAAACTCGTTGCGCCAGCTCGAGTATTATTTATTTGTGCCAGGCTTGAAGAAGAGCTCAGAGAATTATCAAATAATGACGCCTTGGAACTGCTTGATAGCTACGGGGCTTCCGAAACTGGATTGTCGCAGCTTATTCATGCCGCGTACGACACACTTGGTCTACAAAGCTATCTCACGGCAGGTCAGAAGGAAGTTAGAGCATGGACAATACATAAAGGCTGGACGGCACCACAGGCTGCTGGCGTCATCCACTCAGACTTTGAGCGCGGATTCATCGCTGCACAAGTTGTTAGCTACCACGACCTTGTTGCCGCAGGTTCAGAAGCTAAGGCCCGTGAAGCGGGTAAAATACGTACTGAGGGTAAAAATTACATCATGCAGCCTAATGATGTCGTCGAATTTCGGTTCAATGTCTAATATTATTGTATAGTATACTACGTTGGCTTAAGTACAACGATGCTATTTTTACTACAATTATTACCTCCGTTATTTTTTCAGTTGTAGCTTATAAAAGCGCTCAACGTTACCCTTACTACCAGCGACGGTGCTATCCTTTTTATCAAGAACTACAAAGTACTGTTTTGCCCATTGCTCAAAATCGGTCAGGATCTTTCGTCGTATAGCAGCATTTTTTACAACACCCTTTTGTACCAAATGACGCCCCGCCTCGAACTGCGGCTTTACCATCGCTACAAGCACCGTCGCACTGCCCATCAGCCGTTTTGCAACGTGTGGTAGAATGTCGCGCAGACTAATAAATGACACGTCTCCCACGATAATGTCTGGTGGACAATCAAGCTCAAAGTCACGAATGTCTGTCTTTTCGTGTAATATTATGCGCCGATCGTCACGCAGTCGATGGTGCAACTGATTCGTGCCCACATCAACAGCATACACACGTCGGGCGCCATGACGCAGCGCAAAATCAGTAAATCCACCAGTACTCGACCCTATGTCCAGCACTGTTTTCCCCTGAAAGTCCAACCGAAAACTATCCGCCACGCCCGCTAGCTTGAGGCCTGCACGCGAAACGTACCGCTCACGAGTCAGCAATGTAATGTCTGCTGTCTCATTAACGAAACATCCGGGACGCGTCGCCACCCTACCATTGACTATGACTTGCCCTAAGCCTATCCAATTCTCTGCTTCTGAACGCGATTCAACCAACCCGCGTTCTAGTATCATTTTATCTAATCGCTGCTTCATGTCACTTCTCATTGTAGCCTGAATACATATTTTTCTCAACAACTAACGACCTACTGCGATAGCGAAACTGCTGTTATAAATACATCAATAGTTATTCTCTTTTTTACCTATGGGCCGATCTTCGCTATCGTTAATTCTACGTTAACTAAAATACAACGTTGTATACTAAGCATCAGTGTAATTTACACATCAATAGTTATATTTACCCCTGTAGTGGCCAAGA
The DNA here is from genome assembly GCA_046846435.1 of Candidatus Saccharibacteria bacterium oral taxon 488. Classification (GTDB taxonomy): domain Bacteria; phylum Patescibacteriota; class Saccharimonadia; order Saccharimonadales; family Saccharimonadaceae; genus Nanosynbacter. Next base: position 96,694 of record CP128407.1, on the reverse strand, counting down.
AGACTCTCACCATTATCGCAAATAGGCCCATATTTTTCATGAAAACAACTGTCGTATGTATCACCAAAAACACCCTACCAGCTATACATACATTACGTTGTATTTTTAGCATCAATACCTAAAATCTCGTTCCATTCTTTATCATTATTTGATGTATTCATAACAACAAAAAGCGTCGCCCGAACACCCTGGACGACGCTTCCGGCAAGAAAGCCCTTTTGTTATTTTTTGCGCTCTCGATATTCACCCGTCGCTGTGTCAACACTGACAATATCGCCCTGTTTAATGAATGCTGGTACCTTAATAACAAGGCCCGTCTCAAGCGTTGCATCCTTAAGTACGCTTGCGGTTGTATCGCCCTTCACGACATCTTCGGTATATGTAACTTCGAGATAAAGATTTTTTGGTAATTCAACATTAATCACTCGCCCGTCAAACACCTGGAGATTCAGCTCACAACCTTCTTTCAAATAATTTTTTGCCTCATCTACCACATCGTTAGACAGTTCAAATTGTTCAAAACTTTCTGGATCCATGAAGCAGAACATATCTCCGTCATGATATAAATATTGAACAGTCTTACTAGTCACCTCAGCTGACTCAATTTTGTCTTGGCCCTTAAAGGTCTTCGGGATGACACTTCCGTCCAGTAAGTTTTTCAATTTAACGTTCACAATAGAACCTCCACGCCCCATAACCTTCTGTCCATATTCAATAACGCGATATGGCTTACCGTCAATCTGACAAACCGTACCCTTTTTAAGATCTGTCGGCTGATACATATTGTTTTTCCTTTCCTATAACTATTAAGCTACCGTACCTAATTCTAACATTCTTTCGAACGGCAGAGTATTTCTTGCTGACTGAACATATTTTTTACTCAAACATCCCACAGTAGGCTTAGTAGTATCATAATACTATCTTGTATCAAAAATAAAAACACGCTGTACAGCAGCCCACAAACAACAGTGGCCCGCACCTTACCCTGCACAGGCCACTCGACTTTCTCTCCTATCTATAAATACGTTTGGGATTAGAGAGTTCTCTCAACGTATACTTATTGCCCTTGCGACACAAACGGCAGCAGTGCTAAATGCCGAGCACGCTTGATCGCCACTGCCAAGCTACGCTGCTGCTTGACACTGAGACCCGTCTTCGCTATCGGCTCAATTTGGCCATACGCATTAACATAGCGCATTAATGTTTTGACATCCTTATAGTCAAAAACCGTTGGGGTATCTTTCTTTAATCGTTTTGCCATTTTGTTCTCCTTTAGAACGGTATCTCGCTAAGATCGATCGGCTTATCATCAATATCCGCTACGGTCTCAGCCTGCTTGGTATTAGTATTACGTGGTGCAGTTGTATTCGCGCTATCGCCGCCCGGAGCATCAAGAAATGTTACGTCGGTCGCCGTCACTTCAATACGCGAGCGGCGCTTGCCGGTTTCTTTATCATCCCAGCTGTCCTGTCGCAACCGACCCTGCACCAACACGCGGCGGCCCTTTGACAGGTACTGCATCACCAGTTCGCCCAATTTTTCCCACGCGGTAACGTCGAAGAAATCAGCTTGATCATCCTGTCCGGCACGATCAACCGCGATACTAAAGCTAACAACTGTCCGGCCTGATGGCGTTGTCCGCTGCTCTGGATCGCGCGTTAACCGTCCCAGTAAAATAACTTGGTTGATACTTCGTGCCATGATGACCCTCCTTTTTTATTATGTATCGCGTCGAATATTAGGCTTCTTTATCAGCCGCCTCGGTAGCGACCTTAGCTTCGCGCTCTTTCTGCTCAGCAAGCGCCTGGCGTGTCTTCTCGTCGGTCTTAACCAACAAATAACGAAGTACCTCGTCGGTGATATTCAGAACATTTGATATCTTGAGCGGTGCACTGCTTGGCAACTTCACCTCAAAGTAAACATACACCGCAAAGTCTTCACGGCGAATCGCATAGGCTAGTTTTTTCTTGCCCCAGTTGTCTTCTTTGGTGATTTCACCACCATTGTCTTTGATCAACGCTCGAACCTTGTCCAGCGCCGCGTCCAAATTTGCTTCCAAATCTGGATGAATAAGAACGGTCAGTTCGTATTCGTTCATGTTTCCTCCTTCGGAATCCTTCACGGATGGTTATGCTATCTCACATAACCTTAGGTTATTATTCCCTCGTATTATACGGTAATCTGATGTAAAAGTCCAGCGGTAGACCCACCAGACCGTGCTACAATATAGTTCATGCGTATCGCTATTCAAGGACAAGCTGGATCATTTCATGAACAAGCAGCAAAACAATGGTACGGACCTGACGCTACCGTTGTTCCGTGCATGACCTTTGGCGATGTCTTTCAAACCTATGCTCGCGGCCAGGCTGACGCCATTGTCGTGGCGGTAGAAAACACCATTTACGGCACCATCAACGAGACCTACCGTCACATCGAATCGTGTGGCGCTCCCGTCGTCGGTGAAGTGACGCTTGCCATTCAACAAGCCCTCGTCACCAATCCAGGCACAAAACTTGAAGACATCACTGCTGTCTATTCACATCCTGTCGCTCTGTCACAGTGTCAGCATTTTCTCCGAGAACACCTATCACAAGCCACACAAATTGAATATTTTGATACCGCTGGCGCTGTCGAATTTATCAAACAACAGGATTCACCACACCTGGCAGCCATCGCTAGCGAAGCCGCTGCCCAACTATACAATATGCCAATTCTTAAACGCCACATCCAAGACGCCCAGGACAACATCACGCGTTTCCTGGTCCTCGACCAGATAACGACAGTGACTGATGCCAATCGAGCAACGCTCGTAGTGACCACCGCCCATCAGCCAGGCAGCCTCCTTGAAATACTCCACACATTCGCCGATCAGTCCATTAACCTCACCAGCCTCCAATCCCAGCCCATCGTCGGCCAACCGTGGAACTACAAATTCTTTATGACCGTTGACGCTGCCGGCCCGTCATTACATCGCGCCATTAATAAAATTACCTCAACTGGCCACAAAATAACATTACTCGGTGAATATCTGGCGGCACGTTAGTTTACTGAGAGGGCAAGATATCGGATATATCACCATCGATCGCGAGCCGATCAAATAGGCTTTTTGCCGCATCATATACCTTAGCACTCTCCACGGCCCGACCATTAATCTCTCCCTTAGCCGGTACCGCCGCTATGCTTTCATAATCTGGTCTCGATGGCGAGACAGACTTTGGTGAAACGATTGTAATTTCCTTAGTCTCCGACCAACCATCAGCAGTCTGTCTGTGCGACCATTCCACTTTCGTCGGTAACACGCCTTCTAGAGCCGGTAGTAGTGCTTCTGGAGATTCGATATGCTGATGTGCCACAGGTTCTGGAGACAAAAAATCCAACCGCCACGTTATCCGATCCGTCTGTCTACTCTTTGCGCCGACCTCAATTATATCAGTGGTAACTTCTACTGCGATCTCACTTCCACCAAACCTTTTGTCGCCTTGAGCAACATCAACCGATACCACGTGTCCCTTATCATCTGTAATTGTTATTGACTGCTGTTTAGGCCTATTGTGATCATCATAATAATCTTGGCGAACGAGTCGAGCAGCATTACTATCAACCGACTTCCCTGCAGCAGTAAGCACTCGTCCAGCAACATCGCGCGCAGACTGGACTATATTGGGATCCTTTAAAAAGACCTCTGCCTCTCGACGGCCTTCGGTGTTTGGTAGCGTAAATGTAATTTCTTCCACTCTCGAACTATCATTGGACTCTTTGGATGTTCCACCATCGGTATTTTCTACTGATGGTGCGGGCGGAACATCGTGTGACCGGCCAAGACTATACCCAAGTATACCCGATACGGCTAACGTGACTGCAGCAACCCCCAGCACAAGAAGCTTCCTTAACTTGTCGCCTTTACTATCAGGAGATAATTCTCCATTATTTCTACAACTTATGTGCGCCATGTAGCCATCCTTCCACATACAAATCAACTTCTCACTTAGCGTATTATAACCTATAAAATAATTATGTCAAGCTAGCTATTGCCCTAGCTCGTCGACACTTGAGACCAAAACATCACGGGCTTTTGAGCCGTTCGCTGGGCCGACAATGCCACGCTCTTCCATCTCTTCAATCAGTCGCGCTGCCTTGCCGTAGCCAATCCGCAGCCGCCGCTGTAGATAGCTGGTAGAGGCCTTGCCGCCCTCGATCACCACCCGTACCGCGTCCATAAATGCTTCATCTTCACCGCCACCGCCAAAATCAACCGCCATGCCACCCTTGCCGTTCAGCTGAACTGGCTGTGCCACCACCTCATCGTTGTATTGCGGCGCCGACTGCATCCGCAGATGGTCAGTGATTTTATTAACCTCGTCATCAGTCACCCACGCACCCTGGATACGCTTCGGCTTACTCATGCTTGGCGTGTACAGCAACATATCACCCTGGCCAAGTAGTTTCTCGGCGCCAATTTGATCAAGAATGGTCCGCGAGTCAACCTGTGACGCCACGGTAAAGCCGATACGCGCCGGCACGTTCGCCTTGATCAAACCAGTGATCACGTCAACACTTGGCCGCTGCGTTGCCAAGACCAGGTGGATACCCACCGCCCGCGCTTTCTGCGCCAAGCGAACGATCAGCGCCTCGACGTCGCGTGCCGCCACCATCATCAAATCGGCTAGCTCGTCAATTACAATAACGATGTACGGCATCGCCCCGTCTTCGTGCTGTTGAATATTGCCATCGGCGTCCGCTACCGGGATTTTTTTAGCTCGTGTAGCTAGCCGTTGATTATACCCTTTAATATCGCGGATCTTCTCCGCCGCCAGTAATTTATAGCGCCGCTCCATCTCATTGACCGCCCATTTCAAGGCCGAAATAGTCTTTTCTGGCTCAGTAATCACCGGGGTCAGCAAATGTGGGATATCTTCGTACGGTGCCATTTCCACCTGCTTTGGGTCAACCAAAATCAATTTCATGTCGCTCGGACTGTTGCGGTATAGCAAACTGGTCAGTAGGGTATTAATCATCACCGACTTACCAGAACCAGTCTGTCCAGCGATCAACATATGTGGCATTTTATTCAGTTCACCGACCACTGCTTCACCAGAAATATCTTTACCGATAGCGAAACTCAATGGTTCACGAGCATTCTTCCATTGTTTAGAATCCAACACGCCATACAGCCGCACATCAGCGGCCCGGCGGTTTGGCACCTCAATACCAACGGCTTTCTGTCCAGGAATTGGCGCTTCAATCCGCAGGCTCTGCGCCGCCAAATTCAAAGCAATATTCGTCTCCAGCGCCGTGATGCGTGTCAACTTCACACCACTCGGCGGTCGCAAGGTATACTGCGTCACTTTCGGCCCAATATTTGCGTCTTCCATCTCTACATCAATGTTAAATTCCGCCAGCGTATCGTGAATGATCTGTGCGTTTTGCCGAATATCACCAGCGTCGGCCGGACTTTGCTTCTTCTCCAGTAGATCAAGGCTCGGTGCCTGCCAGTTCGGGTCGTGTGCCGCCACTAGTGCTGCTTGCTCCTCAGCTGCCTTATCCCGCGCCACGCTACCGCGCAGACTGCTCAGCGGTGACGTCCTTCTATCTTTTGGCATGACGGGATCAACGGTCGGGACGCCGGCATTGAGCTTGATATCACTCGATGACTTGGCGCTGGCTGCATCTTCACGAGCCACCTTTTTCATCACCGCCGCATTGTTGTCATCCTCAGAGTGGTCGCGCTTGAACGCCTCAGCTACTTTCTTGATCACCGTAAACGGCGACGTCTGGGTAATAAATAACGCCGTGATAACGATGAGCACCACATATATCAAAGCAGCGATGCCCGGGTCGACCATGGTACTCATCGCTTGATTAGCCGTATCGCCGATGAAACCACCAGCCTCCGGGCGGGCCGGTGTTTTTACTAGACCAAACAGCCCTGACAGCCACACTACTTCGAGGATAGCTGCTAATTTCATCGCCAGCGGTAACCGATTATTCTCCGCGCGGAAAATCTCCACAGCAATATATATCAGCAAAATTGGCAGCCCATACATCGCATACCCAAGCATGCTCAGAGTCGCTTTGTGTAGCCACCCCAGCACCGGACCACCAACACCAAACCACGCCACCACCAATAGAAGCGATAACACGACGAGAAGCACCGCGCCGACTTGCGCCCAAAAGCCGCTCGGCACATCATGCTTTGGAGCTGTGGAAACTGATTTCTTGCGGGTAGATTTTCGTTTTTTTGGCATAACTATTTTTATTATATCACTTTACCGACATTCACATTGTAGCATATTTTACAACAAATAGCAAGCGTGGCTAGTACGCGCGTACTCGGCCGACCTCCCGAGCCTTCGTATCATTCGCCTCGGTGTCTGGCACCTGGCGGCGCGGGAAACGGCGGCGCGGCATAGTTGGCAGAGTCATTTTTGGCTCTTCCACTGAAGCGGCGGCAGATTTTTTGCTGCGCACCGGTGTCTTTGCGGTAGAAGTACTCGAAGCAGCAGTCGATTTTACCGTTTTCAAACCGCCAACCTCGTTAATGACTGGGATAACAATCGGTGTTCGGCGCGTCTGGTCGTACAAAATGTGCGTGACTTCATCCTTAATCTCTTTCTTCACCACATCAAGGTCATACTTACCAGTGAAACTCCGCGCTGCCTTCTGCTTCAAGTACTGGCGAATCATATTCATCAATTCCTCGGAATCGCGCAGGTAGATGAAACCGCGGGAAATAATGTCTGGGCTGGTTAGTAACCGCCCCGTGCCGCGTTGCACTGTCAATACCACCACAAACATTCCCTCTTGAGACATATGAATGCGGTCTTTCAATACCACCTCAGACACAATAGCACCCGTATCGTCATACATCACGCCGCCAGCCTGAATTCGACCGGCTTTCTTAGCCTGCCGTTCAATATCAATTTCAATAATATCGCCAGCGTCGCACACAAAGATGTTCTTCCTAGGAATACCGCACTCTTTTTCTGCCAGCCGAGCATTATAGACCAGCATATGGAATTCGCCGTGAATTGGCATATAATATGTCGGATTCAAGGCGTTAATCAACTTGACGTGGTCATCATAATAACCATGTCCCGACAAGTGCAACGGCCCAATCCCCGTCAAGTGCGTCTTGCCGTTCTGAATCACATCAGAGCCTTCACGCATCAAGCCATCCACCGTTCGCACCACGTTTTTCTCATTGCCCGGAATCGGATTGGAACTAAACACCACTACGTCAGAGCCTTTAATCTTCATGTATTTATGCGCGCCAGTTGCCATACGACTGAGCACGGCATTAAACTCACCCTGCGAGCCAGTACAAACCACAGTAATCTGGCTATCCGGCAGCTTGATGATGTCCTCCATCTTCATGACGGTATCTTTGGGGATCTTGATGGTGCCTGAACGCAGCGCCACTTCCAAGTTCTGAATCATCGAAAAACCGGCAAACGCCACCTTGCGGCCGTGCTTATGCGCTTCTTCCAAAATCAATTGCAAACGGTGCACCTGCGAAGAGAAACAGCTTAAAATCACCCGGCTGTTACTGAATTTATCCATCACCTGGCCGATAGAATATTGAATATCAAACTCGGTGTGGGTATGCGTACCAGCCGATTCACAGTTGGTCGATTCGTTCATGAACATCAACACGCCTTCTTTGGACGCCACTTCAGTCATGCGCTTGAGGTCAAACTTCTGACCATCAACTGGACTTTCCTCAAACCGCCAGTCACCAGAGTCAATTATTACACCCAATGGCGTCCGAATAATCACCGCCGTTGAATCTGGAATTGAGTGATTAACCCGTACCAACTCCACGGAAAAATGCTTCGACACCTGAACAATTTCATGGCTCAATGGATCCATCACCCGAAAGTCTGGCTGAAAATCAGTATCGGCGTCAGCCATCGACTTATCTAGCATACCGATAGTAAACTTTGACCCATACACCGGCGCTGGAATTCGGTGAATAAAGTGCCGGAAGGAGCCGATGTGATCCAGGTGTCCGTGGGTAAACACATGCGCCTTAATCTTGTGCTTATTTTCCTCGAGCCAGGTGATATCTGGCGTAATATAGTTGATGCCTGGATAATCGCTGCCCGGAAACAGGAAACCCATGTCCACAATGATAATCTCATCGTCATACTCAATGGCGTTCATGTTTTTACCGATGCCCATTTCGCCGACACCGCCGATTGGGATAATCCTGAGTTTTGGCTTGCCGCCGCGAGTGCGCTTTGGCTGCATTTTGGCGCTAAATTGCTCGCCGCCATAGCCGTTGTAAACTGATTTGTTGACCGGAATATTAATCACGTGCTGCGACGCCCTGAGGTTAACATTCTCGCTCGTGCGCCGCTGCGCCCGAAACACTTCGCCCTTGCGAGTGGTGGTACTATTCATCACCGCCGTATTACCTTTTTTTGTAGCTGGTCGTTTTGACTGATCATCGCCCTTCGGCGTCGCAAGTCGTCTCTGGCCCATGCGTATTGTTCTCCTTTTATAAAAATAAATACCTTGCAAAATTAGAATGACAGGCGATAGACACGGGGGCAACGTACAACAAATCTATCCCCTAACAATTGTGTTCATTATAGCACGGGGTGCCAGCTCTTGTCAAAAATAGCTCAGGCGCTCGCCTGGGTTGCCAATTGCGCCGCCCGCACAAAATCGTCAATTAACGTCTGCCGTAATGCCCCATTATACAGCGCTGCTGCCGGATGATACAGCGGAATTACCAAGAACTTCAAACCGTTGAACTGCGCCCAGCGCGGATTGCCATGATCACGCGAGATCGCCAAGTCAGGAATGAATGCCGTGCCGCTATGCCGACCCAATGTGATGACTACCTTTGGCTGAATAATTTGCAGTTGACGCATCAGATACGGCCAAAAAGCACGCTTCTCTTCTGGTAGCGGATCACGGTTGTTTGGCGGGCGATACTTAACGATATTGGTAATGTAGACATCTTGACGGTGCAACTGGGCTGCGGCTAACATCTCGTCAAGAAATGTACCAGCTGCCCCAACGAATGGTTTGCCCTGAAGGTCTTCATTTTTTCCTGGTGCTTCACCGATAAATACAATGTCCGCGTCAGCTCGACCGTCGCCCATCACCAGCTGCGTTGCCTGCAGCGCCAAGTCATGACAAACATCACCAGCGATAATCTCTGCCGCCAAAACCTCCAGTTGCGCTACCTCATCCATATTTCTATTATACAAAACACCTCGTCACTATGCGAGGTGTTTTGCTTGATGCTGAGGCGAAAATTACTTTTCAGCTTTTTCTTTCACCAGGTTGACGAAGTCTTTCTCGTGCTTCTGCAAATTTGATTCTTGGATTTTCTTGGCAAAATTGGATAGCGGGTTTGACCTGCCTGACGATAGGCGCGGTGCCTGAACACTGTAATCTTTATTGGCGCGTGCTACAAAGAAATCACCTAACGCCTTGTAATACTCTTTCATCTGCTTACCAAAGTCCTGCACTTCTTTTTGCTCTGATTTGATAATGTTATCGAGTAACTGATAGCAGCCGCTCATTTTTTCATCGTAGAGCTTCCTAACTTCATCTGCTGGCTTACCGATATAGCTAAAATAGCTCGGTGAACACTTCTTGGAGAAATCTTTCATATCTCCTATCAGACTGGCAATGGCAAGCATATTTGGGCGCACCTTTTCATAGGCAGTCTTGTACTCGCCAAAGGATTTTTTGGTCTCCTCGTCGCGCATAATCTTCGATGAATCAAGCTTCTTCATCATCAAATCAGCACGTCCCACCGCCTCTTCAATCAGCTTCTTTGCGTTATCAGCATTCGACGACTTGAGTGCCGAGTTGAGGCTGTTACCGTCAAACTCCTTCAGTGTCTTAGCAGCTTCTTGGTAGTCGGCTTTTGATGGCCCACCAAGGAATATAACAGCCAGCACAATGCCAACCACGATAACTATCAAACCTATTGAACCGCCAATGATACCCCATAGCGCGCCCTTGCTCAACCCTTTCTTGGGCTGCATCGGTACACCTTGCTGCAGTGGCTGCTGTGGCTGCGGCACCGGTGGTACTGGCTGCGAGGGCGCCGGAGCAGTCTGCTCGGTCGCCACGGGCGATGTTGCTGTCGGTTGTGGTACGTTCTTATTATTCTTGTCGTCCATAATCCCCCTCAATTACTCTTACGTTCTCATTGTATCGTATTTTGCTAAAAAGCAAAAGTTACAACCCGATCATCGTCAAGTTAATTTTACCGCGTTCATCGATACCGGTGATTTTCACGCGAACGGTTTGTCCTTCCTTGACCACATCCGTCACCTTAGCCACGCGGTGATCGGCCAGCTTCGAGATATGCACCATCCCGTCAATCCCCGGCAGAATATTCACAAACGCTCCGAAATCTTTGATACTGACCACCTTGCCTTCGTAGATTTTGCCAACTTCTGGCTCTTCAACCAGGCTTTTAATCCAGTTGAGCGCTTTCTTGATCGATGCACCGTTCGGACTGGCGATGGTAATCAAGCCGTCTTCCTTAATATCAACCTCAGCACCGGTCTCGCTGGTAATCTTGTTAATCACCTCGCCGCCCTTGCCGATGACCGCGCCAATTTTATCTGGATCAATTTTTAGCTTTTCAATCCGCGGCGCGTACGGGCTAAGTGTTTCGCGCGGCGCTGGCAAAATACTTAGCATATGGTCAAGGATAAATGCCCGGCCAGCCTTACTCTGCTCAATCGCTTGGCGCAGCACCGCCACCGGCAAGCCATGCACTTTCATATCCATCTGCAGCGCCGTGATACCCTTGGCTGTACCAGTCACCTTGAAATCCATATCACCAGCAAAATCCTCAGCATCGGCAATGTCGCTCAATACGTATGGCGTATCACCGTCCATCATCAGACCCATGGCAATGCCGCTAACCGGTGCCGAGAGAGGCACACCAGCATCCATCAGCGCCAGACAGCTCGAACAGGTCGCTGCCATCGACGTCGAACCGTTCTGGCTCATAATTTCGGTAACGCTGCGAATGGCATACGGGAAGTCTTCTTCGCTCGGCAATACTGGCGTCAAGGCGCGCTCCGCCAAGTAGCCGTGGCCAATTTCGCGCCGGCCCGGGCTGCCCATCCGCTTAACCTCGCCAACCGTATAGCCCGGCGCATTGTAATGATGCATGTAGCGCCGCTCGCCATCATTAACCTCCATAGTATCAACCAGCTGCGCGTAACTCAGCGGCGCCAAAGTCACAATATTCATGCCTTGAGTCACGCCGCGAGTAAACAAGCTCGAACCGTGCGCTCGCGGCAGCAAACCAACCTCTGAGCTTAACGGACGGATTTCTGTCAAAGCGCGACCATCCGGGCGCTTGCCGTCCTCGACGATACCGCGGCGCACATCTTTGTGCAATGCCAAGGTAAATGCTTCATCGTACTCGTCGCGCACCTCGCTATATTCCTCAGCACTCAAACCCAACTTTTCGGCCATCGCTTCGTGGAATGCCCAGCGAATCTCATTAACCACTTCGTTGCGCTCTGGATACGGCCGGCGGATTTTCTCGCCTAATTTACCGTCAACCCACTCATCAGCCGTCTGCTGAATTGCTTCATCAGGTAAAACTAATTCGTATTCTTGCGGAGTTGGCGCAACTTTGGCAGCTAGCTCACGCTGCAGCTGAATCGCTGGCTGCATCATCTGGTGCGCCCAGGCCATGGCATCGACGATCACCTCTTCTGACACTTCCTTGGCACCAGCCTCCACCATAGTGATGCCACTGGCAATACCGGCCACTACTAGATCCAAATCAGATTGCTCACGTTCCTCGGGCGTCAAAAAGGCCTTAAACTCGCCATTCACGCGGCCCACCCGCAAGCCCGCCACCGGACCGTCAAACGGCGTCCCGGTCAGCATCAGGGCGCTCGACGCCGCAATCATCGCCACCACGTCCGGGCGGAAATCCGGATCCATGCTCAGCACCGTCGCCACGACTTGCACTTCCTGGCGGTAGCCCTTTGGAAACAGCGGCCGAATCGGACGGTCGATTAACCGGCCGATTAGCACCGCCTCGTCGCTCGGCCGACCCTCGCGCTTGATAAACCGCGAACCAGAAATTTTACCCGCCGCATAAAACCGTTCTTCATAATCAATCGACAGCGGGAAATAATCCAGCTGCACTGGCCGGCTGCCTACCTGGGCACTGCCCAGCACCACCGTATCGCCATAGCGCACCAGCACGCTACCAGTCGTCCGAAAACCAACACGGTTGACCTCCAGCGTCAGCGGCCGGCCGCACAGCTCGGTGGTAACGCTAAAAATCTCCTTGCCGCTCGGGTTAATAATTGCCATAGATCCTCTCTTTCTCGCAAAGACAGTAACAGGTGTATGCGTGCCGGTTTACTATCAACACACCACACATCCATCACCGTCTGCGGGTTATATTCGCGCTTTCTATTATATCACAGGGCCGCACGCTTTAGAGGAAGCCAGCTCGACCGAACGCATCCCGAACCGCAGCGAGCTGCTCACTTACTCGGTCCAAAACCTTTGGCGTTGGTAACAACACTTCCGGTGAGCTACCGCCAGCCGCACCAATGACTTGTTGTATCACATTAAAACTCTCCATTCCCGGCAGCATAGCAGTCCACTCATACGGCTGCTCACTAGTTGGCGCTGTCGGTTGCCTCTGAGATACTGGCACAAAGGATAGCATCAGCTCTTCCGGATCAATTTCATACAGTATATTCCGAAAGGCACGTTCTGTCGGTAACCCTCGCCTCGATACTCCCCAAACCGCCATCAGCTCAGCAATCTTAGCTTCGGGCTTACCTGCCAACAATTCAAACGCGACGGCTATGCGCACCCTACTATCATCACCCAAATCCGAAGAGACTCCCGTGCCTATCACTGCTCGCTCAGAATGACCGGCCTTACGAAGTAGCGCACCCCCCGTCATAAAACCACGCCTACCTCCGTCTCGAGAGACAGATACCGACGTGGGCGGTGGCAATATCGGCGGTATCTCACTCGTAAACACGGGCGCCTCCTCAATACATTGCCGAAACATATCACGGGCTTGGCCATATATCTCATACGCCCAATCAAGATCAAGCTTTGAAGCATTCGTCTCTACCGATAGTATCCGTTGACTTTCATCGCCACAGTTCATAAGTAACCCACCAGCTATAGCCGCCGCTGTCCCAACCGCACCACATAATAGACCGCGCCGACTTATTGGACTCTTTTTTTCCGATTGTTCATGACTCGTCATATGAAGCTCCTACAGACATAAATAAGCATGTGCGCTCGGACACCCAGCCCCAGCAGCATCTTGTTGAGTAACCGTATGTAGTGCCAGCACATAGAGCATAAACATTGCCTCCTTAAGATCGGTAAGGTGCTCTTCACCGGCTGCTGACTCCAGGGTAACAAGTTTGTGGCTATCAATATTGGTATTCTCAAATAACGTCCCAAACAACTGCTGAACCGATGTGAGGAGCTCTCCTCCCGCCAGCTTCAACCGTTGTCGCGGTGGTTTGCTTAGCACAACCGAGCCCAACAGCTCATCCTTCTCAAACATTTTATCCGGAAAGAAGTACTGCCAAAAATTATTGACAAATTTACTCGGCAGTTTTTCAGACGCATCAGAGCCGTCTTGCGACGAATTTGCTCGCGACGGATCCATACCGTTTTTCCAAAAGTCATCCGCATTCGTAAACCTAGAACCATGGTCATTAGCGCGTAATTCTGAGTCTAGCTGCCCCTCGATATGCACTAAGTCATTGTTCAACCATTCACCAGACGGACCAACCTGCTCCCTAACAGCAACCATAATATCGCTAATATTCGCAACTTGTTTAGCCACATCTAGCGGTGGTAGTTTATTAGCCCGCGGTGCGTATTCATTCATACTCTGTAATTTAGCATAAAAACTATAAAAAGTCAAACAGCACCCCAAAAAACAGATCGGCTCATCCCAATAAAACAACGGCTCATGCTGCTAGGCTGATACGCCCATGCTACAATTAACAAGTGAAGCAGATAATCCACGCCAAGAACCGCCGCCGATGGCTCAGTGTGAGTCTGGCTATCATTATGCTCGCTGGCGGCGGCTACACACTCATCACGGCGTTTAGTCCATTCTTTCGCGCCCAGCTCATTAACCCAACGCGCAACCAAACCACCCAGCTTCTCGCCGCTACGCCAGAAACCAAGATCACCGAGGACCGTCTCTACATCCCCAAAATTGACATTAACGTGCCGTACGCTACTGGCGGCACCGAAACTATGGAGCGGGGTGCGTGGTGGCGTCGGCCAGAGAATGGCAATCCAGTCGACGGCGGCAACTTCGTCTTGTCGGCCCACCGATTTATCATGGGCCTGACACCGCAGCAAACCATCCAAAAATCACCATTCTACAACATTGATAAGCTACGCATTGGCGATGAAATAATCATTGACTACCACGGCAAGCGCTACACCTATGTCATATCCCGGCTATTTGATGTCAAGCCAGATGCCGTCCACATCGAAAACCGAACCAACAAGCCACAGCTCACCCTCTATTCATGCACGCTTGGCGGCGCAGCTGACGGCCGGACGGTTTTTGTAGCTACACCACGTTAAATCAAAATACCCACCTCGTGATATATCAAGGTGGATATCCGTACAACTACCCGGCGCGACTATTTACGCAGACCCAGGGCAGCCACAACCGCTTTATAACTCTCAAAATCAGTTCGCTCCAGGTATCTGAGCAGGCGCTTGCGCTTGCCAACCATCTGGATTAAGCCACGGCGCGCCATGAAGTCGTGCTTATTCGCCTTCAGGTGCTTGGTGACCTCTTTGATACGAGCCGTCAAGATCGACACCTGCGCCTGCGGGCTGCCGACGTCGTCCTTGTTGACCTGAGTCAAAGCAATTGCTTTCGCTTTATCGTCTTTGCTAATCATAGCCTCGTCATTATACCAATGCTACGCTAAAAACGCAAATCAGCCGCATTTGCTAAAATGTCTGCACGTAATTATACGCTGGATTACCGGTGGTCGGCACGGCGGCGCCCGGAATGTTACAGGTCGCCTTGACCGCATTAACCTGAGCCGACTCCTGCGGCTTGGCGGAATTAAGAGCCGCAAATACCGCGATACCTGTTACCTTGCCGGAGGTATCTTTGCACGGATACCAGACAAAAATATCGTTCGGATTTGACGCGTTCTTGCTGCTGACACCCTCGCGATACCCCGGCTGGATATACTGTGGTACAAGTGAGTCAACGCTATTAGCGTTGTTGAACGTCCCCTGTCCTGACGGCAGCGTTCGCTTCTGTGTATCATATATCTGCAGCGCGTCCCCAGCGATCTTGACGATGGAACGGATCTTGGTATCGGTAGCGTCCTGGCGCACGCCCGAATACGCCACAATACCGATGGTTGCCAAAATCGCGATCACGACCATCACAATTAATAGTTCAACGATTGTAAAACCTGTCTGCCTACCCATGCTTTGATAATAGCACTTCAAGACGAAATCCCAAAATCCGCTAATGGTTTTGCCTGAGCGACGTCATATTCAGCGATAGCCTGGCGGCGCAGCTGGTGGCAGTAGGCCCCTGTTCCCAGCTTCTGACCAATATCAACCGCTAGGCTCCGAATGTACGTACCGCTCGAAACATGCGCTCGAATCACCAGACGAGGATACTCATACGCGACAAGCTCCAGGGCATAGATCGACACGGTGCGCTCTGGCATATCGACCGGCTGACCCTGACGTGCCAGCTGATAGGCCCGACGGCCATTAATCTTGATGGCGCTAAATATCGGTGGGCGCTGCTTAATTTCACCCTCAAATATACTGAGTACCGCTTCAACCTCACTACGGGACGGCTGCCGCGCCGACACGCGAGTTAGTTCACCCTCAGGATCACCGGTCGTCGATATCTCGCCAAGCATGATTTCTGCTTCATACCACTTATCAAGCTTCGTAAAGGTATCAGCCTCGCGGCACTTCTTGCCCGTCACAATAATCATCAGTCCCGTAGCAAACGGATCGAGCGTACCAGTATGGCCAACTTTCACTTTCTTGCCCGCCGCCTGGCTGAGCACCCGCCGCAACCGCGCCACCACCCCAAAACTCGTCATGCCAGCCGGCTTATCAATGAGTAGCACCTCATCCATGGGCTATTTTTGCCCCGGAATCTGGAATTGGGACGGGTTAAAGGTGCGCGGCTGTGTAGAGGCGGACGGTGCTGAAGGTGATGTGTTCAACGCTGGCAGTCCACCATCGGCAGCACCGACCGGAGCTGGTGGCAGCGGTGGCAAGCCTGATCCTGAAAAGTCAGAGAAATCAGGCAGCGGTGGCAGGCCATGCATTACATTAGACTCAATATCAGCGAGCGTAGCCGGAGCAGACGACACTGTCGGTAGCGGCGAAGATGAAACTACCGGAGCGGGCGAAGCTGCGGGTTCAAGCGGCGGTGCAGCAGCCAGCGCCTCGGTAATTGCCGCGCGGGCGTCGCGCTCAGAATCTGGCAGCGATGGCGACGCGGTAGATTGAGTCTGCTTGTCAGCCAGCGCCTGCGTCTCCTCTTTTAGCGCGGCAATGACCGCTTCGTCTTTATTGGTGGTCGCAAACGGGTCAACGCTCGGCGGTTCATCAGACTTCCCCATGGCGGCATTCAACGGCGATTCGCCGAGGGCCGGCCGCGACGCACCGACATAGGTACCGTGATGCAAGATAGTCTTGTTTTGATCAGTGTCAAGATCGCGGCGCTTATCCTCAGCCGCCCGCTCCGTCGTTGCGTTCAGCGTTCCACCCAGTAGTGGCGTGGCCGTTTCTGGCTCAGCCGACACCGACGCACTGATTGGTTGCGATGTCGATGGCGCACTGCTCCGTCCGCTCGTCACTGACGCTGCTCGAAGGCGATCAAGCTGCGCCGTGGCCACACGAGCCGCTGCATCCTGCTCTTCGGCCCGAGTCTGCTTGGCCACATCATCAAGGCTACCCCGCCGCTCATGACTAATTGACAACGCACCATCATCTCTTTTTGACTCAGCTGGCTTCGAGCGTTTTCCCCGTTCAACCTTAAAATTAGAGCCATCCTGGCCATCGTCGTCATCCGTCTTATCATCAGCTGCATCAGCCACCTGCTTTGATTGCTCTAGCTCTGAGCGCTCCTCGGCTTTGATCGCCTGTCCCTCAGCCAACTTGGTAGCAATCAATTGCTGGTTTGCACCAACCGCCATCAGCTCCGCCGCCAACGTCATCACCCGCGACGATGTTAAATTGTTACTAAACCGTTCCGTCGCCGCCACAACACCGGTTAGTAGCGCCGTTGCGATCTGCTCATCCATGGTCACTTTCGGTGTTCGTAACTCATCAATCAGGTCAACTAGCATCTCGCTCACGCCTGATGCCTTATCATCATGCCAATCAACCGTCCCGAGACTACTCCTCACCATACCAGCAGTCACCGTCGACACCACTGCATCATGCAAAATCTTGCCATGAGCTGTCAGCGCCTTGTCGAGATGATCCTGACTCTCAACATTCAACGCAAGCACCAGTTCAATGTTATAATCGCCCTGCGAAAACTCTAAATCAGCCTCGGTAATTGTCGCCCGGTACGGTGTGATAAAAATCTTCACCGCATCATCAACCACCTTGTAGCGCAGATGGTCGGCTTTTTCCTTATCAAGCGCGATGATAAAATCACGCAGGCTGTCCGCCGTGGCCTCAAACGTCTCATCTGGCTCGAGGAACGAAATCGCCGGCGGAACTTTGCCACTAAAAACAGCCGTGGCATGCTTGCCCAGTTTATTCAGGAAAATTGTCAGCCCCAGCGCTGCCGATAGCTCGTCCACCGATGGATCAGCGCTCACCGTCACCAAGATATTAGTCACATCTTTGATGCTCTGAATGATCTGCTGCTTTTGTGACTGGCTCGCCATTGTTGTGTCCCTGTTTATTTTTGTTTATACCTTTGAGTCACATTATACATAAGCATTTCAGGAAAGTCAATAGATTATCGTCAATGCGAGCTACTCTTTACTTTTATTGGGTTTTTCTGTATAATCCATCCTTGATTAGCGAAACAAATTTATAGAGGTAAAGGAAATCTATGCCAATCATCAAATCCGCCATCAAACGGGCCAAACAAACCCTAAAGCGCCGCGAGCGCAATATCGGTATCAAGCGCGACATCAAGTCAGCCGTCAAGGCCTTCATGGCTGAGCCGAGTGCTGAGGCGCTGGCTGCTGCTCACAGTGAGCTTGACACCGCTGTCAAGAAGAACCTGCTGAAGAAAAATACTGCTGCCCGGCGCAAGAGCGCCCTCTCGGCTGTTGCGAAAAAAGCCGGCGTTAAGCTTGAAGCGACCAAAAAACCAGCCGCCAAAGCTCCAGCAAAGACAACAGCAAAAACCACCGCGAAGTCAACTGCTACCAAAAAACCGGCCGCAAAAAAGTCAGCTACCAAAGAGACTAAATAACCATTCACGTTTGCATAAACAATACTCCCGTCAGTTGGCGGGAGTATTTTACTATGTTATATGCCTGGCAATATCAATCAGCGCCGCCTCGACCAATAGCCACGGCGACACGCGGGTCGTTTTCATCTGTTCATCAGCCTGCGCTAAGGCAGAGTTAATTACCGCAAGTTGCGCCGGTGTCGTCCGCGCTGCATACGGCGCTACCTTTCGCAGCGCATACGGATGGGCCGCAAAATCACGAGCCACCGCCCCCGTGTCACCGCCAGATAGCACCAGCGCGTTCAGCTGCACCAACTGTGAGACCAATAGCCCCAGCGTCTGGTACGCCCCATCATCACCGTTCTCCGCCTCGAGATAGGCAATGATCGCGCGCACTTTCCCCCGGTCGCCATCCAGCATTGCCGCAAACAACTCAAACGCACTTTCAGCCGGAGCTAGCGGCACCAGTGCATTAATTAACTCATCATTCAGTTCGCCAGCCAGGGCCAACTGCTGCAACACCAGGTCAAGCCGTAGCTGATCAAACCCCAACCGATCAATCAGTGCCGTCGCCTGCGCCGCTGTCAATACTGCCCCATGCACCTTGGCTCGCTCAACACACCACGTGCTCAGCTGCGGCTTTTGGCGTTCAGTGAAATAAGCGTATTCCCTTACCTCGGCATGACTTTTCAGCCACTTATACGTTTTTGTACGCTTATCAAGCTTCGTCTCCAGAAGGACAACCGTGGTCGCCGTATCACCTAGTAGCTCCGGCAACTCACGCCACAGAGCCACATTCTGACTCGCATCAGTAATGACCACCGCCTGCTCTAGCGTGAACAGGCTCTGCCCCATCACCACCTCACAGACCTCGGCGGCCGTCAGTTCTTCACCGTCACGCCGCACCACCTCCATATCACCAACCAGCGCCGCAAGCGCCGCCCGTTTCTCAAATTCGTTGTCGCCGTGGAGGAGATAGATCATGTAACTTCCGCCTGACAAGCCGGACAAATATGCGTACCGCGACCGCCGACTTTTAGCTTAATGACCTCTTGGTCAGGGTGGCGATGGCAAGCCTGGCCTTCGCGGCGAAACACATGAGCAAATGTCAGATAATTCCCCCTTCGACCCTCGGCATCAACGTAATTTTTATCAGTCGAGCCGCCCTGATCAATACTGAGTTGCAAGATGCGCCGTAGCTCAGTAAATAATGTATTCAGCTGCTGATCACTGACATTTTTCACCCGCGTTTGCGGATGAAGACGTGCCGCCCACAATGCCTCGTCAGCGTAAATGTTACCAACCCCAGCGATCACCGCCTGGTCAAGAAACGCTGGCTTGATCATCGAATTTTGGCGGCGACGAATCCGCTGGATGAAATCCTCGGCGCGCGTCTGAGGATCAAGCGGCTCCGGCCCAACTTTTTGCATGAACGGCAAATTTTTCACCTCATCAGTCGGCAGCAACTTCACCCAGCCAAATTTGCGCTGATCGTTAAAAAACAGCCGTGACCCATCCACAAAATCAATCTGCACCCGCGTCGACCGATCTGGCAGCTCGCCAATCAAGCTATCGTTCGGATGGCCGCCAGCAAAGTCGTCGATCTCGCGAGCGGTATCCGCAGAAAAATTGTGGGCAACTTTACGTGGGCCCCGAGATTTTTTTGGGGATACCCGAGCGCTATGACGAGAGCTTTGGCGAAAAACTAGCTGCCCCGTCATCTTCAAATGCACCACCAGCGAATAATGCGTATCCAAATCAATCATCAGCACCTTTGCCCGCCGCCGCACCGCCGTCACGCGCGCACCATATAAAAATTGTTCAACATCAGCCGGCGCATTCGGAAAGCTTTTTGGCGAATCAAACACCGCCGTTCGTGCCACCACTCGGCCTGGCAGTAGCTCCGCCAATCCGCGGCGAACCGTCTCGACTTCGGGAAGTTCCGGCATAAGACGCTCCTAAAACTTGAACAGCGTATCCCGCTGGTACAGCCCGATAGAGGTGGCCATTTTGCTACCGTCAGGGATTTGCTTGATAAACATATCGACGATTTCCTCGACATTAGCAACCGCCGAGCCTTTAGAACCACTACAATCCGACGTCCACAGCGCCTTGATCGATGTTCCATTCATCAACAATTCAAATTTGTACACCTTGCCAGTTGCACAAATACCGCGCAGGTCATTTTGCTCATCGCTCAGCTGTCGCCCTTCCATCATCTTGCGCTTGTCCAGTGCGTACACCAACTCTTCATAAGCCTTGGCGTTATTATTCAGCTGCTTGGTGTTCAGCTGCTTCTCGACATAGCCTTCATACGTCGTCATCACCCGCGACGACGGCGCAATAGTTATTTGATACGAACGGAATTTCTCATTAGCGACAATCGGGCCACGCACTGTCAGCCTGACCGCTCGGCTCTCGTCGGTTTGTAGCAGGTCGCTTTTTTTCTGCTCAGTCGTCTCCTGCTGCTGTTTTTGCTCGTCGCCACCAAATATCGACCGGCTGATACTGATAATCGCGACGATTGTCACGATGGTGATAATAATGACTAGTAAAATCGGCACAAACCGAGAAAAGGAACTAAAAGAATTATACGTACGCCTCATGGGTTGATTATACCATATTCTGTCAGTTTTGCACTCACCGCCCCGGCTACACCTCGTCCCAGTGTAGTCCCACGCCGACGTCCACTTTTAGCGCAATCGGCAGTTCCGGACAAATACTTTCCATTTCCGCACGCATCATTTCGCCGACTTGCTCGGCATCTGTTGCCCGGCACTCCACTAAAATCGAGTCGTGAACCTGCAGGACTGGCTCGGCTAACCCAGCCAGTTTGTCCTCCAGCCGAATCATCGCCAGTTTCATCAAATCCGCTTCCGTACCCTGAATCGGCATGTTCATCGCCGCCCGCTCGGCCGCCGAACGCACCATAAAATTACTCGACTTAATATCTGGCGTTGGCCGCCGCCGGCCAAAATAGGTCTCGACAAAACCTTGTTCGCGCGCTTGAACTAAAATTGTATCCAAATAATGGCGGATTGGCTGGCGCACCGCAAAATAGTGTTCAATAAACTGTTTTGCCTCAGTGAACGTCATGCCGGTAGCCGCCGCCAAGCCGTGCGGGCTCATACCATATAGCACCCCAAAGTTGATTACCTTGGCCGCACGCCGCTGTGCTTTCGTCACCTGCTCCATCGGCACGCCGTAGGTCTCGGCCGCCGTCTTGGTATGAATATCAACATCGCTATTAAAATCGTCAATCAGCTGCTCATCGCCCGCCAGCACCGCCGCCAGTCGCAGTTCAAATTGCGAATAATCCGCGCCAACGAAGACCTTACCCTGGCTCGGCACAAATGCCTGGCGAATTTTCCGACCCAATTCCGTTCGCACCGGAATGTTCTGTAGGTTAGGATTTGTGCTGCTCAGCCGCCCAGTGCTGGTGACGTCTTGATTAAACGTGGTGTGAATCCGCCCGTCCTCGGCCACCAATTTCGGCAGCGCTTCAATGTAGGTACTGATTAGTTTAGTCAGCTCCCGGTACCGCTCAATCAGCTCAATAATCGGGTGTCGCCCGCGCAGCTTATCCAGCTCTTTCTGTCCCGTTGAATAGCCCGTTTTACCTTTTTTGATACCGGTCGTCGGCAGCTGCAACTTGGTAAATAACACCTCGGACAGCTGCGCTGGACTAGCAGCATTGAACTCGCGCCCGGCCATCGCATACATTTGTTGTTCAAGCTGGCTCACCTCCGCCCTCAGCTCCTCGCCCATCTGTTCAAGCAGCGCCGTATCCAGCTTCATGCCGCGTTTCTCCATCTGAAACAGTGGCCAAATCACTGGAAAATCAAACTCGCGAAGCACCCTGGCAATCTGCTGATGCGCCGCCATATAATCCTGTTGCTGGCGATATATTTGGCGTAGTCGTGCCAACTGCCGCTCTGGGGAATTATCCTCAGAAAAATCTCCCGCCAGCGCCGCCACACTACGGTCACGCCTCAGCGGATCAATCAGAAACGCCGCCTGCCCAACATCCCACACCTCATGAAACCGCACCGTCACACCGTGAGTATCCAGCGCGTGATATAGCACCTTGACGTCCGCCGCGATCACCACGCCCTGCGCCAACATCTGCCAAACCGACCAGCCAATTTCACTAACCTTTGCGCGCCACGCCACGCCAGGCTTGGAATTAATATACACCGTGTCCGGCTCTAAGGGGTCAATATAGATAATATTTTCCGCCTCAAACAGCGGCTCAGCCGGCAAATCTTCGACGCGCGGCAATTCCAGTTCCACCGTCTCTACTACCTCATCCACCGCCTGCATTGTTCGCGGCAATCGCCCAATCAGCGAATGGAACTCCAATTTCCGCAAAATCTCCGCCACCCGCGCAAAATCGCAGTCGTTAACATCCGCCACTTCCCAGTCCAGTTCCACTGGCGCGTCCGTCCAGATTTCTGCCACTTGCTTGGTCAAATACGCCGACTCACGGCCGCTCTCCAGCTTTGTCCTTAGAGCACCTTTTTGTTCATCCACGTGTGCATACACGCCGTCCAGCGTGTCATATGCTTGCAATAATTTCACCGCTGTCTTTTCACCAACACCCGGCACACCCGGCAAATTGTCGCTGGAATCACCCTTCAGCGCCTTCAAATCCAAAAACTGATCCGTCCGAATACCATATTTTTGTTCAAAATATTCCGCCGTAAATTCCTCGATGTTCCTCAGGCCGTTTTTCATGGCGTACACTTTAGTGAGAGGCGACACTAATTGCAGTGCATCCAAATCCGACGTCAGCAGACACGTCTGCACGCCGCGCGCCTCCGCTTGCCTGGCAAACGCACCCATGATATCGTCCGCCTCATAGTCATCCAGCTCATACAGCGGCCAGCCGAACGCATCCAGCAGTTCCATCAAAATCGGAATTTGCTGATAAAAATCATCGGGTGCCGGTTTGCGGCCCGCCTTGTATTCTGGGTATAATTCCCGCCGCTTGCGGATATTAGTGCCGCGCTTGTCCCACGCCACCGCCACGTAGTCTGGCTCTAATTTTTTGATCAGCTCAATTGCCAAGCTCACAAATCCATACACCCCACCCGTCGGCGTACCATCCGCCGTACTCAGCCCCGGCATAGCATAATACCCTCGGTAAAACACTGATTTTCCGTCGATGACCGCCAAACGTTTCATATATGTAATTATATCAAAGTCTAGCCCTAGCCTCATAAGGCTTACCGTATATACTTGCAAAAAGTTAAATTATATGCTAGAATAATTACCATGGAAGATAGTAAAGATACATTACCACAAAGACAAACAATAGAAACCGGAGATCGCACGAAAGGTTTGTCTCAAGATCTTGGCAAGGTTGCCCTGGAGGCTGCCCAACCAGACGGTCAATATACAAAGAAACGCAAGGACAGCCTTGATGGTGTCGATATCGAAGATTTGATGCAGCCCACCCATGTAGATCAAAATGCTGCTAGGCTGGCAGCCGCAGAGCAAGCCGTGTACACGAACGACCTTCATGATCTTAAAGATCCTCAGGGATCTAAATAGTCAACTAATTAATGATCCGGCAGGCGACGAGCAGCTCATAAAAGATCAGTGTAGCCGACCAATAGCTACACCCGTTTGCCAACCGGCTAAGAAGTTGTTACAATAATCCCCATGAGTACAAGCGAACATAGCTGCAAAATCATCGCCCTGGTCGGTCTAGCTGGTAGCGGCAAAAGTTCGGCGGTCGAATATTTTACCAAAAAGGGCATTCCAAAAATTTACTTTGGCGGCATCATCTACAAAGCCATGGAAGAAGCCGGCATCGAACCAACGTGGGATAATCAGCAAAAATTCCGCGAGGAAATTCGCCGTCGCGAAGGCAAAGATTTCGTGGTCAAGCGCGTCATTAAATCCGCGCATGACTTGATTGACGCTGGTCAAAAACTGATCGTCCTGGACGGTTTGTATACCTGGAGCGAATACAAAATCCTCAAGCACGAATTCCCTGGCCAGATGTCTGTCATCGCCGTCGTCACACCAAAACACCTGCGCTATCAACGCATGGCCAAACGCCCCGAGCGGCCGATGCAGCCGCGCGAAGTTGACCAGCGCGATTGGTCGGAAATTGAAAATCTAGAAAAAGGCGGACCAATCACCATTGCTGACTATTTCGTGATGAACGACCGCGGACTGGACGAACTATATACACAGCTGGAGGCCGTCACTCACCACGAACATTTTTGTAAAGCACCTGAGCAGTGCTAAACACAACGCATCAAAAAAGCCGGGCACACACATCCGCCTGGCTTTTTTGATTATTGCTTGCTCATTTAGCTCAAATACTCATATAACTTTTTAGCGTCTTTGTGCTTCCTCAGCTTTGCCAAAGCCTTCGCTTCAATCTGGCGAATTCGTTCGCGCGTCACAGCAAATTGTTGACCGACTTCCTCGAGCGTATGACTTTTGCCGCCATTGTCCAGCCCAAATCGCATGCGCACAATTTTTTGCTCGCGATCGGACAGACTCGACAGCACCTCGGCGACCTTTTCTTTCAGCAGCTGATTGGTCGCTGATTCTTCTGGCGAAATCGTATCTTCATCCTCGATAAAATCACCCAGCACCGAATCTTCCTCGTCACCATCACGCCCGATGCCAGCATCCAGACTCGACGTCTCTTGTCGAATTTTATTGATGTATTCAATCTTTTCCGGCTCCATGTCCATCTCCTTGGACAATTCTTCCATCGTCGGCTCGCGGTTCAGCTCTTGGGTGAGCCGTCGCTGCGTCCGCACCAGCTTATTAATTGTCTCAATCATATGCACGGGGATGCGAATCGTCCGCGCCTGATCAGCGATCGCCCGGGTAATCGCCTGGCGAATCCACCACGTCGCGTAGGTCGAAAACTTAAAGCCCTTGTCCGGATCGAATTTCTCCACCGCGCGCAGCAAGCCAGTATTTCCCTCCTGAATCAGGTCCAGAAAATCCAACCCACGGCCCGAATAGCGCTTAGCAATCGACACCACCAAACGCATGTTCGCCTCGGCCATCTTGTCCTTGGCCTTCTTGTCGCCCTCGATAATCCGCCGCGCCAGCTCCATTTCCTCGTCCGAACTTAATAGCGGGATTTTACCAATCTCACGCAGATACAACCGCACCGAATCGTCCGAAATGTCATCCAGATACTGGCCAGCGCTCAACGCCTCGAGATCTTCTATCTCCTCGTCATCATGTACCGCCGTCAAATCTGGCTCAAGTGGATCGTCATTGGTCGTGGTGTATTGCTGGTCGTCGTTCACACATTCTCCTTAATCAGTGCGTTCAGCTGCTGCCGCAAGGTGCGCGCCCGCGCCTCATCGCTGAGCTCCTCAGCCTCACGCAAATCTTCTAATAATTGTTGTTTTTTTGTGTCGCGGTGTTTACGTATCAATTGCTTTACCAAACGCGCCATTTCACTGTCCAGAGCTTCCGGCTCCCAGTCCATGTAGCGGCGTTCACTTTTTAACTGTACTATTTTCACATACTGCTCAAATTTTTGCAAGGGACGGGGTAATTTTTCTATGTCAAGTAGCGGCTCAGCCTGCAGCGCCGTCACCACTGCTCGAGCTGGCTCGTCCAAGCTTGCCACCTCAAGTGCCCCGACCCAGCGCCGAGTCGACGGCTGACTAAGCGCCAGACCGACGATGATGTCCGCTAATTCGTCACGAGGTTTACTCGGAGTCGCCTTTTCAATCTTTGGTTTTTTAAGCTGAGCGGGCGGCGTTGATCCATCAGCGCCCAGCTTTGCCCGCAAGGCCGCGAGGCTAGCGCTAGTTTCTTTAGAAATCACCGCCAAATAATGCTCTTGTTCCACCGGGTCTTTTAGGCTGCGCACGATTCTCAATGCAGTTGTCGAAAATCGCCGCTTCCCTTCGGCCGTCGCCAAATCTTCCATTTCGGCGTGCCGAGCGATTACCCAATCCACCGCCGGCTGCGCCTGCTCAACCGCCGCTTTCCATAACGCCGCATCCTTTTGGATCAATTCATCGGGATCTTTTACGTCATCCGGCAGGCTCACCACCTCTAGTTCCACGCCAATTTCTTGCGCCAAATTAATTGCCCGCTCCGTTGCGCTCACGCCCGCCCGGTCGCCGTCAAACGCCAAACGAATTCGCCCTGCCAGCCGGCTCAGCGCTTTCAAATGCTGCAGGGTCATCGCCGTTCCCGCCGTCGCCACCACGTTTTTGACGCCGGCTTGGTGGCTGCTAACCACATCCAAATTCCCCTCGACAATCACCGCCGCGTCGCTCTTACGAATCGCCTCTTTCGCCTGATACAGCCCAAAAATGTGGCGCGATTTATCAAATAGCAATGTCTGTGGCGTGTTCAGATACTTTGGCGCACGCGGATCGTCGCGAATAATTCGCCCCGTAAAGCCAACCACCTCGCCGCCGCCGTCACTCAAGGCCACCATCATCCGCCCCCGAAACAAGTCGCCGCCAAACCGATTAACCAGCCCCGCGTCAGCCAGCTCCCGGCGCGAAAACCCCCGCTTCTCCAGTGCCTTCGTCAGCGCATCGCCCTGATCTGGCGCATAGCCGATAACAAAATCACCGATCGTCTGCCGATTCAGCCGCCGTTTTTTCACTGCGTATTCTCGTGCTGCCGAATTTTTCACCAAATTTTGCTGATAAAAATTTGCTGCTAATTTTAACGCTTCCCGCGCCCGCGCCCGCCGCTTGGCCGTCCGTCCATCACCGCCAGAAAACAAACTCAAATCCACGCCCGCCTTGCGCGCCAAATGCTCCAACGCCTGGCGAAAATCCATTCCCTCCACCAGCATCACAAACGTAAAAATATCGCCGCCCTTGCCCGAAGAAAAATCATGCCAAATCTGTTTTTCCGGACTCACCATAAAACTTGGCGTCCGCTCATCAGTGAATGGACTCAGCCCCTTCAGATTACGACCCGCCCGCTTCAGCTGAACATACTCACCGATCACATCCTCAATATTCAACCGCGCCCGTACTTCTTCCTTGGCATCTTGCATGGTTTTTATTATATCACTCTTTACCTCTGTTGTTGTTTATGCTTTAATGGGTGTATGCAGCCACACAATGACTATGACGTGCCAACCGGTATTGATTATCTCAATCAAATTTCCGCACCGCCAGCACCGCAGGGCTTTGATAAAAAGTCAAAGATTATCTTGCTCGTTCTCGGTATCATCGGACTGCTCGGTCTGGTGTTCATCATCAACGCCGCCCAAAACGCCTCCCGCGGCCCCTCATTAAATAATCTCATTGCTCGTCTACAAAAACTCCAAACCGTCTCCGAGAAATTTACTTCCCGCCTCAAATCCAGCCAGCTCCAAGATGCTAATAGCTCGCTCACTGCCGTTCTCACCACTGCTAATAAGTCTATCGAGACACCGGCCGCTGCCCAGAATATCGACGTCAAAAAAGACCTCAAAAACATCACCGCGCTCGACCCACCAACAAAGCTCGAGGAAAAATTTGAGGAGGCCTATCTCAACGCTGACCTCGACAACACTTATGCTTACACCATGAATACCGAACTGGCCGACACGTTGTTGATGATGAATCGTATCAAAGAGGGCTCGCGCAGCAAAAGCACAATTGACTTTCTCGAAAAAACTATTTCCGACCTCACCAACGTACGCAAGCAGCTCATGGCGATCACCGGTGATTCGGAAAAGTCATAAGTTTTATTCACTCTGTCACCAGCTGGGGCAAATCAGCGCTACTTTTCTCAGCGATTAGCCCCTGCTGTTTTACTCACTTCGCCGCCAGCTGATAACTCAGTCGCGCCAAATCAAAAATTTCTTCATCACTCAGTTGCCCCGAGCAAATGATGGTGTTCCAGTGCTTCTTATTCAGATGATACCCCGGCAGCACCGTCTCGTACTTCTCGCGGAGATTCTCAGCCAATAGCGGATCGCACTTCAGACTAACTCTGAGTGGCTTTGAGCCCTCCGTCACTAGCGCCACCATCTTCCCCACACCCTCATTGCTTTTGCCAAATTTATATACCGCGACATCCTCACCAAACGGATAATCCAGCCACACACCGGGCAAACTGAGGATGAACTCTTCAAATTGTTTATGGGTCATGCTCTCAGTATACAATCACAATGTCTTAAGAGCAATTTTCTCAGCCATACCCCGCGTCGCGCCAAATCGACTTGCGGCATTTACCGCCACAGCCGCCATACCACGAAGCGCTGCTCGTGTTCGCGCCCTGAGGACATCTCGCCCAGTCAAGCCCTTTTGCTGATTCCGCTCTGATTGCCACGCTGATCGGATTGCCCGGCCCGCCAACGCCAAACCTCGCTGCTTGTCACCCACTAGACTTTCGGTCATACCCCAGCGAGATGCCATATTTATCTCATACTGGTCAGCGTCCTCTTCTTTAGAAAGCTGATTTACTTTTGCCATGTCCTGCTCAGCTTGCCGCGTCATGAGTCGCGCCCTGTCTGCCAACGCTTCATCCCTACTATCTGCCAATAGATACGCCTTTAATGCAAATATACCAACATATGATGCCGTGGCCGACCGCTCGCGTAGCGTCTCAACTCCAGAATTCTCATTGACCGCTGTATCGTGAATATCATATGCCTGATCAATATATTCAAGCGCCTCATCATTTCGACCCAAACGATCACTCGCGGCGGCCATGTTGCGATATACCTCCCCCAGTAACAACTCATTACCTTCATCACGCAACTCCTTCATCGCCAGCGCTTTCTCACCAAGCCGCACAGCCTCATCAAAATGACCGCGCGAAATCTCATTCGTTAGCCCGGTCATATATTGCTGTAACTCAGAACTTACTGCACGCATTTTCCAACTCCTTTTATCAGGAGATTATCAGATAAGTACACTTTTGTCAAATAACTCAGCGGCCGCGAATATGCCGGCTGGTAAACCTAGCTTTTCACCTTCTTCAAATAATATTGTAATTCTTGAATACTACCGCGAATATCCTCCAGCGCCCGATGATCCTCTGGTTTGGCAAATTTTTTGCCATATTTACCTTCAAACACTACTTTCCAAGCACTAACGTCCAACATCCGGTAGTGGAGGCGTTTTGAAAATTTCTTGAACCAATGGTCAATAAAGCGCCGGTCTTGATGAATTGAATTACCCGCCAGCAAAATTGGTGCATTATCAAAATGCTCATCCAAAAATGCCAAAATATCGCGCTCGAGCTGCGCCTTGGTTGTCTTGGTGATCTTGTTTTGCGCTATCAATTGCTCACGCGCAGTCGCGCCATCACCATACCAAAATGATTTATTCTTATCAAATCGTGCTTGCATTTTCTTGCTACACCAGTGCACTGCACCCTCAAAATGAGCAATTTCCGTAAACCCCCAGTCGGTCACAATCATCGCCACTTCAATCGGAAAATCCTCCACCGGATCTAGCCCCGTCATTTCCATGTCCAGCCACAAAATCCGCTGCGGTTTGAATTTCGCTTTCATGTTTCTATTTTACCACTTTTTGGCGTCGTAGTAATCTCGAGAAAACACCTCGCACTAAACGTTTGGTAGTGTCCTTAACCTAACTGTAATTAAAATAATGAAGCTGCAGATTCAGGGGGCTGAATCACAATGGCGGTCGTGTCATCCAACTTTGTAGATGCCTTTACAAGCTGCTCAGCAGCTTTCTTGGGTGATGATGAACTATGCACTATACGACCAACTGCATCAGTCGACATTAAATCAGGATATCTGTCACCGGTGACACCGTCAGTTACAAGTACCAAGCGATCGCCCTCTGCAAATGGAACAATGACAATATCCGCTCTTGTTGAATCAGTTTCCCCTATGGCCTTATAAATTACGTTTTTATAACCATGATCATTTGTCAGCCGCGATGCCCAACCGTTTTTATCGACAATATAAGCACGGCTATCGCCGAGGTGGCCTATACATATCATTGGGTCTCCGGTCTCATTAATATACAACCGCGCGACGACACCAGTCGTATCACCTCGCGTACTTTTATCTAAAGTATTTCTTGTCTCAGAGAAGTAACGTCTCATCCACTCCACAACGTCCTCGGAAGTAGTTTGTTTAATCTTGCTCATTGCAGACGACTTCCGCTCAAGTACTCGCGCAGCAGTATGAGATGCCTCCCTGCCTCCTACCTCGCCACCGACTCCATCAAAAACACCAAAAACCCCTGAATTCGGTAGCGAGATCAAACTATCCTCATTTTTACTAGGTTGCTCACTACTGTCTGGGAATTCCCTATTTATCTTTGCTGCCTTATCAATGCTATGCGCACCAGCAGCCAATCCACGATTCAAATCAGCAGGAGAATACTGTAGACGATCTACATAAGAATTTCTGCCCTCGTCAATATTTTCATCAGTGATAACAAGCCGGCGAAAACTCTTGAAATAAGGATGCTCTCGTAGCGACTCAAAGGCCCGCTTTAGACCACCGAGAACACCACCCTCCCTCTTTGTCACCGTATCACCTAAAATGACACTATTGCTACTCCCTGGAACCGGCATATATTCCGACTCCTGCGGAGCTTCTGGCCCCTTTCGCACTATATTGCTCGGCCTCAGCCCTTCAAACTCAGTATCAACTTCTCCCGCCCGAATTACACCGCTGTCAAGAGCGTCCACAGTTTCCCGAATGATTCTCATCGCCTCTCGCCTCTCTTCGGGAGAAGTGGCAAATATGCTTAATGCCTGCGCAGCCTTAGTTATCTGCTCAAAAAGCCTGCTTGGGATAGAGCCCGTCTTACGGTTAGTTTTATCAGGATCTTCACCAATTAGCGGTAGGCCTTCAAGCCTACCCATAATTACCTTAATACACTTAAGGGCCTCTTTCCTTTTCTTGTCTTTCTGGAGTAGCGTAAGCTCGGAGGAGGCATCTTTTCCGTTTAACACACGCGCAGCCTGCATTATCTGCGCAGCCTCTTCTATTGTGATAAGCTTAACATCCTCACTAACCCTCTCTGGACTCTGTTGAGCTGGGAGGGTTGGTTCTGTTATTTCTCCTATTGTTAGCTCCTTATTAGAAGTGGGCGGCATGTTCAATGCGCCTCCCTCACCCGGCGCACTCTGGGCTGGTGGTAGCGGTGTTGACTCTACACTATCTTGTGGCGGAGTCGTTGGTGACGCTAATGCACGAGATGGGACCGGAGGAAGTCCCAACCCCAAACCTGGCCCTGATGAAGTCTGTAGCGGTGATCGTGGCCGCACCGGCTTCACCGGAGCTGTTGGCACGGTCTGGGTTGGCTCGGACTGTGCCGCCGGGGCAGACTCTGGGGCTTGAGGTGTAGCTGGGAAAGAAAGGGTTCGCTGGGTGGCTGCTTTGGTGGCTTTTTCTTTAGCGACATTTTCGGCGTTATCCATGATCTTAGTAAGCTGACGGATACGTTGGTCGATGGCTTCTTGGCTTAGATCGTAGGTTTCGGCTCGTTCAATGAGTCTTTGGAGGATCTCGTCTTGGAGATCATCAGCCATAGTCTTGTCGCCACGAGCAAGGGCTTCTCCGGCAGCGGTTGCGAGGTCAGTGAGACTCGTGGCCTCACGCTCACGGCGTGCTTCGTTGAGGGTTTGGTTATAGAGGTCTTCTTCGGATGGAAGTAGGTTGCCATTTGGATCTTTGCCGTATTCGTCGGGGCGTTGGTTGAGATAGGCTTCCAAGTCATCTTGTGCGAGTTGAGCTTCTTCCAGTTGCTTTCGTCGGGCTGGGTCAAAGAGTGCTTCGGCGTCGAGGTCACTGGCATTAAGCCTTCCTTTGAAGCGATCGTCTGAGTCTAGGGAATATGACGAGGAGGTTGCAGCCTCTGGGCCGAGAGGCTCAGGGGAGGATGTTGGCAAGCGGTTTGGGTTTTGAGGCATTGTGGTGGTTCCTTTCTGGGGGGGATACGATGGTCGGCATTTCTGCTACCGACTAGCTTATGTTTTGAATGGTAGCAGATTTAGGGGGGAAAGTCAATAGATCAATGGATCTGATGATGCTCCCCACCACTACCCTCTGACACAATAAACCGCCCCTAACCGCCGTCATTATTACTAACCATTCATCTAATAATAGA
Organism: Candidatus Saccharibacteria bacterium oral taxon 488; assembly: GCA_046846435.1. GTDB lineage: Bacteria > Patescibacteriota > Saccharimonadia > Saccharimonadales > Saccharimonadaceae > Nanosynbacter. Next base: position 64,198 of record CP128407.1, on the reverse strand, counting down.
GTAGGTCAGTGCTAAGAAACCAAGATATGATACACTGATACCATGACCAAACGTATCCTTCTCAAACTATCCGGCGAGCAACTTCAGGGCGAGTTCGCCAGCGGCTTTGATCCCAAGCGGGCTCGTTGGATCGCCGAACAAATCAAACCAGCACTAAAAACTGGCGCTGAAATCGTCATCATGGTTGGCGGCGGTAATTACGTCCGCGGCAACCAAATCATCGGCCACGGTATCCAGCCCGTCTCAGCCCACAATATCGGCATGCTCTCTACTCTAATGAACGCCATCGCTCTAGCCGACGTTTTTAATGACGCCGACCTACCGACCCGCGCGCTCTCTACTGTTGAGGTCAATCAATTCATCGACCAATACACCTTCCGCCGTGCTCTTAGTCATATCAAAAAGGGCCGTATCGTCATCGTTGCCTGCGGCACTGGCCGGCCCTTCCTGACTACCGATACCGCCGCTCTCAACCTCGCCCTAGAGATGCAGTGCGACATTGTGATCAAAACAACGAAAGTCGACGGCGTATATGATAAGGATCCGGTGAGATTTCCAGACGCTGTTAAACTTGATCAGCTATCATACCAGGACGCCCTCACTAACCCCGATATCGCCGTCATGGACAAAGCCGCCATCGGTCTGGCTATGGATGAACACATCCCGGTTATTATCTGCGACTTACTCACCGACGGCAATATTGCCCGAGCTGCCAACGGCGAATCAGTCGGCACGCTGATTTCCTAGCCCTGAGTACGGTACGCATCTTGTTCCAGCATAAATCGTTTTACATAAAAAATCCGCCGTATCTGTCCGGCGGATCTATTTTTAAGGCCCAATTAGTCTTTTTTCTTGTCTAATTTATCCAGCTTCAAAAAGTGAATAATTGCATACACCACAAACGCCACCGCTAACAAAGTGATCAGCGAGCTAACGAATGCACCGTACAGAAACTCACCCTTACGACCGGCAATTTCAACAGAGAATGATGCCGCTTGCAGACCTTCCTGCGAGCCGACAATCAGCTGCACCAGCGGGTCGATGAACGCCGTCACCAATTTCTTCACCGTATCACCAGCCGCAGTACCGATCGCCAGACCGACAGCCAGGCCAACCACGCCCTGCTCACGGATAAAGGTCATAAAACCGCCGCCATGGCCCTTGACCGCCGCTGCCTTTTCTTTCAGCGCTGCCACGCTTGGTTTTTTCACAATCGATTTCTTAGTAGTCGTCTGTTTGGTAGTCGCCTTCTTGGCTACTTTCTTCTCTGCCATAAAAACTCCTTTACGTTAAGTAACATCTTGATTGTAGCATAAAACTTTACAAATTATCTAAAAGTTTTCTGGCTGCAGCAAGCTTACCGTTGTGCAGGCTATTTGGTGGATTCTCCCCGTATAGTTTAATAGCCCGCCAGGCAAGCTCCTTGTTTCCTGTCTGTTTGGCAATTTTTCGTATGATATCTGGCAAAAATAACTTATTTTTCGATTTATCGTCTGGAACCAAGCTCTCGTCCACCATAGTCGCTAAATCAATTGCTTCGTCATATTTTCCTGCCAATATTAGCTGACGACACAACCCATCAACTTCCTTCAGGCCATTTCGCGAATCAACATCAAGATATACCCCTGATAATTCTGATAGCCCTTTGCTCGCTGCTTCGATCTTGCCCGACCCCGCTCGTCGGACGGCATTGTACTGCTGAATCAGCAACATACGCCTCGGTACTGAGGGTAATGTTAAGAATTGTAATATCCGATTTCGAGGCTCATGTTCATGAGATTGTGCTACGTCAATAGCATCAAACGACAACCATGGCCTTGAATTAATAAACTTTTGCCTATCAATCGACGGCGGTAGCCGTTTCAAGAGTTCTCCTGAAAAAAATGTATTCACTGCCCGCAACTCACCCATCGCTAGCTGGTCAAGCGGGTTGGGCGCACCGCTGCCAATCACGCCGGTCATATCACAACATAGCTCCTGCGTCGCCACATCAAGCAAAAAAGCTCGCCTACTACTCCAATCAAATAGTGTCACCATGGCATGCTGATTCGCGTAGCTAATGCAGTGCTCAATTCCGAGCTGCTCCAGACACTCTGATGCGATAATGACATGGCCAAAACAGTTTGTAGCCTCACGATTGGCAACTTCAACTGCATCGAGTGGTGGTGAGTCAGCCAAAGTCGGAGCAAAATCCACCGTTTGTCGCACTGCCTGTGCTATTTCAACTGCCGCCTTCGTTGCATCATCATACGTCTGCGGAGACTGTTCATACACCGCACAAATCAACTTTAACTGCTGCGAGTCTAATAAAAGCTCACGTCGTAGTCCTGACTCGGCCTTAACTAATCGCCGTTTAGGCGTCATCAAATTAGCAGAAAGATACTTTTCCATCTCTGCCATATCATACAATATTTACTAATATTTCACAATTTATCAGGGGCAACGATACCAAGAATGGTGAGTCCCGCCTTCAAAATATCAGCATACACTGCCACCAGACCGACACGGTGCGCTTCTTTGTCGCTGCCGACAACTTGATTTTTCTCGTAATAGCGGTTGAACTCCTGCGCCAACTCAAACAAATAGGCGCAGATATGATGTGGCTCCAAGCTCTCGGTAGCACGATTAACCGCCTCGGCGTATTCGCTCATTTTCCTGACTAGCAGCCGATCTTCGTCAAATAATTCCGTCGGGAACGTGACTGCCTGTTCAGACTTTGCCAAAATCCCGCGCGCCCGAGCGTGCGCGTATTGCAAATAGCTACCGGTGTTACCGGTGAGACTCACCGCATCATTGATATCAAATACCACGTCGCTGCCGATTTTTACCTTCAGGAATTGATAGCGCAGCGCGCCCGCCACCACCTCGTCAGTCGGCTCGCCGCCAGCTTGTGTGATGGCTTTCTTGAACTCGTTGAACAGCCAATCAATGGTAATCACCTCACCGGTGCGCGAACTCATCTTGCCAGTTGTTAATTTGACCAGGCCAGTCGCATAATTAAACAATTTACCCTTCAGTTCTGGAATTGCCAGTTCACTAGCGGCAATCACTCCGCGGAAATACGCCGCCTGCTCTTCGCCGTTGACCGTAACTGACAAATCTAAGTTCGGATAATCCTGATGTTTCAGCTGAATCAGCCCCATATCGTGTGCACCGTACAAACCGTTACCGTGCGAACCGATAAACACATTATCAAAAGCACCGTATTGGCTACCTTTGAAGATGTACGCACCATCTGATTTGGTAAAGACCTCTGGGGTTTTTGCTTTGATCAAGGCCTTGCCTGGCACTTCAGTCTCGCTCTCGACATAACGCCGCTCAATTGGCACATTGCCCAGCCGCGCCACATTGGCATCAACTTCATCAAAGCTCCAGGCTTTACAAATCTCGTACACTTGCTTATATAGCGGATCGTCCAACACAAACGATTGCTTGGCCAGCTCATCAATTTTCACCCGTACCTCTGGCGATTCTTTAGCCACCCGTGCCCCTTCAACATACATACGACTCATAAACTCGTTGCGCTTATCAGCCGGAATAGCGTCTAACTTGCCAACATCACCGTCAATTTCGCGAAGAATCGCCCACATGCTCTTGCCGACATGCGTACCGACATCGCCGTGGTAACTAACTCGGTGTACTGACGCACCATCTACCGCCAGCAAATTCGCCATAGTGTCCGCCAAAATCGCATTCAGAGCATGACCGATGTGCATGGCCTTAAATGGATTTGGGCAATTGGTTTCAATGACCACTGTTTGCCCTGCACGACTGGTCGCTGGTCGCACTTTCAGTAACTCCAACACCGCTTGATCGCTTAACGTCACGTTGATAAAGCCTGGTCCAGCCACACTGACATCACTAAATTCCTCACGACCACGCAGCTCTTCGGCAATCGCCTCGGCAATCTCGCGCGGATTCTTACCCAGCGGCTTGGCCAGCTGCAGCGCCACATTCGTCGCAAAGTCACCAAACTTTGGGTCGGGGCGCGTTAATTGCACCGATACATCTTGATCGAAAAGTTGCTTCACCGCCTGAGAAATAATCTGTTCCATACCTTCCAGTATAGCAGACGGCAAGCAGTTTTACTCCTGACCCATTTCTTCCAGCTGCAGCAGCGTCACCGAACTCGGACTCGAGCCCTTGACGTGACGCAAAACATACCCAAGCGCCGAGGTATCGTCATGACTCAGCGTCGTCTTATCAAGCGGATCCTGCATTTCAATTGTTTCTTCAGCCATTTTTATTCCTTTTTATTTTAGGTACTATCTGGCTGTATGTTAGCATAAGTTTTTTACTTTGTCAAGGCAGCTCGAATCAGCCCGTCAAATAGCGGATGCGGTCGGAATGGGCGCGACTTAAATTCAGGGTGAGCTTGCGTAGCCACGAAATACCGATGATGCGGCGCTTCGATAAATTCCACCAGCTGGCCGTCCGGCGATGTGCCGGAAATCACCAAACCGCCCCGCTCAATCACTTGAACAAACTCTTGATTCACTTCGTAGCGATGGCGATGCCGCTCAGTTACCTCTGTTAAACCGTATGTTTTAGCCACAAGTGAACCAGATTTCAGCACCGCCGGATAATCGCCGAGGCGCATCGTGCCGCCGGTCGACTGCTTGCCCTGCTGGCCGTCCATGATGTACACCACATTCGCGCCAGGCTCAGCGCCAAACTCTTCACTGTTAGCATTCGCCACGCCGCCCAAGCGCGCCGCCGCAATAACCGCCGCCTGCAAACCCAAGCAAATTCCTAAATACGGCTTGTTGTTTTTTATACAATACTCAGCCGCCTTGATCTTGCCCTCCACGCCGCGCGTACCAAAACCACCCGGCACCACGATAGCGTCAACGCTGGCAAAATCAGCTTCGCTCGCCGTCTCAGCGTTAATCCACTTGATAGAAATCTCGCTTTTGTTCGCCCAAGCGGCAGACTTCAGCGCCTCGGTCACTGACAAGTAGGTATCAGAATTATCAATGTATTTAGCCACCAGACCGACGGTTACCCGCTTGGCATACTCAGTTTTATCACGCTTTGCCAAACGTTTCCATCGCTGTAAATTTGGCTCCACTGAATTGTCGGTAAATTCGCCGAGCAACTTTCCCAAATCGCGATACACCGTCAATGGCACTTCATATACCGTATCGACATTTGGCATCATAATAATTCCCTCACGGCGCACGCCAGACGAAATAGCAATTTTTTCGCCGATACTGCGCGGCGGCTTGTCATGGCCCTCAGTCCGCACCGCTACCACATCCGGCATAATACCAAAACCACGAAGATCTGCCAGCGCATTCTGAGCTGGCTTGGTCTTATACTCGTGCGACGCCTCCAAAAACGGCACGTACACCACGTGCACGAACAGGCAATTTTCCCGCCCCACATCCAGCGCAAAACCGCGGATCGCCTCGATAAAACTCAGGCCTTCGTAGTCGCCAACTGTGCCGCCAATTTCCACAATATGAACGTCGCCCTCGGCCGCCTCGCGGATAGCTGCCTTGATAGAATTAGTCAAATGCGGCACCATCTGTACCGTCTGGCCGCCAAACTTGCCGGCCCGCTCATCGGCGATAAGATCACGCAACAGTCTACCTGACAGCGTGGTGTTTTTCCGCGTCAGTTCCAAATCCAAAAACCGCTCGTAATGACCCAAATCCAAATCGGTCTCGGCACCGTCCTTGGTCACAAAGCACTCGCCGTGCTCTTTTGGGCTCAATAGTCCAGCATCAACATTCAGATACGGATCGCACTTTTGTGCCGACACGGCGATGCCTTTGGCCTGCAGCACCGCGCCGATACTCGCCGCCGTGATTCCCTTACCGACACCAGACAACACCCCACCAGTTACAAAAATATACTTCTTCGTCATCACTTCTCCAACCTATCAAAAGAGGCGCCGAATCGACACCTCTGTTGTTTTATTCACAACCATCGCAAATCGTCAGACTTGCCGGATCAATGGGCGCAGCGACGCCCCCACTCGCCTTGGCCTGGTCGTCCGCCACCGCTTGCGCTGCCTTCATCGCCGCATCAATGGCATTCAATTTTTCTTCCAAAGTCATGTCGTCAGAAATAATTTGACTTGCGTTCATTTATCTGTCCTTATCTATATTTAGTAGTGCTAGTGCTTATATTACGCTATATATAGCGCTTATGCAATATAGTGCCGCCAATTTCCTGTTGTAGTTTTTTCATCAAGATTACCGATTGGCATGATGTAAATTTGTCTATTTTCCACGCGCGGCATAAAGTCGCCCAGCTTATTGGCATAGACCCCTAAAGCCGCCGCCTCTTCTTCCTCTGGTAGCTCTCGCACCTTTGTTGTCAAAAAGACAGCACTTTTTTGATCGTTCCAAACCACAAATTCCACAGCACCGCTGCGGTAGGCATTAACGGCGTGACGAGATTGTCGGTCAGAAATCCAAATGATGTTGTCATTTTTATAACGAACAAAGTGAAGCGGTGTAATTAATGGTGTTCTGTCGCGATTGACGGTCGCCAAGGCGCCAACTTCCACGGTGTCTAAGATATCTGTTGTAATTTTGTCCATAGTGGTTACTTCGTGGTGTTTACTTCATAGCTAGTGTTAGTGCTTTCAAAGAAATTGACGAGCTCCAAAGTGTCATTTGCCGTAGCCATCCATTTGGCGGGGTTGGCTACGTTGTACTCCGGCTCAAAGCCAAGCTCGACCAAGCGGCGGTCGGTCATGTGCATGACATACTGGTTGACATAATCAGCGTTCAGGCCCAAGATGCCCTTTGGCAGCATGTCCTTGTTGTACTCTTTCTCCAGCTCAACCGCCTGCAGGATGAGTCCGCGAATTTCCTCAGCAAATTCCTGGGTTTGCAGTTCTGGGTTTTCGTCCAAAATGGTCAGTAACAAATTAATACCAAAGGTCAGGTGCAAATTCTCATCCTTGGTGATCCAATCCAGCAACGTACCGACATTGCGCAGCAAGTTACGCTGGCGGAAACTCATGCCGACCATAAAGCCTGAATAGAACCAGATACCCTCAAGAACAATATTATATGCCACTAATGAGCGAACGAAATCCTTTTTACCTTCCAAAGAGTAAATATCGAGATTTGGATCCAGCATAACATCGAGATGCTTATTCTGGAAATCTGCCTTGTCGGCCAGCGATTTCTTGCCAAAGCCCGCCGCGTAAATCTCCTCGCGATCAAACGGAAACGTCTCGATGATGTACTCAAACGTCATGAAGTGGTTGGCTTCTTCCCACATCTGCTTCGACAGATAGAGCTGCGCTTCAGCGGCGTTAACGTATGGGTAAATACCAAATGCCAGCGACTTGTTGATTAGTAACTCGTTCGGATTGAGGTAACTAATGACTGTTTTGAGCGCGTGCTTTTCTTCATCACTGAGTTTTTCAAAATCCGCCAGATCTTGCACCAACTGCACCTCGTTTGGGAACCAGGTGTTAGCCACTGCTTGGTTGTATAAATCGTATGCCCATGGGTAGCGGATTGGATGCAGTGATAAACCGTCGCGTAGTCCTGAACCTAAGATTCCCATTTAGTTACCCTCCTCTATGGTGACGACAAATAGCGCTTCCTGCCCAATGGCTCGCTGCGCCGCCTCCTCAGTTAACCGATCAATTCCCGGTAATGTATCCTGTTGATTTTGATGTTCCATATCGTTCCCCCTTTATTTTTTAACTTTGGCAAATCCAAACCCGCGCGTTTTAGCACCAGTTCGAATCTTCTGTTCTGCTAGTTTTTCCACCGACACCGTGGTCTGCTCTGATTGATGACGCGGCTTGACATGCAGGTAGTAGGTTGTTTTCAAACCGCGCCGCCAGGCTTCGGAATAAATCTCCACATATTCATCAATATCACGAGTTTCAAGATACATATTGCGGCTAATTGCCTGGTCAACCCATTTTTGAGCCCGAGCCGCCACCTCGATAAAGGCGTATGGACTCAGCTGGAAGCTGGTTTTATACACATCTTTCAGTTTCTGCGGAATAGCGTCAATGTGTTGAATATCACCCTGGTTGGCAAAGACTTCTTCCTTGATGTCGTCCCACAAGTTCAGCGCCTTAAGGTCGCGCACCAGGTTGTTATTCACCTCCAAAAACTTACCGTTCAACGTTGAGCGGCTAAAAATCTGGGCAAACTGCGGATCAATCCCCGGCGTCGTTCCCGCCACATGACCGATGTTAGCAGTCGGGGCGATAGCCATCAGCGTGGCATTACGCATACCTTTTTTAACTTTCTTGCGTAATTTATCCCAATCTAGTCGGGTTTTGGTATCAATTTTCACCTTAACCTTACGGTCGGTAGACAGCGTCTCCAGCGTATCAATCGGCAGCAGCCCCTTACTCCAGCCGCTACCGTTATATGTTGGATAACTGCCGAGCTTGGCCGCCAAATCCGCCGACTGGTCGATGGCGTGGTAGCTGATAAACTCCGTCAACTGATCGATTAACTCATAGGCTTCGTTCGACTCATAGCAATACCCAAGTTTTTCCAATACATCCGAAAAACCCATCATCCCTAATCCGACAGCTCTCGTCTGCTGGTTGGCGTGCATTGCCTCTTTAACTGGCGTTTCAGTAATGTCAATTAGATTATCCAATTGTCGAATCGCCGCCCGTGATGCCTCTTGCAGCCGATCCCAATCCCACGTCTTATCCTCGCGCAAAAACGCCGACAGATTGATACTGATCAAGTTACAGGTGGCGATATTATCCTTGTCTTGAGGCAGGGTAATCTCCGTACAAAGGTTGGACAAGTGAATCGTACCAGTGTTATTATTCAACGCCCGCACATTAATAGTGTCTTTCCAAGTTAGCCACGGATGGCTAGTAGCCTGCAGGCTAGTCAAAATCTGCTTGAATTGCTGACGGGCAGAAATCTTTTCAAAAACCCGTAGTTTACCAGCCTCCGCTAATTTGACGTACTCTTTGTAGCGTGCGGAAAATTCCTCACCGTACAGTTCTGGCAAATCTGGCGTTTCCGCTGGGTCAAACAGATACCAATCTTGGTCTTTCTGCACCCGCTTCATAAATTCATCAGAGATAAATACCGCAGTGTTGGCAAAGCGTGTGCGCATATACGGGTCACCGGAGTTGGAACGTAGGTCGATGAACTCCTTGAAATCAATGTGCCAATTTTCCATATACACCGCCGCTGCGCCCATCTTTTTACCCTTGCGTGATACTGCAAATAGCGCCGTGTCGATCATCTTGATAAACGGGATTGGTCCCGTACTCGTTGTATTGGTTGTCTTGACCGGACTGCCCGATGATCGCAGCTTAGTAAAACTAATGCCGATGCCTCCCGTACCTTTGGCGATCCACATGGTATCGCGAATAGATTTAGCAATTGACTCCATGTCATCCTGTACTTCCAACAAGAAACAGTTACTAAGCTGCGGGAAGGCGCAGCCAGCATTAACCCGAGTCGAGCCACCTGGCACATACTCCAGATTGCTCATATGATGATAGAACGAAATTGCTGCGGCTGTAGGATCTTCTTCGTTGTAGCTTAGCCCCATAGCGATACGCATGTGGGTAAACTGCGGCGGTTCAATTGGCTCACTGCCGTGCTTACGTAGAGCGTAGCGGTTACGGTTGGTAATCACGCCGAGATATTTACTGAGGTCATCTTTAGCAGGATCAAGTGCTTCGCCAAGCTTCTTTAGATCAAACCGACCATCACCCATCCGCTCATCAAGCAGACCGTCCTTAACCGCTGCTCTAACAAACTTCGGGAACTCCCGCGCGTGCAATTTCTTTAACTCAGCCGCTGTCTCGTAATCACCTAGTGTATTTTTGTAAATATTTTTTAGCAATAATCGCGCTGCGATCTTATCATAATCTGGATCATCTTTAACATTTTGCAGTGTCGTCTGAATCACTGCCTCGTCCAGCTGCTCAGTGGTAATCCCGTCAAATAGCGTCAGCTGCAGCTCGGTCGCCACCTGCACCACCTTAGAAACCTGATCTGGCAGCCCGTCGCAGGCCTTTAAAATTGCCGCATTAATTTTATTTGCATCAAACGGCTCTTTCGTCCCATCGCGTTTGACGACGTTAATTTGTTGCACCTATTTCCCTCCTTGATGCTCAGCAAAACTACCGCCGACCTCCCTGCGGTGGCGACTGACACCTCTCGTCTATTTGCTTTTTGTTTAGTACCCTCTACACATTTAGTGTATGTATACTATGATAAAGCACTAGATGTGGCGTGACAAGAGGATTTGTGAATTTTACAATGAAAACAACTCGCTAGCTGATTATTCTCCGCCAATTAACTACAAAGGCAGTCGTTGATGGTCGCCCTCAAGGCAATATCGACGAGGATATCACCCGTGCCTATGAATAGTCATTCGCTAATAGCGACGTCTTATATGAGCAGTATCCATAAAATCATACACAAACTCTCCGCTTCGTGGTAGGAAGCAGAAGGCTTCGCTGTTAGAGGTGGCGCTTAGTGGTTGGTCGCCGGGAGCATAGCGGAGGATACATTTAGCATCGCTGCTAGTAGCGGCATCGAATGTCGGTCGTGCTGAGTCGGCCACGTCGTCACGCATACCGACAAATGGTAACTCCACGCCGATTTCTTTGTACGATTTCCAATCCGTGCAGCGATATGGCTGAGCGCAGTTGGCGAAGGGCTGGATGGTCAGCAGGCGCTGACGGATGGAGTCATCGGTAATGACACCAAATAGCGAGCCGTACGGATGCTCGCGGGTTATATATAGAAATGGGTGCTCTGAGTGAATAACGCGAGCGGCCTTGACCGTTGACATATCAAAGCGACTGAGGAATACTTCGCGTGGCTCATAAATTTTGTAATTAGGGAGCAGCGTAACGAGAAAACCTGCCCCAACATAAATCAGCACAACAACTGCGGCGGCAATGGCGCACTTGACGAGGCGGCGATGGCGGCGGTAGAAATCTTCAAACATAAGTTTATTATTGAAAATTCTACAATCTATCTTATTGTGATCATATAATATAATAATTACACTTAATATTCTGGGAGCTCCGTGAGAGAAGAGTTTGTTTGGTCCTGGCCGGGAAATTCCCGCGGGTCTGTGAGGAGACTTCTTTGCGGGGTTGGGAGCCGAATAATGGTGAACTCTTCCTCGAGATATTCAGGGAGAGTCAAGCCAACTGGAACATACTCAGACTTGACAGCCCTACCCTGCTTTTCAGCCCCCTGTCCGGTATGCGCCGCTTTATTTATAAGCCGGGATGGCTTCAAGCCAACGGGGGTATTTTTCCGCCTAGGAGCTCTCGCCTCGCGTGTCGTCTCACTCCTTAGGGCTATCTCGCCCAGCGGCCTCTTGCATTGACTACATAACATTTCCCGTCGTCCTCCTGAAGCAATAAAATCTTCGAGATCAGTGAGAGAAACCTGCCCAGATCGACTCTCAACGATACCTTGACCCGAAATGTACTTGCGAAGAGCGTGCACCACCCCTTGAATGGCTCTTTCTTGGCGCTCTGGATCAGTTATGCCGTACGCCTCGGCCAGCTTCCTCGCTTCATCGCCCGGAATGAATACGGTATCGTCGCCTACCCGGTATACTTCGTTCATTGCAGCACCTCCTTTACGCGTTTATAATCCCAATAATTTGCTTGATCGCTACATGTTAATGATAACACAATTAACCCATACACTCCCAGCGCCATCAAGATCTCACGTATCCCAACTCTGGCGGAAGGACGGGGATTCGAACCCCGGAGGCCCCGTGAAGAGCCTACACACTTTCCAGGCGTGCCAGTTCAACCACTCCTGCATCCTTCCATGATGCATATTATAACAGAAAGTCCGCTAGCGGTTGCAACCGGAGCGGCTTTTTGTCTATAATAAAGGCAATGATGAACGATCCTTCAACGCGAATTAAACTTACTAATGTAACGAAACGATTTGGCTTCGGTGACGCCGAGCAGGTGGCGCTGGACAATGTCAATCTCGAGGTCAAAAAGGGCGAGTTCATTGCCATCGTCGGCCCGTCCGGCTGCGGCAAGACGACCCTGCTTAATATCCTCGGATTACTCGACCACCCATCAGAGGGCGAATATTACCTTGACAATAAATCAGTCGAGGATCTGACAGCGACCCATCACGCCACAATTCGTTCGCGCGATATCGGCTTTATTTTTCAACATTTCAATCTCATCCCGCGCCTGACGGTGATTGATAATGTTGCCCTGCCGCTCACCTACAAAGGCATCAGCAAAACCAAGCGCCTCCAAGAAGCCAGCCGGATTTTACGCAACTTCCATCTGGGCGAGCGCGAATATTATCTGCCACATCAGCTATCCGGCGGCCAGGTTCAGCGCGTAGCGATTGCCCGAGCACTGGTCAACAGTCCGTCAATCATCCTGGCCGACGAGCCGACCGGCAACCTCGATTCCAAGTCTAGCCACATCATCATGGAGGAACTGTCCGACATTCATCGCCGAGGCAACACGATTATCATGGTGACACACAATCCAGAGCTGCTGTCCTATGCCAGCCGGGTGATTTCTATGCTTGATGGGCGTATTGATACCGACACCCATCATATCAAGAAGATCTTTAAGCAAAAACTGGGCGGCGATGACCAACTAGCAACCCCGGTGAGTTCAACGCCGACACACACCGCAACTACCAAAGCTGAAAAAGCTGAGCCAGACGAGAAAACTGAGCCAGTAAAAGCCCCAGCTGAGAAACAGACACCCGAAGAGGCGACCCCGCCTGCTGCCACCAATAAGCCAGCCGACCCGATAAAGTCCCCAGACGATCTCCCACCAAAGCGGCCGCTTGGCGCCACCTCAGCCAAGACAACCGCAAAGACCACGAAAACCGATACCGAACAGAGTAAAAAATCAGCTGACCCTGATACTGCAAAAAGTTCTAGCACGCCAACCGAAAAGAAACCCGCCCCTAAGTCCGATAAAGCCGACGACGCAAAAACTGATGCCGCCAAATCAACGAAGAAACCAGTCAAAAAAGAACGGAAAGCTACGAAAAAGTCATGAAAATGCTCCTCAATAATCACTTCGAGAACGCGGTCGAGTCGCTCAAGTCAAATAAAGTCCGCACCTATCTGTCGATTTTTGGCATCATGGTCGGCATCGCCAGCATTACTATTATCCTGTCATTACTGACCGGCACGAGCCGCCTGTTTGGCGATCAGTCCGCCAAGATTTCTGACACCACCGCGCTAATTCGGTCTGGCAGCGAGGCGCGGCCAGATTCATTGCTGTCACTCAGCTCCGGACACGCCGCCCAGATGGTGAATACACTGACCGAGCAGGACGCCCGAGAAATTGCCAAGGCGACCAACAACAGCGCCGCACCACTGGCAACGTTTCGCACAAATATATCAACACCGGACGGCAAGACTAAACTAGAGCGCACCACCGTTATCGGTAGCTCGGGCGAACTGGCCAAACTCGCCGGCCTCAAGTTGCGCGAGGGACAATTCATCGACGAGGCCAACGGCGTCGTGATCGGTAAGCAGCTGTCAATTGACCTATTCGGCACCGAAAAATCCCTCGGTAGCGTCCTCAAGCTCCGCGGCGAAACGCTCACGGTGGTCGGCGTCCTCGACGAGCCGGAAACTGCGCCTAGTTACCTCGGTGTTGATTTTAATCGCTCCATCATCTTGCCGCTGGCCGTCAGCAAAAAGTTCACCCAAAACACCGCCCAGATCCAGCAAATCCTCATCACCGCCGACAATGGTACGGCGCTGCAAGCCAAAATTGATGCCGCCAAAAAAGTCCTCGCCCAGCAGCATCAAGGCGATACCGACTACCACACCTTGGTCGGCCAAGCCATCACCGCACCAAATTCACACCTAGTGAACGCGCTCTCAACAGCTATGGCGGTCATCGCCGGCATCTCGCTACTGGTCGGCGGCATCGGCATCACTAACATCATGCTGGTTTCGGTCGCCGAACGCCAGCGCGAAGTCGGTATCCGTAAAGCCGTCGGTGCCACCAACCGCACCATCGTCGCCCAATTCCTCATCGAATCAGCCATCATCGGTCTATTTGGCGGCATTCTCGGCTACGTTATCGGTCTCGGCGCGTCATTCCTCCTCGGTATGTACCTACCTTTCACTCCGGTTCTTGAATGGCAAGCAGCCGCCCTAACCATCGGCGGAGCGCTAATCATCGGTATGCTCTTTGGCATCTATCCAGCCAGCCGCGCTGCTGGTAAAGACCCAATCGAGAGCTTGCGCCACTAATTCGCACAAATCGACCACGGCCCTTAGTGGGCCCTTAAATAAAAGCGGTGCCCTCTCCCCGGGCGCCACTTTTTTATTCTCCGGCCCAAATGAGCCTACGACAATTCTTTCTTTAACTGCTCAACCAGCGCCACTGGCTCTGGATTGACACCGTTGAGAATACCCGCATAAATACTGACAATCTCACCCAGCGCCAGCCCCCACAGCAGCTGCTCAAGCAGCGTCTCGCCCTGTAGCTCGACTACTTCGGCCTTCGGGCGCATACCCGATAGCAACCGATCGGTCAGCTCCATCCGCTCCCGAATTCGCGAACGCTCAAGGCTGCTCCGAAAATCCACGACCTTATACGGCTTATCGACTGGATGTGATGACCAGCCGATGAACTCATTGTGGCTGAACTCCGGATATTGGTTCCAAAACGCCACGTTTTTCGCCGACTCGTTAAAGCTAATCTTCCACTTATACGCTAACGGCCATGTCAATTCGCCCGCATAAAACACCTGAGTCGAGCCAATCAGTTTGAGCGCCAGTTGCTTAGCATAATTATCTGCCGTCGGTACCTCCTCGGCCCACTGGCTCAGTTGGTCTTTCAGCCACACACCACTGGCTGCGACCGCGTGGTACAGGCTATCGTCGATCACTTCAAACTGGCTGAGCAGCTTTAGCAGCCCGCGCAAATGATAAATCGTTGACATCCGCGGCTGGCCACCCGACGGAACGCGCACCCGCGGCAGATTATCTGCCTCGGCCGCCGCAAACAACTTCCCGCCCGTCGCCATCACCGCCAACTGACAGCCGCGCTGACGAGCCTGCTGATAGCAACTTATCGTCTCCTCGGTGTTTCCCGAGTGGCTGATAGCAATAACTAGTGTTTTTTCATTCACAAAATTCGGCAACTGATAACCCTTTGTCACTTCAAGTGGCACCGTGACCTGATCAGCTGTCAGCACCTTGACCATATCCGCTGCCAGCGCCGAGCCGCCCATACCCGCCAGCACCACATTAGCCACCTCACCGGGGCTCGCCGGTGACTCTACCTCGGCCGCAAAGTCCGTCTGCATCGTTACCGCCACCGCACTCGTTCGTGTACTACCCGGATCGCGCTGCGCTAAAAGATTTTTATCGTCAAGCATCTTGAAATTCCTCCTTTTCCTGTGTTACAGTATAGCATAGAAAGCAAGCATAATCGTAATGTGAAAAGAGGTGGGGTATGACAATTCAAGACAGCGGACAAGTCAACAGCGATCAAGATCTAGCTAGCGTGCTGGCGGGCGTCTCTGGTGGCAGTGATGACAATCTACGGTTTGAAGAGACTGGTGCACAGAGCGCCGACACAACAGGCCGCCCGGCCAAGCCGCAAACCACCACACCGCCCAGTACAGCCGCACCAACATCACGACCAACCACCGACAGCACTAGTCGGTCATATACCACGCCGACCGATATGTCGCTTGATGATATCAAGCAAAATGCCCTCAGCGAGCTTCGGCCACTGGTCGGCAAACTCAACGTCTCGCCCGAGGAAAAGTTCGACACCTACCTCCTGCTATTGCGCTCGACCGACGACACCTCGCTAATCGCCCCGGCACACGAAGCTGCCGTCGCCATCCCTGACGAAACCCGTAAAGCGCAGGCGCTGCTTGATATTATCAAGGAAATTGATTTCTTGTCGCAAAGCTGAGACTCATCATTCGTGTATAATTTGCTAATTTATTAGTTTTATTGTAAAATTCAGACATGTCTTTAGTTGCGTCGGAGCGTGGCGACAGGTATTGTCCTATTTCTGAAACATCAAGCGTCAGTCCAGAAACTGTGCGGGATGTCGCTGCGGCAAAACTCCAGCTCTATGAAGAAACACTCCATGACCTCCTCAACCAGCAATCCCCAGACCAATTATCAAGCCTGTATGACATGCCAAGTTACGACGCCCCCTTTGTTCGTGACATGCTCGGGCTGCGCGGCGGTGGCGTCAAAGATTTTTCAGATATTGCTAAAACTTCTGCTGATCATACGGCCATCCGCAATGCAGCTCTCAAGCTGGGCTTTCTTCACAAAGAACTTGACAAAAAGCTAGAACATAGTGGTAGACAGCTTGATGTTGCGCTGCCCCGCGACATGCAACCCATCGGTGATGTGTCTGCAATCATTATACCGGGTGGAGCTGGTGCCACTAATGGTATCCGCCTACTCGGTGCCCTCACGGCAATACAAGAAGGTAAAATCAATACCCCAGAAATTATCCTCACCACCTGTGACCGTCCAACCACTGAAGCGGAGCGCAAGCGAGCCGAAGCACAGGGTTTTAAAAGCGACGCAACTGAATTTGAATTATGCCTTGGCGCTGCAGCATCACTTTTGGGGGACATTTCTTGGGAAGAAAGCACTCTACCAACTCCATACGAAAGTAATGATTTGACCAAAGTACATCAGGGGTGGGCAAGAATATCGACGCCACACGGCACGCAAATTATCAGTCTCAGTGTATTGTCAGCTCCAATTGACAGCAACCGTACCATGCCCGATGGCAGTAAGCCGCGTCGTGCCAATACCCAAGAAACCTTTAGGGCTGCCTTTCCTCTACTCGACGAGGGCAGCAAGGTAGCAATCGTCTCGCACGATACTTGGATACCGTACCAAGAACTAGCGGGACTGGATACCTTTCTACTCGAAAACAACACGGATGTCGTCGCATTTGGCCCACAAAAAACCGATCGCCTCGCAGGTGGTGCTATCCAGCAGCCCGAGCAAGTCATTGATGAAATTGTCAAAGTATACGCCTATTACGTCAATCTTTTAGTCAAGGCCGAGACCCGTATCGAGAACCAGCGCCATATACAGCAATACGCCGAAACCGCCATCCCAGACATGACCGAACTACGCGACGCCAAAATGCGTATCGGCTATCGCGATATTCCATTTGCAGTGAGCAGCGGCTTACTTCATGAACTACGTCAAGAACCGTTGGTCGACCTAGTCAGCCATGGTATTGCCGGCCAATCTTATTATTCTCGGCGCAATGCTACGACCGGCGCAAGCGTTGCTGGCGTCAACAAATCAATCTATGTCCGAGAATCGGTTGCGAGAAAACTGGCAGACATTAACGCCTTTCTTGCAAGCCCTGAAGTTACCAAATTTTTTGGCGGTACCGTGGAAGCATATGTTGAGGAGGGGCTACGTTCCACCGATATGCAGTCATCACTATATCACCAACTCATACCAGACAGTATTCGACGCAGCAAACCCAATCTCCAAGAAGAGGATATCTACAAACGGCGCGACGAGATTATAGCCAAACCTTCGACTACCAATAATCCATCACCGCACGCAACAGGCGGAGCGATCGACATTCGCCTGCGCGTTAAGCCGAGCCCCTGGACACCAGACTTTGTGGCAGGCAGCTTTATCGACATGGGTCATATAGACGGTGACACTGGGCCGCGCAATAATCCTGATTATTTTGAGCAAACAACGCTACTGGCGGACGAGAACATAACCGCTCAGCGAAATCGTCGCTTTCTGTATAATCTGCTGACCGCCTATGGGTTTACGGTCAATCCCCATGAATGGTGGCACTTCGACTACGGCAACCAGCTGTGGGCATTTGTGCAGAATTACCAGCTTGGCAAAAAAGCTGTACAGGCACTATTTGGAGCTGCTGGATAGCCATAAAACGATATATTACAGGGTGATTCAGATACCGGTAATTGACTTTTTATATTACTTATGCTATCGTAATATCATACTTACTAACCAGAGAACTACTCTGGAAGAAGTTTACAAACATGTCAGTATCAAAAATAGGCAGCATCTCAAAGGGGTTTAATCACCAAAGAACGAACCCAGAATCATCTGGCGAACAAGAGAATCGCAGACTAGGCACACAGACGCTCAGTGATACTGGCATATCAATCGATGTAGACCCGACAGATAACCCAGAGCAGCTTGGCAGTAATACTCTTATTTTTACCAAAATATTGGATCTTGATATTGCCATCAAGGAGCAGCTGGCTGATTTAGCCAATGATCCATCAATGGAGCTGATGGAGAATGGCGCAGATAAATATGGAACCATCCTTCTGAGAGGAGCCGATAAACTTACAAGAAATTTTGAGGAAATCTTTTCTTGTATTGACCACCTACCCATAACAGAGAGTAACGACATAGTTACTAGTTTGAGGGCCAAGGTGAGCGAGCTTGCTTTAGGGCTTAAAGGTGACGTGATAAAAGCAGGGCTAGACTGGCAACTCCTCCGATTAACCTATGCTAACGATGTCGCCGCCATGAGTGCTGATTATGTACGTCGAGTTGCCGATACCATATATAGTTTTATGGACATGAGTGATGCCAATATCCAAAGCATACGGGAGCTTATTCACGATAGTCACTCTTTTAACGAACTGTTGCATCTAACCCATTCATATGTCATGAATAACGACGAGTTAAGAGGTACTCTAGAATCGTGGTCAGATAGTAATAACGAGGGGCATTATATTCGCGGTCTCGGCAGGAGAAATGAAATAGCAGAAGATATATACCAAAAATTTTTAGAAGCATGGCGACTCGGAGATAACTACGCAAGAGAGGGCTGGAGACACAAGGCTCCAATCGCAGTGGATATTGTATTAGCAGGAAATATTCTACATATTGTTGTGCGAGACTATGGCCATTCTTTAAATTTGGTTATGAATACTGTTCCAGACCAGCAAGATAATATCCTCATACAATATCACATGTCAAAAGTACCAAATAAAGCTATGGCCTGTCAGCTGCCAGGTATTAGTACGGTGCGACACACCTACGCCAGTGGTCAATGGCTCGCCAGTAGTAAGAATCTCGGAGACGAAATCATAAATTTTGTCAAGCAAGTTCCCACGGATATCGACTCACCAATAGCTCAGGCCATCCTTCACCCAAGGAATAAATAATTAGCGCCCTAAAACTCCCCGCCGTTTCCAGCGAGGAGTTCAATTACTTAATGAGATATAGGAATACTACATCATCCCCATACCCGGCATGCCGCCAGGCGCAGCTGGAGCTTCTGGCTCTGGTATATCGACGACCAGTGCACCCATGGTTGCTGCGGTTGAAGCGATAGATACCGCGTTCTGCACCGCTTCCTTGGTGACGCGCGCCGGGTCAATGACACCAGCTTTTTTGACATCCACCAATTCGTTCTCAGGCTTCATCACGTTAACGCCAAATCCAGCCTTGCCCGCCTCGACTTGTGCCAAAAGCGCGTCGGCGTTCAAGCCGGCATTGCGCATAATCTGTAGGAACGGCTGCTTTAGGGCGTCCTTCAGAATCTGCCGGCCGGCCGCGATGCTGTCTGCGCCAGTCACCTTCAGGCCGCCAGCCAAATTCACCAAGGTCACGCCACCGCCAGCGACAATTCCCTCGGCCAAGGCTGCCTTGGTAGCTGCCACGGCGTCGTCCACGCGGAACTTCTTTTCATCAATTTCTGTCTCGGTCGCGCCGCCGACTTTGATGACGGCCACCTTGCCGCTCAGGGCAGCTGCTCGCTTGTCGAATTGTTCTTTTTCGTATTCGCTGGAGGCGTTGTCAGACAGTGATTTAATCTCAGCAATTCGCTCCTTAACGCCAGACGGCTTGCCTGCGCCCTCAATGATAGTGGTCTCGTCTTTACCGACAATCACCTTGCGCGCCGAACCTAAGACCTCCAGGCCAGCGTTCTCAAACGTCAAGCCATGATCTTCAGAAATCACCGTTGCGCCAGTCAGCACCGCGATGTCGCGCAAAATCTCCTTGCGGCGGTCGCCAAAGCTTGGCGCCTTGACCGCCACGGTGTTAAATACGCCCTTGAGCTTGTTCAGCACCAAAATACTCAGCGCTTCACCTTCAACTTCATCAGCGATCAGCACCACGTCCTTCTTGCCGCTTTGTGCTAATTTCTCCAGCATCGGTAGGAATTCTTGCACGCTGGAAATTTTCTTATCGGTAATCAAAATCGCTGGCTTTTCGTAAACCGCCTCTTGCCGACCAGTGTCGGTGACGAAGAACGGACTGACCCAGCCCTTGTCCAAGCTAAAGCCTTCAACGACCTCAGCCTCCAACTCCAAACCTTGGCCAGCTTCGACTGTTACGACGCCGTCTTTGCCAACTTTCTCGATGACACCAGCGATCAATTTACCAATTTCCGCGTCACCCGCCGAAATAGTTGCCACTTCCGCCACACGCTCAGATTTGCCCTCAATTGGCTCGGCTAATTTATTCAGCTCTTTGACGATTTCCGCACCAGCCTGCTCGATACCCTTGCGCAGTTCCATCGGGTTGTGGCCCGCCGCGATCAGCCGATTGGCTTCCTTCAAAATCGAATAGGTTAGCACCGTCACGGTCGTGGTGCCATCGCCAGCCTGCTTGTTCAGGTTCTTGGCTGCCTGTTTAATCAAATCAGCACCGACCTTATAACCCAACGTCTCATCGTCGTTTTCTGGCAGCTCAATACCTTCCGCCACTGTCACGCCGTCGTGCGTCACTGTTGGCCCGCCAAACCCCTTGGCGATCACCACATTGCGACCCTTTGGTCCATAGGTTACCTTAACTGCGTTATACAGCGCCTCGGCACCGCCCAACACGCGAGCGCGCGCATCATCATCGTAAAATACTTTTTTTGCCATAACGTAAACTCCCCTTTTCTCAAACAACCGTTGCTAAAATATCTTCCTCGCGGACGATCAAATATTCCGTGCCGTCAATTTTCAAGTCCGTGGTCGAATATTCCTTATAAACAATCTTGTCGCCCACCTTCACATTCTTGACATCGCCGCCGACCGCTTTGACCTCAGCTACCACTGGCTTCTCCTTGGCGTTGTCCGGCAAATAAATCCCGCTAGCCGTCTGCGTCTTCGCCTCCTCGCGCACCACTACCACGCGGTCGCCGAGAGGCTTGATAGGTGTATCCATATCATCCTCCATTTCGTTAACAATACACCCATTGTACCGCACTAAATTAGCACTCGTCAAGGGTGAGTGCTAGAAGATATGACTAACCCCACGGTCAATGCTATACTATATCCATGAGACTCTTCAAAACCCTCATCTCGCGCATTCTCGCCCGCTCTGTCACTACATTCTTCCTGCATAATCCGCACATCAAGCTCGTTGCCGTCGTCGGCAGCGTCGGTAAAACCACTACCAAATCAACTCTCGTCAATGTCCTAAACTCCAGTTATAAAGTCCGCACCAACCGCGGCAACTTCAACGCCGAGTTTAGCGCGCCGCTGGAAATTCTCGGTGTCGATTCACCACAGAACCCCCGCTCGGTATGGAATTGGTTATCAGTCCTGGGCCGAGCCCGCCGTGCCGCCCGCCGCCAGCATGACATTGATGTTGTCGTCCAAGAATTTGGCATTGATCACCCCGGCGAAATGGCTGCATTTGGCCGCTATATTCGCCCTGACATCACCATCGTCACCGCCATCGCGCCTGAGCACATGGAGTTTTTCGGCTCACTAGAAACTGTTGCCCGCGAGGAATTTGCACTCGCTGAATATAGCGAAAAAGTGGTCTACAACCGCGACGATATTCGCCCCGAGTTCGTGGACTTCGCCGATTGCGGCCAAATCATTTCATATGGTACTGAGCCGGGCGCCGACTACCAGATGGCTATCGGTAAGTTTACCAGCGGCAAGGGCTTTCAGTGCCGGCTCATCCACGCCGACCAAACCTCGCGTTCATTCATCATTCCTGTTGTCGGCGTGCATCAACTCCGTGTTGCTGCTGGTGCGGCGGCGGTGGCGTTAGAGCTTGGACTTGACATTGAATGCGTGATGACTATGCTCGAGAATTTCACGCCAGTCAGCGGCCGCATGAATATCTTGCCCGGCATCAACGACGCAACCATCATCGACGACTCGTATAATTCCAGTCCCCTCGCCGTAAAATCCGCCCTAACGACGCTTTACCAGCTGCCCGCCAAAACCAAAATCGCCGTCCTTGGCGACATGAACGAGCTAGGCCAGACCACGGCTGCCGAACACGCCGCCGTTGGCGCACTATGCGACCCAAAGCAGCTTGACCACGTCATCACTGTCGGCCGCTTGGCTGAGCAATTCCTCGCTCCAGCTGCTCGGCAAAATGGCTGCACCGTCACCTCGTTTACTAAGGCCACCGACACTACTGAACTCCTCACCCACTTGGCCAATAAAGACACCACTCTCCTCTTCAAGGGCTCCCAGGGTGGCATCTACCTCGAGGAGGCCATCAAGCCGCTCCTCAAAAACCCCGCCGACAGCCAAAAGCTCGTCCGCCAGTCAGACGCGTGGCTTGAAAAGAAACGGCAATTTTTTGAAAGCGACCATTGATGAGCGAAAATACTACATCAAAAAAATCAATTACCGTCC
The DNA here is from genome assembly GCA_046846435.1 of Candidatus Saccharibacteria bacterium oral taxon 488. Lineage (GTDB taxonomy): Bacteria > Patescibacteriota > Saccharimonadia > Saccharimonadales > Saccharimonadaceae > Nanosynbacter. Next base: position 41,624 of record CP128407.1, on the reverse strand, counting down.
GCATTATACGTTGGCTTATTTACGGTCTGACAATTCTCGTTTTTGTGCTTGCAACTACCCACAATGACCACCTACACAAGCTCAACTCTGACCAATTTGGTCCACCCGACTATTATTATGATTACTATCTGCACGACTCAATGTGGTTCATTGTGGCCATGCTTATCACCTTGCTCATGATAGGGATAACGGACCGGTCAATCACCGCCCGCCGTCGGGCCCTACGCAATCGCTGGCCACTGGTTATAACAGGCATCCTGTTTTACCTCGCAATACTGATACTGCTCCTCGATGTGACAATCGGTGGATGGGGTATTCCTGGGCGTTGCGGTAGCGGATTTTCCATAGGTAACTGCTTTCTGGCTGATGGACTCGGGGAATTCGTATACCTGTTCTGTATGCCGCCGCTTTTCATCTGCGGAACATCTCTTATGATTATCAATCGCCGCACCAAGTACCGCGAGAGTCACAAAAAATCACTGCGATAACTTATAAAGGAACGCCAGCCAGAACAACGCCGCTACCGCGAGGCTGCTAAACGCACAGAGTTTATATACACCCCGCAGCCACACCACCATCCACACTCCCGCCGCCGACAATAGCATCGGCAGCGCCATTGCCGCTATCTTGATGACATGATATTCACGAATCCACCACGTATCCCACCTCGCCACAATAAAGAGCAGCACGCACAAAGCTATCGGTGCGACTACCAGCAAAATTACTACTGTATCGCTTAAGTATGGCTTGTCCGTCGTCGCTACATCATCCTTCATAACCTACCCCTTCATGATAAATCGGCTACACTAGTTAATCAACCTATCACCGCGACCAAGTGGCCTCCGAATAGTAATGAAATTTCCTGGTCGTGTCCTTGATGCTTTGACGTACTTATTGGCTCATCTTCACAACTTGCCCCACCAAACCCCATCAACGATTCACTCTGAACAGCTGAATACTTGTCAATATTATAGCGACGATACCAACCATGAGTCCGGTTCTCGCCCAATTAAAAAGCCCCTCAAAACCGCCCCCAAACAAGGATGTTTGCAGTAGAAACAAAAATGACACGGGGACAAATAGCCATAAAATAGCCGCCAGATGTGAAAGTGGAAAATTCTTTCTTCTATTCGCAGAAGTAAACAATAATAACAGACTAATCACGGCGGCAATACATTCTATAATCAGCCCTATCTGATATGTATCACCTCGCACCACGAGTAACGGCATGGTAGCCATAACGGCCGTCAATAATATATTCTGCGTTATCTTTTTATTCTTTTTCACAACCAACCCCCTTCGGTAGTTTGTTTAACTTTATCAATCCTCGTGGTTTATAGTCTTTTGATCCTGGTTTTAGTGCTGGTGATAGATGGTCTTCTGGTTTTGGGACGTAGTAGCCTACGATAACTTCAGTATCGTTAACCCCAGAGCTTAGAACTGAAATTCCCTCAGCCCAATAGCTATGATGTAAGCTAATACCGCAATAACCCCAACAAGTATCCCAGGAATACACCATAATTTTATCCTGCCTCGACAACAAACTAGGATAGCTCCCCCGATGACAAAGGCTCCAATTCCTATGAGTAGATAACCGAAATGAGCTTCGGAGTAATGTGGAAATATGAATTTTTCAGCTATTATTTGATAGATTACGAGCGTGGGGATGGGAATTATCCCTATAATTATAGTGATTATGTTTTGACACGTTTGTCTATTCTTTTTCACAACTAACCCCCTTCGGTAGCTTGTTTAGTTTTATTAATCTTCATAGTGTGATTAGCCATGCGCTACTTTACCGTCCCCCTGCGAATGGCTGTGAAAACCAAAAATAATGAAAACATCCTTCTGCCAGTGCAAATGTGCATACGATGAGCAGCACTACGGCAATGGAGCGTAGACTTTTTATAAAAATTACCGTGAGCAGGTTTATAGCTATACCGATCACACTTGCCCACACAAGAATGATCCCTAACAGTGAGTTAACTTGCCTCGGATTCATGTCTAGATTCAGTATTCCTACGAATAAGCAAAATGCCATTACCGCCAATAGACATGTATAAGTTGTCGTGGCGTATTTTACAATCTTATTTTTCTTCACAGCCCACCTTGTTGAGCATAACACATTTTACTTTCCAAGCTCACTAGAACCGTATCTCTTTTACAGCCTCGGACAAAAAATATCCAAAAACGAGTAATAAGCTGGCGACGATACTGGGTACACAACAAAATTTATAACCCCCAGAAGCTCTCACTAAAATGACAATGCCCGCTATCATAAATATAACACTCAAAGCTAGCAACGAGCATTGTGCAACAAATATACTGACACCATCAGCCAATAGCGGACCGATTATGTAGTATTCTAGCAACAATATTAACATTGGGACAATAATTGATAATCCCACAATTATTTTCTTATTCTTCACGGATCAACCCCATTTCCAGTTAACTGCTAGATAATAATGAAAACCACCGACCAAGCCAAACACGATGCACAACATTAGCAGGACAATGGCCAAGGTCCTCAATGTTCTAAGCCTTATTGCAATAATCGCATTTATAATAACTCCGGCCACACCCAACCACCATATAGTCGCTCCCAGCAACATCCTGTCGTGTCTTGAAGCTGTATCAAGGTTTGGTATGCCTAGAAACTGGCACAATCCTAAAACCGACAGTATACCAGTATACAGCATGATTGAGTACTTTATAACTTTCTTATTCTTCACAACTTGCCCCCTTCGGTAGTTTACTTAATTTTATTAATCCTCGTAGCTTGTAGTCTTTTGCTCCAGGTTTGAGTGCTGGTGATAGGTAATCTTCTGGTTTTAGAGCGTAGCACTTCTCGTTTACGTCTTTGGCGAGGATAATCGGCGTTCCTTTTTTGATGTCACCGTCAGCTTCTTTCATAACGACCAGCTTATTGAATGCAAGCCCGCGCGTCTCTTCGCTTAAAGTATGCCCAACCAGTGCATCAGCGTTATTCTGGTTTTTTGACTTGTCAACGTAATCGTTTGTGACGCCAGTCAGGTTGGCTGCTCGCGTATTGCGAAAGAGATAAATCCGATCCTCATCTTCGCCAAGTGATGACTTACCGTTGCGAGCAGTATACAGGATGGGATCGGTGATCTCAGGGTCGCAGGCGTCGTCGATGCCGTCAAGGTCCTCATCCTTATTAGCGGCTTGGGCAAAGGCTCCGCATGGCTGAAGTTTGTCTGGCGTACCGTTTTCGTCAATATCGTCCGGGTTTGGACCCTTGACGAGAATTGTTTGGTACAGTTCTTGCTTCTTACCATCTGGCGCCTCGCCAGACACCACCAGTGTGTGATATCCAGCAGGCAAATCCCCAGGCAGCGCCACAGATCCATTAATTTCACCATTCTTATCAGCTTCAATCTCGCCCAAATCTCTTGGCTCAGAGTAAATCTTTACGTATACCTTTTTCCATGGCTTATACGGGCGTCTAGATGTTTTGATCTCTATATATTTTTCTTGAACTTTTGTTGCTGTCCCGTTAGATAGTTTATAATAAGTAAATTTTACATCTTCCTGCTCATTAGCAACATTAAAATAGGGCGGTGTTGGTATATTATCCTTTGTTGCAGAGTTGTCGGGACAAGTTGTCGCGTCATTTTTACAGATTTTATAGTCCGCAGGATTAACGCCACCTAGCTCTTTCCTAAAAGCACGAGCAATATCGGCGTGACCTTTGGCGTTTGGATGAAAACTCTCTTGAAATTCTACCCAAGGAAGTCGAAAATCTGGAATTCTGCTAACAATCATCTCATTCAGCAAGAATGGGTTAACATGTCTGTCACTATTACCACAAAGCCAGTGATCTCCAAAAGCGTTTTCTATATCAACGTATTTGACGCCGGCTGCTTTAGCGGCCTGTTTAATCGTATTATTAAGGTAGGTTACAGAATTTGTAATCATCTCTCGCTCTCTGGCGTCTAAAAAGAGAAGACCGCGCCCAGAACATGGTGCATCTGGAGCGCCATTTACGAATTGCGGATATCCAAATACGTAAATTTTTGCTTTATTACCGGAAGCTTTCCTGAGTTCTTCATACAAAGTTTTTAGTCTGTCAAATTGATTTACAATGTCACTCTTCAATTTGTTACGCCACTCTATCTTTGCCCAGGTGCACGTATTGGGGAACGGAACACAGCTGAATAGTTTACCACCAAAATCCACATCATTCCCGCCCGCCGTCAGCGTAATCACCTTTGGCTGGTATTTCTTCACGAACTCGATTTGCTTGACGCGCCCTGGGATCATCTCGTTGAGTGCCATCTTCTGCAACACTCCTTTATTGTCATAACCATGCAGCCGTCCGAGCGGGCTGCCCTGCCCCTCGTAGCCGCCCGAATTGTCCCAATTCATGTCGTACACCGTCGCCCCACTACACGCAACCGACGCCCACGCCGCCGACGGGCCGCTACCCAGCCCCATCCAGTTCGCTAGCTTGTACGGATACGAACGCGTGCTGACATGGCACTTTTCCCTTGGCGCGCCCTTCGCCTTATCTTCATTCACATCCGTCCACTGGCGATAATACTTCCGGTCAGTCGCCGGATTTTTATCAGTGTCACCTTCGCCGCTGGAGAAGGAATCGCCGAGAGCGAGATACGTAATATTGCGTCGATCACCAGGAATCGGCTTACCCTTGTAGCCGTCTGGATATTCGACGTCGAAGGTTGAGGTGAAGATTTTCATATCGTTGCCACCGCTCAACGGTATATACGACTCGTTAAACCGAGCAGTAGGTATATAGCCGTTTAGATAATTTCCCTGCAAAAACTCAACTTCACAACCGCCACGTGCCCGGAGTGGTTTGACACTGCCCGCGATCATGCCATACAACTCTGCTCTGCTACCCCATTTATGTGTAATGAAGGCAGTTCTATATGGAGCATCACCGAGAAACTTGATGTAGAAATCATCTCTACTCTCTGACCAAAATACCGTTATGAAATGAGGGTCTACTGTTTTACCGTTGACCGTAACTTGTCCATAGGCAACCGCATACGCACCAGTCGCCATCGCCCGTTCGAGACTTGCCATATAACTTTTATGATACTTATGATTATCAGGAATATTGGGATACTTAAATGTTGCAAACCAATCATTAGAATAGTCTGCTGGTGCACAGAACACCTTATGATAATTTATATAATTTATCAGTTTCTTTACTGTTATCTTCTCCGTAAAGTTATCATATTGAGACGAGTCTGGCCACCATCCGATCGCCGAGCGATTGTCCGGAAACCTGGGGCCTGTATAGCCACTTGGATAGTCAACAGGAAACGTAGACGTGAAGAGTTTTTTATTTGATCCTGCAGATATATTCATATCAGACATAAAAGCCTGCGAATGTTTATATCCCCACAAGTATTCAGGGTCACAATTACTACCATTACCACCTCCTAAAATCAACTTAGGGCTGGCAACGGTAGCCACATAAAGTTTCGACTGACCACCCTCCTTCCTCGTAAGATAAATCCCGCTTATTTGATGATTTTTATAAAAACGATAAACATAATCGTCCTTACCATCTTCTGTCCAAAAAACTTTTATGAAATACGGGTTTGACGTGTCGTTATGTTTATTATTCTGCTCATAAACAACCGCATACGCACCCTTTGGCGACGACATAGCGCGCTCTAAACTTTCTACCGCCGCCTGGTGGTCTTTGGGGTCTCCTGAGTAGTATCTCTTTTGCTTAAAGGAAAATAACCACTTTTTTGCATAATCATCATTGGGACTTCCGCAGGTTTTACCCGAATAATTATCGATGTGATGGATCAATGTTTTCGTTGAAACTTTGTTGATGATATCATCATACCCAGAAGTCGCTCCAGCCGTCGCCGGCACCGCGATGCACACCGCTAACGTAGCCCCAATAACACTAATAATAAGTTTCCACATAAGCGCCCCCTCCGTTATGCTTATGTCAAAATTGTATCAGACCGCCCCACGCGCAACAAGAAACCAGCCACTCGCCTACTCAAGCCGTCGCCGCAGCGCGATGATGTCCATCCACGCTAAGTCCTCAGCGGGCAGCTGCCGCATATATTCAATTACTCGTGATGCCAGCGCCGGGTCGGGACAGTCGGGCCTCGTTAATGGCTGACGACCGGCCTGCAGTGCCTCCAGTGCTGTTCGCATCTGCCGCCAAAAGGTATAATAATCAAGCTTGACCTTGACCTGATGACCACCAGCATCTTCAATTACAAAACCCTCAATCCGCTCACCCTGCCACTGATACGCCATACCGTGAAGCTGATCAAGCCACGCCGCAAACTCCCTCCACGACGAAAACTCCGCCGCCAGACGCTTGTTGTCCGCCCCAATCTCGCGCGCAAATCGCTCCCGCTCCTGCCGGTCGACCGCCTCGTATGCAACCTGCCGCTTGACGATATCGAGCAGCACCAGCTGATCCGACTCATAGGCGATAATATGCGGATCAAATCGCGGCAACACCACCTCAAACAACAGGCACGCATTATGACTGCGCAGATAATCAGTGACGTATGGCAGTTTGTCTCGAAATTGCTCCAAAAACTCTCGCCGAAAGGCTGCCGCATAGTCACCCTCGGTCGTCGACTTTGACGCGATCACCAGCCCACCCGCCGCCGAATCATACCCGACCAACCCCAAAAAGCCATTCTCCTTCACCCACGCCCGCACCGGAAAGGTCATCGTCTGCTCCAGCGCCGCTAGTTCAGTATCGCGCCGCTCGCCAATGTTAAAAAACTTATCATAGGCCCGAATCACGATCTCGTTTGTCAGCGTGTTGAGAAATAGTCCGCGCGCCCGCATCGTTTGCGTCGTCCATGCCTGGCGATAAAATGCCTCGGGCTTGAAATTAAACGAGCTGATGTCGCCCGGCAGAATTGATTCACGAATGTAGCGATTCTGTCGCAGCTGGCTTAGGAACGCTGCGTTTTCCGGATACAGCCGCGCTGCTGCTCGTTGGTTTTGAATAGCGATCGGCGTCATGCCGTTCTCGTCCAGCCGCACTGTTCGCAACTCACCGCCAAACTCAACCTTTCCCTCTAAATTGTAACAACGTTCGTTGTAGTGCGTGGGATAATTCTGCTTGTTGCGATGTCCATGAACCTGAAACGTCGCGTCATCAGTCTGCGCCATAAATGCATCATCCACCACCCCAACCTCATCATACGCCCCCACGCCGTGGATCAGCTGGCTGGTCGCCATCAGCGGTAACTGCTCCGGCAATGTACTGAGCCCGCCATGCGTCACCAAGACGGTTTGGCCTCGAAATTGGTACAAAATATATTGATCCATCCGCCGCATCAGCCGCGCTACCTTGCGCTTATCGATGCCTGCCGCCTCCAGCTGCGGCTGTGTTTGTTCGCTAAATACCCGCGCCGCAACCGGTTGATCGGTCGCCCACTGCCAGAGATACAGCTCGTGATTACCCTCGACGAACCGCACGTTTGGCCTCTCAAGTAACTCGTCACACACAAATCGCATCACCGTATCATTCTCCGTACCGCGATCCAACAGGTCGCCGACAAAAATATACAGTTCATCATCCCGAAGCGGATACCGCTCGAAATATTCCTTGAGCGGTGTAAAACACCCCTGCACATCGCCAATGTGATGAATCGCCCGATACCTATCGACGTTCTCTGGCTGATTGGTAAGCAGTTGATTCACCTCCTCAGCCGTCCGCACCACCGTCACCCATTTCGGCAGCGAACTCTGCTGCAACCGCCGATGCATGCGCTCAAGCACGCTACTTGGCACCACCTTATGGCTCGGTCGCTCCCTGTTACGCTCTTGACATACCGCCAGCGGCACATCAGCAAAATCAATCACCACCAGCCGGTAGTGATATTTCCGACACAGCTCGCCATACGTCTTGAAATAATTCGGCGTCGTGTGTGTTGCATCAACCACCGTCGTCTCACCCCGCGTCATCCGCTGCTCCAGCATCTCGTGTAGCAACCGCCACACCATTGCGTCTTGACGCGACGACATAATCGTCTGTCCGTCAATCATCAATTGCGGCGACGCCAGCATCAATCGCATCGCGTCCGGCGACAACGTATAATTATCAAGCCCCTGCTCCGCAAGAAACGTCGACTTACCAGAGCCGGGAATCCCTCTGGTTACCAATAGTAGTCGCATACCTCACGCCGCCCGTTCCTGACCAACGATCTCGCGTACCACCTGGCCATCATTCCACGGCAGCCGCTGACCATTGACGATCCGATATTGCTCGTGGCCCATGCCGGTGATCAGCACCATATCGCCCTTCTTGGCACAGCCAAGCGCCCGCTCAATTGCCTGGCGCCGGTCGGCAATCTCCGTCGTTTTTGCATCGCCGCGACCGCGCTCAATTCCCTCCATCAACATCCGTCGAATTTGCTCCGGATCTTCGTTATAGCTCTCCTCGTCAGTCAGGAAAATCCGATCCGCCCCACGCGCCGCGATCTCGCCCATAATCGGCCGCTTGCCCTGATCACGATCACCACACGCCCCGAACACCAAGATCACCCGCTGCTTGGTGATGCCGCGGGCCGCCGCCAGCAGTTTTTCCAGCGCATCCGGCGTATGAGCATAATCAACGATCACGTCATAGCCTAGCCCCTCAACCGCTCGCTCAAACCGCCCTGGCACCGCTTCGACATTGGCTACGCCCTCCTGGATATCCTCCAGCTTGACGCCTAATAGATACGCCAGCGTCGTCGCGGCCGTCATATTCATCACGTTGAACTCGCCCGGCAGATTCGTCGCCAACTCCAAGTGTGTCTGATGATCCAGCACTACGTCGGCCTCGGTGCCCTTGCGGTACAACTTGACATGGGTAATTTTTGCCTCAGCCTCCACACTTCGACCGTACGTCATCTTTTGCTCGCTGGCGACAAACTGATTGAAATAATCGTACCACTCATCGTCGCGGTTGAGCACGATAAACCGCGGCCGCAGCTGAAACAGCTTACCCTTGGCCGCCGCGTACTCTTCCATCGTCTTGTGATAATCCAGGTGATCCTGCGTCAAATTCGTCATCACCGCTGCCTCAATCGACACGCCGTCCAGCTTGTGCTGATCCAGCGCATGACTCGTCACCTCCAGCACCACGTAGTCAGCGTTCGCCCGCTTGGCGTCACGGAAAAACCGCTGCATCCGCGCCGTACTCGCCACCGTGGCATTGAGGTCGTTAAGTTTTCGCTCACCCGCCACCTCGATCACCGCTGTGGTAAACATCGCGGTCGTGAAATGAGCTTCTTTCAAAATCTCATTGATATAGCACGACGTTGTCGTCTTGCCATTTGTCCCCGTCACCGCGATCACCCTGAGGTGCTTTGACGGATTACCATACCGCGCGCTAACCAGCTTGACACGCAACCGCCGATACCCATTTTCTAACCGCCGCAGCATCCCGCCCGGCAGCACCTTCCTCACAAATTTCACCAATGTGGCTTTCATGTCCCTATTTTACCACTTATATTTGCTATAATAAAAGCAAATGAGGATTTTGGGAATTGAGTCCAGCTGCGACGAAACGGCGGCGGCGGTCGTTGAAGACGGCGAACGCTTGCTTTCTAATGTGGTCAATTCCCAAATTGACATCCATGCTGAATACGGTGGCGTTATCCCGGAAATTGCCGCCCGCAGCCACCTGGAAGTTATCAACCCGGTCATTAAAAAGGCTTTGTCTGATGCCGGCTGCACCTGGGATGACATCGACGCCATAGCCGTCACCTACGCGCCCGGCCTGATCGGCTCGCTGCTCATCGGCACGCTCGCCGCCCGCACCCTCGCCATCATTCACAATAAGCCGCTCTACAAGATACACCATGTCGAGGCGCATGTGTATGCTAATTTTGTGACAAAACAAGGATCTCGCCATATTATTGACAAGTCAAAAACTGTCGAGCCAACCTCAGCAGTCGTCTTTGAGGAGGCTGTGACGGGCGCGCCAAGCCCCGTCAGCCGAACGCCACGGGCTGGCGAAGCCACCTGTAAAGAGTACTCCGAGGCGGACGTCCCTGCCTCTAGCCGGCAACTGGCAACCGTCTCCTCTGCGCCGAATGCATCCGGCAGCGCCGTCCGCAAAACCATCGGCACCGATGAGAGGTCGCCAGCTTGCCTTAACCTTATCCTGCCATATCATCAACCCGCCTTTCCCCTCCTCGCCCTCATCGTCTCTGGCGGGCATTCGCAACTCGTCCTGTTCCAGAACCACGGCGACTACCAGCTCATCGGCCAAACCCAAGATGACGCCGTTGGCGAGGCGTTCGACAAGGTTGCTAAAATCATTGGCCTGCCCTACCCTGGCGGCCCTGCCATCGCCAAAGCAGCCAAACTCGGCGATCCCCGTGCCTTTCACTTACCTATCGCCAAGCTCGCCGGTGAGTACGATTTTTCCTTCTCTGGCCTCAAGACAGCCGTTCTGAGGACCGTTCAGCGCAAGGTGGGCAAAGACTTCACTTTCCCGTCGCACGAGCTTCCTGCTCTAGTAACCGACGAACTACGGCATAATATGGCAGCCAGTTTCCAGTACACCGCCGTTAAAACCCTGGTCGATAAGACTAAGAAAGCTTATGACAATTTCCAGCCTGCCTCCGTCGTCATCGCCGGTGGCGTCGCCGCCAACCAAGAATTACGCCGCCAACTGCGCCGGGCCTTGCCCATCACCATCGAGTACGCACCGATCCAGCTCTGCACCGACAACGCCGCCATGATCGCCACGCTCGGTTATTTCCGCGCCCACATTGACCAGCCCACCGACCCGTACGACCTGGAAGTGCAACCAAGTTTATCAATGACAGCAATCTAACGTTGTGAGGATTACAACATGAACCAACATTTTTTACAATCAACCGCCTGGCAAGCTTTTCAGGAATCGCTCGGCCGCACCACCTTTCGCGATAGCGGCCCGGGTTGGCAATACTTGGCCATTTTAGAGCGCAGTACCGGTAATTCCCGACTGTATTGCCCGTACGGCCCGACTGCCGATGACGAACATTCACTGGCAGCAGCCCTTAATTCCTTAACTCAACTTGGTAAAGAACACCGCGTTACCTTCCTGCGCGTCGAGCCAACCAACCTCGACTTTGCCGCCTATCTCCAAGCTCACGGCTGGAAAAAGGTTACCTACCAAAAGCTCCAGCCCGAGCATTCGCACATCATTGACTTGACTCAGCCGCAAGACCAGCTGATCGCCCATATGGCGCAGCCAGTTCGTAATGTGTACCGCAATTATCATAAAAAAGGTGTCGCCGTCCACCGCTCGACCGACCCGCACGACATTGATATCTTGCTGAAATTTGTCCACGAGGTCGCCCGGCAGCGCGGCATTACGCCGCACCCTGATAGTTATTTTCGACAGCAAGCAACCACCCTCTTCCCACTCGGCGCCGCCACGCTGTACTACGCCACGCTTGATAATCAACCCATCGCTGCCGCTCTGTTTTATCACAGCAGCGACACACTATATTACGCCCACGCTGGCGCCTCATCAGATCCAGCTCACCGCAAGCTCAACGCTGGCACCGCCCTGCTGGCCGAGGCAATCATTGACGCTCAGCAGCGCGGATTAACCACTGCCGATCTTTACGGCATTGCTCCGGATGGCGCCGACAAGAACCATCCGTGGGCCGGCTTCACCAAGTTCAAACGCTCATTTGGCGGGCACGACGTTACTTTTGCCGGTGCTTGGGATTTGCCATTGCAGCGCGGCCGCTACTGGCTGTACCGCACCTACCAAGCGCTGCGTTAACACCCCCCAGCCAAGCATCGTCCGCGGTTTTGCCGCCCCTTTTTCTGTGGTATAATTGACTTGGTAATATAACCGTGTGGAGAGATCATTTACGCCTATTGTCTGAGTTTTCACGTGAAAAATCTTGACGGTAGCGATGCTCGCTTTTCACGTGAAAAGTAGGAATTATTCATGCAACTAGCCAAACAATACACCCCAAACGATTACGAACCAAACATCTACGCCATGTGGGAAACCAGCGGCGCATTAGAGCCGACCGGCACCGGCAAACCGTACTCCATCGTCATGCCACCGCCCAACGCCAATGGTAACTTGCACATCGGCCACGCTCTAGACATGAATTTGAAGGATATTATGATTCGCTATCACCGCATGAAGGGCGATGATGCGGTATTTATTCCTGGGGCAGATCATGCTGGCTTTGAGACGTGGGTAGTCTACGAAAAAGAACTAGCAAAACGGGGAAAAAGCCGTTTTGACTTTTCACGTGAACAACTGTACGACCAGGTTTGGCAATTTGTTGAAGAAAAACGCGGTAACATGGAGTTGCAGCTGCGCGCTCTAGGCGTCAGCGCCTCTTGGCAGCATTTGACCTTTACACTGGACGATAAAGTCATCGCCACCGTGTATGAGACCTTCAAAAAGCTGTGGGATGATGGTCTGGTATATCGCGGCGAGCGAATCGTTAATTATTGCACCAAACACCAAACTAGCTTCGCCGACATCGAGGTTGAACATAAAAATGAAAAGGGGAAGTTGTGGCAAATCGCTTATCCGACACTGGATAAAATCGGTGAAATCGTAGTCGCCACTACGCGGCCGGAGACCATGCTGGGCGACGTGGCAGTGGCTGTTCACCCGGATGACGAGCGTTACAAACACCTCATCGGCACGCGAATTTTATTGCCAATCACTGACGAGGAAATCCCGATTATCGCCGACGAGTACGTCGATATGGACTATGGCACTGGCGCAGTGAAAATTACACCGGCACACGACCCGAACGACTTCGAGATGGCCCAGCGCCACCATCTGCCGCTCAAGCAAATCATCAGCCAAGAGGGTACGATGGTCAACGTACCGCCACAATTCCTAGGCCTGACGCCGGCAGAAGCCCGTATTCGTGTGTTGGCAGCCTTGGAGTCATTGGAGCTGCGCCGCGGCGAAACAGACATTGAACATGCCGTCGGACATTGTTACAAATGCGGCAGCGTCATCGAGCCGATGGTTAAGGAGCAGTGGTTTATTAAAATGCAGCCGTTGGCTCAGCCAGCCATTGAAGCCTTAGAGAGGGAAGAGATTACCTTTTATCCAGCCGCCAAACGTAAAGAACTCATCGCTTATCTTAAACAATTGAAAGATTGGAATATCTCTCGGCAAATCCCGTGGGGCATCCCGATTCCGGCATTTGTTAATGAAAGCGACCCGCGCGATTGGATATTTAACATTCGTACCGACGAACGAAAAATAGTTGTAAATGGCACAACATATATCAGGGAAGAGGATACTTTTGATACCTGGTTCTCGTCTGGGCAGTGGCCATACATTGTTACCGATTATCTAAACGGCGGGGAACTAGCCAAATATTTTCCAACCAACCTGATGGAAACTGGCATGGACATTATGCGGGCATGGGTAGCGCGCATGATTATGCTCAGTCTGTACCGCACCGGCAAACTGCCGTTCAAGGACGTCTATTTGCACGGTATGGTCAATGATGAACACAATCAAAAAATGTCCAAATCCAAGGGTAATGTCATCAATCCAATGGAGCTAGTCTCAGAATTTGGCTCGGACGCCACCCGCATGGGCATCATCGCTGGCCGCGCGCCGGCCCAGCACCAAGCCTTCAACAAGGGCGCGGTTATCGCTGCTCGCAATTTCTGTAATAAGCTGTGGAATATCGCTCGTTTCGTCGAGGCGCAAATCGGCGATGAACACCAAATCGTTGACCTGGAGCCGCAGACGCCGGCCGACCACTGGATTATCCGCCAGCTGAACGACGCCGCCAATAACGTCGCTGTCCGCCTGGAGCAGTACCGCTTTTCTGAAGCCGCAGACACAGTCTATCACGCTATTTGGGACGACTTAGCTGATTGGTACATCGAATCATCAAAAACCGCCATCAACCGCCCGCTGTTATCCTGGGCGCTGGCAACCAGCCTGAAAATCGCTCATCCGTTTGCGCCATTCGTCACCGAGACAATTTGGCAGACGCTTAACTACACCGACGGTATCTTGATGCGCGACCATTGGCCAACCCCAGAAAAGTTCGACCCCATTGCCGCTGAGCAGTTTGAACAGCTGAAAACGCTAGTCGCCGAAGGCCGCTGGGTGATTGCTGAACTGCCGGGCAACAAAAAATACCGACTGCTATACGGTAATGACAGCCTCATTGCCGACAATCAAGACACTATCAAACACCTCATGCGCCTGGAGTCAATTGCACACACCGACCAACCACGTGGCCTTAGGTTGGCGGCGGCAAACAGGGAAGCGTGGCTGGATATTGATGAAAAGACGCTCTATCAGCACCAGACCGATCTGGAAGTGCGGCTAAACGAAGCGCGACGAACCCTGTCAAACCTTCAAGCACGGCTGGATAATCCAACCTATATCGAAAAGGCGCCAGCCTATCTCGTCGAGGAAACTCGCCAACAGCTAGCTGAGCAAGAAAAGCTCATCCAGCGCTTTATCAGTGAGCTCGAAGTCATCAGCTCACGCTAATCGGATCAACCATCAGGCGATGCCCGTCAATGTCACCATCACCACCGCGGCTGACGAGCTTGGTGTGTATATGCTTACGATCAGCGCTGCGCGGTGTCGTCCGCGGGTGGGTTTGTCCGTCTTTTAGCGCCCCCGAAAAGTCGTGATGGTCAGAGTGAGTGTGCGGCGAGGAATGCGGCTTGCTGTGGTGGTCGTCATCAACCTGATACGCATCTTTCATAACCCGCCAAGCAGAGATAACCGCCTTATCAACATTCGTGTCGTGCAAAAACACGCCGAGGCTGGTCGATAGGCCGAGTGCCATGGTGGCAGTAGTGAGAATGTGTGATACGTATTTCATATTCGTTTTATGTTTATTTCTATGGATCTGGCCATAGCAATATTAGGATGATAGCATAAGGTTTTTAATTTGTCAATAATATTTCCTGGTTTAGATGGTGCTGTCTGTCCAGAATTCCCGATCGATACCCATTCCGCATACTGACAAAATAAAATAAGTCCCGGATAAACCGAGACGAGAGCGGCATAACTCTGGCGGAGGAGGGGAGATTCGAACTCCCGCTACAGATCTCTCCGTACTAACGATTTAGCAAACCGTCCCCTTCAGCCACTTGGGTACTCCTCCATGAGCCAAAAATAGTGTATCATAGAAGTAGTGGCCTGGCTAGCCCCGCGGCTGACAGGCGGGCCGCAAAACTTGACAATAAACCCAAGAAAGAGGATAATAACGCGCATGAAGAGGTTTTTCGCAAGTATCGTTAGTATCATGCTGATCATCGGTGTCGGCACGGTAGTTTTGAGCACTCCAGCGTTCGCGCTCGGCGAGGGCGGCGTCACTCGTGGCATCAATGACGCGCGTGGCGACGGCGTACCAACCAACTTAACTAACGGTGACAGCTCGTTGGTGAAAAAAATTATCAACATCATGCTCTATTTCATCGGTATCCTCGCTGTGGTAATGTTGATTTTTGGTGGTTTTCGCTACGTTGTCTCCAGTGGCAATAAAGACGCGGTCACCTCAGCAAAAAACACCATTCTCTATGCCGTCATTGGCCTGCTCGTCGCCCTATTTGCTTACGCCATCATTCAATTTGTCCTCAATACAGTAATTGGTCTCGGTGGTAACTCTACCGACGTATAGCAGATCATACCGCTCATGGTATACTAGACATATGGAAGAGCAGCCACACGCAACCGACACCGAAAACACCCAGCAAGACGCGGCCCAGCCGATGACTGACTTATCGCAGCCTATCGCTTGGCAGGCCCCCGAGGGCGTGCAGGCCCACCGCACGACTGGCTGGTATGTCGCTGTTGGTTTCGTAGTGCTTGCCCTGATGGCGCTGGCAATTTTTGTTTTTAATAGTTGGACGTTCGCGATTTTACTGCCGATCATGGCGGTGGCGCTCGTACTACTTCGATCCAAGCCATCAGTAATGGTCAATTACGCCATCAGCCCCAAGGGCGTTTACGTCGCTGATCGTTTGTATGATTTCAGTGAGTTTCGAGCCTTTGGGCTGGGGCAAGACGGTGATCAACACTCGGCGATTTTACTACCGGTCAAGCGGTTCTCGCCAGCACTGACCATCTATTTTTCTGAGGCCGAGGGCGAGACCATCGTCGACATACTGGGGGCACGACTGCCGATGCAAGAAATCGCGCCGGATGCGCTGGAGAAGCTCATTCGGATCATCAGGCTATAGCTTGCCCCGGACTAACGGGTGTGCTAGAATACAAAAGTTCATTGCCACTGGCATTGAAAGTTCTTTATATTTTTGTTATAGCCAATCGGATTTCCGAAAGGCTGTATGCACCCGTAGCTCAGCTGGATAGAGCGTTGGCTTGCGGAGCCAAAGGTCGTACGTTCGAATCGTGCCGGGTGTACCATTTTTATTTGGAGAGGTGCAGGAGTGGTTGAACTGGCCGCTCTCGAAAAGCGGTATGGGGCAACCCATCGAGGGTTCGAATCCCTCTCTCTCCGCCAGAATCCAGTCGCTACGATTAATTGGAAGGGTGACCGAGTGGTTGAAGGTACCGGTCTTGAAAACCGGCGTGCGGTAAAACGTACCGAGGGTTCGAATCCCTCCCCTTCCGCCAGACACGACATCATGAGAGAAAGATTAGAAACATTAGCCAAACGGGGGGTCGCTACTATAGCGGCCCTCACTTCATTAGCGCTATCAGCGTCCAGCCACCCGAGCATCTCGCCCGAGCAAGCAAAGCACACTTACGTCGTTGGCATGGGTGATTCAGTCGCCAGCGGGGCAGGGCTAGGGAATTACGACGACACAACAACAGAGTGCCGGCGCTCACCCGAAGCTTACGCGCGGCAACTCGAAGCGTTTGGCATTCCTTCAGATAACATTACCCTCGTAGCCTGCCGTGGCGCCGGGCCAGAGCATATCTCTAACCAGCAGTTTGACGACCAGCCACCGCAAATCAACGCCCTTAGCCCCGAAACCGATATTGTCACGCTGACGCTTGGCACCAATATGGTTGACCTCAACGTAGTGTTCGACGCCTGTTTGCACGGACGATGCGGTACGCGCAGCGAGATGTATATCGATGTCTTTCGCCGACTGTACTCAGACGAATATCGTCAGTCGCTCGAGCAAGCCTACCGCTCTATCCTTGAACATGCCCCCAACGCCCAGCTATACATCAACCTCTATACCACACCCATCCAGCCACGCGACATCTGTCCAACGATTATCAATAACGACACTGATCACTTTGTCGCCAGCTTTATCGAGACGGTCAATCAAGCTATCCGCGACGTTGTGGCCAGCATGCACGAACCGCGCATCACCCTGGTCGAGCCGCCAAAGGACGTCGATGCTTGCGCTACATTCGGCCTTGGTGTGGTAACTGGAGGTGATGACGTGGGCCATCCGACCGCCCATGTCCACCACCAAATCGCCAAGGCAACCGCCGAAGCCATCCTGCATGATAATAACGCTCCACCGAAAGCCCGCACATGAAAATTACCATCCTCACCATTGGCAAGCGGCACGAGCCCTGGGTAGAGCCAGGCATTAAGCGCTTTTTAGAGCGCCTCAGAGCGCCATTCGCCGCAGAAATGATCATCATCCCACATTCCGGCCAAATCGGCGACAGAGCGCGCCAGGACGAGTCAGAACACCTGATGTCTCGCCTCAGGCCGCACGACTTCGTCATCCTCCTCGATGAACGTGGCCGCAACCTGAACTCGCCAGAACTATCGCGGCTCATCCTTGACCATACCGATCAGCACATCGTTATCATCATTGGCGGGGCGTATGGCGTTACCGAGACGCTTCACCGGCGAGCCGACATCGTTTGGTCGCTATCACGCCTGGTATTTCCGCACCAGCTGGTACGGCTCATTCTCGCCGAGCAGCTGTACCGCGCCCAAGAGATCGCTCGGGGCGGTTCGTATCATCACGATTAGGATTTGGCGGCGTCTTTGCAGTAGCCTTTTTGTCGTTCCCCTGGCGAGCGATAATCCCCACGCGAATGTCCCGCGCACCAGTCGCTCGTAGCGTTTGGGCTGCCGCCCTGATCGTTGAGCCAGTGGTGAAAATATCATCCAAGATCAGATAGGGAACATCGGCTCGAGCGCCACGAGCCCGGAAAAACTGCTGCGCTTGCTTTCGACGCTCAGCCGCCGAGCGAGCATAATGCTGCGTCACATTCGTCTGCCTGACCAAGGGTCGCTCGACTCTCAATCCCCGCCGCCGAGCAAACTGCCGAGCGATCAGCAACATATGATCATAACCGCGCTTACGAATATTGGCAGGAGCCGTCGGCACCGGCACAACCACCGTCGACGCGTTGTATTCTGGGAGCAGTTCGCCTAGGAGCCTAGCCAACACCCCACTGACGGCGCGCACGCGATGAAACTTATAATCATCAATCAGCCGCGCCACCGCACCTCGCCGCCACAGCACACAGTCGAGCGCCTCGTAGGGCAGGGCATGTCGCCGACACACGTTGCCACCGGCGCACGGCTGCCCACAAATCACGCAGGCTCGACAATGATGCTGCTTTACCGCCTCAAGACACGACCGACACAAAAGCGAGCCAGTCGCACCACAACCATAACAATAATGCGGCGCGATATATGATAATAGCGTATCAATAGGCATTTTTCGCTTTTTCGCCTTTCACTCTTGATTATAGCGCACATAACCGTTATACTAATAGATGATATTGTCAATCAGCCTATAAAGGCGGAGGAAACATGGCACGCAAAAATGACGATTTGTTAATTGAGGATGAGCTAACTGCAGCTTTCTTGAATGATGATCTGGCTAATGACGCGCCGCAACCAGCCGCACCCGCAGCAGCACCGGCTACCGCAGCGCCCACCCTTGATGATGATTGGGAGGACGAAGCAGATGATTTGATGGGGCAGCTGGCAGTCGATGTGTTTGAATCAGAAACCGAACTTATTATCAAAGCCCGGACGGCTGGTGTTGATCGTAACGACCTAGATGTCAGCATCTCCGACGGCATCCTCACGATCAGCGGCACCCTATCAAGCGGCGACGAGACCGACGTCAAGAACTGGCATATCCAAGAATGCTACTGGGGTGAGTTTAGCCGCACCCTGGCGCTACCCGTCGCGGTCAACGAAGAAGGCGTCAAGGCCGAACTCAAAGACGGCGTGCTCACCATCACTTTCGAGAAAATTAAACAAGAACGTGCCAAGAAAATCCAGGTTCTCTAATTCAAAAGACGAACCAGTGTTTAATTGTTAAAACCACAATAAAAACTAAACCCCCGGAAGCGCCGGGGGTTTATAAAGACCTAACGTGATCCCTACGAGCCAACGCCAGTGGAAGTAACCAGTACGAAGTTAACGATAGCATAAGCAAAGATCGCCACCACCAGACCAATCACCGCGTACATAATGGTGTTTTTAGCAGTAGTCACCTTATTCGAGTCACCAGATGAGGTCGTGTAAAGGATACCGCCCCAGATCAACATAATCACCGACAGAATACCAACAAAGTAGAGGATGCCATTGACAACATTCTTAACAAGATCATTTGGCCTATCAACACCGTTAGCGGCACCGTCGCCCTTGGCGGCATCTGCGCCATTTCTAAGGTTATATTGTGCGTTCGCCACCGGCACTGTCGCAAATGCCAGCACCGTCACAGCGAGCATACCAGCGATGATAACTTTGAGTTTATTCATTTATTGCTTCCTTGTTTAGGGTTAATGTCATTTCAGCTGTTATTCTATCATCATTTGGCTACTTAAACAAGCCAAAAACCCAGTTAACAATAGCATACGACATGACCACCACGACGATACCGATCACTGCGTACATGATGGTGTTTTTGGCAGTGGTTGCCTTTTGGCTATCGCCTGACGAGGTGATGTACTGAAAGCCGCCCCAGATCACAACAATAACCGCCACCGCACCGACAAAGTAGAGAAAGATATTAACCACCTCGCCTATGGTGGTGCCGATAGGCTTCGTGCTCATCTCCTGTGTTCGAGCTGCATCCAAACCGCTCTTAAATTGGGCCGACACGGATGGCAGGGCGATCGGCATGACGACAGCCACGGCAGCAACCGCTAATGACAAGACGGCGGTTACGAGGGTTTTTCTATATCGTTTCATACATTTCTCCTTTTTTCTTATATTTTGCCAAACACAAAATCAACAATGGCATACGATAGAAGCGCTACGGCGACACCAATCACCGCGTACATAATGGTCGACTTGGCAGTTTTAACCTTATTAGAGTCGCCGGCCGAGGTCACATACTGAAAGCCACCGATGATGATCATGATGACAGAAATGGCGCCGAGGATGAGCAAGATAGCATTGATGAGATTCTTAAACAGCGGCTGCACCGTCGCGCCACGGTTTTTACAGACTTCACCACTGGAGCCCGAGCAGGCGCCGTAAATGTCGACATTCTGGGCGGATACGCTTGATGCCACCACTAGTGGGGCAACGAGCGCCGCTATCATGCCGATAATGACTACGAGTTTTTTCATATTGCCGATCCTTTCATGCCACTAATGACAAAGTTAGTAATGAGAAATGCGGAGAGGATGATAATAATGCCGATAACGGTACCGAGAATGGTATTTTTCGCCTTGGTAAGCTTGTTAGTGTCGCCGCTCGAATTGGCGTAATTGATACCGGCCAGCACCAACATCAAAATCGCGATCGCCCCGGCAAAGAAATACACCGTATTGAGAATGTTACCCAGTGCATCCGCCGAAGCACTGTTCGTCGGAATGCCCAGCGAATCTGGCGACCCCAATACACCGGCTACAAATCGCATCATGACCGTGGCAACCCCAATCCGTCAGCCACGACATTCACCAGCGCCACCGAGGCAATAGCAATCACTAGGCCGATCGCCGCATTAATCACCGTCTTCATACCATTAGCCATCTGATTCGCATCACCGCTACTGGTCAGATATAGAAAGCCGCCGTATATCACAAAGCCGACCGTCACAAAGCCCGCCAGCTGCAACAGATCCTCGACAACGTTCAATATCGCCCGCCAGATAAAGCCGTTGAGCGTGGCGTAATTACCCGGGTCGTTTTGGGCGCGCTTATCACCATTGTCGACAATCGCTTTGAGGTTACAATCCGACTTGGTCAGCCCGTCGTACCACGGCTTGAGCGTCAAGATGTTGCCGCCACAGGCCGCGCTGGCCGGTGTTGCCTGAACCACCGACAGCATCAGTGACCCCGCGATCATCAGCCCCAGCGCGATCACAATATGCTTCATCAGAATACCCCCCCAGGGATCAGGAAGTTGGTGATGGCTACAAAAAACGCGAATATGATGAGGCCGATAGCAGTGTTAACCCAGAGCTCTTTGGCTTTTTTGATATTGTCTGGACTACCGCCAGACGCAGAATAGAGAATACCGCCGTATATCACCGTACCGACCGCCAAGATGCCGATACCGGCAGTCATGATCTGGATAACCATTTTGATGATACCGAGAATAGCAGCATCGCCAGTCGCACCGCCACAATTAATGATCGAGGTCTTTGCGCCGCCGCATTCACTATCAGCGAACGCAGATATACCAGACAGCACGACGCCGCAGATAATGGTTGCGAGAAAGATAGCGGTGATGAAAATATTTCTTTTTGTCATAATACAAATCTCTTACCCTAAATTGTAAAATAGTGGCAGGAAAAATGCAAACGATTTCTTGAAAAAGCCATAAAAGTTTGCTATCATACGGAAAGTTATGCGCCCGTAGTGAAGTTGGCCTATCACGCCTCCCTGTCACGGAGGAGATCGCCGGTTCGAATCCGGTCGGGCGCGCCAGGATTAGATTTTATTATTCAACAACCCATTATTTCTAAAACATAAGGGTTGTTTTATTTACTTTGTTGCCGTGGGGGTATTGCTAAATATACAGAATGTGTTACAATGATGTTATTCAGAGTTCATTACCTACTCTGAGGTGGATTAAAACTACTCTATGACTGGCCACAGGCCAGAGAAAGGACTCCAAGCGTTATGGCAAGATACAACCATGACCCAAGTAGTTCATTAGAAAAAGGCTTATCTCGTCGCGGGATGTTAGCCGGGATACTCGGCGGAGCAGTTGCAATGGGCCTTGCAGGCTGCAGCGAAAAAAACCCTGCAACTACTACACAGAGCTCCTCACCACCAGAGTCACCATCCGCCTCACCATCACCGACTGAGACTATTGATCCAAAAGACTTGGCCGAAAAAAGATATAAGCAAATTAGAAAAAAGTATGCAGATATGACCCCCGAAGAGTTTGCTGGACTTGGGGACGAAGGGCGCTTGTTGCCGTATAAGGAAGAACTTCTCCTTGCAGAAGCGTGGGGAATCATACATAACCCAAATAACAGTTTGTATAATCCATCAACAGGGGTTAAACCTGGTGAATTTTACGGAATACCCGCATCACCAACAGATTCCCCCGAAGAAGTCGCGGGCAAGCTATTCCTTCCTGTAGTCGCAGCTTTCGATGTTGGCCCGTGGGACCCTAACTTTGCAAGATATGTAGCATCTGCGGCAATCTATGGTAATCCTGAGTTAAGAATACCCGTCCTGAACGATATGTTGCGCAATGGAAAGATACCAGGCCCAGAGTACGACGGCAAAAAGGCTATAGCGACGCTTCTAGAGGCTAAAGACGAGAAAGAAAAATCGGGCTATAAACATAAGGTGCCCGGCTCAAATATGTTTCCGATTCTTAGGCCAAGGTTCTGTAGCGCCAAAACCGTTGTGGATACAAAGACTGGTGAAGCGCTACCAACAGAAGGGCTCCAGATTTTTACCAAGGCAGAAACCACCGGCACAATTCTTGGTATGGCCTGGAGGGTTGTGATAGACAATGGATTGTGGCGAATCGTTGACAACGAGGTTAGCGACCTTAAGTCTACCCTTGATTAATTAAGAGACATGACCGCATCGCCACAATAAATAATACCTCAAAAAGGAGCCTCTCTTTTGAAATCGCAGCATAAGCGTGGTAATATATTCTCATAATGCTTACGCAAAAAAAGACCCCACATCAACGTATTCGCACTACCTTGGTTGGGCTGGCCGCACTATTAGTCGTTCCGATGCTCATGACGTTTTTTGCGCTGTCGCCGACCGCTAACGCGGCTCGGGCGCGCCTTGATCATTCTCCATATCTCGCTCAAGTCAAACAGCTCCTGCTCGCACGCGCCATGCATGGTTGCATCGTTGGTAGTACCGGGTTTGACGGAAATCTTACCTCCGCAAAGGTTGCGAGTGGCGACTGGGGCGGTATCATTACTACCACTGTCGGTCCAATTCTTGACGGCGATGATGACGGGTTATTTGATTGTAAGCAAGTGGTATCTGCTGTGCGAAATGCATTCGGCTACAGTTCTTTTACCGATATGTTCTGTGCCCTAAAAGGTGAGTGGCGAGATAACGCCAACCTTGACTGTACCAGCAATATAACCAAGGGCGAGTACAGTGGTGGTAAGTGGAACATACCAAGGGATAGAGGCACCTATGCGATTCAAGTTCTTGAAAAAAAGGCCGGCAAAAGCCTGAAATTCGACTCGGCATTAGTCAACTACTCTATGGCAATGGCGGCGCTCTTATCGGGCCAAAAGATTGGCTGTAAAGCCGAGTGGCGAGGATACGATAGCGGGGATGACGCCGCAAGTAATGACATAAAGGCCGATCAGCGTAACAAAAAAATAGCCGTTGCCCTAGCTGATGGTACGGTAGCTTACGGATACTATTATATACCCGACGCAAATAAAAGTGTCCCTCTATTTAGCGGAGCGGGAGCGCCTTATACCGCCCCTGGCGGCATAGACACAAAAATGTCATGTGAGCGAATCGCGCAATGGGCGTCAGACAACGCTGAAGTAGCCGCAAAATCAGCAAAAACCGAAGCTGCCGAGAATACTCGTAGGGCCATCTATGACGCCCTTCTAAAAAAATGCATTGAGAAAAGCGGCGGAGGCGTTGGAGGGGCAGCGGAGCAAATATGTAAACAACAGGTTGACAGCTGGATGAGCGCCTGTAAGGACAAGATGCCATCGAATGGCAACGTGGCAAACTCTAGTGAATATGTTGATTGTCTGAAAAAACAATCAGAGTATTCTGAAGATGATATAAAAAGCGCTCTTTCTAATATAACCGCCGACCCCCCATCCGGTCAGAGCGAGAATAGTAGTGGCGACAGACCCGACTGCGCCGTTAAGGAACTTGGCTGGCTCGTCTGCCCGGTGATTAATTTTATGGCCCGCATAGCAGACGCGGCTTTCGCCATGATCGCCGACAACTTCCTAAAGATTGAGCCGGGCCTTGCCTCTGGGGGTGAAGTACAGGCAGCTTGGGGAATTATGCGTAACATTGCCAATGGTGCGTTCATCATCATGTTCTTAGCGATCATTATCTCTCAGCTTACTGGCTTTGGCATCTCAAACTACGGCATCAAAAAGATGCTGCCACGGCTCATCATCGCCGCAATCTTGGTGAACTTATCAATTTACATCTGTCAAATTGCCGTTGACTTATCTAATATCCTTGGCTACGGCCTGCGAGCAGGCCTGGGTGGTATCGGTGACGGTATTAGTGCTGCTAATAGTGTCCTAAAGTCAGGACAGGGAGGCGAAACCTGGGGAGGTATAGCATTAACCGTCCTCGCTGGGGCTACGGCCGCAGTTCTCGCTCTTGCGGTTCTGATCGGAGCGCTTGTTTCCGGACTGGTCGTAATGGTGACTATTGCCGCCCTGTTGATCGCCCGCAAGGCTCTCATCGTCATCCTTATCGTTATCTCACCGCTGGCTTTTGTTGCCTTTCTGCTACCAAACACCGAAAAATTCTTTAGTAAATGGCGCTCAACCTTTGTGGGGCTACTCATGGTCTTTCCAATCGTTGGGTTGCTATTCGGTGGTGGTATCTTGGCGGGATCAATTGTTAAAGCGGGAGCTACAGATGCTGATAATACGGTCATGCAAATCGTTGGTGAGCTGATCAAAGTTCTGCCGCTCATCGCCGTGTGGAGCGTTCTCAAAAAAGCCATTGATGTCGCTGGGGCAATCGGCCAGCACATCAACAACGCCGGTGGTCGCCTCGGTGGCCTCGGTGGCAGCGCCAAAAACTGGGCAAAGGATAGGTATGCCAATTCACGACTTGGTCAGATGCAAGATTTTCGCAAGAAGCAAATAGCACGCCGCAAAAAGCTCATACGAGCCGGAGCTTGGAAGGGCAGTGGAGTTCTCGACAAGATGCGTTGGATTGGAAGAAATGCAAGCGCCGAACGCAGCAAGGCACTCAATGAAAGTGATCTTACAAACAATCGCTGGATCGGAGGAGATTTGGGTAGGAGGCTAGCTGCCGAAGGTCAAGATGCCGTTGATGACGAAGAGCGCGAGACAGCAAAGCGCATGCTCGACTATCAGTACAACGGTGATGCCGCCGCTGCGCTGAGGGGTGCAGGAGATAATGAAATGCTCAAGTATGTTGCTTCTAAAAAGCTCGCATCAACCGGCAAACACGGCGCCCAGCAGATGTATGATTACCTCCAAAGCGGCGGAACTATTAGTAGCCGCCGCATGGCAGAAACGCTTACCGATATGCAGGAGTATCACGCGGGGCTGTTCGAGATGGGTACGAACGCCATCGATCAAATGGAGCAACATGGTGCAAATTCAGTTAGCTTTAGCCAGCAACAAATGGCTGAGTTGACCGCCCAGGGGCTTAACGGATTAAGCGATGAAAAACTGGCACGACAGGCATCTGGTGCAGTTAAAATTGCTGGTGAAACCGAGTTTACCAAGGGAGGCCAGAGGATGGTCGGTATTTCTGCCGAACGGGCAGCCTCAGTGCTGGATAATAAGCGCATTAATACTTCAATATCAGGCAGCACTCGTGCTGAGTTTGAGAATATACGAAACAGTGGTACAGGAACTAATGAGATCAGAATACCCCACGGCACCACATCGTCAAACAATATTACCGAAGCAATTCCGTCAGATACCCCGATGGGGCGGACATTCGTCGCCGGAACAGGGAGGGGGCCAGCTCCACCGCAATCCCCGCCTTCAGCACCGCCAAATAATCAAAATAATCGAAACAATAATCCACCTGCCGCCAGCTAAAAACTATTGACTTTTCTCTGTAAAAATGCTACCATTGTCGGTAATGGAGTGGTTACGTTCACAAGGGCGATCGTCGATGCGATGGTTGCAATGGTTTATATTGCTGGCGGTGGGCCTCCTAGTCAGTGTTTTTTTGAGTACGGTCGTAACCTCGGGCCAGGCGTTGGCGGCGGACGCGAAGTGGGATAGTAGCAAAATATCCTACGACAACGAGACATTTGAGCGAGTTTCCGACGTCGACAAACTAAAGGCCCTCAACTTAGGGTCTGACCAAGTGGTCTACATGTCCAAGAAAACTGTGGCCAATAATCAAGACGTTCGCGTCATTCACTTTCCGTCAACAGGCGACCTCGGATCGATGACCTCGGTGTCCCTAACGACATTCACGTACACTGCGCCAAACACTTACACAAAAAAAGAATCGACCACACTATCAATTGACCCACCGAGCCAAAACTCTGCGTCTTCGTGTGAGGTTGCTGGCGGCATCGGCTGGATCCTTTGTCCTGTTTCGGCGTGGTTAGCTAGCTCCATCGACTGGATGTTTGGGGTGCTCAAAAGCTTCCTCGTGGTGCCGCCGCTTCAGACGGGTAATCAGACTAGCGGTATCTTTCTGGCCTGGAATATCGTCCGCAACATTGCCAACGGTATCTTTATCGTCATGTTCATAGTCATTATTTACTCACAAGTTACTTCTATGGGCATTTCCAATTATGGCATCAAAAAGATGTTGCCTCGGTTAATTGTCGCGGCGATACTAGTTAATCTATCATTCCACGTCTGCGCCATCCTCCTTGACCTGTCAAACATCGCCGGAAGTGCGCTCCAAGACATGTTCATGAATATTCGTAACACAGTCGCCACCCTGGGCGGATCTGCGCCAGCGTCTGAACCAATGACCTGGCAAGAGGTCACTTTCCAGATTTTGGGAGGTGCTGCTGGCGGTGCGGCACTGGCTGCGGGAATCGTCATGCGGGCCGAGCTACTTCCTTTTATTGTGCCGCTTTTGTGCGGCATTGGACTCGTTATTCTTCTCGTTGTTATCATTATGGCCGCCCGTCAGGCGCTAATTGTTATTTTGATTATCATTTCGCCGCTGGCTTTCGTGGCTTACTTGTTGCCAGGCACAGAAAAGTGGTTTGACAAGTGGAAGGATATCTTCTTGACGATGTTGATATTCTTCCCGGGGTTTGCGGCAGCCTTTGGTGGGGCACAGCTGGCGGGCTCAGTCATTATGCAAAACGCCGCGGGACCGAACGGGGCAGTGATGTATATCCTCGGTATGGCAGTCCAGATCGCGCCACTCGCCCTGACGCCGTTAATGATCAAGTTGGGTGGCGGACTCCTTGGCAAATTCACTGGTCTCGTCAATGACCGCAGCAAGGGATTATTCGACCGATCTAAGAACTGGGCAAAAGAGCAGAGCGAGATTACTAAACGCAAAAAATTCAACAAACATCCAGACAGTAAATTTACCCCAACGGCATGGCGACGCAGGCTGGCGCAGTCATCGCAAAATCGTAAGGATAGGCTCAAAGAGTTGCAAGATCAATCTGATGTTATACGAAAGGGGACTGATTCCTATGCTAAGATTGATCAGTTCAGGCGCTCTGTTGGAGAAGATAAAAATATTGTCGAAGGGAAGCTGCAGTCGGCATGGAACGCACATCAAAGCACCAACCAGGCGGCTATCATTCAGGATTTCCAATCACGGTCCATTCGTCAGATGGTTGATGCTGAGAAACAGGTGCTCGACAATCGCTTTACGGCGCTTCAAACTGGACACGGGGAGTTGCCGGAAGGTGTTGCCGATAACACCGCAGTCCAAGAAGCTATACAACGAGCACGTGATTCACATCAAACTCTAGCGGTTCAAGGTTTGCGTAAGAGTGGTATCGATCGTGTCCTTAATGATCAGTTCGCCCGCGCCATGCGTGATGAAGATACCGGCGCAGCACTTCGATCAGCTGCCGGTGGTATTGAGGACGCCTACTATGCATCAATTCCAGGTATGAGTGATGACCTTGGATCACGGCGCGCTGCTGCCGCTGCTGCTCAAACAGTGAGTGCTGCCTATGAGGAATCGGTTAAGAACGCTACTGCGATTCTCAACGGCAGCAACGTGAGTGATGCCGACACAGTCAGCCTCATTGGTGGCAACGCTGTTGGCAATATACCAGCAACCGACGATATCAGGAATGCGGCTGGTCGCAAGATCGCAAGCAGTCGTGGTGCTAAACCACTACTCGATATGCTCAGCAACGTGCAGATGAACAACCTAACAGACGACCTCGCTCAGGAGCTTGGTGTTGCGCTGAAAAACAATAGTGCACGACCATGGTGGCTAGGTGGATCAGAGTGTGTTGATATACAGGCCAATGCTATCAAGGATACCGGTGACGCCTTCAAGGTGCGCAATATGATAAAAGCCTTTGAGAAAGGTAAGCTAAGCGCTGATAAGGCCCTGGCAAGTGACGCGGTGTTCCTTGAGGATACGCTTGATATGATGCAAAAGTACAATATTGCTGCACAGTTAACCCCTGAGGCAAAGAAAAAGCTTAACAAGAGTATCACCACTATTCTCACACATCGAAACTACGCGGGGCGATATAGTGGTGAGCAAGAAGATGCCCTCAAAGGCATTCAAAATCTGCTATAATAATACCCAATGGCCGTCTACAAAGTTCCCCAAGATGTGGAAGCTGAAGACAAGCTGCTCGGGCCGTTTAGCTTCAAGCAGTTCATTTTCTTGATTATTGCAGTTGGAATGGTTGCGCTAGCATGGGGCCTATTCTCGGTGCTGCCGCCACTGGCGATCATCCCGGTGCCGATTGCGCTATTTTTCGGAGCACTAGCTTTACCGCTACGCAAGGACCAGCCAATGGAGGTTTATCTCGCGGCAGTTATTTCATTTATACTTAAGCCCAAGCAACGACTGTGGCGAGCCGATGGTATTGAGCGAATGGTCGAAGTTATTGCTCCGCGTATCGAGGAAAAGCAATATAGCAAGGGGTATGACCAAGCAGAAGTTAATCGCCGACTGTCATATCTGGCGACGCTGGTGGACACGCACGGTTGGTCGGTGCGCGGTGTGGATAATCCAAACAGCTCGGTGATGAATAGTTCGATGCAGGCGGATTGGTACAACGAGGCCCAAACCGCCCAAGATCCACTGGACCCGAGTAGCAAGACAGCACGTGCTTTTGAAACACTCATTGAACGAGCCGACGAGAAGCGCCACGATGAAATTGTACAGCAAATGCAGCGAGCTCAAACCACCCCGACTACCCAGACCGCCCAAGATAACCAAGACGACCAAGCCCTCTCGCCGCAACCCTCGACCTTCGACCCCTATCCAACTATGCAGCAGTCTATCATCACACCCATCAGCGAGCAAACGACCGCGACGACCCACGCCGACCAGGCACCCCCTAGCACAGCACCCGTCTCGCCTGCTATAATGGACTTAGCGCGTAATCACAGCGATCTGTCGGTCGCCTCGCTCCAACGAGAGGCTGGTCGCATCCAAAAAGAACATGATAAGGAAGTCGTGATTTCGCTTCACTAGGTGGGATGTCTATGCAACCAGATCAGCAGCAGCAACCATATCACTATCCACCAGATGCAGCCACTGCACCACAGTTTGGTGCACCGTCAAATCCGCCGACCATGCCAGGGGTTATTGCCTCTGGGCCCGATCCAGTCTCTACGGAACCAACCTCACCGTATGCTCAGTACCCTGATCAGTTCAGCCCGCTGCCACAGCAATTACCGCAGGCGCCAGCCCAGCCACAGCCGATGCCAAGCGCACAACCCGCGGCACAACCAGCCCCCAACCCACCGTCCGCACCCGAGCCCAACCAGCCACAGCCAGCCCCGCAACAGCCCGCCAAGCAGCCAACTAACCAGGCAAAACCTCAACAAAAAGGCCCGACCAGTACTCAGAACACGCTGCTATTTTCTGAGATGCGCGAGAATATGATTATCATGAATGACGGCAGCTTTCGGGCGATTGTTCAGTGTCAGTCAATCAACTTCGATCTGATGAGTGGCCGCGAGCGTGAGGGAATTGAGTTTAGCTACCAAAACTTCCTTAATTCGTTATATTTTCCGGTTCAAGTGCTCATTCGCTCGCGTCGCGTTGACATCGGACCGTATATCGACCGCCTGATTGACATCCGCCGCAACCAAGACAATATGCTCCTGAACGTGCTGATGGATGACTACATCAACTTCATCGATGTCCTCGCCCAAGAAGCCAATATTATGGACAAGGATTTTTATATCGTGGTGCCGTATTATCAGAGTGGCGACATGCAAGTTATCAAGCAGCAGGCCAAGGGTCTGTTCGATAGTTTTTTTGGCGGCAAGAAAGACAACACCGTCACCAAGATTGAACAAACCGCCTACGAGAAGGCCAAGGATGAAATTAAGAACCGGGTTGATTCAGTAATGAGCGGGCTGTTTCAGATGGGCGTAAAGAGCACGCAGCTTAATACCAAACAGCTGGGCGAATTATTCTATAGTTCATACAATCCCGACGTGGCACCACAGCAACCACTCAGTGTTGGTGCCGATGAACTGGCGACAACCTATGTCCGCAAGGGACAGGGCGAGTCGCCACGTGGGTATGGAGGAGCACGGCATGGCTAGGAAAAAGAAGTTAGACGCTATTGATATCGCCGCCCAACAGCGGGCCCGCGAGCAAGCCGAGGTTGAGCAAGCATTTCTCACCGGTGTGAGAACCTTGCGCGATTTTATTGCTCCAAGCAGCCTCGAGCTCAAGTCTGACCACTTCCGCCTCGGCTCAAAGTACGGCCGCACCATGTACGTCTACGGGTATCCGCGCGAGCTATACACCGGTTGGCTCAGCTCAGTGATCAACATCGACGAGGTGCTGGATATCAGTATGTTCATTTACCCGGTTGATACCCAGGTGGTGCTCAACAACCTGCGCAAGAAAGTGACTCAGCTCGAGGCCAGCCTCAGTATCAATTCCGAGAAGGGCAAGGTGCGCGACCCAGCGATGGAAGCAGCATTGCAGGACGCCGAGGAACTACGCAATCAGTTACAGATCGGCTCGGAAAAGTTCTTCCGCTTTGGCCTTTACATCACGATTTATGCCGACAGCATTGATGAGCTCAACTTTATCCAACACAAGATCGAGACAATTTTTGGCCAGCAGCTGGTATTCTCTAAAGTTGCCTCGGCCCAGCAGGAGCAGGGCCTCAACAGCACCATTCCGCAGCTGACCGACCAGCTCCAGGTCCGTCGCAACATGAATACCGGCGCCATTTCTACTAGCTTTCCGTTCACCTCGGCCGATCTAACCGATGGCAAGGGTGTGCTCTATGGTATTAATATGCACAATAACGGCTTGGTGATTTTTGATCGATTTTCCCTCGAGAATGCCAACATGGTGGTGTTCGCTAAATCTGGTGCTGGTAAGTCGTTCACGGTCAAGCTGGAGGCACTGCGCAGCATGATGCTCGGATCGGACATCGTGATTATCGACCCAGAAAACGAATACCAGAAATTGTCCGACGCCGTTGGCGGCAGTTACATTCGACTGAGCCTCAATAGTGATACTCGTATCAATCCGTTTGATCTGCCGCGAGTGATTGATACCGATGAGGCAGACGATGCGCTGAGGGCGAATTTGGTGACGCTGCACGGGTTGTTGCGACAGATGCTAGGTGGCTCACAGACGACAGCAGGCGGACAGATTATCGCTGGACTGACGGCCGCAGAGGAGGCTGATATTGACCAGGCGCTGATCGACACCTACGCCCGCGTCGGCATCACCGCTGACCCGTTGACCCACCATTCGACACCGCCAACTATCGCCGACCTCTACGATACATTGCTTCATATGGGTGGCACCGGGCCAAGCCTCGCTCAGCGGCTCCGCAAGTTTACCTCGGGTACGTTCGCTGGTATCTTTAGTCAGCAATCAAACATCGATATCAATAACACCATGGTGGTCTTTAATATCCGCGATCTCGAGGACGAGCTGCGGCCGATCGCCATGTATATTGTCCTCAATCACATTTGGAATATTACACGCACCGACCAAAAGCGGCGCATGCTCATCGTCGATGAGGCATGGCAGCTGATGCGCTACGACGACTCGGCCAACTTCCTGTTTTCTCTCGCCAAGCGCGCCCGCAAATACCAGCTCGGCCTCACGACTATCACCCAGGACGTCGAGGACTTTATGGGTAGCAAAATGGGCCGAGCCATCGTCGCCAACTCGTCGATGCAGCTATTGCTCAAGCAGTCAACCAGCGCCGTTGATGTCCTTTCCAGTGTCTTCAAACTAACCGAGGAAGAGCAAAAACGCCTCGCCAATTTCCCCGTGGGGCAGGGGTTGTTCTTTGCCGGACAAAACCACGTTCACATCCAGATTCAGGCCAGCGATACCGAATACGAACTCATCAACACCTCGCCGATCTCTCGACATCAACTACCATCAGAAACGCCGCTCGGCGGGTACGGGGCAGTGTAGTATAATTGGAGGCATATGGCAACAGCAACAAAACCGCCGCGATTTGACACCACGACCGACTCCGATGCTGATGGGCGAGCAAATCCGTTTGAGCTACATGATGATTCATCGGAGCGACTGAATGCTGGTGAGCAGGCAGCACTTGACCAGATAGAGGCCGGTTTGAGGGATGACAGTCTTGATGCCAACCAGTTCGGCTACCAGGCGAATCGAGATACCAATATTGAAGATGCCGCACAAAAAATAACAGACAAAGAGAATGGTGCTACAAATCAAGGACCACAAAGCGGTTTTTATCAACCGGGAAATTCTAATCGAACTATGCCCAAAAGTCAAGCCGCTAAGCTCATCGCTCTTGCTAAAAAACGCGGCGGTATTGCTGGTTTGATGGTACTATTCGGTGTTGGCGGAGGTCTGCTGGCTTCAGTGTTTGGCCCAGCATCAATGCTCATCAATCTCATGGAAAACCTAACTCTTGGCAACGATTCTAGTTCAGTTGTCTCTGAACGACGTCTCGCAAAAAACTTGGCGAATATGATCACAAAGCCCGGCGTTTGCAATAGTAAAAAGATGAAGTGCAAGGCCGGCACGATTTCAAATAAAGGTTTACGCCGTCTCGCAAAGCACGGTGTCGTGGCGGCCGATGCTAAAGGCAAACCGCTTAACCTGAAAAGATTTGGCTACCCCGATGGTAACCCCGAAAAATTTATTGTTGACGGCAAACACATCAAGGCTCAAGACTTGCCTGGTTTTTTAAGCACTAAAGAAAACCGCGGCCTTGCCGCCAAGGTTCTTGGTCGATCGGGTGCATTTAATATGCGGTTTCGTGTCTGGTCAAGTAAATATCTCGCCAAAAAGTTCTTTAGTAAGTTTAAGCGTATAAAACGAAACGGAGGAGCGGCCACATGGGCCGAAGAAAACAAAAAGAATAACCGACAAAATCAAGGTTCAACAGGCTCTGACGGTGAAAAAAAGAAGACCCCATCCGAAGAATATCGTGCTGATGATAAAATAAACCAATCAGACATTGAAGAGTCGGGCAACAAAGCCAAAGCACATGCCGATAAAAAACTAAAGCGTGCGCGGCGTGCTGGTTCGGCCTATACCCTCGCAACAGGCGCCTGTATCGCCGGACACATACCTGATTTTGTTGTTGGGGGTGTTGCCGGAGCGCAAATGGCAGCACTTATCCCACCGATAGCCAACATGGTTCTCTCGCCGGGATCACAACAAAAAGCTTCAGGCCTTGATCCGCGTTTCGCAATGACTGCTGCCGGTATGGAATTCGTTGGTACAATGTTGACCTCTCGCCACAAAGGCAGCAATGGCAAAGCCGAGTCGGCTCTTGATTCACCACTTCTGCTCTCCGCTATGGGTGTCAATAAAAATAAAGTTCCGCTATCTGAAAAGTTTGCCCCCGGGCTTAAGGTTCGTCGCCACCCAGCCATCCAGGCAATGTATCAATACAAAGATGCCACCAAGGGCGCGTGCAACGTCATCATGAGCGATCAGGCTATGTATTCTGCTATGGCCGTCGATGCAGCAGCGACAGCCTTAGCAGCGCCGACACTTATCGGTGGTATTGTCAAGGCAGTGGGTAATTTCGCAATCTCTCAGATCACCTCTGTCATTGTAGGCGAAATAACCAAAGCAGCCACAAGTGCAGCAGTTCAGGCAATTTTTAAAGCCATCGTCGGTGATAATGATATTGCTAATGCCAAGGGTAGGGAGTTTGGTGACATGCTCGGAACATCGGCTGGTGCATTTTTTGCTGCAGCAAATTCAGCAAAACATCTGCCGGTATTATCTAAAAAAGGCCTCTCTAGTTTTAATCAAGTTCGTCTCGCTAACGAGCGACAACAACGTGAATACGACCTCGCCTCGCTCAGCCCATTCGACACCTCCAGCCGCCACACATTCCTTGGTAGCCTTACCTTTAACTTACGTCAGATGATGCTCCAATCTGGCAGTTACAATAATTCTTTTGCTTCAATCTTCTCTAATATTATCCGCCTCCCAGCAATGGCGCTTTCATTTGGAACCGCCGCCAACGCGAGCGATAACTACTCGGCAAATTACTGTGGTTATGCCGAAGACTTTGGCTTAAAAACCGAGGTTAATGGCCGCGACGTTACCCCGGCAGTAAACTTTGCCGGCGCTGGGTGTACAGGCTTCACTAAACAGCAGGACGATATGGGTGTTGAGGAGGCACGAGAGATCCTGGCAAAGGCTGGGTGGATCGATGAAAGTGTTGATATAGAAAAAGAAGACGACATTGAGGCATTGGTTAGTAAAGGGTATATAAAAGACAATACACCGCTAAAGTCGTTTATTGAGTCTTGTAGCGATGTCAGCTCAGCAGAATACTCAACCAATATGACCGGCTGCGTTCTCGATGAATCCAGTACCAGGCAAAGTACTGGCAAACTCTCCAGTGGCGGTTATCGTCCTGTTATCGAAAGCGAAAATGGCAAAACAAGCGCCGACACCGACTTTGGCTCAATCGACACCGCCGACAGCAGAACCCTCGCCGCCATCTCCGTCTTTTTAATGGATTATCAGATCCAAAACTCCATCAACGGTGAAGACGACGAAGAACTTGTTGGCAGCAATCAGTCTAATAACGCCTCAAACTCCCAAACTGGCGAAAATCTCGACCAGATCAGGATGTACTATCAGTCAGAAGAGCCGTGGAAGAATAAAAAATACGGCATTGGTACTATTGGTGAGTGTGGCTGCGCGCCAACCTCTATGGCTGCTATTGTCTCGACTGTCGGCAATACAACCGTTGATCCAGAAAAAATGGCCGAGTTTTTCTACCAAAACGATGGCCAGAGGGGCGGTGGACGTTGTGGTTCGAATTGGATATGGGAAAGCAAAGCTCAGCTGTTTAAGGATAAGTTCGGTATTACGATCAAGAAAGTGCAGCCAAATGCCGAAAACGCCTCAAAAGGCCTGTCCGAAGGTGGCCTGGTTCTCATATCGGTTGGTGGGAAAACACCGTTTATCCAGGGTGGTCACATTATGTTTATTCGCGGAAAGACTACTGACGGTAAGTTCCTCGTTGGTGACCCGAATAAGCGCTCCAACACCGAAAATAAAGCTGGTTTTGCGGCGAGCGAATTCCACTTTGGTGAAAAGGCAGATAAGGGTAAAAATGATGATGAAGAAGATGGCACAACAGGTATGTGGGTAATCACTGGACCGAAAAAAGTTGGAGGGCGGTCATCGTGAGAGAGTTTCTTTTAGCACACAAAACAGCAATTATTGCTACGTTATCATTCATCATACTCTCCACCTCAATCATTGTCGTCATTCTGCTGCTACCACCCACCAACCCGTCGACTCCGCCGCAGTCGTCTAATGATAGCTCTACTCGGTCGGGAGGTGGGCAGTACGAGGGACCAACCGGCGGCAGTGGCCAGCCAACCACACAACAGCTAGTCCTCAGTGGGTGGGATACGAAGAATAGTGCCAATAAAACACTGGCCGCATTCATCAATGATGACACCCAAAATTCACTCGTTGCAGCAATTCTTCGCCACTACGTAAGTAAACATGCGACCTCTGATACCCTTGTGTCTGGAGCGATCACTAATGTAGTTTTTAACGAAAAGACAATATCATTCACCGTAACTGTTAAGAATACCGCCGCGTATGTCGTGCAGTTTACTATCGCGGATAACGCCGTCACCATTCGAACCGCAAGTGGGGAGCCAGTAGCGTTATGATAGATAACATGAGTTATTACTCCCAGCAGCCACGTGACGATAGGCGATCGTTGACGATTATGGCTGGGCTATGTATTGCAGCAATTGCACTGATAATCGTCATTATTCTAGTTGTTATCCGCAACAACACTCCATTAAATCCAGGACCAACTAAAAATCTTACAATCCCAGAAAAAATATTGCGCGAATCGGCTTCCGCTGCTTTTACCAACCTACAAGTTACGACAACACCGCGACAAACATTTCTCGAAAAAATTGACTTCGAAAATGAGTGGATTTTTCTGAAAGCAATTGCCGCCAATATTGCGACCAACAACCCATCGCGCACATTATATGTCATATTAAAGAAAGATGGTCACGGCAATTTGCAGCTCATCGCATACTCAACCGGCAAAGAGGCGTGGCAGACAACCAGCGGTAACACATTACCAGATAACGCAAGAGAGCGAGCGAGAAAATTATGGAACGAAAATTAGCCTTTCAAAGAGTCGCTGTTATTATATCAATCATTTCGCTTCTTTTTGGGAGTTCACCAGTATTTGCCGAGTTAAATACCGATCAGCTGCGGGCAACATTTGAAGACAACAACATTCTTTTTAGCAATAATTCTGAGGATACAAACTGTTCACCAAATGCCGCACAGTCAGCGAGTGGGGCGGCAGGCGAGCTAGTCGGCGAAGATAATCTAAAGAAAGCATTTAATTACTTTATATCCAAAGGTGCGCCAAAGTTTGTTGCAGCAGCAATCGTTGGTAATTTATATCAGGAGTCAAAAGGTAACCCAATTCTTCGTCAAAATAAAGGCTCCGAGCCAAATCCGCTCAAGGCCGGCGGTAAGTATCACCCGTGGAACCCGAGTAAACCGGCTGGTATGGGCGATGCCTGGGGAATCGCCCAATGGGACCCTGGCGTAGCCGTCCTCTACTGGCAACAGCAGGCTGGCGTCCAGGGTGATGTTACCAGTCTCGAGGTGCAACTAGCTATCGTCTGGTGGCAACTCCAGAACCTTGCACCAACTTCACGTAAAAACGTGTTAGCTGAGATGGTAGCATCAGGCAACGCCGCAGCTGCTGCTGTTATTATGGTAAAGAAATTTTTTGGTGCTGGCATTCCACAGACTATAGTTCGCGTAGCTTATACCATGAAAGCTATGAGTTGGGAACCAGATCCGTCTAGCGCGGCCGCTGCCGCTTCTGGTGCTGCCACTAACTGTAGTGACGGTAGTGGAGGTGGAGGCGGCACCATCTCCGAAGGCGGTCTCAACGAAGAGCAAGCGAAGAAATTCATGATGAATTACGGCGAAAATAAAAATAATGAAAGCCGCAAAGCTATGGGTGACTACTTGTGGAATACTTGTAATGGTGGGGGATCAAACTGTGTGTCGTTCTCTGTATTCTTCCTTGAAAAATTTACTTCAACAAAAAACCTCGGCACCACAGGTAATGGCGAACACGTTGTTAAGCACTTAAGAAATGCTCGAAAGCTACCGACCGGTAAAACACCAAAAGTCGGCGCTGTGTTTAGTTGGTCTGGTGGACGCTATGGTCACACCGGAGTTGTCCTCGGCATTCAGGGCGATAATGTCATCGTTGGCCACGCAAGTTGTGGTAATTCAGGTAAGGGCCGCGGTGATGGCACGCAACGAGGTGGCGGATCTGGATTTATCCTTACGGGTAGGGTTAATGATCCAAAAACTTGGCTCGGACATCTTCCGGATGAGTTTGCCTACCCAGAAGTTGATATGTCAGCAGTGGCGAGCTATGTTGGAGCAAATACAAGTAGAGGTGGCGGTAATGTTGCACTATAATAAAAAACTAATTTTCATTATCTTGGGGTTTATTGGTGTTGTTATTATCACTACGGTTGCTTATATACTACTGCTACGCAACCCTCTTGGTGGAGAAATGCATATCGAAAATCTCAGTACATATACAAATGGTAAACCGACCGACGCTAAAACCCTCGAAACAATTCGTCACGCATTATATACTACCATCCGCAACAACTACACGGGTGATTTACCAAACAACTCCATCAAAGACATCCTTATCCGCGACAGGTCGTTTAAGCAAACTCATGATCAAGCAAAAGATATCCACACTGTTAACTTCATTGTTGATATTAAAAGCCTACAGCAGTCGTATCTCGTTGAATATACGTGGTCACAAAAGACCAATCTTGACGATGATGCTCAGTATCAATATGGCACAACCGTTTCGTGTCTACCAACCGATCAGCTAATATACGGTTATTTTGGCTGTAATGATGACTTTTCGCGAATGCGTGGACTACGAAGTCCGCATCTGGTTGTCAACTGGAGCGGCCAAAAGGATCAGTACGGCAATTCATTATCCGACCAACTAACCGGCAATGACACTGACTACATTGAAAAGCTAATCATGAGTGATTATTCTTATGACCATAGGCTATCGCGCATCGCCACGCAAACAACGATAAAAAATATTACACGCGATACATCAACAGGAAAAAATACACTATCGTTTACTATTACCGTCGAGGATAAATTAGCCTACAACATCACTATTGATTACGATAATAATCGACGAATTACCATTACTCAAGACGGTCGATCACTTAACTAACCTAGCGCTTCAACGGCATAACAATATGCATGCAATCTGGCGTAGGAGTCTGCTCGCGGATGACGCATGGCGACAGTTTGCCGTTAAACGAGAAGGTAACTGTCTCACCGTCAGTGACGCCAAGTGACTCGATCAGATAACGAGAATTGAGCGTAATCTCGCCGTCATTCGACACCTCGGCACTAGCCTCAGAAGTGTTCTCACCGAGCTCCGAAGCAATTGAGTGAATCGACAATAGTGCTTGCTCGTGACTAGCCTTGAGAGTGATGCCGCCACCCGACTCGCGCGCAAATAGACTAGCAACCTTGGTGATGCGCAGGAAATCGGCTTTTCTAATTACCACCTCGGTCTCGGCGAGTTTAGGAATCAGTTGACGATAGTCGGGAAACTTGCCATCGATCAGCCGACTCACGATCTCTAGGTGATCCGTCCGAAACCCAACCTGCGTTTCATCAAAAAACAAACTCACATCACTCGTCTCGGTGTCGAGGCTACGTAGCACCTCCTGGAGTGTCGATGCCGGCACGACAGCTGTAATTTCGCCATCAAACTTCATCAGCCGTTTCTCCGCTAGCCGATAACCGTCCGTGGCCGCTAGATACAACTCACTATTATAGGTATGCCAGTACACACCAGTTAACACCGCCCGCGTGGCATCGCTAGACGTCGCGATAATGGTTTGCGAAACTGCCTTTTTTAGCTCATCCGTACTCATATCCAGTCGCACCGCCGTCTGCTCGTCCACTGTCGGTAGCTCCGGAAACTCGTCTGCTACGACGCCATTGATAACCGATGAGAACTTACCTGCGGTCAGGTGTAGATGCTCGTCCTTGACCTCCAATTCGACCGTACCACTCGGCAGGTTGGCGACAAACTCGCTCACTAGTCGGGCCGGGATGGTTATCGAGCCGGGCTTTTCGACCTTGGCGCCAACATACTGGGTAGAAGCGA
The DNA here is from genome assembly GCA_046846435.1 of Candidatus Saccharibacteria bacterium oral taxon 488. Lineage (GTDB taxonomy): Bacteria > Patescibacteriota > Saccharimonadia > Saccharimonadales > Saccharimonadaceae > Nanosynbacter. Next base: position 1,731 of record CP128407.1, on the reverse strand, counting down.
TCTCCAGATTCGTTGCCGCTACGACCAGCCGAGAGCCGTCTGTTCGTAGTAAAATATTGTTCAGTATTGCTAGTTCGTTACGACTAGCGGCGATGCGCCCAACGCTGGCGAGGGCTTTGGCGAGGTTTTCTTGGGTGACGGTGAGCTTCATATTCTTATTATAAACCCTTTCTTAATTTTATTCAGCGGTTAGTAATAATAGGTGCTGTGGAAACTGGGTAAAAATTGTGTTCAGACAGGGGCGGTAGCAGCATTGTGTCAGTGGAAAAGATAGTGGATTTGCTGGGTATGATGTCGTGGATAAGGCGCTGATTATCCACATGATACTGCTTGGCCCATTTGATGATAGCCAGATTAGTGGATAGTCGTTCACAAGTTTGTCGCTGGTTATGCGCACGTTTTACCCAGGTTTTACACATAGAGTTTGTCTCGGATGTCATTAATTTGTTCACGAATGTTGACACTGATGAGCATCTCCTTGCTAATTTTGTCAACCGAATGAATGGCGGTAGTGTGGTCTTTGCGGCCAAGCTCCTGGGCGATTTTTGGAAAGCTCATCTTAAGCTCGCTCCGCAGTAGGTACATGGCGATTTGGCGTGGCTGCATGATGTATTTATCGCGCCTTGGCGAACACACATCCTTGACCTCAACGCCAAAGTGGCGAGCGGTTTTGTCAATAATTTGCTTGGCGGTGATGTGCTGCGGGCGAGAGCGCTTGATATTACCAAGCAGTCCCTCGGCGGTTTCGGCATCGGGCGTGATGTTCTGCATCTCGGCGTAGGCAAGTAGCTGATTGAGCGCCCCTTCAAGTTCACGAATATTAGTCTTGAAATTGGTGGCGAGGTATTCGACAACGTCGGCGGATAATTCAATGTTGCTCAGGCCAGCCTTAGCAGTAACGATAGCACAGCGAGTTTCATAATCAGGCATCTGCACGTCAATCGTCATGCCCCACTCAAAACGACTACGCAGGCGGTCGGTTAGGGTAGGGATGCTTTTGGGCGGCTTGTCAGAGCTGATGATAATTTGCTTATCGTTTTGATGCAGATCATTAAAGGTGTGAAAGAACTCGTCCTGGGTTTTTTCCTTGTTGGCGATAAACTGCATATCGTCAACAATCAAAACATCGACGTTACGATATTTGTCGGAAAATCCTTTTTTCTTGAAGCGAATCGAGTCGAGGAATTCACTCACAAAGGTCTCGGTGGTAGTATATAATACGCGGGCGGAGGGTTGGCGCTTGATAATCTCGTTACCAACGGCCTGCATCAAATGGGTTTTACCAAGCCCCGAACCGCCATACAAATAGAGCGGATTGTATTTGGTGCCAGGATTAGCGGCAATCGCTTGACAGGCGGCGTGCGCCAGGTCATTACTTGAGCCAACGATAAAGTTGTCAAAGGTGTAGCGCGGGTTAAGGTTGGTTACTGATTTTTTAGACTGCTTAATGATCGGTTGGGCGGCGGCCGCTGAATTTGGTTCATCGCGGCTGAGGCGTTGCTTTCGAGCAGCTGTTTTTTTGGGTCGAAAATGAATCGTCGAGACCGCAAGGCCATTTCGTTTCAAACCGTCAGCGATGCGCTGATAATAGCGTTTCTCTAGTTGTGTCAACACGAAAGGGTTGGGTGACAGGACAGCCACCTCGTTATCAGATATAATGTCAAGCTCAGTCGACTTAAACCAAGTCGAAAATGACGATGGCGGAATTGAAACTTCAATTTCACCCAGCAC